>NZ_VRTT01000030.1 GCF_008017805.1 Paenibacillus sp. N3.4 | reverse complement strand
CTGCATGAAGTTTGGTACGTGAATAAGCAGCCCGATTTATTGCATCGTGTTTTTGCCGATGAGAATTCTTTGCTAGTCGCTGCCATGAATTGCTTTCCGCAGTTCCTTGGGATATGCACAGCCACTAAGAACTAGAAGGAAGCATGTTGCAATGCCCAACCATCTCATTTTTGAAAGAATTCGGTTTATTTGCAATGGAAATCATCCTATCTTTTTCAAAATAAATCGTCCTCTGCCGCCTGTCTGGCAAGCTGCGCACGTATGGCTGCCTTAAGCGGATCTTCGGGAACCGTAACCTGAACAGAGCCGGTAACACGCGCCTGGCAGGCTAAACGATAACCCTCATCGGCATGTGAACCCAGCTTCAGTCGTTCATTGACATTCATCGGAGCAAGTCCTGAGGAATCCTGAACGATCACTTTGCACATGAGGCAAGCGGCTTTGCCCCCACAGCGCGTGCGGATATGAACCTTCGCTTTGCGTCCAGCATCGAGCAATGTCGTTCCGGGACGAACACCAATTTTTTTATCATCCGGCCAAAAGTGTACTTCCATTTGTGACATTACACACCTACTTTTAGACGCTTTCATCTTGTTATTTGGGAGAATTTAAGAGACTTTGCAATTTCATTTGAAACTCGACTCCCCAGCTATTTCGCTTTAGCAAATCCTCTAAAGCTTGCATATGAATCTCCGGATAGGAAAGCATTGTAAACGCAATGGCTTCGTAGCGATCTGAGCGGCCCCGGAGCAGATTAAAAATGAGTTCATGAGCAAGTGGCATCACTTTAACTTCGTGACATTCTTGTGAATAAATCTTATTTTGTGCCTGTACGCAGTTACCCGTATTATTGGCAAAACAACCAACCGATGCCGCAAAACAAATAATGGCGCGACCTCTTACAAAATTGTAAGAGGTTTTTTCGTATGTTCAGAATATCTCATGCGAATCGCTCATATATTCTTTCAATGTGGTGAGACTTTGATCTCCGATCAAAGATCCCTATATATGGTTCTATAAAGAAAGCCATATGTGCCTCTTTAAAATATGGTTGCTGAAAAAAGTTCGAGCGCATCTATCATATTTCTATCGAAAGTACATATATTTCTTACTAGTCCAATAAGGCGAGACTTGGTCGATGATCAAAGTTCTCTAGATGATGTACGAGTAGTCAATTGCTATCGTCTTTTAGCGTCAGTTGACGACCAAACTGTAGGAGGGATTCTCTTGGAGAAAGTGGATATCTTTAAGGACATTGCAGAACGAACGGGAGGGGACATTTACCTGGGGGTAGTCGGAGCAGTCCGTACAGGAAAATCAACCTTTATCAAACGTTTTGTGGAATCTGTAGTGCTGCCTAACATTCAAAGCGAAGCGGACAGGATCCGGGCTACCGATGAACTCCCGCAGAGCGCTGCTGGCCGCACGATTATGACAACGGAGCCGAAATTCGTACCGAATACCGCGGTTCAAATTTCGGTGGCTGAGGGGCTTAATGTGAACGTTCGCCTCGTCGATTGTGTAGGTTATGCAGTCGATGGCGCCAAAGGCTATGAAGACGAAAATGGCCCGCGTATGATTAATACACCGTGGTTTGATGAGCCGATTCCTTTTCAAGAGGCTGCCGAAATCGGAACCCGTAAAGTGATTCAGGAGCATTCTACACTTGGTGTAGTTGTAACAACAGATGGTACGATTTCTGATATTCCGAGGTCTTCGTATGTGCTAGCAGAAGAAAGAGTTATTAATGAGTTGAAAGAAGTAGGCAAGCCATTCATTGTGATCATTAACTCTCAAAAGCCGAACAGTGAGCCGGCGCTTGAGCTGCGCAGCGAGCTGCAAAGTCGTTATGACGTTCCTGTTGTAACCATGAGTGTAGCCAGTGCAGGCGAAGAGGAAATGGTGTCCGTCCTGCGCGAGGTGCTTTATGAGTTCCCAGTTCATGAAGTCAATGTTAATTTACCTAGCTGGGTGATGGTTCTGGATGAAAATCATTGGCTGCGTACGCAATTCGAAAATTCTGTCCGTGATACGGTGCAAGATATTCGTCGTCTGCGTGATGTGGATCGTGTCGTTAGCCAATTTGCCGAATATGAATTCATTGATAAGGCCGCATTGGCGGATCTTCGAATGGGTCAAGGCGTAGCTGAGATTGACTTATTTGCGCCTGATGAACTCTATGACCGTATTCTTGTTGAAGTGGTGGGGGTAGAAATTCGCGGGAAGGATCACCTTCTTCAGCTTATGCAAGACTTCACGCATGCGAAGCGAGAATACGATCAATTTGCCGAAGCGTTGGAAATGGTCAAAACAACAGGCTACGGTATCGCGCCTCCAACGTTGGCTGAGATGGCTCTTGACGAGCCGGAGCTTATACGGCAAGGTTCCAGATTTGGCGTCAGATTAAGGGCAACAGCGCCTTCTATTCATATGATACGAGTAGATGTAGAGTCTGAGTTCTCGCCGATTATCGGGACAGAGAAGCAAAGTGAAGAGCTTGTGCGTTATCTCATGCAGGATTTTGAAGATAATCCGCTGAAAATTTGGGAGTCTGATATATTTGGCAGATCCTTGCATTCCATTGTCCGCGAAGGCATTCAAGGCAAGCTGGCCCAAATGCCAGACAATGCCCGCTATAAATTGCAAGAAACGTTGGGACGCATTATTAATGAGGGTTCAGGTGGACTTATTGCCATTATTTTGTAAAAAATTCGACTCGAAAAACACTCGAAAGAGTGTTTTTGTCGTTTTATAGCAAAAATTACCACGTAAAAAGGAGAGTAATACTTGAAATTGCTGACTCAGTGTATTACTATGAGTTTATTCGTCTGCTTTCGAAATTCATTTTCACTAAGAAAATCAACGATTTTTCAAAAAATAATGTATATTTTCTGACGAAACGGTGAAAACAGGAAGTAACGGAAGTGAGTAATCTTGGGGGGAGGTGAATGGCATGAATAAATCTGAATTGATTAACAAGGTTGCTGAAACCTCCGAGCTTTCCAAGAAAGATGCAACAAAAGCAGTTGATGCTGTTTTTGATGCAATTTCTGAAGCGCTGCAAGGTGGAGATAAAGTACAATTGGTTGGATTTGGTAACTTCGAAGTTCGTGAACGTTCTGCTCGTAAAGGACGTAATCCACAGACTGGTGATGAAATCGAAATCCCTGCTAGCAAAATTCCAGCTTTCAAACCTGGTAAAGCACTTAAAGATGGCATTCAATAATTACTGATTTTACATACTATTGAACGTTATACCAACAACAAAGCCGTGACCGCTAACCGCAGTTGCGGCTTTATTTATTTGTGCTGCAAAATGCCTTTACAATTACAAAATCTCCTACTATAATTACAAAAGTGAATAAGTAAGCCATAGCTTACGAACGGGGTATGGCGCAGCCTGGTAGCGCGCACCCTTGGGGTGGGTGAGGTCGCACGTTCAAATCGTGTTACTCCGATTATGAAAAAGACATCGAAGTCCGATGTCTTTTTCTCATGAAGAAGCTTGTTCCAATTATTCGCACTTCATAGAGAAAGATTAGGGGGAACAACCTTGAGCAAGTTGAAACTGAATGAGCTTGTGAAATCGCAAGACTGGACGATGTACGGTATTATTGCTTCCATATATTTGGTGTGGCGTATTGGTACGGTCGGCAATTGGAGTAAAGAATGTTGGATATTGCTGTTAATCTGCTTGCTTGGTGTCCGTAAGGATCAGATCGATGTCGATTGGAAACGTTTTTTTATTGTCGGTATCCCGCTTTTAGGCGTGTTTTACTATTTTTATGGGAGCGGGAACAGCTTTTGGTGGAGAATTGCCAATTGGATGTTTGAAAATAATCGTCATCCCTGGCATTGGGATGCCTATATGAACGCTATTCCCTTAAATACCGGTGGATGGGCCAGATGGATAGCAAATCCTTTTCTTGATAAAGCCATGGTGTGGATTTATAATTATGGCTTTGTATTATCGTTATGGATTTGTATGGTAAGAAGTTATTGGACAAGAAGTATCAAGAAAATGCTCTCCTATGCATTGTCAGGTCATATGCTTCAATTTCCGCTTATTTTGCCTTTTTATAATTTGATTTTGCTGCATGAAGTTTGGTACGTGAATAAGCAGCCCGATTTATTGCATCGTGTTTTTGCCGATGAGAATTCTTTGCTAGTCGCTGCCATGAATTGCTTTCCGAGTATGCACACGTCCATTTCCTTTGCCATGCTGCTGCTGGCTTTGAGGGAGAAAGATCGCATTTTCAAAACAATGATGGTCACGTATTGCAGCGCAATTATATTTTCTACCTTGTATTTACAAATCCATTGGCTGATCGATGTATTCGCCGGCATGCTGTTTGCCTTCGGAACCGTTAAGCTGTCCGATTTCTTGATTCGTATTGTCACGAACAAGGTCATCCCTGTCTCATTCAAAAAGTTTTATAACAAAGGAACAAAAGTGGCCGCCAAAGAAATGTCCGTTTAAAGCTTGGTTGACTTCTGGATACTTTTTTTGGCATCATGAAGTAAGAAAGTCAAGTTTGTTTAGAACGGAGGTTGGAAAGTGGAACAGAACAATAAAACAAATAATCCGACTACGAACGGGAATGAATATTTTGTCATTAAGGCCAAGGATAATGGCGTCCATGTAATTGGACTGACTCGTGGTCAAGACACTCGTTTTCATCATACAGAGAAGCTGGATAAAGGTGAAGTCATGATTGCTCAGTTCACCGAACATACTTCTGCCGTCAAAGTGAGAGGCAAGGCGCTGATCATGACCAAGTACGGCACCATTGATACGGAAGAATAATTTCAAAAGCAGGCATAGCCTGCTTTTTTCTTTTGTACAATGGTGTATGGGCTTGTATAAGCATACGTGCGCAACAAGTCTGTTTTGCTAAGGCAAAACTTGTAGGAGGTGTAGGTATGAACGGCTCCATGCGCCTTATGATGACAGCGGGAATATCTATCGTTGTTGCGATATGTTTATCTGTTCTCCCGAATGTAGATCGTTCCGTAAGCTTAAACACAGCTGATAATTGGTCTAGCAATCGCGCGGCTCAGCTTACCGATCATAATTTGGTTGATTTACTTGTGCAGGTTCCGCTTCAGCTTCGGATTCGCAAGGTTGAGTTAAGCAATTCCCGACTTTCTCTTGATCTTAGTTTACTCAAAAATGCAGATACAACAGCTGTATATCGAGATCTATATACAATTGCGCAATGATCATGATGAAAACGAAAAATGTGGATCAAATTTGGGTGCGTGTGTTGGATTATTCGGGTTCAACGGACGAAGCCTCCACACAACTTGTCTTAGCCATGGTAGCAGATCGTGAACATGGGAAAGATATGGAGCAGAATGCAAGTAGTCTTAGTTTGATTCAACTTGAACAACAATTACAGAACCGTTTTCGCCTTACTTACACCTCCAGATGGCAGCAAAGATATCCCTTATAATTAAGTGTGCTTCTGAATACGGGTTATGCTATAATTATTTGGATTGAAGCATGGATGAACACAAATGAGATTTGGCACACGGTTACGGAGGCTTTTGCATGAATTCTTATCGGATTCCAGAGATTGCTAAGCAGTACACAGAGTATGATATGATCCAACTACATACAGACTTACCGGACTTTCCGGAGCTTCGCACACGTCTGTTGTTCGCTTTTTTGAACGGAAATACGAAGCTGAGCGCTTCAAGCGAATTATATACGTTGGCAACTTCACTCGTTCAATTGGCGTTAGACACGCATGATCTGATTACAGCTTCCAATGATATCAAAGAGAAAAAGGCAGCCAGATCCAGGCAACTTAAAGTGTTGGCAGGCGATTATTTCAGCTCTCGCTTTTACTATTTGCTTGCACAGGCGGGGCAGATCGAGATGATTAAACAATTATCGAGCGCCATTTGTGAAGTGAATCGACTGAAGATGAACGTCTATATGAAAATGAAACAGTTTAAATTAACGGCAGAAGATTACATTCACCAAACGGTGGAAATCAAATCTCAGCTGTTTTTGTCTTTCTCTGGGTGTTTGTCTGAGGTTTATCATCAAACCTGGCCAGACATAATGAGAAGTTATGCGAAGTGCGAAGTTATTTTTGAAGAGATTTTCCGAGCAGAGTCTACGTCGAACTTTCAAGGAAGTTGGGGGTTCTGGCATATTCTCCAACAGGGAACCAAAGAGGAGCGTAAGCAGCTTCATGCCGAAGAAGCGGATCAAGCAAAGGTTCGAGCATTAATTCATAAATACAACATCTCTTCCCAGCTTTATCAGATGCTTGATCAACAAAGCAAGAAGTTAATATCCGAAATAAAGCAGCTTGATTCGGATGCGCTAATAAGTGAACTGTTTCACATTGGTGAACCTTTCCTTCGCTTCTCTGCGAAGCAGCCCAAGGTGTTAGAATAAATTTGAGGTGACTGGACAGATGACTATGACCAAATCGGATTTGCAGCCTAAATCAACCAAGACCAAAGAGGAATTCGTGCATTCCGTCTTTGAAAGCATTGCCCCCAAATATGATTTGATGAACAATATTTTAAGTTTTCGCAGGCACAAAGCTTGGCGTAAATTCACTATGAAGAAGATGAATGTGAAGCCAGGCGAGACTGCCATAGATTTGTGCTGTGGCACGTGTGACTGGACGATCAGTTTAGCTCAGGCTAGCGGCAGCGGGAAGATGATCGGTCTTGATTTTAGCCAAAACATGCTCGATTATGGCGCAGTCAAAATCAAGGAGCTCCGCTTGAATGATCAAATTCAGTTAGTTCGTGGGAATGCCATGAGTCTTCCGTATGACGACAATTCGTTTGATTATGCAACGATTGGACTTGCGCTTCGCAATGTTCCTGATCTGGAGCAGGTTATTCGTGAAATGCAGCGTGTCGTTAAACCAGGAGGGCTGGTTGTGTCTCTAGAGTTATCCAAGCCGACATGGGAGCCTTTTAAGTCTATCTATTATTTTTACTTCCAACGGGTGTTGCCGTTTATGGGGAAGCTCATTGCAAAGAAGTATGAGGAATACAAATGGTTACCGGAATCATTAATCCATTTTCCCGATCACAAACAACTGGCAGCCATATTCGAGAAACAGGGACTAGAAAATGTACAAGCATATCCACTAACGGGCGGCATTGCAGCCTTGCATATGGGAACCAAGGGGAAAACGAAATCAGGAGTGTAATCAGCATATGTTTACTAAACTAAAAATTTTTTTGGAAATGATTAAATTTGAACACAGTGTTTTTGCTTTGCCATTTGCGTTCATGGGGGCTATCCTCGGTTCAGTTGTATTGAATGGACATCTGCCATCATGGGCTCAAATCGGTTGGATTACGTTAGCTATGGTGGGGGCAAGAACTGCAGCAATGGCCCTAAACCGTGTCATAGACAAAACGATCGATAAAAAAAATCCCCGAACCGAGAATAGAGCGATACCAGCGGGGTTAATCTCCATACAGCAAGTTATCTTTTATATCCTTATTTCATTTGCGTTATTGTTTTGGGCAACTTCTCATTTGAGTTCTTTATCGATGAAATTGCTGCCAATTGCTGTCTTTTTTCTTGTCTTTTACTCGTACACCAAAAGATTTACATGGACTTGCCATTTCTTCCTAGGGATAACCTTAGGGCTGGCTCCGCTTGGCGGATGGGTTGCAGTAACAGGTCATATCACCTGGTCATCTATTATTTTTTATTTGACGGTCGTATGTTGGAGCACAGGGTTTGATCTTATCTATGCGTGCCAAGATGCGGAATTTGATCGTAACGAGGGGCTGCATTCTTTGCCAAGTCGTTTCGGTATTAAAGCTGCGCTTCATACAGCGCGCGTCCTTCACGTACTTACTGCGGTTGGATTAATTACTTTATTTTTCATTACAAATTTAAGCTGGCTTTACTTAATCGGACTCGTTATCGCTTATTTTATTTTGTATAAAGAACACAGGCTCGTATCTCCTCAAGATTTATCCAAATTAAATACAGCGTTCTTTACGATGAATGGCGTACTTAGCTTAGTAATGTTTGCTTTCACATGGCTTGACGTGCTTTTGAGGCAGCATTCATGAGCGGTAATTGGGTAATCGGCATAACAGGAGCCAGTGGAGCCATCTATGGGGTCAGGCTGTGTCAGGTGCTGCTAGAGCAAGGGTTAAATGTCCATCTCATCATTACAGAGGCAGGCTGGCGAGTTCTGCACGATGAGTTGGACTGGAACGCAAGTAAGCGTAAAGAGATGCTGCAGCAGCATTTTGGAGGACGTCAGGGTTCGTATGATTTTCATCCGATTGCCGATATTGGCGCTACCGTAGCAAGCGGCTCTTTCCGAACGAAGGGAATGGTCGTTATTCCATGTTCGATGGGTACCTTATCCGGAATCGCTCACGGTTCTTCTGATAATTTGCTAGAGCGTACAGCAGATGTCATGTTGAAAGAAGGAAGAAAATTAATCTTGGTACCTAGGGAAACACCTCTGCATGCCATTCATTTAGAAAATATGCTTACTTTATCAAGAATGGGCGTGCGTATGCTTCCTGCGATGCCAGCTTTTTATAATCGTCCTAGTTCGATTCAAGATATGGTCGATTTTTTGGTAGGAAAAGTTTTGGATAGCATGGAAGTTGAGCATGCTTTGTACCGTAGATGGGGGGATAATGATGAACAGCCAAGACCCTAGAATACGAATTGGTCGAATTAACTATACGAATGTTTGGCCGATCTATTATTATTTTCCTGAACTCATGAATAGCTCAGAAGTGGACATTATTGAGCAGGTGCCAACCTCGTTGAACAAGGCAATGGCAGCTGGTGAAATCGATATGGGCCCCATATCCTCTTTTGCTTATGGCGAGAACTTTGAGAATTATTTGTTGTATCCGGATTTATCCGTAAGCGCTTATGGTGAAGTGAATTCCATTCTATTGTTTCATGAACAGCCGTTACGCGAAATTGCAAACGGACGTATCGTACTGCCAACTACGTCTGCAACCTCAGTAATTTACTGAAAATTATTCTTGAAAAGTTTTATGGGGGAAAACCCACTTACGAATATTCGCAGCCTGACTTGGCACTCATGATGGAAAAGGCGGATGGTGCCTTATTGATCGGTGATGATGCGATTAAAGAGAACTGGCGCAATACGAAGTATATGGTTACGGATCTTGGACAAGAATGGGCTAAATGGACGGGGCAATGGATGTCATTCGCAGTTTGGGCTATTCGTAAAGAAACAACAACGAAGTATCCGGAATTGGTGGCGACTGTATTCGATGCTTTTTTGAAAAGTAAAGTCAGAGCCCACCAGCATCCGGATGAATTGATTCAGAAAGCGCAAATGACTGTCGGAGGAGTAAGGGAATATTGGCGTCATTATTTTCATACGTTGTGCTATGATTTTGGGACCGAACAATGGGATGGATTAACCTTGTATTACAAGTATTGCTATGAGCTTGGTTTCCTGCCTAAGCCGGCAACTATCGGTTTATGGTCAGATAATAAGGTGGTACAGGTGACAGAATGAAAAACCTAATGGATATTTATACAAGAAAAAAGAAAGATATCGCGGCGATCGAGAAAGAACTCGAGGAAAGCATTCATGCCGATCACTCGATGCTCAGAGATACTTCGTTGCATTTATTGAAAGCAGGGGGAAAGCGCATTCGCCCTGTATTTGTTCTCCTTTCAGGTGAATTTGGCGACTACCAGTTGCAGACGATGAAGCACGTTGCTGTGCCTTTAGAACTTATACATATGGCATCGCTAGTCCATGACGATGTAATTGATGATGCGAATACGAGACGTGGACAGTTAACTGTCCGGTCCAAATGGGATAATCGCATTGCCATGTTCACAGGAGATTTCATATTTGCTAAAGCGCTAGGTGTCATTACCGAAATTCCTAATCCTACGGTCCATCAAATTATGTCCAAGGCGATTGTGGAAATGTCGATTGGAGAAATGGAACAGATTCGTTTCTTTTTTCATGCGGATCAGACGATTCGAGACTACTTATTGCGGATTCGACGCAAAACGGCCTTGCTTATCGCGATCTCGTGTCAATTGGGAGCGGTAGCGGCCAATGCGCCCGATTGGATAAGCAACAAGCTATATACATTCGGCTATAACATCGGTATGGTGTTTCAAATACGCGATGATATTTTGGACCTGATAGGCACGGAAAAGCAAATCGGCAAGCCGCCAGGCAGCGATGTTAAACAAGGCAACATTACACTGCCTGTATTGTTTGCCTTAGAAGATCGCTCACTTAGACCTCACATTTTGACCGAGCTGGAGCGAATTCAAGAGGCTGATGGTCAAACAGAGGTGAGCAAATTATTGGATATGATTCGAAGCAGTGATGGCATCCAAAGGGCGGATGCTCTATCTCAAAAATATATGGATAAAGCGATTGCTTCGCTGGACAAGCTGCCGGATATTCAAGCCAAAAAGGACCTAATCGAGGTTGCTTATTTTATTAGCAATCGTTCTTATTAATTATCGATTTGAGAAATGTTGCCAAGAAGTGTATTCTAGAACGAAGGATACATAGGTTCAACCTATTAAAGGAGGCAGTCTGCACATGGAGAAAACATTCTTAATGGTTAAACCAGATGGCGTACAACGCGGGCTCATCGGTGAAATTATGAAACGTTTTGAACAGAAAGGATTCCAATTAATTGGGAGTAAGCTTACTGTCATGTCGAGAGAGCAGGCAGAGTTTCATTACGCGGAACACAAAGGGAAAGACTTTTATGAGAGACTTGTGAATTTCATAACATCCGGTCCAGTCTTTGCTATGGTATGGGAAGGCGAACAAGTCATTGCATTATCCCGGACAATGATCGGCAAGACGAATTCTCTGGAAGCGGCTCCCGGTACCATTCGAGGCGACTTCGCTGTACATACGAATTTAAATTTAATTCATGGTTCGGATTCACCTGAGAGTGCGGCGCGAGAAATTGGCAACTTTTTCAACTCAGAAGAGATTTTCGCATACAGCAAAGTGATTCAGACTTGGATCTGACGTTTCAAACGAAGAGCCTGCCATCTTCGCGATGAGGGTTCTTTTTTTGTCTTTTTTTAGAGGAAAGAAGAAAGCGCTATAGAATGTATGTTAGTAGCAAATCCTCAAGGTAGGTGGACATATGGAAGACCAGGATTTTTTGTTGTTTATCAAAAAAATAAAAGAGGTTACATCCATTGATCTAGCTTTATATAAAGAAGCGCAAATGAAAAGACGTTTGACTACGCTTCGTATGAAGCGTGGGTATAACACTTTTGTCGCTTTTTTCGATGCCATGATGAAGGATAAAGAATTGTTTTACGAATTTTTGGATCGAATGACGATCAATGTTTCAGAGTTTTGGAGAAATCCGAATCGGTGGGAACTTGTTGAACAGCGATTTATCCCTGAGATGCTCAAAAAAATCGCCGCTTAAAAGTATGGAGTGCAGCTTGTTCAACTGGTGAAGAGCCTTATACCTTGGCGATGATATTGGCTGAACAGGGAGCGTTGGCTGAAGCTAATCTCCACGCAACAGATATCGACGACGGGGCTTTAGAGAAGGCGCGTAAAGGAATTTACTTGGATCGATCTTTACGTGACGTTCCTCCGAAATATGTGAAAAAATACTTTAGACAAGATCAGGTTATGTATCATATTACGGATGATCTAAAGAAATCCATTAAGTTCCAGAAACAAAATTTGCTCGTCGATACGTTCGATACGGGATTTGATCTTATTGTGTGCCGCAATGTTATCATTTATTTTACAGAAGAAGCGAAGCATGTGTTGTATCAAAAGTTTTCGAAAGCGCTGAAACCGGGCGGGCTCCTGTTCGTCGGATCGACTGAGCAAATATTTTCTCCGGGTCAATACGATCTTGAGCCCGCAGATACGTTCTTTTATCGTAAAAAAGAAGTATAAGATCTTCCAGTTTTTCCTATACTAAAAGGTATTAAAAGGAAACGCTTAGGAGGGTATATATGGATAAACGCAAAGTGATTACCGCCTATCGCAGAGGAATGATCTCGATTCAGGAGTGCGCGCAAATTTTGGGATTAGATTCAAGCCAAATTACGGGTCTTATGAATGATCCACAGATGGCGGAACTTCCAAGAATCGTTCAAAAGCAACCCATGCACGGGTAACTCATACAGGCTGTCAAGCTGCTGACACGCTTTTGCGAAAGGGGATCGCACCTCTGATGCCAAGCGTGTTTTTGTGTTTGTGCTGTTGCCAAACCTCAGTACCTATACTATAATGACAAAAGATAATCGCGCGTCAAAGCGCTAAAGTATTTCATACATAGTGATGATGGAAACAACTCAAATGAATGATTACGAAGCAGCATGCTTCTCAACAATTAAAGGGGGTAACGGATTGTGAGATATTTAACGGCAGGAGAAACACACGGCCCGCAACTCACTGCAATTATTGAAGGGTTCCCAAGTAATGTAACCCTGAACTTCGAAGATCTGAATTTTCAATTACACAGACGTCAAAAAGGCTATGGTCGCGGTCGACGGATGCAAATTGAAAAGATACGGCGAATATTGTTGGCGGTGTGCGTCATGGTAAAACAACCGGAGCGCCAATTGCACTCGTTGTTGTGAATAACGACTGGAAGCATTGGACAACGGTAATGGGGATTGAATCAGTTGAAGGCGATGACGAAGGCAAACGTCGCGTAAACCGTCCTCGCCCAGGTCATGCTGATTTAAACGGTGGTCTGAAATACAATCAAAAGGACCTGCGGAATATTTTGGAGCGTTCCAGTGCCCGTGAAACGACGCTTCGCGTTGCCACCGGCGGCGTCGCTCGTCAGTTGTTGGCTGAATTCGGAATCAAAGTAGCAGGACAAGTTATCCGAATCGGTGATGTTGAAGCGACGCGTCAAGAGCTTCCAATCGATGAGCTTATTCGCGTTACGGAAGAATCTCCGGTACGCGTGGTGGACAAAGAGGCAGAAGCTAAAATGATCGCCGCGATTGATGCAGCTAAGGAAGATGGCGATACACTGGGTGGTATCGTTGAAGTGATTATCGAAGGCGTGCCTGTGGGTCTAGGCAGCCATGTGCAGTGGGATCGCAAACTGGATGGTAAAATTGCGCAAGCCGTTCTTTCCATTCAAGCGTTCAAAGGGGTCGAATTCGGTATTGGGTTTGAAGCCGCTGAACGCAGAGGCTCCAATGTTCATGATGAAATTTTGTACAATCAAGAAGGTGGCTTCAGCCGTAGAACAAATCGTGCAGGCGGGTTTGAAGGCGGTATGACGACAGGCGAGCAAATTATCGTTCGCGGTGTTATGAAACCCATTTCTACACTATATAAACCGCTGCAAAGCGTGGATATTGATACGAAAGAAGTATTCACCGCGCAGGTTGAGCGCTCCGACACCTGTGCCGTTCCGGCAGCTGGCGTCATTATGGAGAATGTCATTGCTTGGGAAGTAGCGAACGCATTTTTGGATAAATTCGGCGGCGATTCCTTGGAAGAGATCCGTGCGAATTTGAACAATTTCCTAGCCCAAGTGGAGAGCTATTAATATGAAAGAGCTCACAGTTGAGCTTGGCGAACGGTCTTATCCTATTTATATTGGTCAAGGTATTCTAAATGATATCGCAGATTTGTTTGACCGCGCGAAGCTCAGCCGCAAGTCGCCGCTGCTCATCGTTACGGATGAAACGGTGGCTCCGCTGCACCTAGAACGGGTGTTGTCGCTGCTTAGCGACGGCGGATACGCCGCCACAGCCTGCGTTGTACCCGCAGGTGAAACGTCCAAATCCCTCGCGCAGCTTGAGGATATCATAACCGTCGCCCTCCAGACAGGCCTCGATCGCAGTTCTGCGATTGTGGCCCTCGGAGGGGGCGTCGTCGGCGATCTCGCCGGCTTCGCAGCGGCGAGCTTTATGCGCGGGATCCGTTTTGTACAGATCCCGACAACGATTCTTGCCCACGACAGTTCAGTAGGCGGCAAGGTAGCGGTTAATCATCCGATGGCGAAAAACATCATCGGTGCTTTTCATCAGCCCGAGCTAGTCCTCTTCGACATCGACATGCTCTTGACATTGCCACCGCGCCAAGTAAAGGCGGGCCTCTCCGAGGTGATCAAGCACGGCTTGATCTGGGATGCGACGTTTACACAATGGTGCGATGATCACGCGGATAAACTTCTTGCCTTAGATCCGGAAGCGCTTAGCTATGCACTATATGTAGGCTGTAAGGTCAAGTCCATTGTGGTGTCACAAGATGAACGAGAGAATGATCTACGTGCCATCCTCAACTTAGGCCACACGATTGGTCATGCGTTAGAAGCAGTTGCCGGTTATGGCGAACTGCTGCATGGAGAAGCCATTTCCATTGGCATGGTCGGAGCTGCGAAGCTTGCTCAGCAGTTTGGTTATGCAGAAGATATTCATACCGTAACGAAAGGGTTATTCCAGAAGTTCGGGCTGCCTGTGGATATTCCTTCTCATTTGGACACCGATAGCATCATGAGCGCTATGATGCATGATAAGAAATTTAAAGAAGGCACGATGGTTTACATCATTCCTACGGAGATCGGCAAGGTAGAGATTCGCAAGGATGTAACGACGGGGCAAGTCAGACAAATTGTCGAGCTTTTAAAAGGGGAGAGTTAGTCGATGTTCTTAAGGGGAATTCGTGGAGCGACAACGGTTGAACAAAACGAAGAAACGGAGATTTTAACCGCTACAGAAGAACTTCTTCGAACGATTGTAGAGGTTAATGACTTTCGACCTGAAGATATTTGTTCCGTATTTATAACGGTAACAGAGGACATTACAGCGACATTCCCGGCACGCGCGATTCGCGCTTTAGTCGGTTGGGAGCTTGTACCTCTTATGTGTTCCCTGGAAGTTCCAGTTGAGAACGCATTGCCAAAATGTATCCGTTTAATGGTGCAAGTGAATACAACCAAAGGTCAAGCGGAAATAAACCATGTATACTTAAAAGAGGCGAAAGCACTTCGCCCTGATATTGTTAAATTGACAAATGAAGCCACACGGTAGTATAGTGAAATTAGATGAGTTTAGGTAGTAGAGCAGAGTTTTTAGCCAAGTAGAGCTGAGCCCAGATGAGCAGAGAGAAGTAACCTAGGATATGTCGAAGAAATAGATATCTCTTTATAGAGACAATCTGTTTGTTTACGTGCAGCCTTCGTTTCTTTTTCCTAATTCGTCCTGATCTTCTACTTTTTCTAAATTCAAACCTCTACGCTTGTAGAGGTTTTTTTGTTGCATAAGTGTCGACTAGAGTTTTGAGCGCCGCAGCTGCGAGCAGCTCACAAGCTGAGAGGGGATGTTTCCATGTATACACCTGAAATTCAAGAAGTGATTCGTCTGGCCAAAAATTATAATCTTATTCCGGTGGTCCGTCATTTGTTAGCAGATACAGAGACCCCTATACGTGTATTTCAGCATCTTTATCAGGAAAAGCGCGCGTTTCTTCTAGAAAGTGTGGAGGGTGGAGTAAAGTGGGCTCGTTACTCTTTCATCGGCAGCGATCCTTTCTTGATGATCAAGGCTAAGCATGGAAAGACAGAGGTGGAGACAGTCACGGAGACGACAGTTTCTGACGAGAAGCCGATTGACGTGCTTAAAGCCTATCTGCGTTCCTACTCCAGTCCTCAACTTGCTGACTTGCCTCGTTTTACCGGGGGGGCTGTCGGATTCTTCGGATACGATCTGCTGCAATACTACGAGAAGCTGCCGGCTCATCAGATTGATGATTTGCAAATGAATGATATTCAATTCATGTTTTGCGATCAAGTGGTTGTGTTCGATCATTTTAAACAACAAATTAAAGTGATTGCTAATGTCCACATACAACCATTTGCGACGGATGCGGATATCGTCAGGGCCTATCAGGCAACATGCGAGAAAATCGATGCAACCATTGAGAAAATTAAGCGCCCGTTAAGCTCGGATACAATGACGCATAACCCGATAGTGGCTGAACCTGATCTCGGAGAGATACGTTCGAACATCACCAAGGAGAAATATATCGCAAATGTCAACAAAGCGAAGGAATACATTCGCGCAGGCGATATTTTCCAAGTGGTGCTTTCTCAGCGTTTTGAAATCGAAACAACGGTGTCTCCGTTGCAAGTTTATCGCGTCCTGCGCACGATGAATCCTTCTCCTTATATGTATGTGCTCAAAATGGACGATGAAATCGTTGTTGGCACATCGCCAGAGCTGCTGGTTCGAGTTGAAGAGGAAAAGGTGGAGACTCGGCCAATAGCCGGTACACGACCAAGAGGAAAAACACCCGAAGAGGATTTGGCGTTGGAGAAAGAACTGCTTGCTGACGAAAAAGAGCGCGCGGAGCATTTGATGTTGGTCGATCTGGGCCGCAATGATATTGGCCGCGTATCGGAATTCGGTACGGTGAAATGTGATACATTCATGGATATAGAGCGGTATTCGCATGTTATGCACATTGTATCCAACGTATCGGGCAAAATCGCTAAAGACAAAGATTTCTTCGATGCCTTTCTATCCTGTCTTCCAGCAGGGACGGTGTCTGGAGCACCGAAACTAAGAGCGATGGAGATTATTGCCGAGCTGGAGCCAGAATCTCGCGGCGCTTATGCCGGAGCGATTGGTTATCTAGGATTTTCAGGGAACTTGGATACCTGTATTACAATTCGGACGATCATTTTCAAAAAGGGCAAAGCTTACGTTCAAGCTGGAGCTGGTATTGTATGGGACTCTGTTCCTGAAAGTGAATACCAAGAAACGGTCAATAAAGCAACAGCCTTGCTCAAATCGATCCGAATGGCAGAGGCCATGTTCAGCCCTGAACCTAGACCAGTCAGTGATATTAACAAAGATTACTTTGTTAACTCTTAAGGGAAAGAAGGAGAAATCAAGCGATGAGTGGACTAATAAATGTGCAACAAGCGATCGGAAAAGTCATCAAAGGCAACCATTTAAGCCGCGAGGAAGCTCGGACTGTCATGACCCAAATCATGGAGGGAGCAGCTACGCAAGCGCAAATCGGCAGTCTGCTGACCGCTCTAAGCATGAAGGGCGAGACCTTGGAGGAAATTACAGGATTTGCAGAGACGATGCGCAGTAAGGCCGTTCAAGTGCACGTAGGCCAGGAGAATTTGTTGGATACCTGCGGAACAGGCGGAGATGGCGCAGAAACATTCAATATCTCAACAACAGCAGCAATTGTCGCTGCAGCAGGCGGCATTCGTGTTGCGAAGCATGGCAATCGCGCAATGTCGAGCAAAAGCGGAAGTGCGGATGTGCTGGAAGCATTAGGGGTGAATATTACCTTAAATGGTGATCAGGCAGCCAAGTGCTTGGAAAAAGCAGGGATATGTTTCATGTTCGCTCAGGCTTATCATCAATCGATGAAGCATGTGGCAGCACCGCGCCGCGAGCTTGGCTTTCGAACCGTGTTCAATCTTCTCGGACCACTTACCAATCCCGCTGGAGCAGATCGTCAAGTACTCGGCGTATTCGATTCTTCAAAAACGGAGTTAATCGCTCAATCGCTCCAAGCGCTCGGTTTGAAGAGAGCCTTAGTTGTGGCTAGCGAAGATGGATTGGACGAATTTAGTATTTCGGCTTCCACGAAAGTTTCCGAGCTTAGGCTGGATGCGATTAATACGTACTTTATAACACCAGACGATCTTGGTCTGCGTGCCCATAGCATTAAAGATGTTGCAGGCGGAGATGCGATTCTTAACGCCGAAATCATCCGTCATATTTTTGCGGGAGAAAAAGGACCTTATCGCGATATTGTGCTCGCTAACGCCGCAGCTTGTTTCTACGTAACAGGCCATGTAGGTACGCTGCAGCAAGGCGTCAAGTTTGCCGCTGACGTGATTGATTCGGGTCGAGCCGAGCAAAAGTTGAATGATCTAATCCAATATACAGGAGAATTGAGCCATGTTTCTTGATAAAATAGTCGCTACAAAGCTAGCGGAAGTAGAAGCTATGAACGGGAGCTTTTCCTTGAAGGAAGCCGAGAAAGTGATTTCGGGGCTTCCTGCTTGCCTCGGCTTTGAACAAGCGTTAACAACACGAAAAAAACGTTCGATGGGTCTTATTGCCGAAGTGAAAAAAGCATCGCCCTCCAAGGGACTGATTCGCGAGGACTTCGATCCCGTGCTTATCGCGGAGGCCTATGAACAAGCAGGCGCTGATTGCATTTCGGTGCTGACAGATGTGTCTTATTTCCAAGGAAGCAATGATTATCTCAAGGCGGTACGTAAAGCGGTCAATGTCCCTCTTTTACGGAAGGATTTTACGATTGATCCCAAACAAATTTATGAGGCCCGATTAATTGGTGCTGATGCGATTTTGCTGATTGCGGCCATTTTGACAACGGATCAGATGAAGCAGTATCTCGCTCTCGCCAAGGATCTTGGTCTTGATGCTCTTGTAGAAGTGCATGACCGTGAAGAGCTGGAACGGGCTCTGGAGCTAGATACACAGTTGATTGGCATCAATAATCGTAACTTGAAGACGTTCGTCACGGATTTGGGAACAACGGAAGAACTTATTCAGTATATTCCTGCAGGGAAGACGGTTGTAAGTGAGAGTGGGATATCAACGGTTCAGGATATGTCCTATTTGCAGCAAATCGGCTCCCACGCTGTATTGATTGGCGAGCATTTCATGCGTCAACCTGTCGTCGAACAGGCGGTTCATGATTTGATGGGCACACTAAGGAAAGCTCCGACTCAATTGTAGTGGAAAGAGGCGAATTCTGATGGCTGTACCAACGGTTTCTAAAGTCAAAATTTGTGGACTTCAAAGTGTTGAAATATTACAATCGGTCGCGCATTTGCCGATCACGTATATTGGTTTTGTTTTTGCTCCAAGTAAGCGGCAGGTCACTCCGGAGAAGGCGGGCGAGCTGATTTCTTTTTTGAAGGCGGAAAAAGAGAAAGGTGCGACTGTCCCACAAACCGTAGGGGTATTTGTGAATCCGACTGAAGAGCAGTTAGCACATATCTTAGCTGCAGCACCCTTAGATGTAGTTCAGCTTCATAGTAAGGAAACGCCAGAATTTTGCCGTTGGACGCGTGAGCAATTTCAGGTGAGCGTGTTTAAATCGGTTTCGATTTCCAAGTCGGATAGTGCCATCCCTACGCCAGAAGCGGTAGCTGCTCAATTAGATCCTTATCGCGGTGCGGTTGATGCGATTCTTTTGGACACGTTTGACCCTATTTATGGCGGAGGATCGGGCACCACTTTTGCTTGGGACTGCATCCCTGTTTACCAGGAATGGGCTCGAAACGCAGGCGTGCAGCTGCTTGTAGCTGGCGGCCTTCAGCCTGATAATGTTGATCTACTAGTAAATACGTATCATCCAGATGGTGTGGATGTTTCCAGTGGTGTGGAAACCGATGGTGTCAAAGATATCGCGAAAATTATCTCATTTGTTGAAAGGGTGACCCGAAAGTGACACAAGTACCAGACGAGCACGGCAGATTCGGCAAATTCGGCGGCCGTTATGTGCCGGAGACATTGATGAATGCATTAAATGAGCTTGAACAAGCTTATGCTCAATATAAAGATGATCCCGAATTTATTGCCGAGGTTCGTTACTTGCAAAAGCAGTATTCCGGTAGACCTACTCCGCTTTATTACGCTGAACGTCTTACGGAATTGCTGGGCGGGGCAAAAATCTATTTGAAACGTGAAGATTTAAATCATACAGGCGCACATAAAATCAACAACACCATCGGGCAAGCGGTTCTTGCGAAACGAATGGGCAAAAAGAAAGTAATTGCTGAGACCGGAGCCGGTCAGCATGGTGTTGCTACAGCGACGGTAGCTGCGCTTATGGGACTTGAATGTAAAGTATTCATGGGGGAAGAAGATACGAAACGTCAGCAGCTCAATGTTTTCCGTATGAAGCTATTAGGTTCTGAGGTTATTCCCGTTATGTCAGGTACGCGTACGCTCAAAGATGCTTGTAACGAAACTCTACGCTACTGGGTCAGCCATGTGGAAGACACTTACTATATTCTTGGCTCCGTAACAGGACCGCATCCTTATCCGATGATGGTGCGCGACTTTCAACGTGTTATCGGCGACGAGTCCCGCGAGCAGATTTTGGAAAGTGAAGGCAGGCTGCCGGATGCAGTCGTTGCTTGTGTTGGCGGCGGCAGCAATGCAATGGGGATTTTCTACCCATTCGTTGGGGACGAAAGCGTAAAGTTGATCGGGGTAGAAGCTGCTGGGCGTGGTGTGGAAACCGAAGAGCATGCAGCGACAATGACCAAAGGATCACCGGGCGTATTTCAGGGGTCAATGAGCTATTTGCTGCAGGACGAATTTGGTCAAGTACAGCCGGCTCACTCCATTTCCGCAGGTTTGGATTACCCGGGCATTGGTCCCGAACATGCCTACCTTAAGGATATTGAACGTGCTGCGTATTATCCAATTACGGATCAGGAAGCGTTGGATGCGCTCCAGTTGTTAAGTCGGACTGAAGGGATTATTCCAGCTCTGGAAAGTGCGCATGCGATTGCTCATACGGTTAAATTAGCCCCAACCATGTCCAAAGATGAAACTATTATCGTAAGTCTTTCTGGACGGGGCGATAAAGATGTTGAATCCATTATGAGTTATCTTGGGATAGGGAGGGAGTAAGCGATGAACCGTATTGATCAACGATTTGCCGAGCTCAAAGAACGTGGAGAAACAGCCATGATCCCATTCCTGACCATTGGGGATCCCTCTCTGGAAGCATCTTTAGAGCTTATTTTGGAGATGGAACGCGCTGGTGCTGATTTGATTGAATTAGGCGTACCGTATTCGGATCCATTAGCCGACGGTCCCGTTATCCAACGCTCCTCTGAGCGGGCTTTACAGCGTAAAATTTCCATCTTTGATGTCATTGACGTTGCCCGTCAGGCACGCAACAGAGGCTCTAAGCTGCCATTTATTCTATTTACTTATTATAACCCTGTTTTGCAGATTGGTTTGGAACGTATTTTTAAAGCTATGCAGGATAATGAAATCAGCGGCATTATCATTCCTGATCTTCCCATGGAAGAAGATAAGGAAACAAAAGCTATTGCCGAAAAGTATGGCATACATCTAATACCGCTTGTCGCTCCTACATCCAACGAGCGAGTCAAACGGATTGCGGCAGCAGCTAAAGGATTCGTCTATTGTGTTTCATCTTTAGGCGTAACCGGAGAGAGAGCGGAATTTTTCGGGGGAATCGAGGATTTCCTTTCAACCGTAAGAGAAGCGGCTAACGTGCCGATCGTGGTCGGCTTTGGTATTTCGACTCGTGAACAAGTAGAACGCTTTGAGAAGCTATGTGACGGTGTAGTCGTAGGCAGTGCTATTGTGCGCACGATAGAAGCTGCTATGCATCATCTAGAGGCCGATGCTGCACATCCGGAAGGGCTTTCGCAAATTAGAAGCTTTGTGGAGCAACTAAAAGGTAAATAAAAAGCCCTATTCATATTGAACGGCCCCCTCTAGGATAACCTTGGAAAATGATAGGTTATTATATGATAATAAGTGCACACATGCAAAGACATTGGAAAAACTCACTGGTTGATCTGATGAATGTTATCCCCTTAGAATCGACATTGGAAAACCTTTGGGTTAAGCCGATGAAATTTCTAGGGGGTGTTTTTGTTTCTTAAAGAAATAAAAAGCAGAAACACTACAAATCAATCATATATGAGTTATTCCACATACCCAAAAAGTCATAGGGGATAGTGAGCATCGAGAAAACTCACAAGCTGACATCTATAGGATTCCGGCATCAGCTTGTGAGTTGGTCTTTCTTTTCATATTTAAAACAATTTAATTATCGTTCTTTATGGTCATAACTGAACTATTTCTGGATGCAATCGATTCGATGAGTCATTAATTTCTTGGCAAAATTTATTCATTCTTAAGATATTCAAATCTTCTTTGAATGTGATTCCTTTAAGATCCCCTTTGGAATCTAAATAATTGAGAATTAGATAGTAATTTCTCTTGCCTTTTTTCTTTTTTGTTCCTATACCGGACATTCCACCGACAATTGTCCCAAGTCCCGGTAACAAGAGAGTTCCAATAATTGCTCTCCCAACAACACTTTTGCTTTGTTCAATCAATTCCTGCTCGCTTTTCACAACCGCGGCTCGTAATCGATCAAAACTGATTTCGAATTTTGATGAATCTACTTCTATTAGCAATCTGTCTTCAAAGCAGAATAATTGACATAAGGCATTCTTTCTTATGCCTAAACCATCTACATAAATAGCTTGTAGAGCAGAAATAGCCCCTTTTTGCGCGGCTTCCTGTTGCATTTTCTTGTTTTGATTTCGATTCATAATCATTATTAATACTGAGTAAATAATGATTCCACTTAATAACAACCAAAGAAATAAGGAGAATATACGATCACAGCCCACATGTTATTCCCCATCGGATGGAGTATTTGCTCTAATTATGTCAATTCTTAGTGTAGCAAATGAGTGTGAACTTGACTACAACGATTTGGTATTATCTGTTACTTTGGATTCTTGATCCACATAAATTATTTCATGTGGCGGGTGGGCGGACGGAAACTCCTGTTGTAACGCTGTTTTTCCTTGCTACAGGGGGAGAAAAGCCGGCCAACGACACTGTAAGCACGAAAAACATGCTTATAGAGATGGAAAAGTGGTGGGCGGGGGGAAACTCCAGATGTAACGCTGTTTTTCCTTGTTACAGAGGGAAAAAAGTCAGCCAATATCACTGTAAGCATGGAAAACATGCTTATAGATATCAATCAGGTGAGAATTTGTATGGTTCCGTCGATTCAGCCGCGCGCATTTTCAAACATAAAGTTGAACCCCTACTTCCGACAAAGCTTTTAATTTCTCAAATAATGGAATAAATGGATAGTTAGATCCGCTGACTGTGACGCAAATGCATCAATTTAATTTTATTTACGAATGGAAATATGAAATTTCCTATTTACTGTTTGGCTTTAAAGCGTTACACTCGTAATTGTTAGCTATCACTAAGTTGGGGAAGAACATTGATGAATGGAAGCGTACCTTCTTGCTTGATACATACATAATAGTTCATTGATCATTTGAAACAGTCCTACACGTGAAGCTTGAAAATCAGCAAATAAAGGTAAACTACCTTTTTGCATCTTAATTATTTTTGTGGGACAATTAAAAGGTTCGGACATTAATTGACGAGGTGACCACCATGAAACCGAAACAAACGATTGTGCATTTACCCGTTTATCAACCAGGCAAACCTATTGAAGAAGTAAAACGTGAGCTCGGCTTGACCGAAGTCACGAAGCTGGCTTCCAACGAAAACCCTTTTGGCGCCTCCCCTAAAGCGAAGGCGGCTATTGAGGCAGAGCTTTCCAACCTGAGTTTGTATCCCGATGGCGGTGCGGTTCAATTAACAGCTGCTGTTGCTGAATTCCTAGGTGTAGCAACCAATCAACTTATTTTCGGTGCGGGTTCAGATGAAGTCATTTTGATGCTGGCCAGAGCTTTTCTTGTGCAAGGTGATGAAACTGTCATGGCTACACATACATTCCCGCAGTACAAGCATAACTGTGAGATTGAAGGCGCAATATCCATCGAGGTTCCTTTGAAAGATGGGACTCATGATTTAGATGCTATGCTGGCAGCCATTACAGATCGAACCAAGATCCTATGGATTTGTAATCCGAACAATCCGACCGGCACCATGAATACAGATGCAGAAATTAAAGCTTTCTTAGCTAAGGTGCCTGCGCATGTGCTTGTTGTTTTGGATGAAGCTTACTGCGAATACAATACGACTGGTGAATTTCCTGACAGCATTGAGCTGATTGGACAATACCGTAATGTGATTGCTTTGCGTACTTTTTCCAAAATTTATGGCTTGGCTTCTTTACGAATCGGCTATGGAATCGGACACCCGGATGTTATCCGTTCGATTAATCAAGTACGAGAACCGTTTAATACGACCAGATTTGCTCAAGCCGCGGCTCTTGCTGCGATAAAAGACCAGGATTTTATTAACAGCTGTCGAGAAGCAAACACAGCGGGTCTACATTACTTAACAGAACAGTTTGATCTGCTAGGGTTGGAGGCTTTCCCAGCACATGGAAACTTTGTTATGGTCAATGTCAAACGTCCTGCCGGAGAAGTATTCAATGGCTTATTGCGCAAAGGTATTATTGTTCGTGGAGGACATCAGCTTGGTTTTCCGACATCCATTCGTGTCACTATTGGTTCACGCGAACAAAATGAAAAATTCATTGCGGCATTAACGATCATTCTTAATGAAGTTGCCGTACAAGCCTAATATAAATGTATAAAGGTTGATTTCATGACGAAAATTGCGATATTTGGCGTTGGACTGATCGGTGGATCACTCGCGCTATGCTATAAAGGAAAACCGGAATTTACCGTTGTTGGCCACTCACCCAATCCAAGATCTGTTGAGAAACTGCTCAAAAGGAATGTTGTTGATGTGGCTACAACGTCTATGGAAGAAGCAGTAGAAGGAGCGGATTATATTTTTCTGTGTGTACCGGTAGGTATGCTGGAGGACTATGTCAAGCAATTGGTAAAGCTTCCTTTGAAAAAAGGATGCATTATTACAGATGTTGGAAGCACGAAAGCTTCCGTGACCGAAAGTGCTGCTGCGTTAGTTAGGGAAGGCATTTACTTTATTGGCGGCCACCCTATGGCTGGCTCTGAACGACATGGGGTAGAAGCTGCTTCCGTTTATCTTTTCGAGAATGCGTTTTATGTATTGACACCTGCAAAAGGTACACCTCAAGATGAAGTAGATCGACTTGCGAATCTTTTGAAGTTGACGAAAGCACAGATTGTACAGGTGGATGCTCGTGAACACGATGATATTGTAGGAGCGATTAGTCATTTACCGCATATTATTGCTGTAGCACTGGTGAATCAAGTTAGAGAATACAACTCAACGAATCCCTTGTATCAAAATTTGGCTGCTGGTGGTTTCAGGGATATTACACGTATTGCCTCAAGTGAGCCTACGATTTGGCGAGACATTCTTCTCAATAACCGTGAGGTGCTGCTGAAGCTTTTGACCGATTGGAATCTTGGAATCTCTCGCTTTATTGCTTTGCTGGAAAACAGTGACGGTGAAGGGATCGCCGAACAGTTTCGCATGGCTGGTGAATTTCGCAGTCATCTGCCTGAACGAAGAAAAGGCATGATTACATCCTTATTCGATATTTATGTCGATATTCCTGATCATCCTGGGATTATTGGCCAAATCACAACATTACTAGGTAATGCTAGAATTAATCTGAGCAATATCCAAATCATTGAGAGCCGTGAAGACGTACCGGGTATTCTCCGTCTGTCCTTTCGTAATCAAGATGATGCAGATCGAGCAACAGGGCTGCTTGGGCAAGATTATGCTGTTCACGTCTAAATGTCATGGACATATAAAAAGCTGAATGAACCCCTTTTGATGATGGATCAAAAGCGGAGTGCATTCAGCTTTTTTGAATCTATTTTAAAAGAATACTCAAACAAATGACGGTATGCTATAATGACATCTGCTGTAGTATATTTATTACTCCAAGGGTGAGGCGAACGTGATGATGATTCGTACAATGTGGAAGTACTTATTGCTTTTTTTACTCGTATTTATTAATTTTTTTCCTTCTCTTGTGAGCGCCAAAGATGTCATTTATTCCAAAGAAGTTACTGTGCTCGTGTACCACCACATTGATGATCACCTGCAAGGCGGAGTAACCATCACAACCGAACTTTTTAAGACCCAGTTGGAAGCATTGAACCGTAATGGATTCCGTTTCATCACCATGGATCAATTTAAAAATTTCATGACCAAGGGTGCGGATATCCCTGATAATGCTGTTTTGATTACGTTTGACGATGGTTACAGAAGTTTTTACACGAATGCTTATCCGATTCTGAAAAAAATGCATATTCCCGCGGTTAATTTTGTCATAACCAAAGATCTGGAAAATCCTCAGGGAAGCCAATTGCCTTCCTTATCAAGAGAAGACATTGTGCGTATGAGAAAAGAAAATCCGAATATTGATTTTCAATCTCATTCGGATCAGATGCATGTACAGAAAGATGGCAAGCCCATGTTGAACAACAAATTTATGATTAATGGAAGCATGGAGACGGATGATCAACTTAAATTAAGAGTTATCTCCGACACAAAGAAAAGTATGGCAAAGCTGATTGAACTAAATGGGGCTAAGTCCGTCGATGCCTATGCGTACCCCTTTGGAAGCTATGATGATCAAACGATAGATTTTCTGCATGAGGCAGGCATTAAATACGGATTTACAACAAAGACAGGTATCGCTTCTTTAAAATCAGATCCTATGCAAATTCCTCGAATAAATGCAGGGAGTCCATATGTTCAAGCCCAATCTATCAACAATTTGATCAAACAAGCGAAACGTCATCAATTGCAATCATTGAAATAAAAAATACAAGTAAACGTTTTCAAAATAAGTGTTGACAGAATGAAACCGTATACATATAATAAAAGTACAGTATGGTTTCTCTCCACTCCTATCCGATAATCGCACCATAAGTGCAACCGCCGATTCGGCGGTTTTTTTTTGTGTTTTAGTACCATATTTTTGAGTTTATATTATATAATGGGAAAGAAGAATCGTTGTCTATAACTTACATTTAACCTAACGGCACAAATGAGTTCACTAACTTTTTGTCGAATGGAGCAGGATTTTCGTGATTTATCAAGAAACTTTATAGGTAAGTAATTATGAGAATAACAATTCATTAATTTTTTACAAATTATCGCAACTTTTCACTCCACCTAAAGTACAACATGTATGAACAGTTGGAGTGGTACCCGGAATCGCGAGGAGGGTCGCCACGTAATGACCGATTCCCAGTTGATTAGAGAAATCAAGGATGGAAATGTTCAGCTTTATAATGAGCTTATGCGTCGTTATGAGCGTAAAATCCTTGCCTTTATTTTCCATATGCTGAAGAGTACGCAATTGGAGGCTATTGCTGAAGATTTGTGTAATGAAACATTTTATAAAGCGTACCGCAGCTTGCATTCATTCCGTGAAGTCGAGGCCTCATTTTCCACATGGTTATATACCATAGCCAGGAATACAGTTCTCAGTGAACTGCGCAAAAATAAAAGCGTTCAAGTATCTTTGGAACAAAGCGGATTAACCCCACACGCATCCTTTGACGCTATGCCTGAACAAGCCATGCTCCGCAACGAAAAAGTATCGATGGTACGTGAAGCTATAAATAGTTTACCGGAGAAACAACGATCGGCTTTAATACTTAGAGAGTACGACCAAATGGATTATCAGGAAATCGCGAACATACTAGGTCAGACGGTAAGCTCCGTGAAATCTTTATTATTCAGAGCCAGGGCATCGGTTAAGTTGCAGTTGGATCCTTATTTCAGTGAACCGATATTTGAAGAATCGAAGGGATGAAAAAGCTATGAAGTGTAGTGACATCCAGGAATTATTTGGGGTATATTGGGATTTGCCGAATGATGACCTGAGACGTGCCGCAGTGGATAAGCATATTGAGACTTGTCCAGCCTGTGCCGAGGAATTTCTAATATGGGAAGAAAGTACGCTTCTCATACGTACGGCCGCAATGGACAAGGAACTGCCTGATTACGAGCCGATGGTTTCCGCGAAGGTGATGAATCGGATTTATGAGAATGAATCATGGCGAATTCCTGTACCAGAGCGTATGTACGCGATTTCCTACACGTTCAGAAGGAATCTCACTGCCGTTATTGCCTTTTGTTTAGCATTGTTTGTGTTTAGTTTTTTATTTGCCATTGTCTATGAGGGCACACCGCAATCCGCCGTTGCTTTAGCAGACAATTCCTTGTTCGATTTGGAAGCTCCACAAGCTCTGAAAGCTACGGGTACAGAATCTATGAATGGGCATAAAATGGGGGATGCGGTCGCAAGTTTGAATCCCAGTTTTATGGAACCTCTTCGATTCCATGTAGGTCCTATTCATTCTTATCCACACTACTTATTGGTGGTTTCGATTTTAGGTTTAATCGGGACAATAATTATTATGAATTGGTTATCAAGAACGAAAGCTTAATGCTCCTGTAGGAGCATTTTTCATTTATAGTAAGATGGAGGGGCTAGGAATGACCACGATTGGATTCATACGTCATGGAAGCACAGAGTGGAATCGTTTAGGCAAACTGCAAGGCCAACTTGATACAGATTTAACGGAAGAGGGCCGTGAACAAGCTAGATTACTGGGAATGAGATTAGCCAAGGAAGATTGGGCAGGTATCATAAGCAGTGATTTGACAAGAGCGAAAGAGACTGCACAAATTGTTTCCGAACTTTCAGGCATTCCCTTCTTACATACGGATAGAAGGCTTCGTGAGCGTAAATATGGTCTGGTGGAGGGAACTACAGCAGCTGAACGCGAAGAGCGCTGGGGGGCCGACTGGAAGCTTCAGGAACTAGGTCAGGAATCGGATGGCGATCTATGGAAACGTTGGTCAGAATTAGAAGGGGAGTTGATTCAGAACTATCCCACTAGTAAAATTTTGTTAATCTCTCATGGTGGGTTTATCGTTCAGATTCTTAGAGTTTTGAAAATGAATCATGAAGATTTTTTACAAAATACTTCTCTAACAATTCTATTACGACAAGATGAGGCTTGGGAGCTTCAATTGTATAATTGCTTAGCTCACTTGCAATAGACAATCGAATAAGCAATGGAATAGGAAACATGACGCATGCAATGTGTCATGTTTTTTTATTTGTGTTGGAATATTTTCGGGAAAAAATCCCATAATGGTTACTAGAAACTTCGGAGCTGATAGCTTCGCCAATTGGGGGATTGAAGATGGAAATGAACCTAGCGGACATGCTTAGCTATGCAGATATTCATGATTTAGGACGAATCGCACATACGTATAATTGTGAATGCAATGGTCATTCCAAAAATGAACTGATTCAATCGATATTAAACACAGCGCTGCGCCGCGAGATATTCCAAAAGCAGATTGAGAATTTAAATTTGGAAGACATCCGCTTTTTGAACTCGCTGCTCTTCGATCCTCGCAATGCATTCAGTATCGAGGAGCTGACCGCTAGAGTTAGACAAGCCAGATTTCAGCAGGAGGATAAATCCGATTGGAACCCGCGTGAAATGATTATTAAGTTTAAACAGCTGGGATGGTTGTTTAATGGCTATTCGCAGCAAACCAAGTATTTGTTTCATGTTCCCCAGGATTTGAAGAATAGATTTAGCGATGTGTTAACCAGTCAGTTCAAACAAGCTTTGAAACTAACGGATGAACCTAACGTTTACCGAGATGAACAAATGTTAATCGTAGAGGATATTTTCCACTTCTTAACATACATCTCACATCATGATGAGATTCCTTTGACAGCGGATGGTGCCATGTATAAAAGGCAGCTTCAACAAATCATTGACCGTTTGTCTGTGCAAGAAGAGATGGTTCCCAGGGGCGTATGGAGATTTGGGTATGGTCGCATGTTTAAGGAATATCCGAATCGCTTTTCGTTTATTTATGATTATTGTTATTACCATCAGTACATCCGGGAGCAAGCGCAGACGCTTCACTTAACAGAAGAAGGGAAAACAAGATTGCTGGAAAGGAAGAAGGAAAATCTGGCTGATGTGTATCGCTTCTGGCTGCGTCTCTATAAAAACCCTATTCCAAACGTTCAAAGCATTGCTCAATGGATCGAGCGTTTAGGAGGAAACTGGGTAACAGCAGGATCGCTTGGCGGAGTTCTTTGTCAATTGGTGAAGCCATTTTATTACGACACTTCGGAATCGATTGTCGAGCAGCGTATTTTACAAATGATGATGCACTTAGGTCTTATCCGAATCGGGGAGGATCAAGAAGAGGGCTCGGTGATTCAAGTCACAAAGCTTGGCAAGAAGGTCATACAAGGTACATTTGTAGCAGAAGAAGACAAGATTGAGCTATATGCGGAGCAATAAAGCAGATGACGTACCGAAAGTAAGGCAATTAGGTAAAGGCACATTCCTGCTGAAACGGGCGTTTGATGGAAGCTTTCAAGGGCTGAATGAATATGATGAAGTAGGAGCATACACAAGATTTTTAGTTTTACTTATTTCTGCGAAAATGAAGCTCCTGACAAACCGCGGACAACATTTGGAGGTAGGTCTCATGGGAAAAATGAATGTATCTAACGATGCGCTGCTGGCACTTTTCGCGGAAATGGTTTGGGATGACGCCATACGCAAACATAAAGAAGAAAATCTCTATAAAGAGATTGATTGTGCATTAGCAAAAGGGGATCAAGCTACTTTTCTGGCACTCACATCAGAGCTTAGAACCATACAATCTATGGGGTAGTATGTGTTGGTAGATGAAATAAGAATGAATAAAAAGATGTAGGGACGCTGCTCCTACATCTTTTTTTGTTGTCTATTGTCTAAAAAAGAACTAAATTCAGCTGTGATTGCGTCCATTTAATAAAGAATGACTACATACAAGAGGTGTTTTCTATGAACAAACGAATAAAAAAACCGAGATTACGAAAGCCAATTGTCATATCCCTAATGATCTTCGGTCTGCTCGCTGCTTCGGTTTCCGTTTATGCCGCTTTCATTTATAACAAAGTAAATCAAACGATCAATCATATAGCTGCGCAAGATCCTAGTGTTAGGCAGAATCAGAGCGGAGTAAATGTAAATAACATCATCCCAGTCCAGCATGTCACGAAAGCATTGAATAAACCGATTACTTTTCTTTTAGCGGCTGTAGACGAGAGAGAAGGAAGTGACGGGTCTCTGAATACGGATGTCTTAATGCTTGCGAGTGTCAATCCAATTTCGCATCAGGCAACGATTGTTTCCATCCCCAGAGATCTTGAAATCACGTCTGCAAAGTCAGGTTTGGAAACTTCACACAAAGCGAATTATTTCTATGCCTATAATTATAATAAAAACAAACAGACAGCTTTAATGGAAACAAAAAAAATGTTTAGCGACATATATCAAGTGCCTATAGACTATATGGCAATAATCAATTTTGAAGGCTTTCGCCGGTTAGTCGATCAATTTGGAGGAATGATGATCGACGTAGAAATGGATATGCGATATGAGGATGACAGTGATGGTACCCATATTCATTTAAATAGAGGAAGTCAACTGCTGGATGGCAAACAGGTGCTTGACTATGTTCGTTATCGCAAATCGAATTTAGGCACCGCGGAATCTTCTGATATCGAACGCAACCAAAGAGAGCAGCTTGTGCTGAATCAATTACTGGATAAAATGACTTCGCTAAATGGACTTGCTGCTTGGGGGAAAGTACTCGATATTATCGGGGAGACCATTAAAACGGATGTTCCCGCGGATGAACTTCGCACCTATATGAGTTCGTATCGAGATTTGAAACCATCGGCTGTCAACTTTATTCATTTGGACGGTGAGTGGGAGAGCCCATATATTGTGATTAAGGAAAAGGATCTGGATAATGCCATGGAAGCATTGCGAGGACAAACTGGGCTAGTCATTGACAGCCCGGTAAGGACGGATTAAAGTACAAGAAGAGTTCGAATCAGCTTACATAGCAAGATCAGCTTTTGTAAATGATAGGGGAGGTACCATCTTTTGAAATTTAATGAAATACCTGTGCAAGAATGGCCGGATTTGAAACCATATTTAGATACTTGCTTGCTCCCAATAACCGGTTTGACAGGTTTTGAAGACCCCGCGCAGGTAACAAGATCTTTGGAGCAATTGCGTGATGCGCTTGAAACCATCGAGCTTCCCTATAAAGGAAGAGTCGTGACCTATCCGGCGCTGCATTACATAGCGGGAGCGGATATGAGGGAGCAGTTGCAAACCATCTCTCTTCGTCTTAAGCGTTCAGGATTTCGTTATGTGATTGTGCTTTCTATACATACAGAAGCAGCGCAATGGAAAGCGGATGATACAGACTTGATGATTATCCTGGATATGGAGCAATGGACAAGCCAATCTGTCGAGATGAAGTCAAGTATCAGCAAACAAGTGCAGCAATTATGGCAGCAAGTTGATTAACTTTCATACAAAAGCGTATTATTGGAAAAAAAATGCGCAGGATAAGGGGAGTAATGGATCTCTGTGGCTACCAAAAAGTTGTGACAATTTCGTTAAAATTTGTCCGAAGGCCAAGATTTCAATCGCTCAAAAGGAGTTATGGATTCTTGACGACCTAGTAGTCGTAGGCTATTATTAGTAATGTCCTAGTTATGTAGTGTAATGTCGAACGACACGTGATAGAGGTAACTGATGTCTAAGAGGGTTCTGACATCGGCCAATGTAGGAGGGTAGACCTGAGAATGAGTGATCACAACAATCACATTGAAGAGCAGCATGGGAAGAAACCCGGGACCAAACGCGAAATGTCTCGTCGACAATTTCTTTCTTACACCCTTGGTGGCGCTGGGGGATTCATGGGCGCCGGTATTATCATTCCGATGATAAGGTTTGCCGTAGACCCTGTCCTTCAATCTAAGAAAGCATCGGATTGGATTAAAGTTGTCGAAGAAAGTAAAATTACAAATGCTCCACAAGCGTTTACGTTTCAAGTTCATCAAGTAGATGGATGGTACGAAAGTGATGCTGAACTGGTTGCGTGGATTTCCAAAGACAGCGGCGGCAAGATCTTTGCATTGAATCCAACCTGTAAGCATCTCGGATGTACGGTAAACTGGAATGATAATCCAGCTTACAAGGATCAGTACTTCTGTCCATGTCATGGTGCTCACTATACCCAAGATGGGAAGAACCTTGCGGTAGCACCGAAACCATTGGACGAGTACACAACCAAAGTTGAAAATGGTTTCGTTTACGTGGGACAACTGCATGCTAACACAAGAGTATAAGGAGGCGTCACGATCAGATGTTTAAAAACGTATACAACTGGATTGACGAACGTCTTGATATTACGCCAATGTGGAGGGATGTAGCAGACCACGAGGTTCCTGAGCACGTTAACCCTGCTCATCATTTTTCTGCGTTCGTATATTGTTTCGGCGGACTGACGTTTTTCATTACAGTCATTCAAATTTTGTCAGGTATGTTTTTAACGATGTATTACACACCTGATATTATCAACGCTTATGCGAGTGTTGATTACTTACAACATAAAGTAGCTTTCGGTGTAATCGTTAGAGGTATGCACCACTGGGGAGCTAGTTTAGTTATTGTTATGATGTTTTTACATACCCTGCGCGTGTTCTTCACTGGTTCTTATAAAGCGCCACGTGAAATGAACTGGGTGGTAGGCATGCTCATTTTCTTCGTTATGTTAGGGCTTGGTTTTACCGGCTATCTGCTTCCATGGGATAACAAAGCGTACTTTGCTACGCAAGTAGGTATGAAGATTGCAGCGTCCGTACGCTCGCGGGACCGTACATTGAGACATTGCTGCAAGGTGGAGATATTGTTGGCGCACAAACACTGACTCGTTTCTTCGCCATTCATGTATTCTTCCTGCCGGGCGTTCTGCTCGCTTTGCTTGCCGGACATTTCTTTATGATTCGCAAACAAGGTATTTCCGGACCGCTATAATTGAAAGGAGGGTCATTGCGTGGCGCATGGTCATAAGTCTGACGAAAAAATCGTTTACGTAGGAGATTCCCGCGTAGTTAAGAAATCTCAAGAGCAACGACTGATTCCTAGAGATTATTCTGCATATCCGGGAAAATCAGAAGCGTTCATTCCTAACTTCTTGTTGAAAGAATGGATGGTTGGTGTAGTTGTTCTAGTCGGTATGCTAGTACTAGTTATGTCCGATCCAGCTCCGCTAGGTTATCCTGCGGATCCTAAAAACACAGCTTTCATTCCAATGCCGGATTGGTACTTCTTATTCATGTATCAATTGCTGAAATACCCCTATACATCAGGAGATTACGTCGTTCTTGGAGCGGTAGTTGTACCTGGTTTGCTGTTTGGAGGCTTACTTCTTGCTCCATTCTTAGACACAGGTAAAGAGCGTCGTTTCTACAGAAGACCGATTGCATCATCTTTGATGATTTTGTCCTTGGTAGCATGTACGTACTTGACGTATACATCATGGTCACATTACCAAGTTGAATTAAAAGAGAAAAACATCATTCCTGAGCACATCAAGCGTGAGGAAGAATTACACGCGAATAAGGGTGCAGCTGCAGGCGGCGGCGCTTCCAAAGAAACGAAGAAAGCTGCTGCGATTGTGGCTGCGGATGATCCTGGTGCAGAACTGTATAAGAAGGCGACTTGCTTGTCTTGCCACGGTGCTGGACTTAAAGGAATGCCAGCTTCAGGCGTACCTGCTTTGCTAGGTGTTGGTGATAAGCATTCCAAAGAAGAAATTCTGGGTATCATCAAAAATGGTAAAGGCAACATGGGTAAACAATATCAAGCGAACATTGATAAAGGCTTCTCAGATGCTGATATTGATAAGCTTGCGGATTGGTTGTCGAAGCAAAAAGCGCAATAAAAAACAGAACCTGATCGCGGAAGCGATCAGGTTTTTTTAAATCGATAGGCCCAGAGGAGGAGCTTCGTTGCGGCAAGGGTTGTCCTTTTCATTATTTTGGAGCAAGTCTTTTTTATTGAGTAAAACCATGCTATGGTTATTTTTTATTTTTAACTTCTTAGGCACGGTATATGGCTATGAATGGTACTGGGCTCAAATGATCGAAACGATTGCTCAACATCCGATAGGGTATGTGTTATTTGTACCGGATAGTCCGACTGCAAGCTTGTTCTTTACGTTGTCAGTTGGTTATTTGTTAGCGGATCGAGCTTTCGACAAGCCACGAAGTAAAGCGTACAAGGCATTGCGCGGCTTTATTGAAGCGTTTGCACTTATTACTTCATTCAAGTATGGGATATGGGCCGTAACCATGATTTGGGCTGGAGCTTGGTTGGATGTTCCAGTAGGTTGGGATGGCTGGATGTTGACGATTTCTCACTTGGCGATGGCGTTGGAAGTCCTTCTGTTTGTACGTTGGTACACCTATGGTTTGACTGCAATCTGTCTTGTGGCAATCTGGTCATTTTCGAATGATTTCATGGACTATCAAAAAGGAACGTTTCCATGGCTCTCTGAAGTTCTCCATCCATATCTATTCACGATCCAATGGTTCACGATAGGATTAAGTGTTTTAGGCATTTTAATTTCGATTGTATGTCTGCTTTTGCGTGAAAAAAAGAATAATAAGTGACATCGTTCACTGGTCTAAATTGGGACAAACCTCCATATGATGATGGTGAAGGAGGGATGTCCCATGTTTCATGTTACCTTAGTGAAACGGTTCACCACTGCACTTATGTTGACACTCATGATTACAATAAGCGCTGCATGCGCGGGTGCCAGCAGGACAAGCATCCAAACTGTCCCGGTTGCGAATGCTGCGGAGATTCAGAAAATACAATTTTTGAACCAAATTGCCGATGAGATGTACAAGAACACGATGGATGGCCAAGTTATCGAAGCGCGCAGCAAGCTCATGCAATTGTCGGATCAGATTCCAAAGATCCATTTTGAGGGGATTACTTCTGTAGAAGGGCTGAACGCATTGACTGAAACGATTACGCAGGCGAAGCGGGTTTATAATGCAGTGAAGTATTCTCCGGAAGATGGACAAATCGCGGTTGCCAAAATTCGTCTAGCTACGGACGCCTTAACGCATAAAAATCAGCCTATGTGGCTTCAATATTATAAAGTGCTGCAAGATGACAGGATTGGCCTCAGTGAAGCGATAAGAGTGAATAAAAAGCAGGAAGCCATAACAAATTTTGGCAAGCTTTCTCAACACATCGCTGTAATTCGGCCCTCCATACTCATTAGTCGAGATGCGGGATCGGTAGAACAATTGGATTCTATTCTGGTCCATATCCGTTCGAATTTAGATACCTCCCCATTACCGCTTCGTCAACTAGAGTCAGGCCTGGATCATTTCGATCGCATCATTAATGAGCTGTTCATGAGAAATAAGGATGCAATGGCTTTCGTTCCAATCACAGATCCAAGACAACCAATTATTTGGTCATTAGGAATTGGCCTTATCATCGTAAGTGTCCTTTCATTTGCTGGTTGGAGAATGTATCAATCAGGAAGGCACATTGTTTCCATGAAGCAGACCAAAGAAAGTGAAAATAGGTAAAGCAGCAAAAAGGTTGAGATCGCTTGAAAAAGCCTCTCAACTTTTTGCTGCTTTATTGCGTTTTGAAGCCTTCGCCAATCACATCATGCACGTCCCCGATAATAATAAAAGCGCTGGGATCCATAGCTTTAATGAGCTCACGAAGCCGTCTTGTTTCATAACGATACACCACGCAATACACAACTTCTTTTTGATGGCCGGAATAGGCGCCTTTAGCCGGAAAGAGGGTTACACCTCTGTCCAGCTCCTTCGTAATGGATTGTGCCAAGCTGCCTGCGTGATCGGTTATAATCGTAAAGGCTTTAGCGGCGTAAGCCCCTTCAGAAATGTAGTCAATGATGCGTGAAGTAACGAATACGGCAACAAGCGAATAGAGAACTTTTTCTTTAGGTAAATAGAGAAAGGAGGAGCCGATGACAATGACATCGATGATAAGGATGACTTGTCCGACACTCCATCCTTTCTTCTTGTGTCCTATACGGGCAAGAATGTCAGAACCTCCTGTTGTGCCACCGAAACGGAACACCAACCCGAGTCCAGTCCCAAGCGTAATACCGGCATAGAGCGTTGCAAGGAAGTAATCCTGAGTGGTGTGAAAGGGGATCAGAAAGCCAATTCGGATGAGAATTTCCATAATCCATAGAAAGAAGGACAGCGACAATACACCAAGGATAGTATACAGCATCGGACCTCTGCCGAAGTTTTTCCAACCGATATAGAAGAGAGGAATATTGAATAACAAAGTGGAGATAGATGGAGGTATGTTTAATACGTACTTGAGCAGTAAGGATACGCCTGTTAATCCACCCTCCATTAACTCATTGGAAATAACAAAATAATGCAAGCCGAAAGCGTATATGGCTGTACCGATCATGATCATGATGACATTTGTAAACTGATCCGTGAATCGTTCTTTAAAGATCATTCGCGTTCCTCCATAAGCATATTGGAAATCGAAAAAATTTGTCAACGTTTCTTGTTTAGTTTAACATAGTAACGATGGCCTGTTGAAGAAGATAGAAAGAAGGGTGAACATGTCGGAACGTACACTTAAAGATATACAACAAGAGGTTGATACTTATATTTCCCAGTTTAAGGAAGGTTATTTCAGCCCTTTAGCGATGCTGGCCAGAATGACGGAAGAAGTGGGTGAACTAGCCCGAGAAGTCAATCATGCTCATGGGGAGAAACCGAAGAAAAGCTCCGAAGCTGATAATTCGATCGAATTGGAGCTCGGTGATATTCTCTTCATTACTATCTGTTTTGCCAACTCGCTGGGCATTGATTTGACGGAAGCACACGAGAAAGTCATGCATAAATTTAACACACGTGATGCCAACCGATGGACCAAAATTAACACCGAAACTACATAAGCTTCATAAACTATACCATCCCTGGCTAGCGGGAGATTTACTTTCGAAGAAGGAGGATGGGCAGATGAATGGAGAAAATCAAATACAGAAAGCTTATGAATCCATACTTGGTCATGATTTCGAAAAAGCCATAGCATGGTTTGAAGAAGCGATAGCTGCAGAGCCAAACAATGCTGCCTATCACTATAAGCTATCTATTACATTCGCAAGAAGCAATAAGCTGCTTAAAGCGATTGAATATGCGTCCAAAGCGCTGGAACTGGAAGTTGAGAATGAGGTATACCGATATCATTTGCAGGTCCTTCATGCAAGAGAATTAGTCGAAAAAGCATTAAAGCAGTTAAGTTTGGAGTCTGAACATGCAGAACGTGTGATTTTTTTATTAAAAGAAGCCATAACCTTGGATCCGCTCTCGATTGAGGCATATTTAATCCTTGGCGAGGCCTTCGCTTCACGGAAAGACTACGCAAGAGCGTATCAAACGGTTCAAGAAGCGATTCGCCTAGAACCCCATCATGAGATAGCGAAGCAGAAAGCTGCTCTTTATCAACTTAAAATGAAATAGACGAAAATATATATAGAACAAGGAGCTATCAACGACATGGAGCAAAAAATTCGAGTAGCAGTCATCGGGGCAAGCGGAAGAATGGGGCGAGAAGTTGTAAAGACGGTGCTGACCGATCCCGAAATGGAATTGGTAGCGGGTATTAGTCGATCTTCTGGACCTGTTGATTTAGGTAAAATGGTAGGCCTTGAAGAATGCGGAGTCCTGATGCGCAGCGATTTGGAGCAGGCTCTGACAGATTTAAGGCCTGATGTTTTAGTTGATTTTACAGGACCGCAAACAGCCTTTTCTCATACGAACTTAGCGATTGAGCTTGGCATACGTCCTGTCATGGGAACAACGGGTTTCACGCCGGAGCAAATTGTTGAATTGGACAAGCTGTGTCAAGAGAAAGGTATCGGCGGATTAATTGCTCCTAATTTCTCGATTGGAGCAATTTTGATGATGAAATTTGCGGCGCAAGCCTCCAAATACTTTCCGCACTTGGAAATTATTGAATACCATGGTGATCAGAAGTTGGATGCACCTTCCGGTACTGCTGTAAAAACCGCTGAATTGATTGCTGAAGTCAGAGAAGAAATTCGTCAAGGTAATCCCAAAGAAGAAGAAACCATTGAAGGTGCGCGCGGTGGGTATTACAATGGATTTAGAATACATAGTGTGCGTCTGCCTGGTATTTTCGCTCAACAGGAAGTTGTGATGGCTGAGCCAGGGCAGGCATTAAAGATTAGACATGATTCTTATGATCGCGCTGCCTATATGCCCGGCGTAGCCATAGCTATTCGTAAAGTGATGACTTATAAGGGAATGATTTACGGATTTGAGCATTTTATAGATTAATAGGCCCTGAGGGAGTGGACATCTGCATGTTGAAGATCGCATTAATTGCTCACGATCGTAAAAAAGATGAAATGGTGAATTTCGTAACTGCTTATGAGCATGTATTTCACGGTCATAAGTTGTATGGTACGGGAACGACAGGACAAAGAATTATGGATGCTACAAATCTTAGCGTTCATCGGTTTATGTCGGGTCCTCTGGGCGGAGACCAACAAATTGGCGCCCTTGTCGCTGAAAATGAGATGGATTTTATCATTTTTTTGCGTGATCCTCTAATGGCACAACCACATGAGCCGGATATTATCGCGCTTCTACGCTTATGCGATGTTCAAGGGATTCCGTGTGCGACGAATGTAGCTACAGCTGAACTGCTCGTTCGCGCATTAGACCGCGGTGACTTTGGCTGGAGAGAACTTGTACATAAATACAAGCCTGGTATTGAATAACATGAGTGAATCCTTAGATATTCTTATATTTGGCGCACATGCGGATGATGCTGAAATCGGTATGGGAGCTACGATCGCGAAACATACCGCTCTGGGTTATCGAGTAGGACTTTGCGACCTCACTTATGCAGAGATGTCATCCAATGGAACCGTGGAAACGCGGAAGGAAGAAGCAGAGCAAGCAGCTCGAATTTTGGGCGTAGCCATGCGTTCCAATCTTGGCTTGCCCGATCGGGGATTAGCGTTAACACCCGCCCATATCGAGCAAATTACCTTGGAAATACGCAAGCACAAACCCAAAATCGTCTTCGCGCCTTATTGGCAGGATCGTCATCCTGACCATGTCGCTTGTTCACAACTGCTGCAAGAAGCCGTTTTCAATGCAAAACTGCGTAAATATGCACCGGAATCAGAAGCCGTACTTGTAGAGCAACTGTTCTTTTATTTTATAAATGATGTCTATGAAGCAGATCTTTTGGTAAACGTGTCCGATCATTACGATAAGAAGATTGCTGCGCTGAGCGCCTATCGTTCGCAGTTTATAACCGGTCAAGGTACGGTGGCTACGCCACTTAACCAAGGTTATGTAGAGCGTGTGGAGGCTCGGGATCGACTCATGGGTCAGAAACGCATGATCACTTATGCGGAAGGATTCGTTTCCAAACTGCCGCTATTGGTAGATCGCTTCGATTGATCTGGAAAAGAGGTAAACGATGAGCGAGAAGCTAAAAATAGGGATAACCTGTTACCCGACATTAGGGGGATCAGGCGTTGTTGCGACAGAGCTTGGCAAGCTGCTTGCCGAGAAAGGTCACGAGGTTCATTTTATTACCCACAGCATGCCTTTTCGTCTGGGTAAATTTCATAAAAATATTTTTTATCACGAAGTGGAAGTCAGCCAATACTATGTATTCCGTTATCCACCCTATGATTTGTCACTGGCAAGCAAATTGGCGCAAGTGGCGAAAATGGAGGAACTAGACTTACTTCATGTCCACTATGCCATTCCTCATGCGGTTTGTGCGCTGCTGGCGAAACAAATGGTAGGGAGTAAACTGAAGGTTGTGACCACGCTTCACGGGACCGATATCACCGTGCTAGGACAGGATCAATCGATTTCTGACTTGATTCGGTATGCGATAAATGAAAGTGACGCCGTTACGGCTGTTTCGAAGGATTTAATTAAAGAAACTAGGGAATTATTGGATATTGACCGTGATATCGATTTAACATACAACTTTGTAGATAAAAGGGTGTATTACCCGCGTGATATCACGAAGCTTAGAGGTGAGTTTGCGAGACCAGATGAGAAAATTCTCATTCATATCTCAAACTTTAGGCCAGTTAAACGTGTTCAGGACGTTATCGACATTTTTGCTAAAGTGAGCAGAAAGATACCCTCACGTCTTTTATTCGTTGGTGAAGGACCGGATCTTTCTAAAATGATTTCAAAAGTGAAGGAACTTGGACTTACTGATAAAGTAACCTTCTGTGGCAAGCAAGACGATGTGGCGCAGGTTATTTCATTGGCGGATCTCATGCTGCTCCCTTCAGAGAAAGAAAGCTTCGGGCTAGTTGCACTTGAAGCAATGGCCTGCGGGGTGCCTACGATTGGTTCCAACGCCGGAGGAATACCCGAGCTCATCACACATGGGGAAACCGGATATTTAGCCGATGTGGGCGATACGGACAAAATGGCCGACTATGCGGTTCAATTGCTCAGCAACCATGTTCTTTATGAACAAGTGGTCCAAAACTGTCTTACACGCGCGCGACATACGTTCTGTAATGATATTACTACGGTTCAATATGAGGAAATCTATTATCGTGTGCTGGGAAGAACACTTCCCGAATCACATCGGATTACGGCTTCTTCTTGTCAGTAAAAGGAAGAGGCAGGGTTAGGAGCAACGGTTTGAATGGCTATGGAAACAAAAGTAAATGATCGCGGCGCAGCCTTCGTGCTTTCACAGCTGGCAGAAGCGGGGTATGATGCTTATCTCGTTGGTGGCTGCGTGCGTGACGCTGTGCTGGGAAGAGCAATTAAGGATATCGACATTGCTACCTCTGCATTGCCTGAACAAGTGATGTCGTGTTTTCCGAGAACGGCGCCGACAGGGCTGCAGCATGGCACGGTAACCGTCATCTTGGCGCAAGGGACGTATGAAGTGACGACGTTTCGCAAGGAGGAGCAGTATGAAGGCTTCCGCCGTCCTTCCTCCGTTGTTTACATCTCGGATTTGACAGAAGATTTGAAGCGGCGGGATTTCACGATGAACGCGATGGCGATGGACGGCGCGGGTATGGTGCTGGATCCATTTGCTGGACAAAAGGATTTGGAAGCAGGTATCCTCCGCTGTGTGGGCGTCGCGGAGGAGCGATTCGGCGAAGATGCGCTGCGCATGCTGCGCTGCATTCGTTTCGCCTCAACCTATGACTTGGAGATTGAGGCTGGCACTTGGGGGGCGCTGCTAGCGAATGCTCCGCTCCTGCGCCATATTGCGATGGAGCGCGTGCGAAGCGAGCTGCAGCGCATGGTGGAAGGCCCGAACCCAGCTCGCGCTGTGCGCTTGCTGCTGGCGAGCGGGCTTCTAGCTCATCTCAAAAAGCAGCTTCCGCTGCCTTTTGAGAATTGGCTCGCCTGTGATGCTGCGCTGGACGTTGTCAGCGCGCTAGATTGGCAGCATGACCGCTGGTCCATGCTGCTGATGCTCCTGGAAGTGCCCGCGGACACCGTCCGCAAGGCACTTCAGGAGCTGACCTTCTCCCGCGCCGATGCGGACGCGGTAACAGCAGTGCTGTCCCTGCGCGAGGCTATCGCCGCGCAGCTTGATTTAGGCGGCGCGTCCCATGACGCCGCTGCCTCGAGCACGGACCTGGCTCAGCTGGAGCGGGTCTGGAAGCTTGGCGCGGTGCGCCATGGCGCTTTGGCGGCACGCGCCTTGCTGCGGCTGCTGAGCGTGCTGCCGCAGGAGCAGGAAGCGCGTGGCGAGCTCGCGCGCTTCCTGCAAGCTGCCGCCCCGGAGCTGCTGCGCGGCGGAGAGATCTGGCTGAGCGAGGTTCCCTGCTTCAGCTTGAAGGAACTTGCCGTCACCGGCACGGATTTGGCCGAGGAACTGGATCAGCAGCCAGGCCCATGGATGGGTAGGCTGCTGCAGCAGCTGCTCGAAAAAGCGGCGCTCGGAGATATTCCGAACGAGCGCCACACTTTATTAAATGCCGCGCGTGATGCGAGTTAACTAGCGTCTTCGCGGCTTTTTTCATGATAAATTATCGAATAGATCGCGAGTGAAATCGAATGAATGAACGTATATTAGAGCTGTTTCAGGAATTTCCCGACGCGTATGTTTCCGGAGAGGAGATTAGCCGAAGACTGAACGTTAGCCGTACAGCGATTTGGAAGCATATTGAGGAGCTGCGAGGCGCTGGCTATGAATTTGAGGCTGCTCCGCGCAAAGGATACCGTCTGGTCAGTAAGCCGGACAAATGGCAAGTTAAAGAATTGCTGAGCGGTTTGAAAACGAAAGTGCTCGGACATAATCTTCATATTTACGGCGAGGTAGACTCGACTCAGACGATCGCCCACGCTCTGGTCGCTTCAGGAGCTTCTGAGGGCACGTTGGTATTGGCAGAAGCACAATCATCGGGAAGAGGTCGAATGGGCCGCTCTTGGCATTCTCCGGCGGGTAAAGGGATATGGATGAGTTTGGTGCTGACACCGCGCATTCCTGTCTATTTCATGCCGCAGTTGACGCTGCTCAGCGCTGTTGCCCTTTGTCGCGCCATTCAAAAAGTATGCCGTGTCGATATCGGCATCAAGTGGCCGAATGATCTTTTGATTAACGGGAAAAAAGTTAGCGGCATTTTATTGGAGAGCAGCGGAGAAGATGAAAGATTGAAATATGTCATTGCCGGAATTGGAATCAGCGTGAATTTAAAACGGGAAGACTATCCCGAACAACTCCGACCGATTGCTACTTCTTTAGCCATCGAAACGGGTACAGACATTTCAAGGGAAAGCCTTGTCCAAACCTTTCTATTGGAATTTGAAGAGCTTTATGCCCTCTATATCGATAAGGGCTTTGCACCGATTCGACTTCTTTGGGAAGCGCTAAGTGTCACTTTAAAACGAAAGATTCGTACGCATACGTCTTCCGGTTTGGTTGAAGGTATAGCAGATTCATTAGACGATTCAGGCGCGTTAACGGTTATTACGAATACAGGCGAGAAAATAAAGGTCTATTCAGGAGATATCGAATTGAAGTAAATGGTACCCAAAGTGAACCGTTTTTGATATAATTATAAGCGAGGCGGCATCCATCCGGAGCGGCACTCTACCTGTATGACATGTGGGATGATATTGGAATAATAACATGAAACAAGATGTTGGATTCTGCTCTGAGCCTTGCGGACCGAGACAGAAGGATCATTGGATTCTTTCTGCACGCGATCCTTTTAGCTCTTAGCTAAGAGGTTTTTTATTTTATATGAGGAAGTTGGGATTCAAGATGGAACAACGCAAAGCACTGACGACAGCGAAGATGAGAAAAATGAAGCAGGATGGTGTACCTATTACCATGGTAACTGCCTACGACTATCCTTCCGCCCGATTATCCGAAGAAGCTGGCATTGATATGATTCTCGTCGGAGATTCGTTAGGAAACGTGGTACTGGGTTATGATTCCACACTGCCTGTCACATTGGACGATATCGTGTATCATACGCGCGCGGTGGTTCGTGGAGCCGGTCATACCTTTATCGTAGCGGATATGCCATTTCTGACCTACCACAGCAGCCTGGAAGCAACGTTTCAAGGAGTTGCCCGCATCATGCAAGAAGGCGGAGCCAAAGCGGTAAAACTTGAAGGCGGAGCCGAAATTGCGGAGACGGTAAGAGCTATTACGCAAGCTGGTGTTCCCGTTGTAGGACACTTGGGTTTAACACCCCAATCTGTTCACCAACTTGGCGGTTTTCGTGTACAAGGCCGAAGCTCCGAACAAGCGGAAAAGCTGTTGAGCGATGCAAAGGCCCTTGAGGAAGCTGGCGCATTTGCGATTGTTTTGGAGCTGGTGACGGAAGAACTTGCTGCTTGGATAACCAAAGAGCTGTCCATTCCCGTCATCGGTATCGGATCCGGCCATTGTGACGGTCAAGTGCTTGTTTTCCATGATTTGCTTCAGTATGGTTCTGATAGTGCGACAAGAAAGTTTGTCAAAGCATATGCGAATATTGGAGAAACGATTCGTGCCGGCATCGGTGAATATGTGAAGGAAGTAAAGTCACGCGCATTCCCTGCGCCGGAACACACCTTTCACATGGATAATGATGTTGTGGAGTACTTATACGGTGACAAGGAGTAGTGACAGCTATGAAAGCGATCCAGACCATGGAAGTGGTTCATACCATTACTGAATTACGCACGCGCATTAGGGAATATCGTCGGATAAATGACCAATCTGTAGGATTCGTCCCTACGATGGGATATTTGCATGAAGGGCATGCCAGTTTGCTGCGAAAAGCGCGAGAGCAGAGCGGTCTTGTCGTTCTAAGTATTTTTGTTAATCCGTTACAATTCGGACCAGGCGAAGATTTTGAGCGCTATCCGCGGAATACCGAAAGAGATCTTGAACTGGCGGAAGCATCCGGGGTTGATCTGGTTTTCATGCCGGATGTCAAGGAGATGTATCCTTCGGCAAACCGAACAATAGTGAGCGTTGAAGGTGTCACGGCGCGTTTATGCGGGGCTTCTCGCCCCGGGCATTTTGATGGCGTAGCAACTGTCGTCAGCAAGCTGTTTCATATTGTTCAGCCGGATCAGGCTTTTTTCGGTCTCAAGGATGCACAGCAAATTGCGGTTATTGAGCAGATGGTCTTTGATCTTAATTTGGATGTCGAAATCGTGCCTTGCCCAATCTTACGCGAAGCTGATGGGCTTGCAATGAGCTCTCGAAATGTTTATCTTTCTAAAGAGGAACGGGAGCAAGCACTTGTGTTATCCCAGTCGCTTATGCAAGCCAAGGCGTTTGTGGAATCCAACCGGTTGTTTACTTCGGAACAACTGATTAGCAAGGTAAGCCGTCATATTGAGACTGCGCCGCTGGCGGTCATCGACTACGTGGAAGTTTTATCCTATCCGTCGTTAGAACCGCTTGAAGCTGTTAGCTCTTCAGACGATGACACCATTATTATTGCGTTAGCGGTTAAATTCGGCAAAACCCGTCTTATTGATAATCTGATTTTACAAGTTAGGAAGTGACGTTATGTTTCGTACAATGATGAAAGCTAAAATCCACCGCGCGACCGTTACGGAAGCTAATTTAAACTATATCGGAAGCATTACCATTGATGAGGACTTACTTGATCTCGTTGATATGTATCCGAATGAGAAGGTGCAAATTGTCAATAACAACAATGGTGCCCGACTCGAAACTTACATTATTCCCGGTCCCCGCGGCACAGGCGTAATTTGTTTGAATGGAGCCGCTGCCCGCTTGGTGCAAACTGGGGATACCGTGATCATTATTTCGTACGCCATGATGACAGAAGAAGAAGCCAAAACGCATCATCCGACGATTGCCATTATGGGAGCTAACAACCAAGTAGCGCAGCTGCTGAAAGAAGAAGCGCATTCCACCGTCCTTTAACTTACTGTTTAACCATGCATGAAATCGGCGCTGTTTACAAAGAATGAGGATAAGCTTTCGAAGCAAAGGTGGGATGCCAAATGTTTAAGCATTTATTTTCCACAATGAACGAAGTTTTGGAAGAAATCCAAAAAGAATATCCGACAAGTGACGTGGAAAAAAAGGCGGAGCTGGACGAACAACTGCAAGTTTTGAAAACGATGAGTGACGAATTCATCGAGGCATGGCTGCTTTTTGAGGAGAAGCTGGGAAAGTTTTATGGGGCGGTGCCAAGCAATACCCAAACCCTTCATGATGAGCTGATGGATCTCGATGTATCCGGTAAGCAATCGGATGAATTCATGAGAGGGCAGGGTTACTACAAGCTATACATGTACGATCAGGCGATCAAGCAGTTCGAAATGCTGATTGCGAAACAGCCGGACTTCTTATTAGCCCGGGTTTATCTAGCTATGGGTCATTTGCGGAAAGGCGAATTCGGAGAAGCTTATCAACATTTCCGCTTTCTCCTTCCCTTGACCGACGATTCGAAGATGAAGGCTATTTCCTACAATGCAATGGGCTGTATTCAAGTGCAGAATCAGAATATGGAAAAGGCCTTTGAATTTTTTCAAAAAGCGTACCATACTGATCCTTCTTGTATGGAGCCGCTGATCAATCTGGACGAATCCTAAAACCGAAGTGGCTAACTAGGTATTCCCTTTTCCTAATGAGATTTGGTATGCTAGGAGAAGTGCGGGACGAAGGGATTGAATGTACACGTCATGAAATTTGCAGTTTTGGATTTTGAAACGACAGGAAGTCAGCCTGCGGATGAGATCATTCAGGTTGGGCTCGTCATTATAGATCAATTTCAGATCGTTGATAGGTATACTTCTTTGGTCAAACCAGGGATTGGTATACCTTCTTCGATTACAACACTTACCGGCATTACGGAAGAGATGGTAGCGGATGCTCCTTCTTTAGATCAAGTGATGTCCGAAATGTTTCCTTTGTTATTTGATTGCGTGCTGGTCGGGCATCATGTTTCCTTTGATTTGTCCTTTTGCAAAAAGGGCTTACCTATACAGGCTACCCGCCATTTTCAGGACGAGTTCTGGATACAATGGATATGCTTCGCGTCCTATTTCCTTCGATTTCCAGCTTGCAGCTCAGCATGGTAGCTGCTTTATTCGGTATTGATCACGAAAGGCCGCATCAAGCAGATAGCGATGCTGAGGTGACGGCGCTGATCTGGATAATTTGTATGGAGCGTTTGTTAAGCTTACCGTTATTAACCGTGCAACGGCTTCATCACATTTTCGAAAGCGGTGCCAGTGATTTAGGTTGGTTTTTGGACGAAATTTGTTTGTATAAAGAATCAATCACGAGTGTGGACATGGATACAAATCGCTATTTCAGACAGTTTACGATCAACGTAAGCGACTGGGGCGATGAGGAAGATTTACGCAAGGAAAGCGATGAAGACGGTCTGGGAGCATCGTTTGCGGATTTTCACAAGCAGATAAAAACCGCGCTCCAAGAAAAATTTGAAATCTTCGAGGATCGTGAATCGCAAGAACAGATGATTCGAGAAGTGGAGAAGTCGCTTGAGGACGATCAGCATTTGATGATTGAAGCGGGAACAGGAACTGGAAAATCGCTTGGATACTTAATTCCTTCGATCTATTATGGGATTAAGTATGAGAAGAAAGTGATCGTTTCCACACATACCATCAATTTACAGGAGCAGCTTCGAGAGCGGGATATCCCGTTGTTGAAAGAAATTTTTCCTGTACCATTCAAGGCAGCCGTTCTTAAAGGACGCAGTCATTACTTATGCTTGCGTAAATTCGAGACCAAGCTGACAACACGCGATTATGAGAATGGCAAAGAAGATCCAATTACGGCGGCCCAGATGGTCGTATGGTTAAGTGAGACTGAGCATGGGGATGAAGAAGAGCTGCATTTCGGAAATAAAGGCGCGCAGTTCTGGTATACGGTTGCCAGTGACACCGATTCCTGTTTAAACCGCATGTGCCCATGGTATAAGAAATGCTTCTATCATCGCGCACGCAATGACGCCAATACGGCGGATGTGGTGATCACGAACCATTCCCTCCTTTTTACAGACATGAAGGCTGAGAATCGCCTTCTACCTGCTTATAAACACCTTGTCATCGATGAGGCTCATCATTTTGAAGAAGTGGCGAGCAAGCATCTGGGCATCGAATTGCATGCTTCGGCCTTTTACCATTCCTTGCTATGGCTGTACAAAGATAATCGCAGCGGCCAATTGCCGATGCTGCGCTTCCGGTTGCAGAAATCGGATGAACAGCCTGAGCGTGTCGCGGTTTGGTGTCAGACCATCGACGCTGTTTTTCCGAAAATTGTCAAGATCAAAGAAGATTGGGATCGGCTCAGTGAATCGCTTTATGAGCTGTTGTCCAGCCACAGTGATCCATCCCAAAGCGAAAACTCGCAATATGTGCTGCGGATGAAAGCAGAAACGCTGCCTTCCAATTGGCGCGAGCTTCTCATTATGGAAGATAACATTTATTTGAATTTCAATGATTTGCTGCGGACTCTGGAGAAGCTGCTGGCAGAAATTAAAGAGATGCAGGAAGTTTTTGGCGTTCAAGGGCTTGTGACGGATCTGAATGGCACTGTGAAGGAGCTTTACAATCATAAAGATGCCTTGCACTTTTTCATGAAGATGACGGATGAGGGCTATGTGTACTGGATGGAGGCAGGAACTTTTGCAAGATCGAAGTCTTTGCAGCTCCTTTCCGTCCCTACAGATGTGAGTGCACTGCTGCAGCAGCATTTCTTCGAAACCAAAGATAGTATTATTATGACATCCGCGACATTGTCAGTGAATAAATCATTCCAGTACTCTGCTGATCAATTAGGATTGGCTATTCCGCAGGACGAAGAGTCCGGGAAACTGAAGACCGTCCAGCTGCCATCACCTTTTAATTATCGCGAGCAGGCTTTGGTCGTCATTCCTCGTGACTTCCCAACGATTAAGGGAGCCTCTGGTGATCCCGTATTCATAGGTGCACTCATTCAATCGTTAAGCGATGTGGCTCTCATTACCAAAGGACGCATGTTGATTCTGTGCACGTCTAATCGAATGTTGAAACTGATCTATGCAGGTATGAAGGATGTTCTGAAGCCGCATGGCATTACGGTGCTTGGGCAAGGCGTAGATAGCGGCAATCGCAGCAAGCTGACTCGCATGTTTCAAGACAATAAAATGTGTGTTCTACTCGGCACCAGCTCATTCTGGGAAGGCGTTGATATTCCCGGCGACGCGCTTAGCTGTCTAGCGATTATCCGATTGCCTTTCCAGCCGCCTAACCACCCGCTCGTTGAAGCCAAATGCGAAAATATTAAAAAACGCAATGAGAATCCATTTATGAAGTTTTCAGTGCCGCAGGCTGTTATTCGATTTAAGCAAGGATTCGGCCGACTGGTGCGACGGGCATCGGATAAAGGAATTGTGATCATCTATGATACTCGTGTTATTGATACGTACTATGGCAAACACTTCCTCTATTCCCTGCCAGGACCAAAGATTGAACATATGACGACAGAGCAAATGCTACCGAGGATAGAGCAGTGGATGGGGGAGGCGTAGAGATGAAGTCACAGAAGATATCGGAAGCAGTCGTCCGAAGATTACCTATCTATTACGTTTTCTGAATGAGCTCGCGATGAAAAATAACTTGACTGTTTCCTCACAGGACCTAGGACAGAAATTAGACTTGAATCCTGCTCAAATTCGCAAGGATTTGGCGTATTTCGGAGAGTTTGGAAAAAAAGGAATCGGCTACGATATCGCCTATCTGATTGAAAAAATTCGTCAGATCCTGAAGCTGGATCGTCATATTCAAGTCGCGCTTGTTGGCGCGGGCAACTTGGGGCGTGCGTTGTGTAATTACAATACGTATTTGCGGAACGATATGAAAATTGTAGCCGTCTTCGATGCATTGCCAAGCAAAACCGGAGAGAGTATCAATAATTTGATTGTACAGCCGATGCACGATATGCAAGCTACTTTGTCCCAACTGGGCGTTCGTATCGGTATCATCACCGTGCCAGCGACAGAGGCTCAAAATGTGGCGAATCAGTTCGTTGAATGCGGTATAGAAGCCATACTCAACTTTGCTCCCGTTATTATTAAAGTTCCGCCTGAGGTTCGCGTTCATCATGCGGATTTCACTACGGAGCTGCAGAGCTTGGCCTATTATTTAGATTAAAATAAACGGCGGATGACAAAAAGGCACGATACTCATTATGGAGATCGTGCCTTTTTGGCGTTAAGAATGGAAAGTTTGCATACATTTGATTCTAGCTATTCTAGGTTGCAGAAATTTGCTTTTCTACAGTAACTGACTCATAGCGATTAAAGGGCAAAACTTCTAGAGTTGCCCGATAGTCTCAAAACTGACTTACAGAGTCGAAAATGTGGGGAGCCAGCAGAAACCTGCGTTGTAAAGCTGTTTTCCAGTGTTACAGAAGGAACCAAACCTAGAAACGGCTCTGTAAGAAGGAGAAACCGCCTTACAGAGGTCGAAAAGGATCTGAACCAGTAGAAACTTGCGTTGTAAAGCTGTTTTTCCAGTATTACAGAAGGAACCAAACCTAGAAACAGCTCTGTAAGAAGGAAAAGACCGCCTTACAGAGGTCGAAAAGGGATTGAGCCAACAGAAACCAGTACATCTTCACTTTAACCCTGAAAATCGTGATTACAGATAGAAATTTAGATGGAAAAACAAAATGGCAGAGTTCTGTTAAAATAAAGTGTCTAGACTAAGATGTTTGGTTCCTCCGGACGAGAAGAACCCAGGTGCGTGAACTGTAGCAGCCCAAGAAGGCCTCCTCCTCACCGAGATGCAAATAAGATCAGATTAGAGAAGTTGGTCCTTCACGTTTATAGACTGTCAATCTTAGGGTCTGAACTTTACGCCAGTCATTTCCTCACAGAGCAGCCAAGCCGCTCTGCAAAGCCCAGGATGATCACCCAAGGAAGTACACCGGACATCACTTGACCAAACCCATGCAAGTCTTCAGCCTTAATGACATTGCCAATATCGGCATCCATGCAATAAATGCCGCCTTTGCCATCAAGCTGAGGACTCGTCAAGCACCATACGCTGGTTGCAGCTCCCTGCTCAGTGGTCTTGAATTCCACACCTGCCGCGTACTTTTCTTCATCCGACATATAACGCACCAGATTGGTCATGATTCTCCCAGAATGGACAGAAAAGGCACGAACGCCATACGCAATGCCTAATCGGTCCAGCTTAACCGCAAATAATGCATTGGCAGATTTGGACTGCCCATATGCCTTCCACTTGTTATACTCCTGATGTTCGAAGTTTGGATCTTCAAAATCAACGCCTCCGAAGCGGACACCGGTAGAAGAGACGGATACTATACGCGCGTTTCCTGTTTATTTCAAAGACAGCCAGAGCCGAGTGGTCAACTGAAAGTGCCCCAAGTGATTGGTCGTGAACTGGGATTCGTAGCCGTGCTGATCGCGCACCAGCGGAGGAGCCATGATACCTGCATTATTAATGAGCATATCCAACTGCCGGCCAGTGCTCAGAAACCGCTGTGCGAATGCGTCGATGGAATCGGAGGCCATAAGATCCAATTCCTCCAGCTCCACTCTCGGAATATCCGCAATAAAAGGGCTTGATTTCTCCGGCGTACGCGCGGGTACAATTATTTTCGCGCCTGCTTCTGCCAGAGTGCGAGTTGTTTCAAGTCCAATGCCGGAGTACCCGCTAGTCACAATGGCGAACTTGCCGCTCAGGTCAAGTCTAGCTAGGGTATCCCGCGCTGTTGTTTGGGGACCGAAGCCCGAAGGGATGGGGGCTTGAGCTGTTATCTGTGGGCATCGCTCATTCTCCTCCTAAGCCTGTGAACGCTTCATCAGGTCCTTAAAGTGGTCTAGCTTGTAATTCATCATTTCCAAAGAGGCTTGCATTTCGGCCATCTGCGACTCAATTTTCAGTTTGTGCTCATGAATGATTGTCTGCTATGAGTTATTGTCGGTAGATCCATACCATTCAATACAATGGCTCATGTTCTGTCAATTATGTGTGGACCTACACAAAAAACCGTCAGGAGAATTTAAATTCCCTGACGGTCCATTTTTGACAGCCTTTTACTTACTGTCCAAGAATAAGTCTAAACAAAATAAAGTAAATGGAGAAAGCAAGAGCGATACTGATTGGAATCGTAATGATCCAAGTAATCAGCATGCGGCCAACCGTTGCCCATTGAACCTCATGAAAACGCATGACACTGCCTGTCCCAATAATTGCGGAGGAAATAACGTGAGTTGTTGACAGTGGTTTACCGATATGTGTTGAAAATTGGATAACAAGGGAGGAGGTCAAGTCTGCCGCAAAACCATTGATCGGCTCAATTTTAACAATTTTACCTGAAATCGTTTTGATAATACGCCATCCTCCGATGGAAGTACCGAGTCCCATAGCCAAAGCAGCGGAAATTTTGACCCAAAGCGGAACGTTCAAATCACTTTGATAATTCGCCGCGACCAGACCGAAAACGATAATACCCATCGCTTTTTGGGCATCGTTTCCACCATGTGAGTAGGAAAGCAAGCCTGCCGATAGAATTTGCAAGGTACGAAACATGCGATTTAGCTTAGAACGCGATTTATTCCCGGACCATAGTATAATATATTTGATTAAGACCATGATGAGATAACCAAGTGCGAAAGCAATAATCGGCGATAAAATAAGAATGATAATAATTTGTGTGAAACCATTCCAATTGACGGCATGTAATCCTGCTCCAGCAATAACGGCACCGGCCAAGGAACCGAGCAGCGTATGTGAGGAGGAAGAAGGGATCGCCAAGTACCATGTCAATAAGTTCCAAATGATCGCTGCAAGTAAAGCAGCAATAACGATCTGGACGCCATTTTCAATCTTAGCGGGGTTGGCAATGCTGCCACCAACGGTTTGGCAACTTCCGAAGAGACGATGGCTCCGACGAAGTTAAGAGTTGCAGCCATGATAACGGCAACACGCGGACTTAACGCGCGGGTGGAGATGGATGTTGCAATCGCATTGGCCGTATCGTGAAATCCGTTAATGAAATCAAATAGTAAGGCAAGTACCACGATGACGATCAGATAAGTTAACATGATTTCCTCCTAAGAGTTGGGAAGCGGAAAACTTGGTTTGCATATATAGACATGAACGATGCCTATGAATAACGCAGGACTACACTATCAAGAATGTTAGCAACATCTTCGCAGGCATCCGTAGTTTCTTCTAGGCGCTCATAAATTTCTTTTAGTTTGAAATCTTCATAGGGGTCTTTACGGGTTTGGAATATTTGACGAATGCCTTCGCGCATCAAACGGTCCCCATCATTTTCCAGTGAGTTAATAGCAACGGTATGCTCAGGGATTTGCATGTATTTCTTCTTGGCCAACAGTTTGAAGGCGTCAAGCATGTGCTGACACGAGTCTACGATAACGGCGGAGAATTCTTTCATAAACGAATCGGTATGAGAAACACTTAAGTAATCGAAACGAGCGATTGTCGCTTCAATGCCGTCTGTCACATCATCCACTTTGGAAGCAAGCTCCATAATATCTTCACGATCTAATGGTGTGATGAACACTTTGTTCAAGCCTTTGAAGATTTCGTGGGTAATCGAGTCACCTGCATGCTCTAAATCATGGATGGGTTTTACGTATTCGATCGGTGGTTTATCACCCATCATGGCTGTTCGAAATAATTGAGATGTTTGCAGGGCGTTTTCGGCGGCACGGATTAGAAGTTGCAAGAAATCGACTTCATTTTTTTTCGTGAACAGCGTTGTCATAGAATCCTCCTAGATTTTTACTATATGTACAAAATATTGATCGAATTTTAAGAATAATTGGACCATTTTTGTAGAAAAACTCACAAAGTTAAAAATATCATAATATTCGTTCCTAAAGCAACGGTTATTCCGTGACAATTTACAATTTCTCAACAATCGGATCCTTTCTTGATTTTACATGCCTGAAGTTGTACAGTTGAAAAAGCAATGTTTGTTTATAGAATGCGTTGAGAGAGGGATCATTTAGCATGAAAAAAACATTAATAACAAATGGATATTTTATTTTTAATAATGAAGGAAAATCTTGGATCAAAGGCCATATGGTTATTGAGGACAATCGAATTACATACATAGGTGAGCAAATACCGGAACCAAAAGAAAGCTATGAGAACATTATTGACGGCACGAATAAACTATATATGCCTGGATTGGTCAATTCCCATGGGCATGCAGCTATGTCGCTTTTACGCGGTTATGGAGACGATCTGGCCTTGCAAGTATGGTTAGAAGAGAAAATGTGGCCGATGGAAGCCAAATTCACTTCCCAAGATGTGAAATGGGGTTCACTGCTTTCGATCGTTGAAATGATTAAAGGTGGTACAACAACTATCGTTGACATGTATGACCATATGAATGAGGTTGCTCAAGCAATCGAATTATCAGGGATGCGCGGTGTTCTGACTCGTGGCGTTATTGGGCTATGTCCGCCCGATGTTCAGACAGCAAAATTGCAAGAAGCAATGGAGTTCGCAAAAAATTGGCACGGACAAGCGGGCGGAAGAATCACGACGATGATGTCGCCTCACGCTCCTTATACATGTCCTCCTGACTACATTGAACGAATCGTGCAGGCCGCTCATGACTTGAACTTGCCGATTCATACGCACATGTCGGAGACAAAGCGTGAAGTACAAACGAACGTAGATCAATATGGACTAAGACCTGTCGCTCATTTAGAGAAGATTGGCGTTTTCAGCAGACCGACGCTTGTAGCTCACGGTGTCCATCTCACGGATGAAGAAATTGATATTCTACAAAAATATGATGTTCGCGTTTCCCACAACCCAGGGAGCAATCTTAAGCTTGCTAGCGGCGTAGCTCGTGTTCCTGAATTGCTTCGTGCAGGTGTTAAGGTTTCATTAGGAACCGATGGCGCAGCGTCGAACAATAACTTGGATATGTTTGAAGAAATGAGACTAGCCGCGCTTATCCATAAAGGCGTGTCCGGCGATCCTCTGGCTGTTCCGGCAGCTGAAGCTCTTCGATTAGGAACAAAAATGGGTGCTGAATCCGTATGGCTAGAGGATGTTGGCGAACTTTCCCCAGGGATGAAGGCTGACTTTATCGCATTGGATATTGATCAACCGCACTTCATGCCGAAAACTGATTTTGTTTCTCATATTGTTTACTCCGCATCTGCAAAAGATGTAGTCGATGTCTGCGTAGACGGAAATTGGATCGTACGTAATGGCGAATGCTTAACGCTTGATGAAGAGAAGATCAAGCGTGAATTTGAACATAGCTTTGAGAAGCTGATTGGGTAATGCTGCCTTAAGTTCGTCTGTAGGAGGTGAACGGCTTTCATGAATTGGAAACGTAGAATTGCTTTCGGTGTGTTTATTATAGTGACGTTGGGTGTCGTGCTCAGCCGCTTCTACCTAAACGTTCAGAATGACCACTGGGCAGGCAAGAGTCAAGCTGTGGAAACAGCTTATGAGAAAAGTATTTTAGCCAAGGCAACCAAAGTGGATAACTTCTATGGAGATGAATCGTTTCAGATTGTCTATGGGGAAGATAAGATCGGTCAGGGAGTTATCGTTTGGGTATCTGATCAAGAAGTTCATGCGGAAATGACCGCGGATAATTTTACGGAAGAGCAAGTTCGCGACATCATGCTCAAAAAAGGATCCGAATATGAAGTTGAACGTGTGATGCCTGGCAAGCTGGGAAACGACTATGTTTGGGAAGTTTTCTATAAGAAGAAGGACGATAGTGGAACACGCTATTTCTACGATTATTATAATTTCAAAGATGGACATAGTTTGGATACTTACAGACTCAGCCTGCAATAGGCTGAGTTTTGTTGTTTCCACTCATTTCATAAAGCTAATAGATATATCGCGTGATATACTAATCGTATAGCAATCGCGATGAATAATAAAATCAAATCATAGAAAGGGGACGTTGACTGATGAAGCTGCGTCTCTTACCTGTCGTTATCAGTATTGTCATTTCTTCTGCTGTGTTGTTCGGAGGGTGGTTCGCTTATACGAGTTTCGCTATGGAAAACCCGTTATCCAATCTCATTAGCCAAGTTCCCGGTGTCGCGAGCTCGACCATGAAATTGACCAATGATCGTGTTGATATAGAAGTAAACTTAAAGGCTGATGCCAATCTGAAGACTGTCGTAGATACGATTCATAAAGAGGGTGCTTCGATTATTGGCAAACGTACTGTGAGGATTGATGTCAAGGGAAATCCATCTGCCGATCTAGAGCAGTGGTGGTCCAAAGCCTTATTTGAAGTAGCGCAAGCCATGGAAACAAAACATTATGCAGATATACCAACGACCTTACAGAAATATGCTGCGGATGTGCCGAATATGAAGGTGGACAGTCAAATGGACGAAAACAATGTATACATCCGTTTGACGAACGGAGATGCGACTAAATTTATAATGCTTCCACGGAAATCTACACAGATGGGAGTGTGGCCGAATGAGTAAATTATATAAAGAAATCGGTATTGGTTTTGTACCGGTTTTACTGATATTCTTAGCTTTTGTTGGCGTCAATATTGTTCCGCTTTTATTTGTTGCTGTGCTCGGAGTGTCATTATTTTATATGATTCGCAGTCGCGGCGGAGCGGGAGTTTCAGCTGGCGGTGAACGGAAAAACAGGAACAGAACGCCTTCCTACTTGACCTTTGAGGAAATCGGAGGACAGGATCGAGCAAAGAAAGAACTTATGGAAGCTCTTGATTTTCTGATTAAACACGAAGAAATTAAAAAGTTAGGCATACGTCCGCTAAAAGGTATTTTGCTAACAGGACCTCCAGGGACAGGGAAAACATTAATGGCTAAAGCAGCGGCACATTATACGAATTCTGTCTATATAGCTGCTTCAGGCAGTGAGTTTGTTGAAATGTATGTCGGTGTTGGAGCTAGTCGCGTACGCGACCTTTTTAAAGATGCAAGAACGCGAGCAATCAAAGAAGGCAAAGAAAGTGCCATTATATTTATTGATGAAATTGATGTTATTGGCGGTAAGCGTGATGGTGGGCAGCATCGAGAATACGATCAAACGCTGAATCAGTTATTGACGGAAATGGATGGGATTCATACCCACGACGCTCCGCGTGTTCTTATTATGGCAGCGACGAACCGGAAAGAAATGCTCGATAGCGCACTTTTGCGTCCAGGTCGATTTGATCGTCATATTGAAGTGGATTTACCTGATAAGAAGGGGCGTCTGTCCATTCTGGATATTCATGTGAAAAATAAACCGCTGGCTGATGGAGTCTCTTTGGAGCAGATTGCAGACCAAACCTTCGGATTCTCCGGTGCCCAGTTGGAAGGCGTGCTGAATGAAGCTGCCATCTACGCACTTCGTGAAGATAAAATAGCCATCGAGCAGCAGCATCTGGCATCGGCCATCGATAAGGTGATGATGGGCGAAAGAACGGATAAAGAAACGGCGCAGGAAGAAAAGGAACGCGTAGCGTATCATGAACTTGGTCATGCCATCATTGCTGAGTTGGTTCGTCCAGGCTCGGTATCACAGGTGACAGTAAGTCCAAGAGGAAAAGCGCTCGGTTATGTGCGTCATAATCCACCGCAGGATCAATATTTGTACACAAAAGATTATATTGAGCAGCAAATGATGATTGCCTTGGGCGGCGCGGCTGCTGAAGAAATGTTCTATGGTGGACGAAGTACAGGATCTCGCAATGATTTTGAGCAGGCACTTTCGATGGTTCGCAATATGATGGATTCAGGTCTAACGGGTTTAGGCATTATCGATCGTGAGATGGTAACCAAAGAACAGCTCATGAACGAAAATACGGCGATTCTAGATGCACTTATGTTAAGAACGAAACACTTATTGGAGCAGCAACGAAGCGTCTTCGAACATTCTTTGCGATATTGATGAAAGAAGAAGTGCTTTCTGGAGACACTTTTCGCACATTATTTGATGCTTCCGTTTCATACAGTGCTTGATAAACCGCTGACCTTAGGTCAGCCTTTTTTGTTTTGTTCAGGGTGAGGAAGATAGGGTAAGGGGTTTATTGACCGGTGGCCATATATTCGACACACTTTACTATCATAAATATGTCGAATTTAAGAAAAGCTGATGAATGTTTCGTGTATACTAATGAAATCAGGATGCAAAAAAATGTATGATGGTAATAGATTCTATTGAGAATCTGTTGAGAATTATATAGGACGCTGCTTAGAGAAGGAGAAACAAGTATGGCATTCAAAACGATTGGTGTAATAGGTGGAGGAACGATGGGACAGGGGATAGCGGAGATGCTGGCAGCCCGAGGTCTTGACGTTATACTCGCTGAGAAAACAACGGAAAAGCTGGATCGTGCGATCGAACAGATCACGGTTAGTTTAGATAAGCAAATCGAACGCTGGGCGTTGACTGAAGCAGAAAAGAAGCTAATCATAACGAAAATCAGAAAAGCAGAGTCACTACAAGACATGGCTGCTTGCGATATGGTTATTGAAACCATTACAGAGGATTTGAATGCAAAAAAACATGTGTTTTTTCAACTAAATCAAATTTGTCCTTCATCCATTATTTTAGCGACGAATACATCTACGCTAAGTGTTACCGAAATAGCAGCTGTGACAACCCATCCTGAACGTGTCATAGGTATGCATTTTCTACACCCTGTTGCAAAGATAAATCTCGTTGAAGTCATACGTGCGATGAAAACATCGGATGAGACGTTTGAACAAACGCGAAAATTTGTTGATGAGATTATTTACAAAAAGAGTATTAAGGTCAATGAATCGCCGGGCTTTATTACAACTCGACTGATTTGTACGTTGATCAATGAAGCTCTGCATACGTTGTCAGAAGGTGTTGCTTCAGCGGAAGATATCGATACGGCGATGCGGATAGGTTATGATTTTAAGCATGGACCTTTAGAGATGTGCGACCGCTTTGGGCTAGATTCTGTTCAGGCGGCATTAGAAGGCATGTTCCGCGATTATGGAGATATTAAGTACCGTCCTTCCTTTTTGTTGAAGCAAATGGTGCGAGCCGGCCATTTGGGTACGAAGACAGGCGAAGGTTTCTTCCGTTATGATAAGGACGGTGATCGGTTATGAATGTTTTAGTTATTAATGCGGGGAGTTCTTCGCTCAAATATCAATTGTTCCAAATGCAGGATGAATCTGTACTTGCAAAGGGCAGAGTTGAACGTATCGGTATGGAAACAGCTATCATAACGCATGAGCCTACTGGAAAGCCGGACGTTCATGAGGTTAGTGAGATTCTTGAGCATACGACAGCTATTCGGCGAGTGATCGAGATGCTCGTTCATCCGGTTCATGGTGTGCTAACTTCGACCGCGCAAATTGATGCTGTGGGCCACCGTGTTGTTCACGGCGGAGAATCCTTTAAGCAGTCTGTTATAGTGGATGAAGCTGTAAAAAAAGAGATTAAGCGGCTCTTTGATTTGGCGCCGCTGCATAATCCGGCGCATATGCTCGGCATCTCTGCGGTGGAAATAAACATGCCTGGCGTTCCTCAGGTTGTTGTCTTCGACACGGCGTTTCATCAATCGATGCCCGCGACGGCCTATCTCTATCCGGTACCGATGGCTTTATACCGGAAACATAAGGTTAGGCGCTATGGCTTCCACGGGACCTCACACAAGTACGTTAGCGAGCGTGCCGCAGACTTCCTAGGACGCCCGCTGGAGCATCTGAAGCTCGTTACCTGTCACATAGGTAACGGAGCTTCCTGCGCGGCCATACTAGGCGGCCTGTCTGTAGACACGAGCATGGGGATGACCCCGCTCGAAGGGCTGATGATGGGCACGCGCAGCGGCGATCTCGATCCCGCCATCGTCCCTTACGCGATGGGCAAGGAAGATTTGACGCTGAGTGAGGTCAGCTCCATGCTGAACAAACACAGCGGACTGCAAGCGATCTCAGGCATTTCCAGCGATATGCGCGAGATCGTGGAAGCGCTTGAGGCAGGGGATAAAAACGCTACGCTGGCTTTTGACATGTACGAATACCGGCTGCGCAAATACATAGGGGCTTATGCAGCGGCAATGAATGGCATAGATGCCATTGTTTTTACCGCAGGTGTTGGCGAGAATTCAGAATTGCTGCGCAAAACTGTGTGCCAACAGCTATCTTTTCTTGGCGTAGAGTTCGATGAAGAAGCCAATCAAAAGGGGAGAGGCCTAGAACGACGAATTTCCAAAGCAGGTTCTAAAGTGGAAGTGCTCGTCATACCTACGAATGAGGAATTGGTCATCGCCCGAGATACCTACGAATTAGTACAAGAAAAGGTCGACTGAATCTTTGATGAAAATAGTGTACAATAGATAAGATGTTCAATTTGAGAAGAAGATTCAAGCAATACAGTGGATATGAACTGGATCATCTCAACCATAGGTAGAAGGGGGAGCGGATGAATAAACAGATGAACGTTCAACAGCATCATATCGAAGCCGTTTTATTGGCCGGATTTCAAGAAGGCAGCGTGGCCGTGCCTGTTCTTTTGCTGAAAAATTATCGTGCGCTCCAATTAAGCGAAATCGAAGTCATGACGCTCATTCAGTTGATTTCATTTTTGGATAAGGAAAAGAATGACTTTCCAACGATTGAAGAAATACAATCACGCATGTCAGCGACGCCGGATCAGGTAATTGCCAGCCTGCAAAAGTTAATTCATGAGCACTTCATAGCTATTGATGAGAATACGGAAGAAGGCACAGGATTTCGCAGCGAAAAGTACAATGTAACGCCCTTATATCGAAAATTAGCCGAAGTCGTGGCTCAGCAGCAAATGGCTGCGCTCACGGCGGTTCGCACCCCAGTGCATGCCGATGCGAACGCTAAAAATATCTTCACGACGTTCGAGCGAGAGTTTGCGCGCCCGCTCACACCGATGGAGCTTGAAACGATCAGCAGTTGGCTGGACAAGGATAGCTACAGGGAAGAGCTCATTCTGACAGCCTTGAAGGAAGCTGTATTCGCGGGTAAAGTCCACTTTCGTTATATTGATCGGATTTTGCTGGAATGGAGTCGGAATCGAGTGTCGACGGTGGAACAAGCCAAAGAATATTCCCAAAGGTTTCGCCAGTCGAGATAAATAGGTGTTTAAATGAAAAAAACGTCCCAGCTTTCTCTTATGAGCAAGCTGGGACGTTTTTTTACTTAAACTTGTCTTCGTATCTGTTACCGGTATTACTTCTGGAGTAAATGCGAACGGTACGCATATTCGAAAAGAAACTCGAAGGCTTCCAAATGGCGCTTCGCTTCAAATGCATTCGCACCCCAGGCATAGATCCCATGCTTGCGCAGTACGATCCCAGGAATTCTAGGAACAATAGCTCCTTCAACCAGCGCAGCAATACGAGGGATTTCAGCGTAATTCGGTAAGATCGGAATCTCGATTTGAGCTTCTTCATCCCAAATGTTGAACGCTTTAATAAGCTCGACGCCGTTTATTGGAATACTCTTGCGATCCCCGTAGAGCTCGGAAACTAAATTATTAAAAATGGTGTGCACATGGAAAATCGCGCCTGCGCCCGTTAATCGGTAAATTTCGCTATGAATTAATGTTTCAGCAGACGGTTTGAGGCTAGTCGCTTCGGTGGGAATTCCTTTTTCATTCACGAGAAGAAAATCTTCCGGAGTTTGAATGGATTTATCCCGTCCACTTGACGTGATGGCGAATGTGAAGGCTTCAGGTTGGAACCCCCCAACACGAACGGAAAGATTGCCGCTAGTTGCCGGAAACCATCCTCTGGCTGCTAAATTGGCTTTTATTTCTCGCAGTTCAGTGAACGCACGCTGTTTTTCTTCCAAAAGAATGCTCATTAGTTAGATTCAGCCTCCAGTTGTTTCATAATATCAAAGAAGGTTTCAAAGGGGTGATACGGATAATCCAGTTGTTTACACATATCGATAAGGTGTGATCTTGCGAAAATCGTATCCACTAGTTTTGCGCCTTCGAAATCAGTAATGCTATCCCCAATGATGATCCGCTCAAAGCGTTCTGCATCATAAGAGCGGATGATGCTCGTTTTGCACATGCCACAGTCCGTTACGCAGTGTGCGTCACAAGGATTAGGCCACAAAATGGTTATGGTTGTTCCTTCAAAGGAACTGGCGTTGCAGTAAATATGCTCGGTTGGGATCGGGAAAGGTTTAAGCAATGGGTAGATAAAAAAATCAATCCCTCCGCTCGTAATAAGCAGCGTGGTATTCTTCGCTTTACAGTAATCCACGAATTCGCGGAAACCGTCACGGATCGTTGCATTGCTGATCGCATAAGCGACGATCTCATCCTTACGAGAAGTAGGGAGCAGGGCGAACATTTCACCGACACCTTGGCGAATGGAGATTTTTTTATCGAGCAGCTGCTTTACGATCTCTTCCCATCCTGGCGGGTTAAAATGCTTCATGATCGCCACGATATTATCATTTACCGTAATCGTCCCGTCAAAATCGCAAAATATAATGCGTTCCTTACTCATTCTTTAATCCCCCAAGTTTCAATAGCTGCTTGTAATTCTGGATGTGTTTGGGCGTATTCCTGAAGCGATATTTTCTGCAGGGTTGCGTCAATCGCTTGACGGAACGCTTGTCCACCGGCAATGGTGCCCATCGGGTGGCCATGAATGCCTCCTCCTGCATTCACAATAACGTCCTCGCCAAAATCTCGAAGGATGAGTGGAACCAGACCAGGATGAATACCGGCCGATGGTACGGGAAAGCTCGCGGCAAGCTTCAAAGGAGCATTAGAAGATGCTTGATAGGCGTAATCCTTGCGCAGCTCATTGGTCAATAGCGCATGCTTAATGGCCAAATTCTCTTCCCTTGGCATGACTACGGAGCCATAAGGAGAAGGGAAGAGCACCAAATCAGCTCCGGCCAAGCGCATAAGTTTGCCAAGCAGAACAGAAGCAGAAATGCCGTAATGCGGTGACGGATAAGTAGCTCCAGCCATCGCGGGATGCGCCATAATCGGAATGTTGATCTCCGGATCTGAGCTTAACTCATGCAGGACATCAAAGCCATAAGCAAGGACGTTGAATAGGAGAGCGTTCGCTCCCGCGCTGATCGCTTTTTTCGCTTGTAGGGCCAGTTTGGATGTTGGACCCGTCAAATTTACGGCATACAGCAGTTTTTGCCCGGTTTCTTTAGATGCTTGAGCAGCTGCTTCCAGACAAACCTCAATCCGTTTTTCAAGCGGTGTCAGCGGATTTTCGAACAAAATTTCATCGTCCTTAATTAAATCAACGCCACCTGCGGCTTGCAAATAAAATTGTTCGCGCAAAGCGGGGAGCTCATACCCGACAACGGATTTGAAAATACTCATCAACAAAGGACGATCCTTTACGCCGAGCAGGTCGCGCACGCCTTGCATGCCGAATTTCGGACCCGCAAAACCGGAAAGGAAGTCGGAAGAGAAAGCTAAATCGATCAACTTGATTTTGCCGTCCATAGACAGCTTGCCAAAAACGGTAACGAGCAAGGCAGGGATATCGCGGCTGAAATTAATGTCTGGGTAAGCAATCGTAATATCCGCATAACGCGCACTGATGGACTCCTCAGTACCGGGTTCGTGGACTTCTACAGAGATGACCTTGCCCAGATGTTTCTCCATCTGCGTTTTCTGTGCTTCCGGCAGTTCTGTCCAGCTGCCAACGGTTAGACCGACAGCTATGCTGGTCGCTTTTTTATGAAAATCGGCTTTCTCATCGAAACTCCGATAGGTAGCTAAACAATATTGGCTCATGGAGTGGTTCCACCTGCTTTACTATAGAATAAGTCGGATAACGGATGACTAAGATTTGGCTACCGGACTTGAGGCACCAATTTGCTCTCCCATTTCTTTCGAACGGTTGGCTGAACTATGGACGGCTTGCAAGATAGCTTCGCTGAAATGATATCGATCCAAAGCTTCAATAGCGGCTTGTGTTGCCCCATTTGGCGAGGTTACTTTTCGGCGCAGCTCAGCCGGATCTTCCTGCGTACGCTGAACCATATGTGCGGCTCCGAGAACAGTTTGCAGCGTTAATTCACGCGCATCCTCCTCAGTCAAACCACCGCCTACAGCGGCCTTTATCATAGCTTCCATAAAATAATAGATATAGGCGGGTCCGCTGCCGGAAACGCCGGTCACGATTTCAAGTTTATCCTCTTCAACAATGGTAACAATGCCAACAGCTTCAAACATTTGAGTCGCTAATTGTTTATTATTCTCATTTGCCGCTAAGGAGAAGCTCATCCCCGTTGCTCCTAATCCTATGGTGCTGGAGGTGTTTGGCATCGTTCTGGCAATGGGCATTTGTGATTGCAGCAAAGTTTCTATTTTGGCGATTGATAGACCTGCAATGACTGAAATGAGAAGCTGCTGCTCATTCAGCAGCGGCTGCAGCTCAGCAAAAGCAGTAACAACATCTTTGGGTTTCATACAAAGTACGACGACATCAGCTTCGCGCAGGTAGGATTCTTTGATTACAGAATCGGAAGTTGCGTGAAGACCGTATTCAGAACAAAGATAAGCTAGTCTGTTTTGATCCGAATGATTCATTACATATAGATGATGCGGTTGAGCGACTTGCTGCTCGATCAGTCCGCGAATGATGGCCTCAGCCATGGAACCGGCGCCTACAAAGGCTATTTTTGCTTGAGATAATGTCGTAGACATGGGGTGGGTTCCTCCCTGATATTTTCTATTCAATGTTACTCACGAATTTGCCCGTTTCCGTAAACGCGATATTTGGTTGAAGTTAAGGCTGGCAAACCCATAGGCCCGCGAGCATGCAGCTTCTGGGTGGAAATGCCTATTTCTGCGCCAAAACCGAATTCAAAGCCATCCGTGAAGCGTGTTGATGCATTATGATACACAGCAGCGGCATCGACTTCCTGCAGAAAGCGTTCTGCATGGTCAGCATTTTCCGTTACGATACATTCTGAATGCATAGTCCCGTATTCACGAATATGGAGGAGTGCTTCATCCAGATCTTTGACGACTTTAATGGAGAGAATGTAGTCTCCGTATTCTGTACGCCAGTCTTCTTCCTCTGCCACATGCATGGTAGGGACCAGTGTTCTTGCCTGATCGTCGCCTCTAAGTTCAACGTTAGCCGCTGAAAAGGCTTCGGCAATGGCTTGAAGATGTTTCTCAGCCATGCGTTCATGTACAAGCAGGGTCTCCATGGAATTACAGACAGAAGGGCGTTGAGCTTTGGCATTGATGCCAATGCGTATAGCCATATCCAGCTGAGCACTCTCATCTATGAAAGTATGACATACACCTGCGCCTGTTTCAATGACAGGGACGGACGCGTTCTTGACAACATTTTGAATAAGTGAATGGCCGCCTCTAGGAATGAGGACATCAATGAGACCGTTCAGTTTGAGCATTTCATCAACCGAACTCCGGTCAGGGCTAAGAATTAGTTGTAAAGCATCAACTGGAATGGCTGAACGGCTTAGAGCACCGTGCAATACCTCAACGATTTTCTCATTGGAAAATAGAGCCGAGGAACCTCCGCGCAGCACGACGGCATTGCCGGTTTTGAGACATAAGCCTGCCGCATCGACCGTAACATTAGGTCTTGCTTCATAAATAATACCGATGACACCCAATGGGACACGGAGTTTACGGACTTTAAGACCATTAGGACGGTCAAAGGATTCCAGTGTATCTCCAATTGGATCTGGCAGCTCAGCAATTTGACGAAGACCTTCCGCGATGCCGGCGATGCGCGATTCATTGAGAGCCAGACGGTCCAGCAGGGAGGAGCTCGTTCCTAGTTCTTTGCCTCGTTGTAAATCCTTAGCGTTCGCTTCGATAATGGCTTGCTGTTCGGTTACGAGGGCATCGGCCATGAGAAGCAAGGCGGCATTTTTTTGCTCGGTAGTTAAATTGCCCATTTTTTGGGCGGCTTGTTTCGCTAGTTTGGACTTTTGAACGACTTCACTCATGGGAAGATCGACCTCCTGATTGAGAATATGATTGGCATTGTGTAAGTATTTGATCAAAGGAAAGTTCAGATTGTTTTCCGCTGCAGCGTTCTTTAAACTCCACGATTCGCTCATTTGCACGCTTACCCACGGTTATTCGAAGCGGGAAGCCAAACAAATCGGAATCATTGAATTTCACGCCGGGACGTTCATCGCGATCATCCCATAAAACAGCATAACCCGCTTGTGTTAGCTTTTGATAAATTTCCTCGGATAATTGTATTTGAAAGTTATCCTGGGTATGAACAGTGATAAGATGAATATCAAATGGCGTGATGGACTTCGGCCAAATGATGCCGCGTTCATCATGATTTTGTTCGATCATGGCAGCAAGCACTCGTGAAATGCCAATGCCGTAGCAGCCCATAACCATTGACTCCGAGCACCCATTTTCATCAGTAAAGACGGCTCCAAGTTTACTGCTATATGTGTTGCCAAGTTTAAAGACATGCCCCACTTCAATACCTTTTGCAAAAGAAAGCTCGTGGCCACAATATGAGCACAAATCACCTTCAGCGACATTACGAACATCTGAGTAACTCATTGTTGGAAGATCACGCTCGATATTTACATGCATGAAATGGTGATCGGACTCATTAGCTCCGACAATGGCATCATTCAAACCTAAGATTGAACAATCTGCTATTATACGTACACTTTGGAGTCCGATAGGACCTATGAATCCGGCTACAGAACCCAATTGTTGAATTTCTTCTTGGGAAAGCATGACAATTTCATCTGCTTCAAGCCATTGCTTTAACTTGATCTCGTTTAATTCGTAATCACCGCGAAGAAGAACGATAATAGGTGTGCCATCGGCTTTTAAGGCGATGGATTTAATAATACGATCGGATTCAATCTGAAGAAAATGTGCTAGCTGTTTGATGCTTGCTACATGCGGCGTGTGAACTTTGACTGGCTCCTTATTAAGCAGAGAATGATGATTATTAGTCGTAAGATGCTCAGGAGACGTTCCAATCGCTTTTTCTATGTTGGCGGCATACTGGCAGGATGTGCAATGGACAATTGTATCTTCACCAACTTCAGCCAGTGCCATAAACTCGTGCGTATCCGTGCCGCCAATTGACCCGGAGTCGGCTTCCACGGCTCGAAATTGTAAGCCGCACCGCGAGAAAATTCGAACATACGCGTCGTACATAATAGTATAGCTAACATCCAGTCCGCTTACCGAACGGTCGAAGGAATAAGCATCTTTCATCAGAAATCTCTCCCGCGAAGCAGACCGAAACGAGGTCTTCGCTCATCTCGGAATTTGGTTTGAATTTGATATAGTGTAACTGGCAGCTTTTTATAGGAATGAATTTCGTCCTTCACAAGTGTTGTTATGACTTCCTCGTGCGTTGCTCCTAAAGCAAATTCCCGGCCATTGCGATCTTCAAGCCGCATAAGCTCAGGACCATATAGGTCCCATCGACCGGATGCTTTCCACAACTCAGAAGGATGAAGGGCAGGCATCAGCATTTCTTGGGCTCCTGCTGCTTCCATTTCTTCACGGACAATTGTTTGTATGTTTTGTAAGGCTTTGAGACCTAGTGGTAAATAGGTATATATACCACTGGAAAGCTGACGAATCAAGCCTGCTCGCAGCATGAGGCGGTGACTAGCAGCTTCGGCATCCCCTGGAACGTCACGCAATGTAGGAATTAGCAATCGCTTTTGTCTCATGGTGGGAGAGCCTCACTTTCAAATTAGATATAATTGCAGAATCAGTATACTATTCATTACCTGCAATTAAGGCAACGGTACCCACTCATCACGATGAATAACCTCAATACGGGCAACCTCGACACGCTTCTGGACTTCATCAGTCGACAAGCCTGCGGCGGCTTGCACCTGCCATGCCGCATAATTGACCACGCCGCGCCCTAACAGCGCTCCTTCACTGCAAAGCACCTCGACGACGTCGCCGGGGTGGAACTCTCCTTCCACGCCGATAATACCGGCGGGGAGCAAGCTCTTGCCGCCGCTGATCAGCGCCGCTTTGGCTCCGTGATCAACGCTTATTTGCCCTTGGGGCAGCGAGTGGAAGCCGACCCATTGTTTCTTGACCGGCAAATTGTTTAGTGCCGTGTCAAAATAAGTTCCTCTGCCGCTGCCATTTACGGCGAGGGCCAAATCATCGGGTTCCAGCACGCGCCCGATGAAGACAGGCACACCTCCGCGCATCGCGATGCGTGCTGCCTCAACTTTCGAGCGCATGCCGCCGGTGCCGACTGCGCTTCCGGAACCGCCAGCGAAGCTGAACAATTCGTCGCTGATCGCATCTACGCGATCGATACGCTTTGCGTTCGCATTTTTACGGGGATCGTCCGTGTATAAGCCGTCCATATCTGTAATAATGATCAATTTGTTAGCTTTTACCAGATTGGCTACAAGGGCTGACAAGGTGTCATTGTCACCAAATTTAAGCTCATCTACGGAGACTGTGTCGTTCTCGTTAATAATCGGTACAACACCTCGCTGCAGCAGTTCATCGATGGTCATTAGCGCATTCTGCACGCGCTTGCGGTTGGAGAAGTCGTACCGAGTTAGCAAAATTTGCGCCACACTGACTTGATGGGCTGCAAATTCTACGTGATAAGCTTGCATGAGAAGCGCTTGGCCTACAGCGGCTGCAGCCTGTTTCTCATGAAGCACCTTGGGCCGCGTTCGGTAGCCTAGGGAGGTAAAGCCTGCGGCAACGGCCCCTGAGGTGACGAGCAGCACTTGATTCCCATTCTGCTGTAGACGTGCAATTTCGGATGCGAAAAAACGTATTTTATCCGGATTCAAACCACCCGAATCGGAGGTTAGAGAGCTGCTGCCAATTTTGACGACGATTCGCTGAGTCATAACAATCCCATCCTTTTGTTTCTGGCTATGTAAATACAAAAAAGACTCCCGTCCTTAATATAAGGACGAAAGTCTGTAACTTCCGCGGTACCACCTTAGATTGGCGCACGCCAAAGGCTGCACCCAACTCTAGATTCCCTAAATAACAGCAGGGCACTGTTCAACTCATCGTTGACTGTTCAGGGGCGGGTTCGAAATCGGTTCACGGTAAGCTCTCTCAGTCGATGGAGCCTACTCTCTGTTACGTGTCGCACGTTTCCTACTATTCCCATCATAACATTGCGATATAGAAGTTTTTGAGGACTTCCTTTTTTGGTTCTATCTAGAATAGCACGCTGTACAAGCATTTGTAAAGAAGCATAAGCCTGTTACTTTGCGCTTAATCGAACAGGTGAAGCTTGCCAATCCGTTGTACAGCTTCCTCAAGTCGCTCCTCGGTAGACAATAAGCCAAGTCTTACATACCCTTCACCATGGGTACCGAAGCCAACGCCCGGTGCAACAACAACTTTGGCTTCTTGCAGAAGCAAATCGGCCAGACTTTGTGAGTTGTGCCCCTTTGGGACAGGTAACCAAGAGAAAAAAGAGCCTTGAGACGGACGAGCTTGCCAACCTATACCGGCAAGTGAGGTATATAGAGCGTTGCGACGGCTTTCGTATACGTCACGCAGCTCCGTGACACAGTCTTGCGAAGCCGTAAGCGCTGTTGTAGCTGCTGCTTGAATACCACCGAACAGAGAGCAGTAGTAGTGATCTTGCATCAAGTTAATGAGTCGGATCACTTCGCGATTGCCGAGTGCAAAGCCAACGCGCCAGCCTGCCATGTTATAGGTTTTGGATAGCGTGTAAAATTCGATGCCTACTTCTTTAGCGCCAGGTGTTTGCAGAAAGCTGATGGGTTTCTCTCCATCAAAGCCAATGGCTCCATAGGCAAAATCACTGGCGACCACAACACCATTTTTCTGAGCAAATTCCACAGTTTCTTCATAGAAGGAAGCGGGAGCGGTTGCGCCTGTAGGGTTATTCGGATAATTAATGAACATGAGTTTAGCTCTATTCAGATCCGACTCTTTCAAAGCGGAATAATCCGGTAAAAACTGATTATCTTCTTTCAACGGCATGAAGGCCATCTCAGCTCCGGCTAGGGCCACACCTGACCAATAGTCAGGGTAACCAGGGTCAGGTACGAGGCAAACATCACCTGGATTAAGCAAGCATTGAGCAATCTCGATCAGACCTGTTTTGCCGCCAAACAGAATGGCGACTTCGGTTTCAGGGTCAAGATCCACATTGTGATCTTCTTGATAACGCTGAGCAACCGCTTGTTTGAGAAAGGGAAATCCACTGAATGGGGGATATTTATGGTACAGAGGGTTAGCTGCTGCTTCTTGCAAGGATTTTACGATATGTGGCGGAGTAGGGCGGTCAGGATTCCCTTGTCCGAGATTTATAACGTCGTGACCGAGCGCGATTTGCTCATTCGCTTTTCCCACGAGCGTAGCGAAAAACTGCGTCGGCAGTCCTTTCATACGTTCAGCAGGCTGAATGGAAAATGAAGATTGAGTACGAGCATTGTTTGCCATTTTTAATTCACACTCCGGAGGTCGGGATTTTGATAATAATATTAATGTACCATGATTAGATGGTGGTGTATAGGGAGCGCAAAGCATAATTACAAGGAACTACTCAATTCATGCATGTAAGTTTACCCTTTTGTTTATTGGTTAGACTGTAAGGAATGACGTATCTGACTTGGAGAATAGATTCTGATGCAGACTGATAACCTCATTATTAATCGAATCATGTCGAGCTTGGCTTCCTCCGTGGACTTGGAAACCAAACATTTGAACAATGGGAAATTTGAAGTGGAAATCGTGTATCTTTCTTCAATGATTGAGCATACACAAATTAATAAAAACGTTTCTCTTCCTTTTCTAGTAAGTGATAGCTTTGAAAACTTTGAGCATGCCATCACTTCCTGCGGTGCTGAAAAAGTTGCCGACTTTTCACAAATCGCGAGTTTTTTGCTGCAAGGGTATGTTGTCATTGGCTATTTTTCGGACATCTATTGCTTGTCCGTTAAACGAGCTTTAAACAATGATCCTGAAGAAACGAAGACTGAAAATACGGTGATCGGGCCAAGCAAGGCTTTTGCCGAAGATTTATTTACGAATTTGGCACTTATACGGTTCCGTTATAAAAAGCGGGAACTCACGGTGGAGCCTTACGAAGTCGGAACTTCTTCAAAGACGAAGATTTTACTGGCATTTGACGCTTCTTTAGCCAAACCATCCATGATCGAATTGGTGCGGGATAAACTTAAAGCGATCGATGTAGATATGCTGCAGGCTTCAGGTCAATTGGAGAAATTGCTCAACGATACGAATTATTCCCTGTTTCCTACCGTGCTAATTACGGAACGCCCTGATCGAGCTGTTTTGAATTTGTCTCATGGTAAAGCCGTGTTACTAATTGAGGGGGCGGCTTTTGTTATTGTGCTTCCGGCTGTTTTTTTTGATTTTATGTCAGCTATGGACGACTTGTATCAATCTTTTTGGATAACTCGATCTTTGGTCTTTTTGCGTTATGTTTCGTTGGTGATTACGGTCTTACTTCCAGCTATATATGTTTCGATTGTGTCCTACAACCCAGAATTATTCCGCGTTCAGTTAACGTTGTCCATTTCAGGAAGTCGTTCAGCCGTACCGTATCCTTCCTATGTGGAAGTTTTCATTATGCTGTTTATGATCGAGGCACTGACTGAAGCGAGTCTAAGGCTTCCGAAGTTCATTGGCTCAACGGCGACCACAGTGGGTGGGCTCATTCTTGGGCAAGCTGCACAACAAGCTGGACTAGTCAGCAGCATTATGATTATCATTACTTCCGCTGTGGCCATTTCGAATTATGTTATTCCTATTAATTCCATGAGCTTTGCCATGCGTTTTGTGAAGTATGTGTTGATTGCCTTCGCCTCCTTTTTCGGGATTATTGGAACATCTGTCGGTTTTTTCTTGTTAATCAGCTATTTGGCCAGTTTAAGAAGCTTTGATGAACCCTACTTGAAGCTATTTATCGGGGAAAAGAATGTAAGTTATCCTGAATCAGAAGGTGATTCGACTTGAACCGGTACTTTTATTATCCGGTCATCGTCTGTATGTTGACGAATACGATTCTTTTTATTCCCAGCATTCTCATTAAAAATCGATTTCATGGGGCAATTCCTGCTATGGTGCTCAGTGTGATTCTTGGCACACTGTTAGCTCATCTGTTTACCAGAGGGATCATGCGTTTTCCGGGAAAAGGGGTACCTGAGGTTCTAGCTATGTATGCGCCAAAGTGGGCAAGGGTTAGTTTATTGCTTTTTTTGAGCTGCATGTGGTTTACCGCCGGAGGAATGGTCTTAGTTTGCTACTGCCGTATTTTACAACGTTTTGTAAATCCTGATTTTAGTATTTTTATTTTGATCGGGTTTGTTGGATTAGTTTGTGCCTGGTCAGCGTCCAATGATAGCAAAACGGTGTTGTATATCAATGAGATTGTTATCATTTTGAACTTACCCTTTATCGGGTTCATTTTATTCAAAGCTTTGGCCAGCCAGAATATGGATTGGGATGCCGTAAGAGTCATGACCCATTATTCATTCGGCATTCCTTCCTGGGAATCGCTTGCTAGCGCATCGCATATATTTACGGGTTATGTGAATTGGACGATCTTTAATCGAAACTTTCAAGTGGATGCCAAACGGCAATTCTTATGGTTGATTCCATTAGTAGGTACAACTGTATTGATTACCACCTTTTTTATCCCTATTGGCTTTCATGGCACCTATGGTGTGGATCAATTGAATTATATTTGGGAAAGTACAGCAGATTCCATGCGGGTTGAGTTTGGATTTATCGAGCGCGTACTGTTTATTTTTTTGTTGCTCTATTTAAGTATTGCGATGATTTACATTATGACAACTTGGCATCTTGGCAGCGAACTTATGAAATCAGTGGTGCCACGAAAAATGAATCCGTTATTAGTCAATCATGCGAGATGGTCGTCTTGGATAATCATTTGCTTTTTTGCTGTAATAACAGAGATCTCAACCTGGCTTTTTGATGAAAAAAAATATATGGTTCTGTCTTCTGCATGGTTTCAGCTTCGTTTAATAAGCGAAGTCGTGCTTGTTGTTGTTATCTATTGGATTGGAAAGAAGAAAGGAAAAACATGAAACGTTCTATATTCGTGTGTCTTCTGGTAGGGTTAATATTAAGTGGATGCGGATTTAAAGATCTCGATAAGAGATTTTTCGTGCTTGCCATTGGGGTAGATAAATCGGAAAATCCGGAGATGGAGTACCGCGTTTCACTGAAGCTCGGTATTCCATCTTCGCGAATAGAGCCTGGGCAAACCAATAGATATCAAGTAGTCACGCAAGAAGCCAAAACAATCACGGAAGCTATACGTTTATTGAAATCACAAGTAGATAAAGAATTGGATTTTGGTCATGCCAAGATGATTGTTTTTGGAAAATCGCTTGCGGAGGAAAATGTCCAAAAACCGTTGGACTGGTTTATGCGTCGAAGAGATATTCAAATGGTGGGTTTCGTAGCGATCGGAGATCCTTCGGCCATAGAAGTTCTGGATACAAAAGTGCTTTCTGAGAGATTGCCTGCCAATTCACTGTTCTTAAGTTTTGATCGAGAAGGAACGGAATCTTCCTATATCATCACTGAAAATTTATCTGATTTCTACAGAAGATTGACGGAACGCGGGAAGGACCCGTATTTACCGATTATTCAACCGCAAAAGAACAGCTATACGATTGACCAGGTTGCCATTCTAGATAAAAATAAGGTGATAGCAATTCTTACGCCCGACCAAACCCGGGTCTTGAACGAGCTAGCCAGACAATTCCATAAGATCGAAATTCATACGGAACAGGGGCAGGATACGTTTGAACTCGCAATTAACCATTATAAAATGACTTATAAATTGGAACATCTGAAAGACAATGAAGAACCTCAAATTAATGTTCATATTTCCATGGACGGGATGGCAGAAGAGGCCACCTTATCTATTTTTGATCAAAATTGGATAGAACTTCAAAAGCTCGCCGAAAAGCAAAGCAAGGATCGTGCTTTAGAAGTATTGCATATTTTGCAGAAGAATAAGGTAGATCCCATCGGTTTTGGACTTCGATATCGGGCAATGGGGTATGTATCTGAGAACGATTGGGAGCGATGGCAGTCCCATTATCCGGACATACAGATTAACGTAAAAGTGAATGTGAAAATTCTAGGCTCGGGTGTTATTAAGTAATTGGCAGGCTCCATTGACTTTTTTGTTATTTTGGCAGTAAGTTAACTAATAATCTAGGATGGAAGGTGTGAAGAAGAATGTCAGTAAACACGGATGTAGGCCGTATTTTTGTACAAGAAAGTATTCGTGCCTTTGAAAGTATGAAGCAGCTTGCTGATCGTACATTTGCCCAAGTGGAGGAAGAGCAATTTTACCTTACTTTGGATAGCGAATCCAATTCACTGGAAGTTCTTATCATGCACATGCATGGGAATATGTTGTCTCGTTGGACCGATTTCTTAACGAGTGACGGAGAAAAGGAAACGCGTGAACGCGATGGTGAATTTGAAAACAAACAGCTCAGCAACGAGGAACTGCTCGCTCTATGGGAAGAGGGGTGGGGTGTGCTTTTGGGTACACTTCGATCACTTACACCTGATGATTTGCTTAAGACCGTTTATATAAGGGGCGAGGGAAATACCGTTGTCAATGCCATTCAAAGGCAAGTTTCTCACTATGGCTACCATGTTGGTCAAATTGTATTTCTGGGCAAGCATTGGGCAGCGATCACTGGAAAACGCTGAGTATTGCCAAAGGTCAGTCCAAATCTTTCAAACCATTGAGTTCATGACTGAATTCAACTAGAATGAATGGAAAAGCGTATTTCTGCCCCTGAAAGGAGAATCAGTACAGATGAAAGACCCGGTTGCATACCATATTGCACTTATCCAAATGGATATTAAGATCGGCGAGCCCGATACGAACTTTGCACGTTTAAACAAGCTTCTTGAGGAATCGCTTCAAGCCGCAAATAAACCGGACGTGATTGTTTTCCCCGAAATGTGGAACACAGGTTATGCGTTAAATGAGATCCAGCAGCTTGCTGATCCCAGTGGAGAAAGGACAAAAGCCTTTCTGAGCGAATTTGCTCGCAAACATCAAGTTAATATTATAGGTGGATCGATTGCGGATAAAAGAGAAGACCGTGTATTGAACACGATTTATGCCTTTGATCGAGCAGGCGTGGAAACAGCTGAATATTCCAAAATTCATCTGTTTCGTCTCATGGATGAGGAAAAATTCCTTCATAGCGGTGACCAGCTTGGACTTTTTGAACTTGAGGGTGTTCCTGCAGGCGCAATGATCTGTTACGATATTCGGTTCCCTGAGCTAGCGCGTAAGCTTGCACTGGAAGGAGCGCGAATTTTATTTGTTCCCGCGGAGTGGCCGCATCCACGCCTGCATCACTGGCGGACCCTCCTAATGGCCAGAGCCATAGAGAATCAAATGTATGTGGTTGCTTGCAATCGTGTCGGAACAAGTGGGACGACGAATTTCTTTGGACATTCCATGGTCATTGATCCGTGGGGTGAGGTGCTCGTTGAAGGCGATGAAAGCGAAGCTGTGTTACATGCTACCATTGATTTAAGTGAAGTTGTGCGCGTTCGTGATAAAATTCCTGTCTTCGAAGATCGCAGACCCCATCTTTATTAAAACTTAAATTGAAACTCAATCAACCTTTTGATCAAAAGTGATTTGATTTTTTTTCTTTTTTTCTGTAAACTAAAGCCAATTGAATGATCAATTGTGGCTGTGAGGGATGAATAGTACTTGAGACAACTTCATGTTCAGCGAGCTGGGGACGGTGAGAGCCCAGACTGAAGCTTAAGGAAAAGGCTATCCGGAGCCAATACGATAAAGGGGATATGTCCGTTTTTTGGCGTATCAACTAGGGTGGAACCGCGGGTGCTGAAGCTCTCGTCCCTAGGCATTATTTGATGCCTTTGGATGGTGAGCTTTTTTTGCGCGTCAGCCCATCTCCAAATGGCATCAACTCGTAATACATACAGTGATTAAGAAGCTGAAGGAGAGAATGAGCAATGAGTGTAACGATGGATCAAGTTGTGGCGTTAGCGAAACACAGAGGTTTTGTATTCCCAGGCTCCGAAATTTATGGCGGACTAGCCAATACGTGGGATTACGGTCCACTTGGCGTTGAATTGAAAAACAACATCAAACGAGCATGGTGGAAAAAATTCATCCAAGAATCTCCGTATAATGTCGGTCTTGACGCGGCGATTCTCATGAACCCTCAAGCATGGGTAGCTTCAGGGCATGTAGGAAACTTCAATGATCCGATGATCGATTGTAAAGCTGTAAAGCGCGTCATCGTGCAGATAAACTGATTGAAAATAAGCTGGCTGAGAAAGATATCGAAATCGTCGTAGATGGCATGACATTTGATGACATGATGAAACTGATCGTTGAAAATGAGATCGTTTGCCCAGATTGCGGCAGTAAAGATTTCACAGACATTCGACAATTCAACCTCATGTTCAAAACCTTCCAAGGCGTAACAGAAGCTAGCTCTAACGTCGTTTACCTGCGTCCGGAAACCGCTCAAGGCATTTTCGTTAACTTCAAAAACGTTCAGCGCACAATGCGCAAAAAATTACCATTTGGGATTGGTCAAATCGGTAAAAGCTTCCGCAACGAAATTACGCCGGGTAACTTTACGTTCCGTACACGCGAATTTGAACAAATGGAGCTTGAATTTTTCTGCAAACCGGGCGAAGATATGAAATGGTTCCAGTATTGGAGAAGCTTCTGTCACAACTGGCTGTTGTCTCTTGGAGCGAAACCGGATAATTTGCGTCTGCGTGATCATAATGATGATGAGTTGTCTCATTACAGCAATGCAACGACGGATATTGAGTACAAATTCCCGTTTGGTTGGGGAGAGCTTTGGGGGATTGCAGACCGTACAGATTTCGATTTGAAACAACATATGGAGCATTCCGGAGAAGACTTCAACTACATTGATCAAGAAACGAATGAACGTTATGTTCCTTATTGCATCGAGCCTTCACTGGGTGCAGACCGTGTAACGTTAGCTTTGTTGATTGACGCATTTGAAGAGCAAAAGCTCGAAGGGGATGACAGCCGTACGGTGCTGCACTTCCATCCGGCACTAGCACCGATTAAAGCTGCAATTTTCCCTCTTTCCAAGAAATTGGGAGAAGGCGCTCAAGCGGTATTCGCTGATCTGGCGAAGCACTTCATGGTCGACTACGATGATACCGGATCGATTGGCAAAAGATACCGTCGTCACGATGAAATCGGAACGCCGTTCTGCATCACGTACGATTTTGAATCCGAGACAGATGGTCAAGTAACGGTTCGTGACCGTGATACAATGGAACAAAAGCGTATCCCGATTACAGAACTGAAGGCGTTCATCGAGAATTCACTTCAATTTTAATTTCTGCGTGTCCAATTCCCCGTAGCTTGCTTCGGGGAGAATTCATTAAGACCTGTGTTTCGCTTATTCGGCGAGATGCAGGTCTTTTACATACAACCATCCTCATTGAAGCAAAACTAGAAGCTTTTTAGCTGAATGGGGGTTACTACACAGGTCTTCCTACTCTAAGGAGATTTTTTTACCACACGCCAGTATAAGTTTTCGGTTCGCGAAAACCGCTTTCTTATTGGCGATAAAACCTAATATAGGGATCTGGTCGAAGACCAAAGATCCCTATATTAGGTCGCTCATCATTGAATGGCCTCGATAGAGGTTTTCTCACGGAAAAGAATTTTTATGTTTTTGAGAAAAGTTAACGTTTTCCAAAACCAGCGATACAAGTCAAGAATTCAGCTTGCTCCCCTTTTTCACCTCTTGTAAGCAGGTTTTTCATGCTTACAGAGCCATCAGCGGGGTTCGTATCCTCTGTAACGCTGAAAACGAGGCTGTCGATTAATTGTGGATATCATTAGCCAATCGCCTAATTTGAAATCAGTCAAAAACAGCCGAAATATTCATAAAAAGAGGTATTTACTCACTC
>NZ_VRTT01000002.1 GCF_008017805.1 Paenibacillus sp. N3.4 | reverse complement strand
GCGGAACGCATCACGACAGAGACTTCAATGCAAGTCTAAATATTCTTGCCGAAGGCAAAAGACTGCTTACTGTGTAGTCACACTACACGAACTGTCGGAACGACAGGGTTAGCTTGGTAAACTTCTCTTCGTTAGAAGAGACTACCCAAGAATCTCGTGACTTTAGTCATGAGAGGTTCATGGTTCCTATGTAGAGCGAATACTTGTTTTACCGGGAGCCTCCTATTCACCGAATGCAACAGCGGTTCGAGTTGATGCGGCAACAGGCGAGACGTTCTTCGTACCTTCAACACTATCAAGTGTGGACGGTAAATGGACGATGAGTATCAAAGACACCTATGGCGGACTTTACACGGTTATTAGTGCGGATAAATCCTTCGCAGATATGACGACCCATTGGGCTAAAGATGATGTTCAGAAGCTGGCTTCCAAAGGGATTATTACTGGTGTGAGTGGTCAGAAATTTGCGCCAGAAAGCGAAATAACACGTGCTGAATTTGCTGCTCTTTTAATTCGAGGACTAGGCGAGAGAGTGTCTGGGAAAGATCAGGATGTGAGTCCGTTTCTTGATGTGCGAAAGGAAGATTGGTTCGCAGGTGTAGTCGCCGCGGCAGCGAAGGCGGGCTTGATTCAAGGTTATGATGATGGGACATTTCATCCGGGAGAGCATGTTTCGCGAGAACAAATGGCTGCGATGATGAACAGATCGGTTCAGCGTGTAGGAAAAGCAATGGAAAGCGGTTCTCAAGATGCTGTGTTAACACCGTTCAAAGATCGTGATGCGATCGATGGGTGGGCAAAAGAATCTATGGCTGTTACACTGCAAAATGGCTTGATCCAAGGCGTTACGGACACTCTTTTAGATCCGCATGCCAATGCTACACGTGCTCAAGCTGCAGTTTCGCTCAAACGATTGCTAGTGTATATCCATTTTATCAATGACTAAGAACAAAGACTGTGTGAGAGTAGAAACTCTTTCACAGTCTTTCTTTGTGAAGCCATCGCGTAATCCCCCTCATTCCATTTATAAAGCGTGTTGATTAGGGTTATTTGGATTGCGGCGTAGCTCTTACCATTCGTCAACCTCCAGATAAAGACAAGCAAGAAGATAATAGGGGACAAGTGCCCATGCCAGAGCGCAGGTTATGGAACCGGAGAGAGTGCCAGATATTTTATTTAAAACTGGCGCTGGGTTCATGGCTTTTGATGCAGGCGAGAGTATAGTACGCTGATTGCTGAATGCTCCAGCATGAAACGTACTATTTCCGCGCAGAGCATCTGCCATATGGTACGAAAAGGAATTCCTCTGAATGATTCCATAAACCGTAATTCCCAATGTCATGCCGAGTTCTTTGACGAAGGGAATGGCAGTGCCTCTCTCCATCGTGAAAGCAATAGATATGAGCGCACCACCGCCGATTCCTTGCATCGCACGATAAATACTAACTTGCTCAAAACTTTGCCCACTATCGCATAAGATGGAACCCAGCAAAAAGGTGATGATTCCGAAATGAATCAATCGTTTTTGCTCACGCTTATCAGAGAGTTTACCGAAAATCGACATGCCTGCTACTAGAGAAGCCGTGTATGCGGATGTAATCCAAATGTATGTGTTGACGCCATCCAGCTTTGAAACGATGGTGTGATCCATCGAAGTCATGAGAAGAACAAAGAGAAGACTTGCTGGGAGGAAGCTGGTTTTTCCTTGTTTCGGTATCATGGACAAGTATCACTCCTTACATGTCTAAGGTTCATGACACTCATTGTACAGAGGCAGCCGCTACAGCTCCTCCGTCCAGAGACGTAAATTCTGAGGGACGGACGGATGAAATGTAAAAAGAGATCCTCCACGTAATTTCGAGTGAAGGATCTCTTCCTTATGTTCGCTATCCGGCATCCTTTGAAAGGGTGGTTTGAGCGAATTGACTATTGTATAGATCAGCATAGAAACCGTGCTCAGCAAGCAGTTGATCATGTGTGCCTTGTTCAATCACAGTTCCATGATTCATAACGAGAATAAGGTCGGCTTCTCGTATGGTGGAAAGGCGATGCGCAATAACGAAGCTGGTTCGATTCTGCATTAAATGGTTCATTGCTCGTTGGATGGACACTTCGGTACGTGTATCTACGCTGCTGGTTGCTTCATCGAGAATAAGAATCGCAGGATCCGCTAGGATAGCGCGAGCGATGGTCAAGAGCTGCTTTTGTCCATGTGAAAGGTTGGAAGCTTCTTCATTCAGCTTGGTTTCATAGCCTTCCGGCAAAGTGCGAATGAAATGATCGGCAAAGGCGGCGCGAGCGCATTCTCAATCTCTTCATCCGTTGCTCCTTCTCTGCCGTAAGCGATATTCTCGCGAATCGTTCCATTGAACAGCCACGTATCTTGCAAAACCATACCAAACAATCCGCGTAGATGGTCTCGGGTCATATGTCGTGAGTCAACACCATCAACGGAGATAGTACCACCCTTTAACTCATAAAACCGCATAAGCAGGTTGACGATGGTTGTTTTGCCCGCACCGGTCGGTCCCACGATGGCAACAGTTTGCCCAGGTTGAACGTGAATGTTCATATCTTCGATTAAAGGCGAATCAGTCTTATAGGAAAAGGAAACCTGATCGAAGATAACTTGGCCACGAACGTTCCTAACAGCTTCAGTTTTCTTATCCTCTTCTACCTCTTCCGGTTCATCCAAGAGCTCAAAAATGCGCTCAGCCGCCGCAATTGTTGATTGAATCACGTTAGCAATGTTGGCGACTTGAGTAATAGGCATTCCGAATTGTCCTGAGTATTGAATAAAGGCGAGGATATCCCCGATTTTGATGGCCCCATTCGTGACCATAATACCACCGATTACACTGACTAGCACGTAGCCGATATTGCCAATAAAGCTCATTAGCGGAAAAATCATCCCGGAGATGAATTGTGCTCTCCAACCAGAGTTGTACAACCGATCGTTGATTTCATTGAATTTGTCGATGGATTGCTGTTCACGTCCAAAAGCTTTGACTATCGTATGGCCTGTATACATTTCTTCCACATGGCCATTCAGTTCTCCAAGGGTTTGCTGCTGACCTTTGAAATACTTCTGAGAACGGGAAGCGATCATTTTCGTTCCCAAGATGCTGAGCGGAAGCGTAATAATGGTAGCTAGAGTCAGTAACGGACTGATCGTAAGCATCATGATGATGATGCCTAATAAAGTAACGATAGACGTGATGAGCTGAGTTAAACTTTGCTGTAGGGTCGAACTGATTGTATCTACATCATTCGTGGCGCGGCTCATCGTATCGCCGTTGCTCCGTGAATCGAAGAAGGAAAGCGGCACACGCGAAAGCTTTTCACTAATGGCTTTTCGCAGATTGAATACGATTTTTTGCGTAACACCAACCATAATCCACTGTTGGATATAGGTTAGCAGGGCGCTAAGCACGTACAGCGCAGCAAGGATCATGACGATTTGGAACAGCGCATCGAAATCGATTTTGGCGCCGGCAACACCTTTTAATTTGGCGACAGAGCCTTCATACAGCTTGGTTGTTGCATTACCCATTAATTTTGGTGCTAAAATACTGAAAATCGTGCTCAGAATAGCAGCGATGAATACAAAAATGAGGGAAACGCGAAATGGCAGCATAAATGTAATCAGTCTTTTCATTGTACCTTTGAAATCTTTTGCCTTTTGGACGGGCCTTCCCATGGCGCCCATACCGCCTCTGCCGAAATTGGCGGGTCCTGGACCCTGACCTTGCGCTTGGCCTGGACCTCCTCCGAGAGGTTTCTGATCTTTTGGTTTCTCACTCATGCAATTTCCTCCTCTGACAACTGAGAGGCCACAATTTCTTGATATACACGGCATGTTTGCATTAATTCGACATGAGTGCCGATACCTGCAATGCGTCCCTCTTCCAACACGATAATTTTGGCCGCATCGATGATGGTGCTTACGCGCTGCGCAACAATAATCATCGTGGCGTGTTGAGTTTCAGCTTTAAGCGCTGTCCGCAGCTTTGCATCAGTTTTGAAGTCAAGAGCGGAGAAGCTGTCGTCAAACACATAAATACTCGGTTTGCGTGCGAGGGCGCGAGCAATTGCCAAACGCTGCTTTTGCCCGCCGGATAAATTCGTTCCGCCTTGAGCGAGAATCGATTGATATCCATCTTTCAAATCGGCAATGAAATCAGCGGCTTGCGCTGTAGTGGCTGCGTGTTGAATTTCCTCATCCGTTGCCGTTTCATAACCAAATCGAATATTGTCGGCAACCGATCCGGAGAAGAGCGCAGCCTTCTGCGGCACGTAACCGATGCGTTCGCGGAGTTTTTCCAATTCCAGCGAGGGTAGAGGAATACCGTCTACGAGAATATGGCCTTCATTGACATCATAGAATCGCAGCAGCAAATTAATGAGAGTCGTTTTACCCGAACCTGTGCCTCCGATAATTGCCGTTACTTCACCCGGATCAGCTCGGAATGAAATATCTTGAAGAGCTGGCTGTTCAGCACCGGGATAATGAAATGAGACATGCTTGAACTCGAGTGCAGCGCGGGAGGTACTCAAAGATTGCGTCTTGTCGGCATTGTAGATATCACTCTTTAAAGCCAACACTTCATTAATACGAACGGCAGAAGCAGATGCTCGGGGAATCATCATGAAAATCATGGTCATCATGAACATCGAGAACATGATTTGCATCGCATATTGAATGAAAGCCATCAGATTTCCGATTTGCATTTGATTGTTGTCGATGCGAATGCCGCCATACCAAAGGATGACAACAACGCCAAGATTAAATATCAACATCATGATCGGCATCATCGTGGACATAATCATGTTCACTTTAATCGCAGTTTGGGTAAAATCGGAATTCGCTTTTTCAAATTTGCGTTTTTCATGCTCGGAACGATTGAAAGCTCGGATAACCCGGATACCGGTCAAATTTTCACGCAGTACGAGATTAATGGCATCAATCTTGATTTGCAATTTTTTAAACAGAGGCAGTCCTGTCCGCATGATAGCAATAATCGCGATGACGAGAATAGGGATAATCGCGATTAAGACAATAGCCAGATGGGAGTCTTTATAAGTGGCCATCAGGACGCCTCCAATAAGCATGGTAGGGGCGCCAATAAACATCCGCATCATGACAATCACTTGCTGCACTTGCGCGATATCATTCGTCGTTCTTGTAATCAGCGAGGACGTTCCGATTTTATCGAATTCGTTCAAGAGAAGCTTTCCACGTGGGTAAAAAGCTTGCGGCGTAAATCTCTGCCGAATCCTGTCGCTGTTCGCGCCAACAAGTAGCTTGCGAGAAGGACACATCCCATACCGCCTAAGGCGACGAGAAGCATATAAGCGCCATATCGCAAAATATAAGCGATGTCTCCTTTTACAACTCCGACATCGACGATGTCCGAAAGGAGAGTTGGCAGGTACAGTTGTGCCAAGGATTGCAGCAGCATTAAGGTAATGACAGCAATCACTGCAGCTCTGTACGGTTTCAAAAGTCGAAACAATTTGAACATGGTTTCCTCCTTCATGTGTTCCTTCAGGGAAATATCGTGTCCTTGTAGAACTGTCTTTAGCAGCAGCCAATTTATATGTAAATAATAGCACATGGCGGTTCTTTGATCCAAGTAAGTTTTATAATTATATATTGACTTATCGTGTCGAAAATGGGATAATTCTTTTAATTACATATGTACCTTTAAAAACAGTCCAGAGAGGCTGGCAAGGTAGTCGATGTGAAAGACGGGATATGCTGAACCGCGAGTTCAGTATATGGATAAGCATAGGGATGTGCGCATCCTCAGCTCCCGCTCTGTATCTTCATGCACTCGTAACTCCTTGCCAAAATAGGGCAAGGAGTTTTTTGGTTTGATTTCGGTGATGATGCTAACGACGCCAGTTTTGCAAAGGCAAAACTCTCAGGAGGCGAAAGAATGAACGAGACAGCGGAGCACAGTATTATGGATGAAATGGGAATTCGTAGAGCACTTACACGGATTGCCCACGAGATACTGGAAAAGAATAAAGGGGTAGAGACTTGCACCTTGATTGGGATTCGAACCCGAGGCATTTATTTAGCTAAAAGAGTGGCGGAGCGGATTTTAGAAATTGAGGGTGTACCCATTCCCGTAGGTGAAATTGATATTACTTCGTACCGCGATGATCGGATTAAAGTGAAATCCGTAGAGAATGTGCAAGAAGGCGGCAAACTGCAAATTCAAGACCGCAAAATCGTCCTTTTCGACGACGTGCTTTACACAGGACGTACAGTCAGAGCAGCTATGGATGCTTTGATCGATCTGGGTAGACCGCAGATGATTCAACTGGCTGTCCTCGTGGACAGAGGTCATCGGGAACTGCCAATTCGTCCGGATTATGTAGGCAAAAATGTACCCACCTCCAAAAGTGAAAGTATTGAGGTACTGTTAACAGAAATAGATGATAAAGATCAGGTCATCATACTTCAACAGAGGGGGAAACAGGAGTGAGCATGGTGAGTCTACAGGCAACGAAGCATTTTCTAGGGTTAAAAGGGGTAAGCGCGGGGGAAATCACAAGTATTCTTGATCGTGCGGCTTACTGGGAGCAGTACCCCAGCAAAGTGACGAATCAATGCAATGGGAAGTTCGTATCGAACTTGTTTTTCGAAAATAGTACAAGAACAAGATTCTCTTTCGAACTGGCGCAAAAGCGATTGGGCGCTGACGTATTGAACTTCTCTGCAGCAGAGTCCAGTGTCCAAAAAGGGGAATCCATCTATGATACTGTGCGTACGCTTGAGTCCATGGGCATTGATGCGGGTGTCATTCGGTTAAAACCAAACGGTGTGCTTGCCGAGCTTGCCGATAAAATTAAAATCCCGCTAATTAATGCAGGGGATGGCAACAATGAGCACCCTACGCAAGCCTTGCTGGATTTCTACACGATGCGCAAGCAATTTGGAGAAATAAAAGGATTAAATGTTTCGATTATTGGAGACATCTTGCACAGTCGCGTCGCTCGTTCGAATCTCTGGGGCCTGATCGCCTTGGGAGCGAAAGTGAAGTTTTGTGCACCGGAGAGTATGCAAGCGCCTGAACTGGCGGAATTTGCTCCATATGTGTCTATGGAAGAGGCGATTAAGGGCGATGTGGTCATGATGCTGCGGGTGCAGCTGGAACGTCATGATAAAGGAATTATTCGTTCTGCCGAGGAGTATCGTGAGCATTACGGGCTGACGGTAGAACGAGCCAGCCGCATGGCGCCTCACGCCATTATTATGCACCCGGCTCCTGTGAACCGTAATGTCGAGCTGGATGATGAACTGGTTGAACATGAGAAATCTAAAATCTTCACACAAATCGCTCATGGTGTGCCGATCCGTATGGCAGTCATTGAACGAGCTTTATCATAGAATGGGGGATGCTAAGTCAATGGGGATTTGGATACTGAACGGACTCATCGTAAATGCCAATAACGAGCAGACGAAGAAGCATATTTTTGTGGAAGGTGAAAAAATCGCCCAAGTAGTAGACGCTTCGGAGGGAGTGGCGCCACAAACAGAGGGACACGATGTGATTGACGCAGCAGGCAAGCTGGTTGCACCGGGCTTTATCGATATGCACGTTCATTTACGGGAGCCAGGTTTTGAACATAAAGAAAATATTGCGACTGGAACGCGTTCCGCCGCAAGAGGCGGTTTCACGACTATCGCTTGCATGCCCAATACAAGACCTGTTATTGATACGGTTGAAACAGTGAACTACATATTGGACAAAGCGAAAACCGAAGGTGTTGTGCGCGTGATTCCATATGGTACGATCACAAAAAACGAGCTTGGCCGTGAGTTGACGGATTTCGCAGCGCTGAAAGAAGCCGGCGTCATCGGCTACACGGATGACGGTGTCGGCGTGCAAAGCGCGCAAATGATGAAAGATGCGATGGCGTTAGCCGCATCCATCGGCATGCCGATCATCGCGCACTGCGAGGATGACACGCTTGTGGTCGCGCGCCGGTAAGCGAAGGCGAATTCGCGAAGAAGCACGGACTCAAAGGCATACCGAACGAATCCGAAGCGATTCATGTAGGCCGCGACGTGCTGCTGGCCGAAGCAACCGGGGTTCACTACCACGTGTGCCACGTGAGCACCGAGCAATCGGTTCGCTTGATCCGACATGCGAAGCAGTTCGGCATTAAAGTAACTGCAGAGGTATGTCCCCATCACCTCGTGCTTTCTGACGAAGACATTCCGGGGCTCGATGCCAACTGGAAGATGAATCCGCCGCTGCGCACGCCGCGCGATGTGCAAGCTGTTATAGAAGGTTTGGAAGACGGCACCATCGATATCATCGTCACGGATCATGCACCGCACAGTGAAGAGGAGAAAGCGAAGGGCATGATGCTTGCGCCATTCGGTATCCTTGGCTTCGAAACCGCCTTTTCCTTGCTTTATACGAAATTCGTTATAACCGGTCAATGGACACTAGGTTTCCTGGTAGATCGATTGACAAAGAAGCCTGCCGAAGTATTTGGTCTTCCTTATGGGACGCTCGAGGTAGGAAGTGCAGCGGATATTACGATTGTTGATTTGGAGACGGTACGCGAGGTCAAGAAGGAAGAGATCATATCGCGCAGCAAAAATACACCGTTTATCGGCTGGAACTTGCAAGGCTGGCCGGTCGTTACAATAGCCTCAGGCCAAGTGGTTTGGTCCTAAAATAGTCACTTAGATCTATACGGCGACGGAAAAATCGTGTATATTTATACAGAAAGATATATTTTTATGCAGTGATATACGTTTTGTATGTAAATTGTAGGCATGACATCTGCGATTCGTCCAGAATCGTTTGACAATAGCGAAGGAGTTGAAAGAACAATGCAAGCAAGATTATTGCTGGAAGACGGCACTCTTTTTACAGGGAAATCGTTCGGGAGTGAGGGTGAATCCGTCGGTGAGGTTGTATTCAATACAGGTATTACGGGTTATCAAGAGGTGCTTTCGGATCCTTCTTACTGCGGTCAAATCGTGACCATGACGTATCCATTGGTTGGAAATTATGGCGTGATTCGTGATGATTTCGAATCTGTACGTCCTTTCATTCATGGGTTTGTCGTTCGTGAGCATGAAGAAATTCCAAGCAACTGGAGAGCGCAATACACGCTTGGCAGTTTGCTCAAAGAATACGGCATCGTGGGCATTAGCGGCATCGATACCCGTATGCTGACTCGTAAAATCCGCCATTATGGGGTTATGAAAAGCTTGCTGACCACTTCAAACAAATCCATTGCTGAGCTCACTGAAATCCTGCGAGGCACTTCCCTCATGACGGATCAAGTCGCTCGTGTTTCCACAAAAAGTGTTTATGGCGCACCGGGTTACAAAGAGCGTATCGTGCTCGTAGACTACGGAGCAAAAAGCGGAATCATCCGCGATCTGAGCAAACGCGACTGCGATGTTGTCGTCGTTCCGCAAGATGCAACGGCTGAGCAAATCCTTCGCCTTGCTCCAGATGGCGTTCTGCTGTCTAACGGCCCTGGGGATCCTAAAGATGTTCCTCACGCGGTTGAAATGATTAAGGGCTTGCTTGGTGAAATCCCGCTCTTCGGCATTTGCTTAGGACATCAGCTGTTCGCACTCGCTTGCGGCGCAGATACAGATAAATTGAAATTCGGTCATCGCGGCGGCAACCATCCGGTGAAAGATTTGATTTCCGGACGCTGCTACATTACATCGCAAAACCATGGCTACACGGTTAAGGAAGAATCCGTAATCGGAACTGACCTTGAAGTGACACACATTAACAATAATGACCGTACGATCGAAGGCTTGAAACATAAGAAACACCCTGCCTTCTCCGTTCAATATCACCCAGAGGCAGCACCGGGTCCATTTGACTCCAGCTACTTGTTCGATGATTTCATTGCACTGATTCGCCAGCACAAAATTGACAACCCACAGCAGCCGCGCCAAGCGCAAATGCTTGCTCAGTGGAAAGCTTCCACGGCATCGACATCTGTGAAGGAGGAACTGCAATATGCCAAAAAATAATACACTCAAAAAGATCCTTGTGATTGGTTCCGGTCCGATTGTAATTGGTCAGGCGGCGGAATTTGACTATGCAGGCACGCAAGCTTGCCAAGCGCTAAAAGAAGAAGGTATGGAAGTTATCCTGATCAATAGCAACCCAGCTACGATTATGACGGATACGAACATGGCTGATAAAGTATATATCGAACCGATTACGCTTGAATTCGTTACACAAATTATTCGTCAAGAACGCCCGGATGGTTTGCTGCCAACGCTTGGCGGCCAAACGGGTCTTAATATGGCAGTAGAGCTTGCTCGCGCAGGCGTATTAGAAAGTGAGAACGTTAAGCTTCTAGGTACCCAATTGACAGCCATTGAGAAAGCGGAAGACCGTGATCTTTTCAGAGACTTGATGAGAGAATTGGAGCAGCCGGTACCGGATAGCGTTATCGTAACGACTGTTGCACAAGCTGTTGAGTTTGCGCAAGAAATTGGTTTCCCTATCATTATTCGTCCTGCCTACACACTAGGCGGAACAGGCGGCGGGATTTGTAACACGATGGAAGAATTGACGGAAATCGTGGCTTCCGGTATTCGTTACAGTCCGATTGGTCAATGTCTTGTTGAGAGAAGCATTGCTGGCATGAAAGAAGTTGAGTATGAAGTAATGCGTGATGCGAATGATAACTGTATCGTGGTATGCAACATGGAGAACTTCGATCCTGTAGGCGTACATACCGGCGATAGCATCGTTGTAGCACCAAGCCAAACCTTGTCGGACCGCGAGTACCAAATGCTGCGTTCGGCATCGCTCAAAATCATCCGCGCTTTGAACATCGAGGGTGGTTGTAACGTTCAGTATGCACTGGATCCGCACAGCTTCCAATACTATGTTATTGAAGTTAACCCGCGTGTAAGTCGTTCTTCAGCGCTTGCTTCCAAAGCAACAGGATACCCAATTGCCAAGATGGCTGCGAAAATTGCGATTGGTTATACGCTGGATGAATTGGTTAATCCGGTTACGGGTCAAACCTATGCATGCTTCGAGCCAGCATTGGATTACATCGTTTCCAAAATTCCACGCTGGCCGTTTGATAAATTTACAGCGGCAAACCGTAAGCTTGGCACGCAAATGAAAGCGACCGGCGAAGTCATGGCCATTGGCCGTACGTTCGAAGAGTCCATTCATAAAGCTGTTCGTTCTTTGGAAATCGGCGTACATCGTCTTTTCTTGAAAGAGACAGATTTATTGGATCAAGAAACATTGGAATACCGCTTGCAAAAGCCGGACGATGAGCGTTTATTCTTAATCGCAGAGGCTTATCGCAGAGGTTATACGGTGGAACAATTGCAAGAATTAACTAAGATCGACTGGTGGTTCCTGAACAAGCTGGACGGTTTAATTAAATATGAAAAAGAAATCGCAGCTAGCGAGTTAACCAATGAGCTGCTTTTTGAAACGAAACGCAAAGGCTTTACCGATCGTGCAATTGCCGAAATCCGCGCGCTTGCCGGTTGCTCCAGCTTTATCAAAGAAGCTGATGTGAGAACACACCGTTTGCAACAAAACATCAAGCCTGTTTACAAGATGGTAGATACGTGCGCAGCTGAGTTCGAAGCTTCCACACCTTACTACTATTCTACGTATGAGCAAGAAGATGAAGTGACCGAAACAACCAAAGAGAAAGTTGTTGTTTTGGGTTCTGGTCCGATTCGTATCGGACAAGGGATCGAGTTCGATTACTCCACGGTTCATGCGGTGTGGGCGATCCAAGCTGCCGGTTATGAAGCCGTTATTATCAACAATAACCCTGAGACTGTATCCACGGACTTTAACACGTCCGATCGTTTATACTTCGAGCCTTTGTTCTTCGAAGATGTGATGAACGTCATTGAGCGTGAAAATCCAATTGGGGTTATCGTTCAATTCGGTGGTCAAACTGCGATCAACTTAGCAGCGCCTTTACACAAAGCCGGCGTGCGCATTCTCGGTTCAGATCTGGAAAGTATCGATACAGCGGAAGATCGTAAGAAATTCGAAGCTTTGCTTAGCAAACTGGCGATTGCTCAACCACCAGGCGGAACGGTGACATCAGTAGATCAAGCGGTAGGAACAGCAGCGAAATTCGGTTATCCGGTTATTGTGCGCCCTTCCTATGTGCTAGGCGGACGCGCGATGGAAATTGTATACTCCGACGAAGAATTGCTTAGCTATATGGAATATGCAGTTAAAATTAACCCTGAGCATCCGGTTCTTATTGACCGCTACATGCTGGGGAAAGAGGTTGAGGTTGACGCCATTTGTGACCGGGAAACGGTTCTCATTCCGGGCATTATGGAGCACGTGGAACGCGCAGGGGTTCACTCTGGTGACTCTATCGCGGTTTACCCGCCACAATCCTTATCGGATGACATTAAACAACAAATTATCGATATCACAACAAAAATTGGCATTGAACTGAACGTAGTTGGCTTGGTGAACATCCAATTCGTTATTCATAACGACCAAGTGTATGTCATCGAGGTTAACCCGCGCTCTTCCAGAACGGTACCATTCTTAAGTAAAGTAACGAACATCCCGATGGCGAACGTGGCAACGCGCGTCATTATGGGGCAAAAGCTGACCGATATGGGTTACCACAGCGGATTATGGCCGGAAGACAAGTACGTTTCCGTCAAAGTGCCTGTGTTCTCCTTCGCAAAACTGCGCCGTGTGGATACAACGCTCGGACCTGAGATGAAATCGACGGGCGAAGTTATGGGGCGCGATATCAATTTCGCCAAAGCACTCTATAAAGGCTTAATCGGTGCAGGCATGAAAATTCCTTCAGCCGGATCTGTGGTTGTTACGGTTGCTGACAAGGATAAGGACGAAGCGATTGAGATTTTGAGAGGCTTCTACCGTCTTGGCTATAAAATTATTGCAACTGGAGGAACGGCGACGTCGATCGCTGAAGCAGGACTTCCTGTCACTACAGTGAATAAGCTTAGCGAAGGTTCACCGAATATATTGGATCTCATACGCAGCGGAGATGCACAATTTGTTGTGAACACGTTGACGAAAGGCAAGGCGCCTGAACGTGATGGTTTCCGTATTCGTCGTGAAGCTGTGGAAAATGGCGTCGTTTGTATGACTTCCTTGGATACCGTGAGAGCACTCGTCAACATGCTTGAATCAATCAACTTCTCCTCACGCGCAATGCCGGTTCATTCCTAGGATGGTGACCAAGATGAGCGCTATTTCAAAAGCAGATGCAGCTGGGCGTATCATGGTGGCTATGGATTACGCGAATGCAGAAAGTGCTGAAGGGCTGCTTAAGCAGCTCGAAGGTATCCCTTGTTATGTGAAGGTGGGCATGCAGCTGTTTTATGCTGCAGGTCCAGGCTTCGTAGCAAGCCTGAAGGATCGCGGCTATAAAGTTTTCCTCGATGTGAAGATGCATGACATTCCAAACACGGTCAAAGGGGGCGCGGAAAGCGTCACGCGCCTAGGTGTAGATGTGTTCAACGTCCATGCGGCCGGAGGCAAGCAGATGATGGAGGCAGCCTTGGAGGGAGTCGACAAGGCGCTCAAGCCAGGAGCTGGACGCCCGATGGTCATCGGCGTCACACAGCTAACCAGCACCAGCTTGCAGGTGCTGAATGACGAGATCGGCCTGACCGGATCGGTCGAGCAGGCCGTCATTCACTATGCCCGCTTGGCGCAAGCCGCGGGGCTTCAGGGTGTCGTTGCGTCACCGCTTGAGGTGACGCAGATTAAGGCGGCATGCGGCGACGGATTCGTCACCGTGACGCCGGGCATCCGCCCAGCGGGAGCCGATGTAGGCGACCAGTCGCGTATTATGACGCCGGCTGAGGCTTTCGCGCAGGGGACGGACTTCGTCGTGATTGGCCGTCCGATTACGGGAGCGGCAGATCCAAGAGCAGCCATTGAATCGATTATCGATGGCGTCATTAAGTCCTAACAACGGAAGGAACGGTGAAAGGTTCATGAGTCAGCTCGAAACGATTGCGCAGCATGTGGCTGCGTCCTTACTAGATATAGAGGCGGTATCGCTTCGTCCGCATCAACCTTTTACATGGACATCGGGTCTGAAATCGCCGATTTATTGCGATAATCGGTTAACGATGTCGCATCCGGCTATTCGCGAGGCCATTGCAGATGGCTTCGTGGCTCTGATTCAGCAGAAGTTTCCTGATGCTGAAGTCGTTGCAGGAACTGCAACTGCGGGTATTCCACACGCAGCATGGGTTGCTCAAAAGCTCGGATTGCCGATGATCTATATTCGCGATAAAGCAAAAGGGCACGGCAAAGAGAATCTGATCGAAGGATCTGTAAAGCCAGGCCAAAAAGTCATCGTTATAGAAGACTTGATCTCGACAGGCGGCAGCTCTTTGAAAGCGGCAGTCGCTGTTAAAGATGCGGGTGCTGTGGCTTTAGGCGTTCTTGCCATATTCTCCTACGAGCTTGATAAAGCGACGGAAGCTTTTCAAGCGGCTGGAATGCCGCTCCATACACTTTCCAACTATTCCACACTCCTTGAAGTTGCTCTAGAGAAAGGCAAAATCAAGCAAGAAGATATGGCTCTGCTGCAATCTTGGAGAGCAAACCCTGCAGGCTTTGGCCTGTAAGTTATCAGTTCCAAATGATCTGCAAACATTGACGTAGGATGAGGAACTATTTTATACTGAAATCGTGTTACGTATGGCCAAACATCTGCGAACAGGCAAATGGCGCGAAAGCGACAGACGCAAAGCTAAAGGGGCTAATCGGCATCAGCCGAATGCTTGCCAGCTACCGAACGGTGAGAGGAGGAGTGCTCGTTGAATATCAATGGTGTACTTACAGCCATGAATGGTGGAGACGCATTGAAGCAAGCTGTTGGCGTGCAGCTTTTAAGTAAAGTGAATGACTTGCAAACAGCTGCAGCCAGTACTTTGATGCAAGATTTTGCCAAATCCCAACAGCAGGTTACCGCTCCAGCGGCGCCGCATTTGGGCGGTAATATCGACATCCGCGTATAAGATTGAACAGGAAAGAAGCTCTACCTTTACGAAAAGGTGAGCTTCTTTTTGCTACCGTAAAAGAAGTAAAAGTTTTGATTCCCCAAAACGACTTTCTTATTGGTGATAAGCTCATTATTGAATGGCCTCGATAGAGCTTTTCTCAAAAACCTACTTACAGAGGAAAAATGGAGAGAACGGACGAGAACTTGAGGTGTAAAGCGGATTTTCCGCGTTACAGAGTGAGCTGAATCTGGAAGCGGCTCTGTAAGAAGGAAAAACCTACTTACAAAGGAAAAAAGGAGAGAACGGACGAGAATTTGAGGTGTAAAGCGGTTTTTCCGCGTTACAAATCCCCCTTATTTATTTAGGCTTAATGTAAGGCAGAGTTGGGAATTGCGATACTTGCCATGTTAAAATGGGGAAATAAGCATGATTCATTTTTCAAATAACCGTATTAGAAAGGGGTTCATCTACGATGATTGTTTATGAAAGAAATGATGCATTTATGATGATCACGCAGCATGACCATGCCAAAGTATCGGGAGATCTAATCACTGAATGGCGAGAGGATCTGTTCTTCCATACCAAACAAAACAATGAGCTTGTATATGCCGCATACCAACATGATAGAGGCTGGATTGGTTTAGATGATTCACCTTTTTGGAATGATGCGACCAATCGTCCCTACTCCTTTATCGATTTTCCATTGAAACCCCGATTTTTATTCTACACGTTAGGAATTGACGAAGTACAACGAACCAATAAATATTCGGCTTTATTGTGCAGCCTTTTATATACAACCTTGTTCGAACGAGTTAAGGATAAAGACGTAGAAGGATATCTCAACCAAGAGTATCATAGACAGAAAACACTAAAAGAGCTTTTAATCATCGATGAAGGGACCAATAGTCAACTTCAGACACACTTGAACATTCTTCTTATCTGTGACGAGCTATCCTTATTTATGTGCATGCAAGAACCAGGTACGCCAACGAAGGAATATAAATTTTTTTCGGATGGGTTACACTACTCGGCCGGTCGTGGCCTGATGAAAAAATAGTTGCTGAGTGGAAAGATAAACAACATATCGAACTCTCTTTTTTTCCTTTTCAAAAGAATGTGGAAATCTTATTGCCTTATCGTGAGGTTAAAAAAATAGATATCCAATCAGACGGCTTGTTGAAAGCGTTTCACCGAGCAGAACTGAAAACATATAAAGGCATATTTAAAGCGATGTAAGCCTGTTAGGTCACATCGTTACTTTTAGGGCTGGTTAATAATTCGATGAATGCCTCCAAAGGTTTCGACATCCACTTTTTGGGATGCTGTATCAGTTGAAGATCGAATCTTAATTGTGGATGCGTATAGGGTATTAGAGCAAGCTTGCCCATGTCCAATTCATTTTGGACGGCAATCCGAGGCAGCAAGGAGATCCCAAGTCCGTTCATAACACAGTGCTTAATCGTTTCTAAATTGCCAAGCTCGAAGCCAACACGAAAAGGAACCTTATTGTCTTTCCAAAGTTTTTCGATCATGCCTCGATAGATGCAGCTTTCCTCCGTGACAATAAATTCGGCATCATAGAAATCCGACATGTCAAGTGTATCTGCTTGCGCAAGCGGATGATGGATGTGACCTACTAAAACGAGTGGCTCTTCTCTGATTTGGGTACAGGTTAGCAGGCTGTCGGCAGGAAAACGATCAAGCATGAGGCCAATATCATAGTCGCCTTCGCGTACTTTAGTAAGCAAATCCGCTTCATTATCAGAAAGCAGCTGGATATTTAGTTTGGGATAAAGCTGCCTCAACTGCTGTAGATAAGGCGGTAAATAATAAGCGGCCAGTGAATCAATCGTACCTATGGTCAGTGTGCCGCTCACCTCACTAGCGATCATTTCTTTGGATTGATCATAGAGGCTTAGCATCTGCAGGACAAGTTTAAGCAAGCTTTCGCCTGGGGGTGTTAGACGGAGCTGTCGGCCATATCTTTCGAATAAAGGAACGCCATATTCTTTCTCCAGTTTTTGAATCTGCATGGTGATGCTCGATTGGGCATAGCCCAATTCTTCGGCAGCGCGTGTGAAGCTCTTTCTGCGAGCCACTTCTCGAAAAGTTCGGAAATAGGTTAAGTCCATCGGATACTACCCCTTACTATCAAAAATTTTGATGACGCCTATCATTTATTATAGCTAACTATGATACAAAGTTCTATGTTAATGTGAAGGTATACTCAAATATGGCAAGGAGAGGGTCCAATGTTAACTTCAAAAGAATTGCATGGCGTATATGTCCCCATTATTACACCGTTCGATCGGGAATACGAGGTGGATGCCGCCTCTTTTTATAACCAAGCTTACCGTTTATTGCAAAATGAAATCGATGGATTGATTGTTAATGGAACGACTGGGGAGTCGCCCACGATTACAGGTGAGGAATTAGGGATATTGTTTGCCGCGGCGCAAGAAGCTCGTCATGCGGCAAAGGCGCAGCATGTTCCTCTCGTCGTCGGCACAGGTACGAATGACACATTTGGGACAGTAAAAAAGACGGAAGCAGCAGGTCAGTTAGGCGCTGATGCTGTGCTTGTTGTTGTCCCGTATTACAATAAACCGAGTCAGCAAGGAATTATTGCTCATTTTGAGCGTGTAGCCAGCGTAGGGGTGCCTGTAATTTTGTATGAAATTCCTCATCGAACAGGTGTAAGTTTGGAGTTGGATACCGTAAGGACGATACTCGACATGGATGGCGTTATCGGTATGAAGGATAGTACACCTAACATTCAATTAGTATCAGAGCTTACTTGCCTAGGCTCCAAACCGGTGCTTTGTGGGGAAGATTCCTTGTTGTTTGAAGCGCTATGCTCAGGTGCAAAAGGGTTCATGAGTGCTTCAGCAAACGTGGAGACCGCACGCTTTGTAGCCTTTTACCACAGTCTTATCGCAGGGCATCGCGAGCTGGGCAGAGAGCAGTTCGAGGCATTGCTCCCTTTGATCCGATTGCTTTTCCAAGAGCCTAATCCTGCGCCGCTCAAATGGTTGCTGGAACAGCAGGGTGTTATCGCTTCAGACACGCTTCGGCTGCCACTGTTGTCGATCACAGAAGCATTGCAAGAAAAGTTAGGCAGTTATTTGTAAAAGGAAGCAGAAGGAAGGTTTGCAATGAATCGAACACGTGTATTCACTGGCTCACCTTGGGAGCCTTTGGTAGGCTATTGCCGCGCCATACGTATAGAAAATCGAATCGAAGTTGCAGGGACGACAGCAATGAAAGACGGGGAGGTCGTGGGTGTTGGGGATGTTTATGAACAAACGAGATTTATCCTCCAAACGATTGAAAAGGCGCTGCAGGAATTAGGTGCACAGATGTCGGATGTGGTACGAACCCGTATGTTCGTGACGGATATTTCAGATTGGCAAGAAATTGGCCGAGCGCACGGCGAGTTTTTTCGCGATGTGCAGCCGGTGGCCACGATGGTTGAAGTCAAAGCGCTGATTGATCCTTTATTAAGGATAGAGATTGAAGTTGAAGCTGTTGTTCAGAGTCAGCTTAGATAAGTCAGAATTGTTAACTTGCTGTTGTTTATAACAAAACGCTTCTCTCTTGCTCGCAGCCATCTGGATGATTGCTGAGCAAAAGGGAAGCGTTTTGTTTTATGTGTATTTGTAGGAAATCACGTTGGCCCGTTAAATTAGCCTACACGTTTGCCTAGGATGATGAGGTCCCGCTCGATGCCATCCAATTCAGCAATCCCAGGAAGCTGTGCCCAGTTCTCGAAGCCAAAGCTGCGGAACAGTTTAAGGCTAGGTTCATTATGGCCGAAAATAAAGCCAAGGAGCGTTTTTACGCCTATTTGTGGACATGCTTCGATAGCTTGCTGAAGCAGATAGCGCCCGATGCCTTGGCCACGGAAAGCAGCATCCATGTAAATACTAACCTCAGCCGTACCGTTATAGGCAGGACGACCATAGAAAGATTGAAAGCTAAGCCAGCCGCAAATCCCGGAACTGTTTTCGAGTACCCACAATGGCCGGAAATCCGCAGAATGTTCATGAAACCAGCCTTCGCGGCTTTGTGTGCTGACCATCTCGGTATCGGCTGTGACCATGCGGCTGGCAATCGTAGAATTGTATATACGAACAATCTCTGCTAAATCCGATAGCTGGGCATCACGAATAGTGGTGTTGCTATTATTTATTTTCATCACGTTCACGTCCTTTATTCTTTCCAAGCTTGTTTGGCAGTTGTTTAAACACGGGAAGCAGCTAGCTTTAGCCAGAATCGACTGATGGTTTCCATACCTTTGTCCCAATTAACCAAGTGGAAATGTTCATTGGGGGCATGGAGGTTTTCACCCGGCAAACCAAAGCCGAGCAGCACAACGGGTGCGTCAAGCACACGTCCCAAAACTTCAACGATGGGGATAGAACCACCGCTTCGTGTGTATACAGGAAAAACTCCGTACGTATCCTCATAAGCTTCGGCTGCTGCTACCATCATTGGATTGTTAATAGGTGTAATGAACGGATTACCGCGCAATTGGCGATCTAGGGTCACTTTTACCCCTGGAAGCGATTGGGCATGTATGTGAGCTTCGACAGCATCCATGATCTCTTCCGGCACTTGCGCAGCTACAAGGCGGCAAGCTATTTTAGCCGTTGCGCAGTTGGGGATGATCGGTTTAATCCCTTCTCCTTGAAAACCGCCGCTAACTGAAGTGATTTCCAATGTGGGTCTGGACGTTGTTTGTTCGTAAAAGGAGAAGCCTTTTTCCCCGTATAAAGCATCCACATGCAAATCCGTTTTTACTTTATTGGAATCGGGTTCCACCTGCTTAAAGGCTTCGCGCTCTTGGTCCGATAGTTCAATGACACGGTCATAAAATCCTTTAACTGCAACTCGGCCTTCTTCATCATGAAATGAACTGAGCAATTTGGATAAAGCATGGATGGGATTTTGCACCGCGCCTCCAAATAGACCTGAGTGTAAGTCGCTGTTGGCTCCGTCAACGTTAATTTCGAATCCTGCAAGACCGCGGAGTCCATACATTAGCGCTGGTTTTCCAGGACCTTGCATTTGCGTATCGGAGAGTGTTATGACATCTGCTTTCAGCTTCTCTTTGTACTTGTCCACGAAGGGGGGCAGATGCTTACTGGCAATTTCTTCTTCACCTTCGATGCAAAATTTAACATTAACGGGAAGCTTTCCACATGTTTGGAGAAAAGCTTGAATGGCTTTGACATAAAGCAGCAGTTGACCTTTATCATCGGTACTGCCTCTGCCGAACAGCTTACCGTCCCGAATAATAGGTTCGAACGGAGGTGTTTCCCAAAGGTCTAACGGTTCTGCAGGCTGAACGTCATAATGTCCATAAATCAGCACGGTCGGCATGCCCGGAGCATGTAGCCAATCGGCATAAACGACAGGGTGCCCTTCGGTAGGCATAATGTCGATGTTCTCAAGACCGGCTTGCTGCAGGGATGCTACTATCCACTCAGCACAACGAATCATATCTGGTTGATGCTCGGCAATGGCGCTTATACTTGGAATTCGCAAAAATTGCTTTAATTCTTCTATATGTTGATCCCTATGCGCTTCTAAATAGTTTGTAATTGTTTCAATCATGCTTGAACGCTCCTTCATAATTAACATGTAATGACTGCATCTTTTGTAACTTCCCTAAGAGGAGGCAAAATCCTGCTAACAAAGCCAAGCAAAAGTTACAATTTTAAAATCGTTCATTCCCTGTCAAACTTCAAAATAGGAAATGAGAATCATTGTTATTAAATCCAATTTATAGTATGTTACAAAGGGCTTATTCCCATTCATCGCATATTCCTTCTATTTTCAGCTTATTTTCATGACAATTTCAGCTAACATTCAGTTTCATGAAACTTTTTGGAAGGATGCTTCGTCTATTTTATCATACATACAGTTTAGGAATGTAAAGGAGAGTACACATGGCTGGCTGGTTTAGCAAAAAGGCAGGAGTCTGTCGAATACGCTGACTGTGGTAGAGGATCCCTCAGAGGAATTGAGCTTATCGAATCTAGCGTCTACCCATTCTCCGCTCCTGACCGTAAGTGGCGTGCAGCGTTCCTTTCAAGTGGGCAGCCAGAAGCTTGAGGTTCTGAAAGGAATTGAGATGGAGCTGTATCCCTTGCAATTAGTTATGTTGAAGGGACGCTCAGGTTCAGGGAAAACGACATTGCTCAATTTAATCGGAGGGCTTGATCAACCGAACGAAGGGGAAATTGTGTTTCAAAATCATCCTTTTCATCAATGCAGCGATGATGAACGGACACATATCCGGCGGAAAGAGATTGGATTCATTTTTCAATCCTTCGCTCTGATGCCTTTACTTTCTGCATGGGAAAATGTGGAGCTGGCCCTGCGGATGGCAGGTATTCCGCGCTCACAGTGGAAAGAGCGGGTAACGCATTGTTTAGAGCTTGTTGGTTTGGGTAAACGGATGCATCATCGCCCTTTTGAGCTTTCAGGGGGCGAACAGCAGCGCGTTGCGATCGCGAAGGCCATTGCGCACCGCCCTGCGTTGATTTTGGCGGATGAACCAACAGCAGAGCTGGACTCCCAGATGGGTGCACAGATCATGTCTGTCTTCCGCAGCATTATTGCGACAGAGCAAGTAACCATATGTATGACGACTCATGACCCTACAATTTTGGAGGTTGCCGATCATGTTTACGAAATGGTGGACGGAAGATTCGTCACGTAGCCGGACGATGAAACCCTTAGCAGCAATACTTTTATGTTCTACGCTTTTACTTGCTTCCGGTTGCTCGCTGCTGCCGAAGGAAAAGGAAGAAGAGGCGCTCCCAACGATTAATCCGCCTAAACTGTCCAAGAAGCCGGAATATACGGCGAAAACAGACACCCTTGAAACAAAAGTAAGAGGGAGCGGACGTTTAATGGCTTTACAAGAGGAGAAGCTGTTTTTCTCCGAAGATATGACGGGCAAGCGTATTAGCGCCATACTGATTAAGAATGGGGATTCTGTGCAACAAGGACAGCCGATTGCTGAGCTTGATGTTTCGGATATGGAGAGCGATTTGAAGCGCAAACGGCTTCAAACACGCAAGGATGAGCTGACGATGATCGAAACGCTGCGCAAAGCGGATGAAATGACGCCTGATCAAGTTGAACAAGCCAAGATCGATTTCGAACTGAAGCGGGAAGAACTCGCTAAATTGGACTCACAAGTAAGCAAAGCCAAATTGCTGGCTCCCTTTAGTGGAACGATTGTCACGGTAACTGCAAAAAAAGGGGATACCGTCAAATCGAGTGAATCGGTTGCAACGCTTGCGGATTTGAACCAACTGACTGTGGCCGCCAGTATTAGTGCGGATGATGCGAAGAAAATTTCAATTGGCATGGATGTACTTGTCGATATTAATTCTGCCGGACAGCACAAAGGCAAGGTGAAACTGCTTCCTAACCCTCAAACAGGAGGTAACAATAATAATGGCGGTGGTTATTATCCGGGCGACGGACAAGGTGGTCAGCAGGATTCCATTGACAATTATTTAGTTGTTCAATTGAATGAGTTTCCTCCGGGTATGAATAGAGGAACCCCACTCAGCATCACGATTGTTACGCAAAAGAAAGAGAATGTAACGACAATACCTCTTGCGGCCTTGCGTTCTTATTCCGGTCGTAATTATGTTCAGGTCGTGGATAACCAAGGAAATAAAAAGGAAGTAGACGTGGAAATCGGGCAGCAGACAGCTACTGATGTTGAAATTGTGAAGGGTCTTACACCTGGACAGAAAGTAGTGGGTCGCTAATATGTCCATGCCTATGCTGCGGTTTCTATTTCGGAAAATGTGGAATACCCGCTGGCTGACTCTCAGCACGTTGCTTGGTTTGGTGATGGCGGTTGCTTTCACCACAAGTATCCCGATGTATGCGGACGGATCGCTCAAGCGAGTCGTCGCTAAGTCATTGGAGGAGAAGAGCAGCGGACTTCCTGCAGGCTCACTGCTCATGCGTTATCAGGCTGTTGGGTCAGAGCGTGCAGGGATGGATGAGCTTAAAGACGTCAATGTATACATACAGGATGAAATCCCCAAAACATGGGCTTCCCTGCACAAACTTTTGCGAGAAGCTATACCATCAAGGGCGCTCAAATTTCTCCCGCAGAGGGGACAAAAGCAGATCCTAGCAAGCGACGACAAATGGCCTTAACTTCATTGATGGGTCTTAAAGATCAAGTCGAATGGTCGATGGGGCAAATGGCTGCAGATAAGACGGATAACGGTGTGTTGGAGGCCGTTGTTTTGGATGAAGCTATGTATCGGAACGATCTTCATATTGGAGATGTGTTTAACTATGCTGTTTCAAGCGCAAGCGGCAGTCAGTTGCTGAAAGTGAAGATCGTAGGCTCATTCAAACCCAAAAAGGATACAGACGCCTATTGGTTTCAAGGCTTGGAAGGTTTAATCAACGCACTTATTGTCAGTGATGACGTATTTTTAAAAACGATATTAACGGAGAAGAAAATTCCGCTGCAACTTGCGAATTGGTACTATGCTTTCGATCTGAGAAATATTCAAACAAGCCAGCTATCTCCGCTGAATAACCGTTTGGAGCGTCTGGATATTGAGTTGTCTCAAAAGCTTAAAAATACCAAGGTTGATGTCTCCTTTCAACCGATTCTTACAGAATTCAAATCTCAAAGTGTACAAATGCAAATTTTATTGTTTACCTTAGCGGCACCAATGATTGCCATGGTTTTCTACTATATCGTGATGAATGCTAGACAATCGCTCGATCGGCAGCGCAGTGTAATCGCGATACTGCGAAGTCGGGGAGGAAGCACAAAGCAAATTGTAGGAATTTATTTTTTGGAAGGCTTGCTCCTTGGTGTTCTTGCTCTAATAACCGGACCGTTTATCGGATGGTTTATGGCGAAGAGCATAGGTTCTTCGAGCGGTTTCCTTACCTTTGTGGATCGCAAATCGATTCCGGTCAGCTTTACGACTGAAGCCATGCTGTACGGTGGAATTGCTGTTCTTATTGCGATTCTAGCCAGTGTCATTCCGGCGATCATATTTGCAAGGTCGTCCATTGTGAATTACAAGCAGCAGCTAGCTCGGTCGGATCGCTCCCCTTTATGGCAACGATGGTTTATTGATATTTTACTGCTTGGTGTTGTTGGTTATGGTTTTTATTTGTTCGATCAGCGACAAGTGTTATCGGTGCAAACAGGACTCACAACGGATCAGCTGCAAGTGCATCCCCTGCTGTTTTTTGTGCCAGCGTTATCGATTTTTGCATTGGGGCTTTTCTTTTTACGAGTTTTCCCTTGGCTGTTGCGATTGTTTGGGTGGTTGGGAAGAAGATTTCTGCCCGTTCCCCTTTATTTGACATTAGCTCAGCTGTCTAGATCTGCTAAGGCTTACTATCCGCTCATGCTGCTGCTTATCCTTACACTGGGGCTTGGTGTGTATAATTCTTCGGCAGCACGCACGATTGATCTTAACTCGACGGAGCGGACATTGTACCAATACGGTACGGATGTTGTCATGCAAACCGTCTGGGAGGGCTATTCGGATGATTTGCCGAAAGATCCGAATGCTGGCAAGAACGGCTCCGGAGGAAGTAACGGCGGGGGATCACAAGGCAATGGTGGATCCGGCTCCGGAGGAAACAGTGGAGCTGGCTCAGGCGGAAATCCTGGTGGCACAAAACTCGGAGAGGAAACTCCATCAAAGATGCGTTATGTAGAACCGCCTTTCCAAATTTTTCGCGACCTGGAAGGCGTACTAGCAGCAGCGAGAGTATTGCAAACCAAAGGTAATGTGGTTGTATCAGGTAAATCGACGGGGCAAGGAATGATTATGGGTATCGACAATGCCGATTTTGCCAAAGTGGCTTGGTTTCGTCCTGATCTTTTTCCGGCCCATCCGAACCAATATTTAAATTTACTAGGCAGCTATGAGCAAGCAGTTATCATTTCATCTAATTATGCCAGCAAATACGCGCTTAAAGCGGGGGATTTGCTATCGATTACGATTGGGCAGCAGCCTGTTGAATTCGTGATTGTGGGGATTTTGCCTTATTGGCCAAGTCAGTACCCGGACCAAACACCATTTTTTATTACGAATTTGGAATATCTAAATGATCAAGCACCTGCCATTCCTTACGAGGTATGGTTGAAAATGAAGTCTGACGCGAAGATTGCGCCGATGGTAGCTGCGCTGCAAGCCAAAGGAATTGAACTGGCTTCGATTAAAGATGTTCGCAATGAGCTCATTATTCAAAATAAGCTTCCTGCGCGAGGCGGCGTGTTTGGGATTCTTAGCTTAGGTTTTCTTGTTTCCGTTATTATTTCTCTAATTGGTTATATGCTGTATTGGTTTTTCAATCTCTCCAGTCGCGTGGTACAGTTCGGTGTCTTGCGTGCAATGGGTCTTTCCCGCAAACAACTGACGGGTATGCTGCTGCTTGAACAAGGTTTTACAGCAGGACTTTCCATTGCGCTAGGCATAGGAATCGGTAAACTGACAAGTTATTTCTTTCTGCCATTCCTGCAAACTTCCCAGAATGTGAAGACACAAGTGCCACCATTTCGCGTTGTTTTCGATTCCAAAGATACCTATCAACTTTACTTCGTTGTTATATTCATGATGTTGACAGGTGCGACGCTATTGTTTATGCACATTCGAAGATTGCGAGTCCATCAAGCTGTGAAGCTCGGGGAGGAGAAATAACACATGATCACATGCGAAGGTTTGGTCAAAATATACAAAACCGACGAGATCGAAGTCGTGGCTTTGCAGGGTCTTAACATTCAGATCGATGAAGGCGAGCTAATGGCCATCATCGGGAATAGCGGAAGCGGTAAATCTACACTGCTCAACATCCTTGGAGGGCTTGATCGTCCTTCAGCAGGTCAAGTCAAAGTTGGGGATTGGGATCTGCTCAAAATTACCGATAAGCAGCTTGTCGATTACAAACGGCATACCGTTGGATTTATTTGGCAAAATAACGCACGGAACCTGGTTTCTTATTTGACTGCGCTCGAAAATGTAGAGATGCCCATGATGCTGAGCGGGAACTATGACCCTACTTATGCTAAGCAGTTGCTTGAATGGGTGGGACTCAGCCACAGGATGAATAACAAGCTGCAAGAACTGTCCGGCGGTGAGCAGCAGCGGGTAGCTATTGCGATTTCACTGGCGAATCGTCCGCGTTTGCTGCTTGCGGATGAGCCCACAGGGTCCGTGGATACGAAGACAGCTGATATGATCCTTGCTATTTTTGAACGATTGAATAAGGAGCTTGGTGTAACGATTGTTATTGTAACGCATGATTTATCGATGGCAGGCAAAGTAGGCCGTGTCGTTGCGATTCGCGATGGTATGACAAGTTCTGAGTTCATTGCTCGCGATCCTTCCATCGGTTTGACGGATCGACATGGTCATACAAGTTTAACGAGCGAGGCTCATGAGGAATATGTTGTGCTCGATCGCGCAGGGCGTCTGCAGGTGCCTAAGGAGTACCTGTCCGCTCTGCAAATTAATGGAAAAGCAACAATGGAGTTCGATGGAGAAAAGATTATGATTAAAGCGCCTAAAGTGTTACCTAAGAATGAGGACATAGAACTCAATTCACAAATAGTTGGAGGAAAATCAAAATGAAAATGATCACCCGTAAAATACTGACGACAACCATCTTGCTTTCGCTAGTTGTTCCGCTTGCTGTTGCTTGTACCAAAGGGGAGAAGACCGATGATCAAAAGGAACGTGTGCTCAAGATCGCTACGTCTATGGGCTACGGCGACGATGAATACTTCAGACAGCAATTCACAGAAATATTTGAGTTTGCCAATCCGAACGTGAAGATCGAAATCATCCCCACGATCGATGAGAAATTCCGCTTTGGTAATCAGTCCGGTGAGAAGATGCCCGACCCTTTGGAGAAGTTGAAGGAAATTATGCAGGGAGACAATCCACCGGATATGGTCATACTGGGGTATGAACAATTGCAAGACGTTATCGAAAGCAATCTGCTTACGCAGCTTGATCCTCGTATAACCAAAGATAAATTTGACACAACAGGTATTGTGCCGGCCGTTATTGATGGCATCAAAAATGCAGGCGGAGGTAAGCTCTATGCGCTTGCTCCAACGTTTAATTCGTCGGCCCTTGTCTATAACAAGAAAATGTTTACAGATGCGGGTGTGGATTTTCCAAAAGATGATATGACTTGGGATGAAGTGTTCGATCTCTCCAAACGTTTGGTTAAGGGAGAAGGGGAGAAGCGAATTAATGGCTTCTCATTCTCCACACAATCCCAAGGCGATTTATTTTATGGTATGCAAATGTATACGGCTCCGTTACAATTGAAAATGTTTGATGACAAAGGGGAGAAAATGACCGTTGATACCGATCAATGGGAAAAAGTATGGAGCAAAATGGCGCAGCTGCAAAAAGATAATGTGTTCCCGGAACTATTTGATCCACAGAAGCCGATGAACCGCCAATTTGACCAACAAAATCCTTATAGCTATGATGACTTTATGTCCAGTCGGTTGGCTATGGGTATTATCAACTATTATCAAATCCAACAACTTACGAATGCCAATAAGAGTGCGGCAAGTATCAAAGGTTTTACACCAATTGATTGGGACGTTGTAACGATTCCTTCGCATGCTGAAGCTAAGGGTGTGGGCGGCTCCATCTCCATGAGCGGCATTATGGGGATCAATGCTAAAGCCCAAAACCCCGATGATGCTTGGAAATTCATTAAGTTTATTAATGGAGATGAATGGGCGAAATTGAAATCGCATAGTTCATACAACCTGGTTGCACGTTCGAAATATTTGAAGCCTAAGGATGGATTGGATTTCCATATGGAAGCTTTCTACAAAGTGACACCAGCCCCAATGGAAAACAACATGCAGCTATACCGCAATAATTCGAATATTTATCAAGTGCAAGATATCGGTCGTCAACAATTAAACAGTGTTCTGCAGGGCAAGATTACGGCACGTGAAGGATTGAAGATATGGCAAACACAGGAGATGCGATGCTCAAACAATTGAAAGAAAATCCGACTGCTCCGATGCCAGGGGCGATGCAAGCCATTCCTGCCGGATAGGTATAAAGGGATTCACTAAGGAAGACAAGATTTGAAGGAGGCCATTCATCAACATGAAGATCAAGTTCAGAAACACCCGTTTGGTTACAATTGCCTTATCAGCGACTTTGGCATTGGGTGCTGTCACGCCTGTATGGGCTGACAGCAATCCTTCCTCCATCTCTTCTATGGTTGGCAAGGTAGCTATAACAGGGAGCAGTTATTTTGAATTGAAACAGATCCATGTTTTACCGGATCAAAGTGGGAAGTTAGCCACATTTACGGTTAGTATTCATAATGAAGGCAATAGCGAGCTGCAATTTATTGATTACTGGGTAAGATTGAAAAGTAAATCAGGTAAACAATTTTCTGCACGTTTACTTCCTGCGGATAAGGATAAAAATAGAGTTGCTCCCAGTTCTACGACAGATTTAACTTTTTATGCTACGGTTGACTCAAGTACAAATCTGCAGGATCTCGTTGTACAATTTATTAAATGGGATTTTAGTCAATCCAATTTTGAGCGCGTTTTGGGTGAAGTAGCGGTTCCCGAAACCTATACGGATGTAACACCAGCAGGTGGCACATCTGTCATATCGATTGGCGGTACGGATGTGAATGCATCCATTAAGAAATTTGTCAGTAATAAAAATGAAAAATACCATGTCCCGACCGTCTATGTAACCTTAGAAAATGCCGGCAATCATGCGGTTACTGTTCCTTCGTATCTGTTCTCGATCCGTACAGCGGATGGACTTCTGTACCCATTGGAAGCGAAGGGATTAAAAGATTTGAAAATTAATCCCAAGGAAAGCAAGGAAATTCAGTTATCGGGCTCCATTCCAGTTGCTGTGTCAGCCAACGGTTGGCAGCTTGCAGTTGCGGAGAATATTGCCGATCTGAAGCTGAATGTTTCGGTTGCAGCTTTCCAATTGCCGGTTGTATCTCAGCAAGATGGTGGCTCTGTCGGGAAATCCTACACATTTACGAACAAATCGGGCGTGTATACGACTGAGCTTAACGCGCTGCACCGACTTCCTTGGGAAGATCAAGATCTTTTAACGGCTGATTTGACACTAAGCAATAAAGGGGATCAGTCACTTCCTATTCCTAAGTTGACTGGTTACTTCTTGCTTGATGACGCTGTAAAGATTGATGCCAAGTTGGTACAAACAGCTAAAGTCATTGGATTAGGTGCAGGAGCAAGTGTCAATTTGCAAATTGCCGGTAAAGTCCCTTATACGTATGAATTCTCACATATTAAGCTAGTTCTTCAAGAGAATGAGACAGAGACGCCTTCTAAAGGAACGGAAACCGGCACTGGAACTGCAACGGATTTGTTGGAGTTTTCTACACAAGCTGAGCTTCAAGCGATTCCTTACATAGGAATGGGCGAGTCCTATACGTCCAATGATATTGGACGTAAAGCAAGTATGTGGTGAAGAATGTTTCCACGTATGAGGATAAAACGAATATTATGTATTCGGCTATGGTTGAAGCAACGAACTTGGAGAAACGGTTCACGAATGTATCCAAGCTAGTCGCTAACTTCCGCTCCTCGGACGGGACTGTTTTTCCTGCTACGATCGCCGAGGTGAAAAACAAAATTAGCCCTTCAGGAAAGGGTCTAATCAATGTGTGGGCATCCGTTCCCAAAGGCTACTCAACGGCGAATATGAATTTACTTCTTGGTGAAGCAGTGACTGATGGCAAATTGTCAGAAGGAGAAAAGGCGGTTCCGGACTCCTATGTAAATCCTGTTTCTTATTGGCTGCCTGAAGAAAAGAAGGATGTTGCGACAAAACTGGCGAAGTTGGAATTATTTCCATATACGATCAGTATTGATAAGATCAGTACCTCGATTGCGGATAGTGTGTTTACTTTAAAATTCAACTATGAGCTAACGAAAGAAAAGCTTACGGAAATTAATACCGAAGGTCACAACTTGCTGCTTGTATTTGAGGACGGTGGCGGCATCAAGCGGTTTGAGAAAAAATTTGATTTCAAGGATTTTGATGTCATCAACGGAGAGTCAACACAGGATGAGGATACTAAGATCCGTCTTGGGAAACGCGAGAACTTCAAAATAGCCATTCCTGATTCAGGCCTTATTTTCAATACGCATTTTCTCAAACAGTATACACTGAGTGTTTATGACGAGTTTCAAGGTCAAAGAAAGCTTTTGGCCTCCCAGAAAGCAGATTGGTTTATTACAACGGACTAATTCATACATTGTTTTAAGCGATGGCAATTTGCCACGCTTTTTTTAAGTAGATAAGACAGTATAAGTTTTATACTTTTGCTTTGCATCTACCTTGACAAACGCGGTCGTCCTAGAAGGACGACGGAGTCGTTTATCCTTGGGAAGTCACGTGGAGTCATGGAGGCAAGGCTATCCATATGACCAACTTATGACTGACATATGACTTCTCTCACCTGTTTTTATCCAAATGGCATATATAATGAATTCAGGTCAAGAAAATACATGAAATTTTCAAACCTAGTTTATCTTTTGTTAAGATTTACCACGTATGATGGAAGAAAGCAACATGAGATTTAGAGGAATAAAGCTGGTGATGGGGAGAAGTGAGAATGATTAAGTTAACGGATTTTTCAATGAAAAATGTGGCGGCAATTTTTATCGTCATGGTCCTATTACTGGTAGGAGGCGTTTACTCGACGACCACATTGAAAGTAGAGAGTATGCCGGATATTACGTTTCCGGTAGTCATTGTAAGTACAACATACACAGCACCGCCTAAAGATGTGCTTGATGAGATTACAAAACCGCTGGAGAAGGCGGTAGCCGGTCTGGATGGCTTGAAAAATTTAACCTCCAGCTCGCAGGATAATTACTCCCAGATCATTCTGGAGTTAGAACAAAACAAAAAACCTGAAGATGTAAAGAAGGACGTTGAAAGTTTAATTTCTAACGTGAAGCTGCCCCAAGGCGCGGAAAAGCCAAAAGTGCTGACAGCTGGATTCGCTTCCGAGCCCGTTTATTATATGGCTGTATATGGGGAAAACGGCGTTAATCAAACAGAACTGGATAAATTGTATAAAGATACGATACTTCCTGGTTTTAATGGCTTGAAAGGAATTGACCATATTGATTCCGTAGGCAATCAAGAAGCCGTATTGACGATCAAATTGGACGCGGCTGCGATTAATAATTTTGGATTAGTACCATCTGATGTGTCCTCTATGATTAAAGCCTCGCTCGTCTCAAGTCCAGCCGGAACGGTTGACTTCAACGGAAATTCGCAGATGGTTCGTGTGAAAGGCCAATTCGATACGATTTACAACCTTGACAATTTGAAATTGACAACCAAAACGGGCGATACGCTGCTGCTTAAGCAAGTTGCCAAGGTTGAAGCTATCAGTGAGTCATCTTTCATTACCAGGTTGGATGATAAACCGGCTATTGGTGTGCTGCTGTATAAAACAAAAGCAGCCAATGCGGTTGAATTCGCGAACAGTGCAGATAAACTGATGAAAAATTGGGAAGCTACACTGCCTGGCGTTAAATTCCATATCGTTTTGAACGGGGCTACATCAATTAATGAATCCGTACATGGGATGGTTCAGGAAGGCGGTTTGGGAGCGATTCTTGCTTCCTTAATGATTTTGTTGTTCTTGCGTAATATAAGAATGACACTCATTGTCCTTGTTTCGATTCCATTATCGATCTTAATTACCCTTTTATTTATGGGGCCGTTAGGCATCTCCATTAATATTATGACACTCGGGGGCATGGCAATCGCGGTCGGCCGAGTTGTCGATGACAGTATCGTGGTCATTGAAAATATTTATAGTCAGCTGGAAAGAGCACATGAGCGTAATGAGTCTGTCATTAAAATGGCTACAAAACAAGTATCATCTGCCATTACCTCCTCGACGATAACGACGGTTGGCGTATTTGGTCCAATTGCCTTCGTTAGTGGTGTGGTGGGGGAAGTATTCCGTCCATTCGCGATTACACTAGTTGTTGCGTTGATGTCCTCACTCCTTGTTGCGCTAACTGTCATTCCGATGCTCGCCAAGCTGATGGTTTTGAAAAGCAAAAAAATCGCAACTCATGATGAAAATCATGTCAGCGCGATGGGCCGAACTTATAAGAAGGCACTCGTTTGGTCTTTGAACAACCGAATCAAAACGTTATTAATGTCGGGTGCGGTTTTCATTCTTTCGTGTATTATTGTTATACCACATTTAGCCGTGGCCTTTATGCCTGACAGTGAAACGGATAAACAAGCCATTATTGAATTGAAAATGCCTCGTGAAACATCATTAGATATGATGAATGAAAAATCGAAAGAAATTGAAGCGGCCTTAAAAACTTTTAAAGACAAAGATGGCCATCCAGTTTTTAATTATAATGAAGCGCTTGTCGGATATAACTTTAGCAGCGACAAGTATTCCTACCGAGCCACCATGTTTACTGAGTTTAGTAAAGCCACAGATCCAAAGGAAGCTGTGAAGACATTCAAGAATGAAATCATGAAGCTGATGCCAAAAGGCTCCGATGTGAACGTACAGCTTATTACGATGGGACCACCTACATCGACAGGAGGAGATTTCTCCTATGCTTTAAAAGGCGATGATCTGCTGTACTTACAGGAAGCTTCTAAAATTATCAAAGAAAAGCTGAAGGAATTCCCTGAGCTTAGCGATATTAAAGATAGTATGAGTGACTCCAAAAATGAAATTGAAATTACCGTTGATCAAAATAAAGCCAGATTGTATAGTTTGACAACAGCACAAATTCTCCAAACCGTGAATAATTGGATTTCGGAGGAGAAGCTGGGGGATATCAAATTCGACAATGTGACGTATACCACTAAAGTGCTGCTCAATCCTATCTATAAAGATTCCGTAGATAAAATGGGTGCTTTCCTTATTAAAACACCGACGGGACAAACGATTCAATTGAATGAAATCGCAAAAATTCGTCAAATTGATGCGCCAATCGGAATAAGTCGAGAAGGACAGGAACAAGTGCTCAAAGTATCTGCCAAAATCGACAGTTCGGATAAAGGCGGAGTCAGTTCGAAGGTAACCGCTGAACTTGCCAAGGTCGAGCTTCCTTCCAGCGTTAGCCGAGAGGTGAAGGGGGTTTCGGACGACATTAACAAGAGCTTCATGGAGATGTTCATGGCTATGGGTGCTTCTATCTTTATTGTATACCTGGTCATGGTTCTAGCCTTCGGGAATGCGAGCGCACCTTTCGCGATTCTGTTTTCACTGCCATTAGCAGCAATCGGAGGATTATTCGGACTCTTGATCACTCGAGAATCCTTGAATGTGACCTCGCTTATCGGATTCTTAATGTTAATCGGGATTGTGGTAACCAATGCGATCGTGCTTGTTGATCGTGTTCAGCAGCTCAGAGAGCAGAATTACTCGATACGAGATGCGCTTATCGAAGCCGGCTTAACCAGATTGCGTCCTATCATTATGACTGCGGGGGCTACAATTATCGCATTGCTGCCTCTTGGATTAGGTCTTTCCAAAGGGACAATTATTTCCAAAGGTTTGGCCGTCGTCGTCATTGGCGGGTTGACAACATCCACCTTATTGACCTTGGTTATTGTGCCGATTATGTATGAGCTTATCTATGCTTTCAATAGAAGAGTAGGACGTATGTTTAAGAAAAATGAAAAGACCGATAAAGCAGCTCCAGCTGCACAATAAGCTAAATAGGGGATAAGGAGAAATCGAATATGAAACGTCAGTTGCTTACGATTAAACAAAGTGCCAAATTATTCGGTATTGTCGCGCTGAGCGCGGCAATTGCCGTGGGCTGTTCCGCGACGCCGGCTGCAAGTCCAACAGCTAAACCGGCTGGGGTTGAACAAGGTGTCAAAGTAGTAAAAACCGCTAAAATCACAAAGCAAAAAATCGGTGAGCCCATCGAGCAAGTAGGAGATGTTGTGTCCTCTGTTCAGCTCGATATCGTAGCGAAAGCTGGCGGTGAAGTGATCGAACTTTTGAAGAAACGCGGAGATAAAGTGGAGAAGGGCGATGTGCTTTTCCGCTTGGATCCAACGGATACGCTTATTCAAAAGGATATGAATGCCGTTAATATCAAAAGCGCGCAGGCAGGGCTGAATTCGGCTAAAGAGTCAACTTCAAATGGGATAGCAGATGCCAAGGATGGGGTGTCCAAAATGGAAACCTCTGTCAATGATCTGGAGAAAGCTTATAATAGACTGCATAATGATTATGATTTAGGTTTAGCAACGAAAACACAATTAGAGCAATCGGAAACGACGCTTAACAATACGAAGAAGGATCTAGAGAGCTTGCGAAGGAAGCTTAAAACGCTGCAAGAAACAAATTCATTGGCACAAGCAGAGTCAACCTTGGAAACAGCAATCGTGAGCACTCGCAATGTGGAAAGATCGCTCAGTAACTTAGAAGTGAAAGCACCTGCTTCCGGTGTACTGACGGACTTGAACGTCACAGTAGGTCAGACTTTAACGCCAGGTGGCAGAGTGGGAGAAGTTCAGCAAACCAATCCGGTGAAAATCAAATCTCAGCTTACAGAAACAGCAGCTAATCTTGTGAGAGGCAAGAGTGAACTTACTTTTTATATACCAGACATTACGGCTAAAGCTACGGCAAAAGTGACTTATCTATCCGATGTGATCAACGGTCAATCCAAGGCTTACGATCTGGAATTGGAAGTTGCCAATCCGGACGGGAAATTAAAACCGGGCTCCAAGGCACAGGTTGAATTAACGAAAGAAGCTGAACAGGTTGTGACTGTCGTACCAAGTCTTAGCATAGTCCGCGAAGGCGGCAATTCCTATGTGTACATTGCCAATGGAGATGTTGTTCAAAAACGGAAAGTAGAGTTGGGTCGTTTGAATGAAACGAATCAAGAAATTATTTCCGGAGTGAAAGAAGGCGAAACGCTCGTCGTTTCCGGTCAACATCAATTGAAAGATCAAGATAAAGTAACAGCAACTAGCGAATAACGAATACTGATGAAGCCAGTTCCCCGAACGGAGAACGATTAGGAGGATAAACAAGTGAATAAGACAATGAAAAAATCTCTAGTTACCCTTGCTCTATCTACTGCAATTCTTACAACAGCAGCTTTCCCAGCATGGGCAGCGGAGGCATCCAGTCAGGCATTTGCCGCGGCTGCAGGCACCAGTGCGATTACGAGCTACAATCTCACAGACAACATCCAAGTGGAAATCAAAAGTATTCTTAACGAGCATCAATCCAACACGACCAAATTAGGAGCCGTCATTCGATTCAAGAACACGAGCGGGAAAATCACTCGTATACCTGATTTTGAACTTCGTGTTCATATGGCTGACGGTGTTGCCTATACACTGCAGCCTAGCAGCAAGAATCCGAAATCGATCCAACCCAAGGGTCAACAAGAGCTTAGTTATCTTGCAACCGTAGACCGGAGCGACGATATCGCGCTTACGGATATCAGTTGGGTAGATGTCAATGTGGAGGTTTATCCGAAGCAAGAAACAACGCTGCTTACTGTTCAAACAGATCCATCTACCGTTTGGAACGGAAGCGACAGCACAATTACAAAGCCAGCGGCCATCCTTAAATGGGGTGAACCTTTCACCTTGCCTTCCTTGCATTCGTCTGTTGGATTCATTCCTGTAGATATTCATAAAGAAATTACGGCAAAAGGGGTCTCCACAGTAGTTCAAATCCAAGTAGTCAATCCGACGAATGAACGCCAAACCGTTCCTAGCTTTGGTTTGGATGGCAAGACTGAAAGCAAAGTGTACTCCGGCAATCGTGCGGAAGCTACTGTAACCCTAGACCCAGGCGAGAAAAAATATATTCATATTGTGATTCCGACGGATTTGGATGCTGAATTCTCCAGCTTGAATGTGGTTACCGCAGAGAGTTTCTACACAGCAGGTGGCGACGGTAAATCCTCAGAAGATACCTATCGTGTTGGACGTATCAACATCTTGCTGCCTTCCGGTGCTGCCACACAAGGCGTTATTCCTGCTCCGGATTACACGTTGGGTACTCCTGTTAAACTTGATTCTACCAATAAATTCGTGCCGGCTAATGTGGATGTATCCCTCGTTGAGCTGCATGTGACGAGCAACGAAGAAGATGGTTTCAACACCGCTATCGCTAAGTTTAAATTAATAAATAACAGTGACAGACCCATTCCGATTCCTGCCATCCAAACGGAGTTGGTCAGCAAGGATGGGTACGCATATGCTGGTAAAAGACAGGGTGCCACAGCCCTCAGCGTCGTTCCTAAGGCTTCATACGTTGTAAGCTATTCCTATGCACTTCCTGCTTCCGAAACGGGAGAAAATCTTAAAATGAACTTGTACAGCCAACAAGCAAATGGAGATACTACGTATAAGTCACTCCTTGCAACAGCAAAAGTGCCTGTGCAGAAGAATGAATTAGATCCTAAAATACTGCATGTCTATCCTTATGAAATCGGGATTAAGGATTGGTCCATATCAGCCATCTTCCAAGGCAATATGAGCTATAGCTATAAGTTGAAATTAGAGTTGGATTTGAAACCGGATAAACTGGTGACCGTAGACAAATTCAACAACAATCTGTTGTTTGAATTATTCGATAATGTCGGAAATCCCGTCGGTAGTGCAACAGAAAGCTTATCTGGCGTAGGTCGCTTGTTTAATGGAACAAATACGATCAACTTGAACGCCAATTCCAGCCAACTTGACTTCCCGATTCAAGTAAAAGTTTTCGAATCGTTCACCAATGAATACGGTGAAACCGTAAAACGATTATTAACGACCTTTAAGCAATAGGATGTATGAAGAAAAGAGAAGTCGCTTGGTGGTGCTGCAGAGCACATTACCGTGCGGCTTTTTCTTTTCATTGGTAATGGGGGAGAGGAATCATCCAAGCCCGCTCATAAGGAGGTCTTCATTTGGATAAAATAGAACTATTGATTTTAAAAAAACGGAGTGAATAACAATGCATTGGATTTATTGGGCGAAGCTATATGATTCCAAATTTCAAGCAGGCTGTTTGGCGAAGCGAATGGAAGAAGACTGGTGGATCTATGGATACGAATGTCCCCAAGAAGTGGAAGTATACAAATCCAAAAAAGGACGTTTTGGCGTTCGGTATAACACTTAATTTTAATTGTATTTATCCAAAAATTAATCCTTGACTTTGTCCACGCGTTTGGTGTATATTTATTTTTGTCGCTGTTAAGCGGTTGATCATGACGCGGGGTGGAGCAGCCCGGTAGCTCGTCGGGCTCATAACCCGAAGGCCGCAGGTTCAAATCCTGCCCCCGCAACCAATTTTATTCATTAGGGCCTATAGCTCAGTTGGTTAGAGCGGTCGGCTCATAACCGATTGGTCGGGGGTTCGAGTCCCTCTGGGCCCATATAGTGAAACTCTTGCTGAGCAAGAGTTTTTTTATTTGGTAGATTATAAGGTTCTCTCCTTCCTGGGTGAGAACCTTTTTTTTGTAGATAAGAAAGCATGTCATCATTAGAAGAACATGGCCTGGAAGTTATTAAATTGGTAGCGTTGAAGCGTCTGTGTGCATATGATGTATGAAACTAGTAGAAAGTAGGTGAATGAGAGTGACAAAAGGTTTTGATTGTTCAACGCCTTTAACGGCACAAACAGCTCCTGCTTTCGCTCAAGACGGCTATATGTTCGTGGCCCGATATCTCGTTCCAAGCGGAGTGAAGGCTCTAACCAAAACAGAAGCAGACTTAATTAGCAATTCCGCTCTAAATATTATATCTGTATTCGAGACAACGTCAGACCGTGCACTTGGAGGGCGGAGCGCTGGTTTAGCTGATGGTGCTGCAGCTATACAGGTCGCCGGCAAAGTCGGCCAACCCGTTGGAAGTTGTATTTATTTTGCAGTCGATTTTAATGCGACGAGTTCACAGATGCCGACGATCATTGCCTACATGCAAGCCGCAAGTGAAGCTACTCCAAACTATACGACAGGTGTCTATGGATCTTATGCAGTCATCGAAGCTGTTCAAAAGGCAGCTGTGTGTTCGCATTATTGGCAAACTTATGCTTGGAGCAATGGAAATAAGTCAACCTATGCTAACATTTATCAAAACTTAAATGATGTAATTGAACATGGGATTGCAATCGATCATGATGAATCGTATGGCAACGAAGGCTGGTGGAATACGAAAGTTGCTCCAATAACATATCCTTTAACGATCAGTGATGCCAACCTCTTGATTCCGTTTCTATCCGCTGGTTATACAGCTACCTCTTCAGTGGCTGCGCAAGCGGAATTTCACCGCTTGGCGAATGTGCTGCGCAAAGCCTCAGGGCAACCGGAACAGTAAAACAGAGAGATGGCGAGGAAAAATGCAGCAAGGTTAGATCTTGATTATGGGGAAAAAGGAAAATATATAATTTTATAGATGTAATGGTAGAAAGATACTCCATGAAGACATGATCATAAAAGAAATAGCCCTGCCACTCTATAAGCGGAGTGCCAGGGCTTATTTTATTTGATAGTTGCACTGCGGATATACCAACGCTCATTCAGCGAGGCTCTCTCGAGATGAAAGAGAACCCGTCTGTTAGCGACCGCGGAGGCTCCTTCCGGCGTAGCCGCTACGTCGACTGTGGCATCCGCCTGCAGGAGCTGCGAAGCGTCCTGCTCCGGGAGCTTGGACAGGCGGCGCATGCTTCGCATGTGCACCGCCTGTTCCAGCCCGTGGTGACCTGCAGCAGCTGCAGGTCACCTTGGTTTACAGCGCTGATCCATACGTCGATCAGCGCCCAAGGCGAGAGCTTGCTGATGTAAGGCATAAGCAAGCCAGCGGCACGGTGCACCATGACTTGGTGCGCCGGATCGACTAAGCGGGAGCCATGTGTGACGCTCCCGAGGAAATGGATACAGAAATGGCCGTTGAAGTCATTTCCTGGGATACCATCCCCACCATGCGGCATACCATGCATGGAACCAGCCAACGTGCGGCCGTTGAGCTTCACCAGGACCGCTTTGCGCTCCCAGCTCCATTTGCCGCCGTAGATCGTTTTCAGCTGCGCAGAATCAGCTTTAGTTAGCGGTTGAACATCCGCATGGTTGGATCCCGCACGCCGCTGTCCTTCAAAACTGATGCCGCTCTCTATGTCAGTGATCGTGAACTTACTGTACTTGGGGAGTACCTTACTGGCTTCCTCCCAAGGGAGCAATTCTCCAAAATGTTTAGCTCGAATGGAGATAACATGAGTACGTAAAGTTTCCTGAGACCTATTCGAAATGGTTATCATACGTTTGGAGGTGAGATCGACGACCTCGCCGTTAACGGTAATACCGAAGCTCTGAGGTACTCCTTTTTTATTATAGGTAAGATTGACGTCCGGGAGCAGCGGATCCAAGTAGGGGGCTCCCGTCATTCCTTCATCAAGTTCACGCTGTAATTTGTTATCTGTAAACTGCAGTTCGTTTTGATACTTGGAATGGGGGGTAGCCTTGACGACAAGTTGAAACATATTGGAATTCGCCGCTCCAACAAGATGAGGTGGAGCGCTATGCTTATAGGTAAACCCTGTTAATGCTACTGAGAATAGAAGCGTATAGAACAGCCATCGGAACAAGCTGCTTGCCCGCAATCGCCACATCGTTGACTTCCTCCTAAATATGTTATGAGTAGGGGGCAATGGTCCCACAGTCAAGTTTTTACTAACTTGATGAAAATTATGATCAATACGAGCTAAATGTTTCACGGTATATGCTCGATGATTTGAAATGTGATAAAATGTCACCAGATGTAATCATTTGCCTAAGTCGATGGACGGAAAGAAGGTAAAGCAACATGTCGAATTATTCAAGCGAAAGAAAGCCGTTTGAGCTCAATTTGGGCCCGGATCGAGTGGTAAGAGGGGATTTATATAAGGCTGCAACGGGGTTATCCAAAGGAACATTAATTGTTTGTCACGGCTATAAGGGATTTAAAGACTGGGGAATGTTTCCACATGTCGCCGCATCCTTGGCACAAGAAGTAGATGTGATTGCAATCAATTTCTCTCATAATGGAGTTGGGGGGGATCTGCTAGAGTTTACAGAACTCGAGAAGTTTGCTCGTGATACTTATTCCAAGGACTTGGAAGATTTGCATGCCGTCATTACATATATACGAAATCAGGATTATGAATCCTCTCAAAAGCCGATTCTCCTGCTTGGTCACAGTAGAGGTGCAGCCGTTTGCCTGATTTATGCATTGGATCAGCAGAATGAAATCGGTGGTGTCATTAGCTGGAACGGCATTGCCAATGTTGATTTATTCACGGAGGAAAACAAGGCGGAGATGCGGACATCAGGGAGATCATATACGCTGAACGGGCGTACTAAGCAAAACATGCCGCTAGATCTTGAAATTCTAGAGGATATGGAGCGCAATCGCGATAGGTATGATATCGTAGGCAGAATCAGCGGCGCGACATTTCCGATTGCCCTCATTCAAGGAACGGAAGATGGACAAAGGGGGATTCAAGGCTCAAAAACCATTGTGGAGCGGCATCCAGCTGTGAAGTGGATTCGCATTCCCGAGGGAAATCATACTTTCGGATCGGTGCACCCTTATCAAGGAGAGTCAAGAGCATTGAAAGAAGCAATAGCAGAGACGAACAAAATCATTCAAGAAATGGTAGGGTAGCTATGTCGAGAACATTTTTCATATCCGATCATCATTTTGGTCATAAACCTATCATTGATTTTGAATCCAGACCTTTTGCAGATGTCGAAGAAATGACAACTACCATGATTTCCAAATGGAATGCAGTTGTCAAAAAAGAGGATCACGTTTTTCATCTTGGCGACTTTTCTTTTCTGAACAAAGAGAAGACCCGAGATATTGTATCCCAATTGCATGGATATAAGTTCCTCATTCTGGGGAATCATGATCGAGGAAGATCACGAAGCTGGTGGCTTGATGTTGGTTTGACGAAGTTAGTGAACACGCCATTATTTATAAAAACTTCTTTTTCCTATCTCATGAGCCTATGTATATGAATAAACACATGCCTTTTGTGAACGTGCATGGTCATATTCATGGTCAGAAATATGAGGGACTCCATTATTTTAATGTGAGTGTTGAACATTGGGATTATACCCCAGTAAGCTTCGAATTTATAAGGGACTCTGTTGTGGTGAACGAGGAACAATGAGGTTAGCAGAAAAAAACAGAGCAGTCTAACGGATATCTCCAGTAGGCTGCTCTGCAACTTATAGTCTGATATTATTTCTTTTCTTTCTTCACTTCTTCAACGAAAACGTCACTTGCATCTCGATTACTTTCAAGCTCAAGGATCGTATATTTTTTATCACCAATCATGATGATATCTTCCACTTCCGGTAACGGATCTGCCAAATAAACAGTTCCCAAAAACATATTGCTGCTCTTCAAACGTAAATTCCATCTATGCTGTTGCTTAGTCATTTCCTTTGTTCCTCCCAATGCTCTTATGACATCAAGTTACCATAAATTCAGACAAGAAGAAAGTCTTTCTCGTTTTAAAGGCATAAATAAGAGATTTGCCGCGTTTTGGTAGATACACTAGTTCTGGGTTGTTCATTTAATATTGACAATTATGCTGATTCTTGATATATTACTAATTGTCTTCAAAACGACTTGTTAGCTCAGCTGGGAGAGCACTATCTTGACAGGGTAGGGGTCAGTGGTTCGAGCCCACTACAGGTCATACCACAAAAAGCATTAAAACCCTTATTCTTTAAGGGTTTTTTTGTTATCTATTTTCAGATATATTATTGACTTAGTTTCAGGGGGCGAAATGGGGGGCATAAAATAAAGTTGCAACTCTTTTTACTTTAGGAAACAATCGTCTCATTTAATCTCATGTAAATTTAAAGAAAATGTGATATATTTTTGTGAGTATTTTCCATGTGTAGTGCCTCTTAAAAAGCGACTCATTCAGAATTAAATTAATGAATGGGTCTCTTTTACGTTGCATTTTCGCTTATACTCAATACTCACTCAAATTCACCAGAATGCCCTCAGATAGCTTCCGTATATTGATCCTCATACAAGTATCACCTAACACTAATCACGCTCGCAAGCCCATTTAAATCCTAAATTATTAAGGGAATATTTGTATTGCCTTCCATCGTTCGACACATGTAATATATTCCATATAAACTACAAAGGTAGTTTTGTTGCTTGGCTATCTTGAAGAGTACGCGGCAAAACAGGGTGATGGCGTTTAGGAAATGGAGGTGAAATTTGAGTAGAATCGATATCGGAAAAATTATTGCAGAATCAGTCTTTTGCTATGAGAAAAATGACGGTCAAGGTTTAGTGAATAAAGACCAATGTGCTTGTTACCAGCAAGGGCAAAAGACGTGTAATGCGTTTATGCAACAAGAACTATTTCATAAACGTTATGGTGAGTTAGAGAATGAAGGATTACCTCGAAAAGATATCCTTTCTATTATTGAAAAGGAAATTGAAGGTAAAGAGCACCATTGGTATAAACAAAACGTAAGCAAATGAATGGCAATAGAGTGTTCTATGAGAAGATGGGAATAAAACTGAACCAACTACTATGCTTAAAGTACGCATTTATGATTTTTAACGAAGAAGAAGTTATTGAAGAGGAACTTGTTTAGCCAGAGCTATAAATGCTCATTGAACGGGCAGGATACTGACAAATTTATGGCGAATGTTAAAATAAGTAAACCGTTTTCTGAAAAAACTCTGCACGTTCTCCCTGAGAAGCGCCTATGTAATAAAAAAAGCATGAATATAGATTGGTGGGAAGTTATATGAGTGAAAATGCCCTTACAAGTAGCGAAATCAATCAGATTTATAAGGAAATAATTGAGGATGTGTACGAAGCTTTAAAGCCCTTCGGTTTTAGGAAAAAAGGTGTTTTGAACTTAGTAAGAATTGATGGATGTATGTATCAGAAATTGAATTTCCAGAAACATACGTACAGTCCATTAATGACGATTAATGTAACTTTTCGACCGCTCTTTCTAAATAATACTGATGATAATACACTCGGATCAAATAAACGTTTATGTTTCTTTGAATCAGATTTACATAACTGGTACGATATACAATTAAACTATAAAGAGACATCTAACAAAATAATTAAATTACTTATCGATAAAGTTCTACCATATTACGATGGTTTAAATACCTCTAAAATGGTTTTAGACAAATCATCACAACTCACAAGTTATTTCCATCAACAATTAATTTTGTTTTCTGCTCTAAAAGAACACGAATCAGAGATCAGCTTAAGATACTTGGATATAATACTTCAAGGATTACATGATCATAAAAAAGATGTTGAAAATATCAATAGGGATGTCAGTGGTTTTAATAATGGAATAAAGTATTATAGTGATTTAAAGCATATGGTTCACAATAAAAATTTTGCTGAGATTGATTTACTTTTAAAGGGTTATGAAGGTGAATTTTTGAAAAAAGTAAAAAAGTTCTTGAAATCTCCGTCGTTCTCTGAATAAAAGAGAAGCTCTATTAAAGAAACCACATCAAGTATGCATTTTTCTGGTCAACATTTGCAGTTTTCCCGCTTGTTTTCTTCCACAATAAATAAAGCCCACTACAATTTTCGCTTAAAATAGCATTCTCCTAAACTAGCAGCTATTTGAAAGAGCCGTCATGTGTGATGTCCATGCATTCACTGGTTATCTCGGTGTGTACAATCAATTTTAAGTTTAGATCATCTTAGATCATTATATACAAGATGAAAGGAACAGTGGCTCTATGTTCAAATTTTTTAACGTCTTGTTTATTTTAATAGTATCCATATTGATATTTACTGGATGCACCACTGAAGAGTCATACAAAACACCTGAACAAGCATTTGTTGCTACTGGCATTAAATCAAAGGGAATTATTAAAAAAGTCCAATTAACAGATGGAGAAGTTATTTTTTATGAAGGATTGAATAATGATGTAGGTGTTGGTCTGGCAAGGAATTATAAGGGGAATTGGAAGTGGATATCTGGACATGGAATGGAGGCTTCGAGTTCATTTCCAGTGACGTTTTCATGGGCTAATCTAGAGCAGATGAAAAAGGCAGGAAAAGGCTACCATATATTTTGGGGTAGTGTAAACGACGAAAAAATAAATAAATTACATATAACTTATGACAACGAATGGAATCTTAATGAAGATGCACTATTTTTTGACTCTGGTCTGGGCTTTAGGATATGGTATGTCGTTTCTACCTACTATTATGGAACAGTGCCAGGAATAAAGGCAACAGGTTACGACAAGGATGATCAAATAGTTTATGAAAATTAATCAATCTAATCTAATCAGTCTCTTCGGTTTATATTAATGAGTTCTCGTTCCATTAATGGAAGGTTAAGTGTGGAATGCATTCTTTTTTAGCAACTATCGGCTATATTAGGTATCTAAGCCTTCTTTTGTTAGATGGTATCTAGCTATTTAGTTTGTTATAATGGGGAGTGGATTGACCAGCCCCTATTTATTTTTTTAGGTGGAGGTTAAGTTATTGCCAGTATATAGAGTTGAAGAAGAAGAATCTGTTTGGTAAGAGTTTGAAGTTGGTAAAGATCTATGGATAGGTAAGCGTAATAAGATTAGGAAAAAGGGTTTCTGTTCAGAAACTGCTTGTAGACAAATGGAGGCAACAAAAATGACAACAAAAAAGAAAACGATTGAGGCCACTTCAGATAAGCTCAATCATTCAACCAAGGTCCTTTTGAAAAGATGGGCTGGTCTTAGTGGATTTTATGGCTATAAATTAATGGAGTTTGATGAGGTTTGCGCTTTATTAAATTCGAATGGTTGGCGTTTGCAGATCGATGATTCCGTAGCTTCAGTTCGAATTGTTGAATTGTATCAAGGCGAGACTCGAGTCAGAAGAGAGAAGTTCACGATGGATGAAGCCGGAAAGGTTCATATGGTTTAATCTTTAAACCAACAAATGAATGTTGCGAGGAATGAATAAAAAAATAACCTATGTTTTGCTATTTATCTTACTCTTTTCCATCCTTTATTATAATAAAGATCCTTTTCTAGCGGTTCTTAGAAATGTTAATGGGCAACCCACAGTTACTCTTAGTGTTCCTTCTGAACGTTTCCCGGAAACAGCTGCACATATCAAGTCAGCTATTAGACATGGAGAACCAGATATCTGCACCATTGATCGAAAGGGTGCCGAAGAAAATCGTAAACATTCATTAAAGGGTGTTCCAACTAAAAAAGGTTTCGATCGAGATGAGTTTCCGATGGCCATGTGCGCCGAAGGTGGTCAAGGCGCAGATATCGAATATATAAGTCCGTCGGACAATCGCGGCGCAGGATCATGGATTGCCAATCAATTGGAGAAATATAAGGATGGAACTAAGGTCAAGATTGTTGTAGAATAACGTGTTGAATGTAAAAAAGTCTCCCTTTTGTGGTCAAATACCACGAAAGGGAGACTTTTTTGCCTTTACCATTATCCTTTGACGCACCTCTCCAGATGATCGACATCTGTAATTCCCAAACTTACTAGCGCCTCGCCAACATCCATGCTAACATTCGCAATAAACCACATACTTGTACTCGGTACAAGGGATCTTTTGAATTCATGAAACAGAATAGAACGATATGTTTTTAGAACGGTCATGAATTCGACGGTGGGTGGCGTGAACAAACGAACTTCGGAAACTTTGTTGAAAAATGATTTCACTTCAAATAAGTCAATGCCGGTACGATCAAATTTGCGGATCATGGCAAAGAAATGATCAATTAAATCTTCTCTCGTTAATATCATCGAGGTATCCTTCTTTCGAGCTCTTCTACCGTAACCATACCATAAAAACGAACTATTTACTCATAAAAAAGAAAAAAAGACGAGCTTCACTCTAAGGAGGATCGAGTGAACCGTCTTTTTTGTCTGTATGCTTGCTTCTTTGCTGAAGAATTAGCGTTTGAAGCTGGAAAGTTGCTGTTCTGCGATTTGTACTAACCGTTTCGTAATGTTGCCGCCTATCGCGCCAGCATCGCGTGTTGCTAAATTGCCGTTGTAGCCATTTGGAGAGAGAGGAACACCAATTTCTTGAGCGACTTCATACTTCAGTTGATCGAGTGCTGCTTTGGCTTGTTGTACGACTAAAGTGTTGCTAGCCATTCATAATCATCTCCTTTTTTTTGGTACATGATTATTATTTGAAAGTTCAGAATATTTATTCATTAAAATATGTGATACAAGGAAAAATCCGTTTGGGCTGATTTTTGTCCTCTAATATCAATAAACCCCCACCGGTTAGGAGGGGGAACTTATATTTGAAATATGTATTATTCCTCTTCGGATTCCGTGCTTTCGTCAGCAGCAGCGAGTTCTTCAACCGCGTCTGTTGCTTCTTCTTCCGCCTCTTGGCTCACCTCTTCTTCGGTGGACTCGTTGGCAATTTCTTCTTCATTTTGGGATACAACATTTTCTTCCTCTTGGCTCATATTGTCACCTCCTCGGCTACGTATAGTATCATTCTATCTCCTTTATGCGGAAAGGACAAGGGGGTTGAAAGCGCTTTTAATAGATTTAATAATTAATTAATAGAATTGTCAGATAATGAAGAAATGCGTTAGCGAGAAAGGTCGAAAAAAGTGTTTTGATGTTATAATATTGCCCGTCAAGGCGGGTAAGCATGTTTTATTTTTTCTTTGAATATATATATGTGGCGAAGCAGCAAAAACATCAAATTGCTGAGCTAATAGGAGGAATCCGAATGAATCGGTCGGATGTTATTTTGGAGCTACAACTTGTTCCTGAACTAGTAAAGCAAGCAGAAGTCATCTTCGTGGACGCAGTGTCTGAACTTGCATGGGCGAAACATCGACTTTTGTCCAAAGAGTGCGAAGTCATCAGCGAGGGGTTAGTTACAGGAAAGAACGACCTGCACCGTCAAGCAGAAATGTGGCCTTACACCAGGGAGCTCCAGCAACAAGTTCTGCTCATGGAGGATGCTGTCGAGCATGCGAAAGTAGAGTTTCATTTCTACAAACGCAAATTGGAAAATCTGCAGACGATTGCTAAATTGATGACGATTTTATAAGTGGGATTCATAGGATTTAAAAAGCCTGAAATCGAAAGATTTTGGGCTTTTTTCTGCAAATAAGAAAGAATATGTCTATATGATTGCTTCGTATAATGAGTGGCCGGCATACAATGAATAAAAGTTAAAGGACTTTATATAAATGGTCCTTTAACTTTTTTTCTTCAGAAATAGTTATCCGTTTATTAGCTTACTTTAAAATGATTGACCGATTGTCTCAAGTTCTGAGAAATGTTGCTTAACGAATGGGCGGAACCTGCCATGCCGTTAAGAGAATCGAGCTGCCTTCCGGTCGTTGCGGCAACCGCCGTTGCAGAAGAAGCCGAACTCTGAGCGATGGTGTTCATCTCCTCGATGGTTACGGACACCTGCATAGAGCTTGCTGCCAGCACTTGAGCGGCAGTTGCTGCTCCCTGAATGCTGCGATTGACATCCTCCGCTGATGAAACAATGTTCGCAAAGGATACTTCCACTTGCCCAATGCTCTCCAGTCCCTTATCTACCTCGCCTAGCCCCTGCTTCATCGTAATTGCTACTTGGTGCGTATCCGTTTGGATCTGCTTGATCATTGCGCCTATATGCTTAACCGCATTAGCTGATTGCTCAGATAGTTTCTTTACTTCTTGAGCAACAACAGCGAAACCTCTTCCGTATTCTCCTGCCCGTGCTGATTCAATCGCGGCATTCAGGGCTAGCAAATTGGTTTGCTGAGATAAATCTCCAATCAGATTGACAATGTTTCCGATATCGCGAGAATGTTCCTCCAGTTTGCGAATCCCTTTTTCTCCGCGGACGACGGCTTCGCTAATGTTATGCATAACATGAACGACTGTTTGTACAGAGGAGTCGCCTTTCTTAGCTTGCAGAGAGGCTTCCGCTGCCATTGACGAAACTTCTCCTGTGGAGTCTGCAATTTTTTGAAGTCCTCCTATAATTTGATCAATGGCCATGCTGGTTTGTTCAGCACCCAACATCTGATCGCTTGCTCCTGCAGCTACGCTCTCTATGGATTGCTTCACCTCACCAGCTGCCTGAACATTGCGTTCGCAATGTTCGAGGAGTTGATCGGAGGACGCTGCGACGGTATCGGACGTGTCGCGTATCTGGATAATCGTACCTCGGAGATTCAGGGTCATACGATTCAATGAATGAATCAAAAGCCCGATTTCATCGCGGTTTTTGACGTTAATAGCAGTGGAAGAAAGATCTCCCTCGGCAATTTTCTGCAGAGTGCCGGATACTTGCCTCACTGGCTCGGCAATGTTGGCTGAGATGAAGAGCGCCAGACCAATGGAGAGAATGACAGCAAGAGATACCGCGATTCCCGTATTGCGAATAGCGCTGTAGTAGAGGCCCTCACTATTTCTGGATAAAGTTACAGCACCGTCATAATTCAGTTTGCCCAGGGCATCGATCTCTTGCTGCATCGATTCATAGGCTTCTTTCGACTTCTTTAACATCTTGGATATCTGGTCAGCATAGGCACCAGCACCTTCCACAAAATTGACCCGTGTTGCCATAATGAATGAATCAGAGTATACATCCTTATAGGCAGACCATTTCGCCTTCAATTGTCCAACATGCACTCGTTCCTCGTCACTTTGCACTTTTTTGCTGTAAAGCATCAAATTATCGTCGATTTGCTTGAAAATCGCACCGGACTGCGGGGTGAACTGCTTTTATTCTCCTCATTCGGTTCCATAATCATCGTAGCCTGTAAAGCTAACATTTGTTGCGCAAGTAAATTAATTTTGTTGATTGTATCTATTCCCTGCAAGGAAGAGTTGGTAATCTCTCCTGTTAATTTTTGCATGAACGACATATTAACCAACCCAGTAAAGCCGACAATTGCTGACAAAACGATCGTAATCAGAAAAGAGCCCAGCAATTTTTTACGTACAGTAAAGGGTTTTGCCTTTGCCATTACACTCCTAGTGTTTCCGCTGAATACGGCTTTACACAAGCCTAGCCACTCCTTATTGCGTTGTTGAATCCAGTTCCTCCACTTGGAGAATTTGATGTTGTGCATGCTTACCCTCCGTTTTGTGAAACACATAATAGGGCTAGTTTAACTTATATTAATTCGGAGAAGGTTAGCGGTGTTCAATGAAAATGTTAAATTTATCAATAAAAACTATGTCCGAGTATAGATTTTTTCTATGATCTAGCTGGGCGAGGATGTTCATCACTGATTTGTCCAAAGATGTATCACCTTTTATCGATTTTACTATCGCGGGTGCTATATTAGAGTTAAATGGATGATAACGATTATCAGTAGATGAAAAGGAAAGAACTCCTGACGCTCCTTAAAGATCTTTCCTTTTTTTTTGTAAATATTTATTGTGAAAAATTGTTTGTTAGGTATGGTTACTGCTGAATGCAGATGTGCATCCTAAGGGGAGAATATGTAAATAGAAAAGTTCCTTGGGAGGTAGTCGCTTTATGAAATCCGTCAAATTGATTGTGTCTGTTAGTCTGGGACTGCTTGTACTGAGTGGTTGTCAAACCGTCAAAAGTATGGCGACAAGTGAGGCAGCACCACTTCCTGCAGAGATTAATGTGCCAATAATGGGAAGCAATGGTCAATCCATTGGGCAAGCCAGGCTAATGCCTGTTGCAGATGGGGTACGGATTGATGTCCGAGTTAGCGGGCTGACACCTGGTAAGCATGGTATCCATTTTCACGAAAAAGCAATTTGTGAAGCTCCAAGTTTTGATTCCGCAGGGGCACACTTCAATCCATTCAAGAAACAGCATGGTTTTCTTAACCCGAAAGGTCCACATGCAGGGGATCTTCCCAATCTGATCGTAGATGAGCAAGGAAATGGTAATTTCAATGCGGTTACGAAGGCTGTGGTTCTACTTCCACACAAACCAAACTCTTTGCTTCAATCGGGTGGTGCTAGTCTCATTATTCATGAAAAAGAGGATGATCTGAAGACAGATCCAACCGGTAATTCGGGCAAACGAATTGCTTGCGGTGTAGTGAAATAATTGAAGGGGCGGAATTAACAGCATGATTAAAACACAAGATCTCAAATTACAAATGGATGAACTTACGAAACAAAACGATATGGTGCTCATTGAACTTGAACAAGTAAAGAAGATGCTCATTAATGGCGGCAGCAACTCTCAAAGCAATCAAGGCACCGGACAAAACCAAGATCAAGGTGGAGCTGGAGGTCAGAACAGCGGCGGACAGCAAGCTGCAAATGCCGACTCGCAGCCACAAGGTCAGAATCAAGCTCAAGGATCAAGTCAACAATCTCAAAGCAAAGGTCAAGGACAATCACAAGGCCAATCACAAGGGCAATCACAAGGACAAGGACAATGTCAGAGTGCAGAACAGAGCTCAGGAAGCGGACAGCAAGTAACCGATTTAGCCAATGAATTATTGAAAATTAAAGATCTTGTAGAAAAGTTAGAGCAGAAAACATCTCAATATGTCAGCAGCCAATCGGAAGGTACCTTAACGGAAAAAGACGCCGTTAATCTTATTCTGACCTTAATGAACGGCATGGTGGACTGGGCCAGTGAATTTGTCTCGTCCAAAGCGTCGTCGAATGGGCAGTTGCAATAAAAGGAAGAAAAGGTCGTACGAAAGACAAAAGAGCATCTCAACCATGCGCTTTTGTCTTTTTTGTTGAAATTAGACGTTTTCAATAAAGAATTCTTTATAATTCATTTATTGATTTTTTAGGCTATTCGACAATATGCACTTATTTACAGAACATAGAATGACCGATAAAGTATAGAGTAGAAAAGTAATAGAGTTAAACTATGGATGAGGTGTAGGGGTCATGAGAGAAATTGATATTAATCATGTGATGAATCAACTTGGAATTCAGCCTATTCAGTTGCAAAGATGGCAAACCGAACAAGCGAAACAAGCAGCAGTTGATCGTGCATGTCTTCTCGAGGCTTCAATTGAAACACTCACGGAACTTATGTCCGAATCTTCATCTCCGCTGTCAATCTAAACATCATCTTCATTTAATGGCCCCTGTTCCCTCAAGTTTGAGTTGAATATGGACATGGACATGAAACTCAAGCCCGGGATAAAGGGATTGCCACATTTCCCATTCTTCTTCCACAGCGCCAAAATGATGAGCTCTATAATCTAATCCGAAGCCAAATGGATCGAGATTTTTTTTCTGGCTTCGATGATCGGAAGAATGGGATCTAACCCCATTCTATTTTTTTTCGATAAAATCGAACATATATTCAGAAATAATATAACCGGACTCCACGCCAATCGTCCCATGGAACCCTATAGGAATAAGAAAGCTAGTCAGCAATACACCCGCTCCAATAATAGGAATCGTCCAGAGATAGGGAATACGTTTTTTTTCGCGTCACAATTTCCATACAGGCATCATAGTTCATGGATGGATTCGTTGCAGCTTTGTAAAACACCCATGCAATAATTGGCGCATTAAGAATGAGAAGAATTTCCATGCTGTACAGAACGCTTTCTGAGCGAGTTCTTGAAATAAGTGCAACAACGAGAACGAATGCCAAAATAATGTAAAAGGAGGATACATCCGGATTAATATATTTTTTGGTTATTTCGCTGTAAGCAATAAGTGTAATGCCGCCGGCAAGGAACCACAGAGAAATGAATAGCAGCATAATGATAATCCGCAGCCAGTTTGGAATGCGGTTCTTCATGATTTCAGGGAGAACTTGATCTAGAAACTTGGTTATAAACGTCCTATCACACGAGTTTACACACGTAGAGAACTATTTCGATAGCGGAACCTGATTAAGTTAATGTTGGTTTCAATATGCTCACTAAAAGCCGTTTGAGGGCCCTGAATGGTTGCTTCCACTTTGGCATCGGATAAGGTAGTGGCTTTAACTTCTGCCGCCTGAAAAAGAAGGATGTTATCATTGGAAAAAATAGCTATATAACCGGATGTTATTTTAAATAATGCGTCGACATCTGTAAATTTTTGGTTTGCATAAATCTATGCTCTAGGTCATCGGAGGGTCGTTAATGAGATCAAGGGATATTCTTCCTCTAAAAGCAACCTTTTCCTATTAGTGTGTCTCTCTAGCAGTTGATGTATCCATATGACGACAAAGTATCGTTAGTTTATTTCAAGGTCGAAAAGGGAATGATTGGAACAAAGGACTCCAAAACCTACCAATGAGGAGACACTTCATGAGAACATTAGCTATTATTCCTGCTTACAACGAAGAGAAGAGCATAGAACACGTTGTTGCCGCTATTAAACAAGAACAACCGGATATGGATATTATTATCATCAATGATGGTTCTACAGACCAGACCTCTTGGATGGCTCAAAAGACAGGTCTGGCCATTGTGATTGACTTGCCGGTTAATCTAGGCATCGGGGGGGCCATGCAAACGGGATATTTGTATGCATACCGTCACGAATATGATCTGGCGGTCCAGATTGATGCCGACGGACAGCACGATCCGAAAGAATTAACGCAAATTATGGAACCCATTCTAAGTGGCACTGTAGATTGCTGTATCGGTTCTAGATTTTTACATAAAACAGCCTATCGTTCTGCGTGGAATCGAAGATTGGGGATCTTATTTTTTACATGGATGATTCAATGGATGACAGGGAAGACGTTCACGGATCCGACTTCGGGCTTCCGTGCGGTTAACCGTCGACTCATTGACTTATTTGCTCATGACTATCCCGAAGATTATCCGGAAGTCGAAGCGATCGTTTTGCTGGAGAGAAAGAAATTCATCGTCCAGGAAGTATCTGTTAGGATGCATGCCAGAAAGACGGGACGCTCATCGATTACACCTTTGAAATCGTTGTATTATATGATGAAAGTTTCTTTAGCCGTTTGTATAACCAGAATACGTAATGTGAGTTGATAATGATGAATGTGTATGTGTTGGGCATTGTGTTTTGTCTGATCTTTATTTTTATTTGTGTAGAGCTAATTCGCAGGCAGAAGCTTCAGGAGCAGTACGGAATTCTTTGGTTAATTCTAGGGAGTTTGATGGCTGTATTCAGTCTGTTTCCCAGCTTACTTGATGTGATTTCACATCGTATGCATATTTACTACGCACCGTCATTTCTTTTTCTGGGAGGACTATTGTTTTCTCTTGTTTTCATCATGCATTTAACACTGGTTATTTCGAAGCTGCATCGTAAATTAACACGTCTTATCCAAGAAGTAGGTCTGCTGCAGGAACAGTTGCAAAGGAAGGGGGCGGAATAAAAAGGATGGCTCCATTTGTTATCGTCTTGCTAAATGTATGTTTATTGGTTGCTGGGCAAATTGTCTGGAAAGTAGCGCTTAGTCGAACGCCATTAACCGGCATCCATAACCTAAGTGCCATTTTGATGCAGCCTTATATTCTTCTGGGTTGCGTGCTATATGGAGTGGCTACGGTAATATGGTTCTATGCATTAAGCCGGTATGATCTGAGCCGTATATATCCTTTGCAGTCGATAGCCTACGTCTTCGGCGCTTTGTTTGGATGGTTATTATTTAAGGAAGCGTTTACGGTTCATCAGGTCATGGGCTTGCTCATGCTGGTTGGAGGCGCATTTCTGTTAGCTAGGTGAATAGAATAACCATCGTGGAAGGGGAAGAGGGTTGTGAAGAAAGAGTACGGGTTTGCCTTACTGCTCATATTGGCTGCCGCGTTATATTTGCGTCTTCATTATGTGCTTGAAGCGGAGTATCCACCGTTGGAATGGGATCAACTGGAGTACACGAAAACAGCGGTTCAATTGTTGGAAAAGGGCATATTCGCTTATCGGGATACGATTCCTAATACGTTGGTCACACCTGGATTTCCATTGCTCTTAGCAGCTGTATTTTCCGTAATCGGACATGAGCACTTAGAATGGTCTTTGATGGTTGTCCGTGTGTTGAATTGTTTTCTTTCATTGGGGGCTATTGTTTTTCTTTTTCTATTGGGCAAGCGAATACTTCATCCGATAACGGGGCTTTTTGCTGCAGGATTTGCCGCGGTGTATCCTTCCTACGTATGGTCATCTTCCCTCATTTTAACGGAGGTTCCATTCCTTACGGCTTTCACGGCCTTACTTTACATCCAATTACGTATCATACAGGAAAACAGATGGCGAGACCATCTCTGGATGGGATTGCTGCTGGGGATCTGTGTGCTCATTCGACCGAATTCACTTCCGATGGCTGTACTCCCGTATGCATTTCTATGGATAAATAATAAAAAGCTGGATGTTAAACCAGCTTTAGTGGCATTTTCTTCTTTTGCTCTTGTGATGATGCCGTGGTGGGTTCGTAATTGGCTCACTTTTCATTCCTTCATTTTCATAGCCAGCGGAGAAGCAGGCAATCCGTTCCTGGGTGGAACGGATCCTTACTTCCAAGGAACAATTGATTGGAATCACATTGATAAAGAGCATCAGTTCGCAGAAGGATTACAACGAATCAAACAAGGATTGATCAACGATCCTTTGCTATGGATCAAATGGATGACGATTGGAAAGTTGCTCGTATTTTTCAATACGATGTGGGTGGGACCTTATCCGTTTTCCGTTCCAGCGTGGTATGCCAATTGGTTGAATCACTTGCATAACTTTTTAATTGCCATCGGCTGCTTCACGATGCTCACTTTTAGCTTTCGCCACAAAGGCATCCTTTATCTGACGATGGGCTTTATCATGTTTTTAAGTGTCCATATGATATTCATACCGGTAAATCGGTACTTGTATAGTATGCTCCCGTTTCTTATGTTAAGCAGTGCCTATTTACTTACACAAGTTATCCTTATGGTGCGCCATGCCTGGATTACATCTCTATTACAGCGGAAGAGGATCTAAAATTCATATGCTTAGCACAATATTCGATAATTTCACTTCTGCGTACAATGCCGATAAATTTATCTGAATCATCCACGATTGGCACGAAATTCTGGACTTTGGCCAAATCGATTAGATCCTCCATATCCGCATGAATATGGACGGGTTTGTTGCGAACTCGCAGCGGAACTTCAGAAAGAACATGACGATGCGCATTTTCAAAGCCAACACCTTCGGTGTTTTTAAGAAACCAAAGTAAGTCTCCCTCAGTAACAGTTCCCACAAAGTGCCCGTCATCGGAAAGGATAGGGACAGCGGTATATCGATGGTATTCCATTCTTTCTAACGTTTGACGCAGTGTAGCGTGCAAGGTCGTAGTAATGACTTCGGATTTAGGTAATAGGAAAAAAGCGATATTCATTCGTACACACTCCTTCGTTCTTTCATCAGGCAGGTTTAGAAACAGACACCTCTATTGTATCAAAAAAAGCGCATAGAATCTAAACCTGCGATAGATGCTAGTACAGAGGTGATTGAATTGAACCAAGCATTGAATACAGCACTAATTGGAATTGGGACAGCCCAAGCGGTAAAGATCCCTATTACTTATATACAGACTGGGGACTGGGATTGGACACAGGTGCTGCAAACCGGGGGGATGCCAAGTTCACATTCCGCTGGTGTATCTGCGCTTGCGACTTACATTGCTTTTAAAAGAGGGATCTCAGCGATGGATTTCGCGATAAGTACGGTTTTCGGAGCTGTCGTCATGTACGATGCGATGGGGATCCGTCGAGCAGCAGGAGAGATTGCCGTAGAAGTGAATGACTTGGATGAGCAAGTCGAACGTTTGGCTAAGCAGCAGCCTGGTTTATACCACGCGCGTAGACGGAAAGCTTTAAAGGAACGATTGGGGCACCTGCCAACGGAAGTTTTGGGAGGTGCGATATTAGGCGTTGCTGTAGGGGCCATCAGTTTTTTGATAGAAAAACAAAGAAGGTAAGAATGACGCATATGGACAACTTTCTGCGAATGGGATAAGATCAAGAAACGTTCTTAGAAAGGAAGAAGTCGATATGGAAATTATTCGTGTAACCTCATTAGAGCAACTGCAAGCTTGTTTTCAAGTTCGTTTAAAGGTGTTCGTGGAGGAGCAACAGGTTCCTGAACATTTGGAGATGGATGAAAAGGATGAGTCACCGGATGCTTGTCATCACATTCTTATAACATATGAAGGGCAGCCTGCCGCTACGGCACGTTGGTATGAATATCAAGAAGGCGTAGCCAAGGTTCAGCGTGTTGCCGTCCTGAGTGGATATAGAGGCAAATCTCTAGGGAAGCAAGTGATGATGGCGATCGAGCAGCAAGCTCGTGAGTTAAACTGCTCCTCTGCTATTTTAGATGCACAATGTCAAGCTGAGGGTTTCTACCTTCAATTGGGATATCAAGTTATTTCCGATGAGCCCTTTTATGATGCGGGTATCCTTCATGTCCGTATGCAAAAACGGCTTCACCCTTGAGCGGCTTTGTCCAGCATAACTGTATTTCCCATGGCTAAAGGCATTGTGATAATAAATCGTGTTCCCAAATTTAGCTCGCTTTCTACTTCAAAGGTTCCTTGGTGATCTTGAACAATTTTATAGCAAATGGATAAGCCAAGTCCCGTCCCGGATTCCTTTGTTGTATAGAAGGGATGAAAAATTTTCTCGAGCTGGTCTTCGGGGATGCCTGGTCCATTATCCGCAATTACGAAAGTCGCGTTCTTAAGATCGCGGCTTAGTTTAATTTGAACAAGTCCATTCTCTTCCATAGCCTCGCATGCATTTTTAACTAAATTCAACAGCAACTGTATCATTTTGTCTTGATCCATAAGTACAAAGATTGCATCTAAGGATTCTTGATAGTGAATTTCATGTCCGAAACGCGTCGCTTCCGATTCCATTAATGAAATCACTTTCAAGACGCATTCATGAAGAGAATATACGCGAAGTGATTGCTGTGAGGCTTGGAAAATTGCAGGAATTCACCGGTCAGGTGACTCATGCGGTCGATTTCATCCATAATCATCGAATACCAATTCTCAATGTTGTAACCGTTTTCTTTGGAGATTTGTAGAAAGCCTCTTACTGTTGTCAATGGGTTTCTGATCTCATGAGCCATCCCGGATGCAAGCTCCCCAACAACCCTAAGCTTTTCTGATCTATGCATATGTTCTTCACGTTTCAGCCATGAATCCCGTTTCTTCATGAATAAATTATGCTCGACTAACAAAATAAGATCGTCTTTGGTTTGACCATCAAAGGGATAGCACGCGATACCATAGGTAATCTGAATCCCCGTCAGTTTGGGAAGCTCAGAATCAAGCTTTTGCTTGTAGGAGGCAGTTGTTTGATTATTTGGGTATAAGGGGATAACAACGGCGAATTCATCGCCACCGTATCTCGAGATAAAGAACGCTTCTTTAAATAAAATTTGAAGGAGGTCCGCCATTTGCTTTAAAATGAAATTACCGGCCTGGAAGCCGCGGGTCGTGTTCATGGATTTCAAATCCGTACAGTCAATAAGGATGACGATCAGATGCTGATCCTGCTGGATCAATTGTTCCAATCTACGGTGTGACTCCTCATAGTTATACAAGCCAGTTAGCAAATCTTTTTGGGACAACAATTCTTTTTCTTTACGGAGCATCTCCGATTGTCTCATCGTTAACCGAGTTGTCGTTGTCACAACTGCAATTACCGTAAAATCAAGCATGCAGCTAATGGCATAATCCCAAAACAAACGATTGTTCGTTGTTGCTATAATAGGATATGAAATCATCATGTAAGTGAGGGCATAGGAAGCAGCCAACATCCATAGTGTTTTCCATTGTTTTTCCACATGAATATCCCTTGCGAGCGTTAAGATGTAGAGGGGCAAACAAAGACTCATGTGACCAAAATATTGTAAAGATCCTATCAATAGTAGACGTAGCCAAAGCATAACAACATGACGCCTCTGAATTTGTAAACTGACCATATACAATATAGAGCTTAGAATAAGCAATGGAAGGTTACTTGCTGGGTTGGAAATACTCGCATATAGGCAAAAAAAGAATGTATAGGCATAAAGAATCGAATTGATAACCACCATATCATCTCCTGAGTGTAAGAGTGACAGTATTTTACACACTTGTGATATGTTCTCTGTGACATAAGCAATTCCTTCTTATCCATGAAAAAATAGGGGATAAACCACGAAATTCCCCGAAAAAAAAACCTTTCGGACATGATCCGCAGGTCTTTAACAGCGTTATATAATAGAAATTAGAAATTATTCAGGAAGATCAATGATTTCATGCTGGTGCAAGAAGGTCATACTCCCGGTTTGTCCGATATAGTTACTCATCGTATCATCATAATGCATGAGGTAAATGCGCTCCTGCAAAGGAGTGGGAAGGGTGAGCAGCTCAGCCAGTGTAGCATGTATGTAGCCTTTGCCTCCGAGTTGGCAATCGTGCAGGATGGTGTGACAATTTCTTTTCTGAAAGACTTCTTCAAGCAGCAACTGCTCATTGAATTTGAGATCAGCACTATAAAATATTCGTTTATTTATAAAAAATGAATAATTAAGCTTATTGGGAATATGGAGAGTGGGTATGTATTCAAAAGTGAGTCCAGGTAAAATAAGGACGGGGAGATGTTCCTCGATCAGATGAACTTCGAAATAATCACCAAGGCTGTGGAAACCTTCAATTGGGTTATAAAGGCCGCCTTTGAGCGTGTTCTCCCATAAGGTTCCGGCAAGCGCTTCGGTTATGAAAAGCTTTATTTTCTTGCGATTGTGCAGATACAATAATCGAAAAGCGATTTCCTCCAGTCCGCCAACATGATCCGCATGGATATGTGAGATGACGATGCCATCGATCTGATCAGGCGTTAAGCCGATTTCATGCAGCGATTTTGGCGTGGTTGAACCACAGTCGATGAGTACTTTTCGTCCTTGGCAGTGAATAAGAGCGCTTGTATTATAATATGACTTGGCAAATGCACTGCCGGTTCCCAACATTTGAATTTGCAAACTCATTCAGGCAGCCCCCAATATTCGACAAAAAGCATCTTTTTCTAATGTAGCATGGGAGCTTCATGGATTTCAACCCTTATATCTAATTCGTTTTTGAACAAATGCTTGAAAGGTTATCTTATCAATTGGGAAAACTTGTGAGGTGTTTATAGTTGTTTATATGGATTGGGCTTATAATTCTTCTTTTAATCAGCTTGATATTAATCGGCATATCGACCTACGTGGGTTGGCAGCTTACGCATCCTAAACGAAAAGTGTTGGATGATTCTCCCCTTAACTATGGCATGCATTTCGAGGAAATCAGCTTTCGGAGTCGATCCAAGGATGTGCTCATACGGGGTTGGTTCCTGAAATCTCCACATAGGTCAGACGTACCTATGACGGTGATTATGGCTCATGGGTATAGCGGGACACGTCTAGAGAAGGGGCTGCCAGCGCTGGCGCTGGCTCAGTCTCTTGTAGAGGCTGGTTATCATGTGGTTATGTTTGATTTTCGTAATTCAGGACAATCAGAAGGTCATATGACTACGGTAGGTTATTTGGAAAAACAGGATGTTCTAGGAGCGATAGATTGGGTAAAAGAGCATGTGCCAGGAAAAATCAGCTTACTTGGCTTTTCCATGGGCGGAAGCACAGCCATTCTTGCCGCAGCAGATGAAAAGGCTGTTGTCGGGATTATCGCAGATAGTGCTTTTAGCCAACTGAGTCCTTACCTCCGCGATAATTTGCCGGTGTGGTCGAATCTACCCCGATTTCCCTTTACTCCGCTTATTCTTTTCATTTTGCCGCGACTCATAGGAATCAACCCCCGCAAAGTTGATTCTTTAGCTTCTGTCGACCGTGTTTATCCACGTCCGATTCTATTTATTCATAGTAAAGCGGACACGGCGATTCCGTGGTCGAATAGCTATGTGATGTGGGCTAAACATCAGGACGTTTTTGAACTGTGGGCGACCGACGAGGGTGGCCATGTCGGCTCATATTACATGCAGCCGGAAGCATATCGAGAGCGTGTTCTTGCTTTTTTATCTAAATGTTAAAACCAACGCAACTCTTCTTAAGCTTCGGAGTATAAAGATGCAGACACAAAGATTACTTACGAGAGCTGGAGGTTAAAGGGATGAAAGTTCAGCGTATATTTGCGTTGATGCTGGTGTTTTTTGTTCTAAGCACGGCTGCAGTGGTGGCCTCATCGATATGGGGGGATTATAAGGGGTTGAACGTTGCCCGATTGATCGTCAATGGGAATACGGCGGAATTCGGGGATTCAGATGTACCACCGCTTATTGTGGACGGCAAGACTGTCCTGCCGCTTCGTAGTGTGAGTGATGCGCTTCAAGCGTTAGTGAAGTGGGATAATTCGAACAAAACGGCTTATTTATTCAAACCAAATGTTCATATGTTCTTCACGACAGAAGTGCGTAAAGATTCGGCTATCGTTCCTTTCGGAGTGGTTGAACGTGGAAAGCAAGCAGATTTTATCGTTTTCGCACAAGTGGATAATTTGAAAACGAATATTGATTCAGTGCAGGTGTCTGTGATTTCACCAAGCGGGAAAAGCGTGATTACACCAGTTGTCAAATCAATTGCAGAATCCAAAGAGTCCTTCTGGCTGAAAGTGCCTTTATACGGGGTTTCTTTCGACGAAGCGGGCACTTATGTTGTGAGGTTTGCTATGCGGCAATCAGGAACCACGGACTACTCGGTCGTATCGGAGAAGCAAATTCAATCCGAGTAAATATGCAGTCACAAGGAATTAGGTTTGACCTCTTATTATGAAAATGTTAGGATAATTGGGTAATCAATTATTAGACGAAATGAGGTTCTGCCTGTGAGTGATGATAAGCACGATCATGTACATGGCCCGGACTGTGACCACGATCACGAGCAAGGGGAAGATGTTTTTATCGTAACCGACGAGAACGGTGAAGAGCACGAGATGGTCATGGTTTATACGTTCCAATCTCAAGAGCAGGCTTATGCTGTTTTGCTGGATCGTAATGATCCTGAAGCAGACGGTGTCATTTTCCGTGTGGAAGAAGAGGACGATGAAGCTTACCTCATCAACATTGAAGATGAAGCGGAATGGAACGTGTAGTGACTATTTACAATGAAATCGTAGCTCAAGAAGACGAAGAATAAGAGCTATACATAAGAGCCCCCCTAACGGATAACCATCTGTTAGGGGGTTCTGTTTGTTATGATTATTTTCTTGGATTGAAATACATGATTCTGCCATTGAAGAGATGAAGTTCGGCTTTCAAAAGTTTCCCTAGGTATTTGCAGAATTCGTTGCCCTTGCTCTTGTCCCCATGGGTCGCATCATCCGGCAAAACGACTTGTACATAATGTCTTTCTTCCTCTGCATGCTGCTCGTTTCCAACACCAAGGAGAATGTATTTGTACAGTGGATTGATTCCTTTCAAATAGAACCATTTGCCTTCGCCTTCCGGCTTTGTTTCAATGGTGTAAGGGAACCCAGCCTCGTCATATTCCCAGCCTAGCTGCTTGGCTGTCAGACTTAGCTGCTCACGGTAATGGAGAAGCCTTGCTTTCAGTTCGTCCAAAGTGAGTGCGGCAACCGTGGAACCTGTAACCAATTTAATATAAGCGCTTTGAGCCATTCCTTGATCACCTCATTCGCTAAACATCACCAACATCATAGCATCATGTAAACGGTTTTACAATATATACCTGTTGAAAGAGAGATTAGAATATCGCTTGTGTTTCGACGATGACCTTCACATTTTGAACGCTGCGGTCTTCTGGTCCTTTAACTGGCAAGCCGACCTCTACATGTTCTACGATGTAGTTGATTAGTTCTTGCGTAATAAGCTCGCCAGGGAGAAGAATAGGTATGCCCGGCGGATACACATAGATGAATTCAGCGATGATACGATCAGCGGCATCTTTAAAAGGAATAGTTTCCGTCTCGCCATAGAAAGCATCGCGTGGCGTCAATGTGAGCTGTGGAATCGCCGGTACTTGAATGACAACTTCCTTCACTTCGGCGACGCCGTCATTCACATGTGAAAGTTCGCGAAGGGCTTCTAATAAAGTATCGACGTTTTCTTGCGTATCGCCCGGCGTGACGAGGCAAAGGATATTGTACATATCACTCATTTCGATCTCAATATTATAGTGTTCACGAAGCCAATTCTCTACCTCAAAGCCGTTAAGGCCGAGCTTGCGAACGTGGACGCAAATTTTTGTAGGATCGTAGTTATAGGTTGCTTCTTCACCCAGAATTTCTTCGCCAAAGCAGTATAGATTAGGAATTTCGTTGATTTGCTTTCTTGTATACTGAGCTAATTCAATAGTCCGCTCTGCCAAGCTGCGGCCATTCAGTGCTAAATGTCTGCGAGCGGTGTCTAATGAAGCTAGCAGGATATAAGAAGTTGAGGTTGTTGTCAGCATCGATATGATGGTTTGAATTCGTTTTGGGTTGACGCGATTTCCTTTGACATTAAGCACCGAGCTCTGGGTCATTGAGCCGCCCAGCTTATGTACGCTGGTAGCAGCCATATCGGCGCCTGCTTCCATCGCTGACATCGGGAGCTTATCATGGAAATGAATCAATACGCCATGGGCTTCATCAACGAGAACTGGCATGTTGTAGCTATGCACCAGGTCAACGATTTCCTTCAGATCCGTACATACGCCGTAATACGTTGGATTAATTACGAGAACCGCTTTGGCATCAGGATGCTTCTCAAGGGCTCTGCGTACGGAGCGGGTTGGAATACCATGGTCAATACCTAGGTTTTTGTCTCGCGCAGGTTGAATGAAGACAGGTTTTGCACCTACGAAAATAATAGCCGCCAAGATTGATTTATGCACGTTACGCGGTACGATAATTTTATCGCCTTCGGAGCAAACGGTCATAATCATGGTCATGATGGCACCGCTAGTCCCTTGTACGGAGAAAAAAGTATGATCGGCGCCGTAAGCGTCCGCGGCAAGCTTTTGAGCTTCCTCAATCACACCCATTGGTTGATGGAGGTCATCCAGTGGTGCTATATTGATGAGGTCGATGGACAGAGCGTTGTCCCCAATAAAGGAACGAAACTCCGGGTCCATGCCGACTCCCTTTTTATGTCCGGGAATATGGAACTGGATTGGATTTTTCGCGGCATGCGCGAGCAGTGCAGTGAACAGTGGCGTACGATTGTGATCCACTTAATTATCGCTTCCCTTCTATCGTGGCGTGTTTGTCGATCTATACAACAAACAAAATGAGTATAACAAAATACAATCGACATGCAAGCTAAATTTTTGAAAATAGTTTATGCGGATTGAGGTCAAACTAACAGTGGACTTGTTAAAATAAGCCGAAAAACGCAGAAGGAGGCAAAATCCTTTGAATTTATTGCAAAAATGGCACAAAAACCGACTGTTTTCTCCGTTTGTCGTCGAATTGTTAATTATTATGTTTGTCGTCGAATTTGTGAAGGGCGCTTTGTTGTTAACGATTTTACCTGTATATATGAAGACAACCTTGGGCGCATCCGCCTTTATTATCGGATGGACCTTAGCTGCACAATATATTGGAGATAACGTGCTTCGCACACCAGTAGGGTGGATTATTGATAAGTTAGGCTATCGGACAACGATGTTGACCGGCGTGCTGCTAACTTTTATTTCTGTCATTTTAATTGCAACGACGTCACAGCATATTTGGGTCATCGTAGGATGCGCTCTTCTTGGCTTTGGTACCGCTCCGTTATGGCCTTGTGTCATTACAGGAACGACTGAGGTAGCCGGAGATGAGGCCCAAGCAACGATCATGAGTGTGGTATATATGGCTTGGTTGTCGGGAACTGGGTTAGGTCCGGTTGCGATTAACTTTTTTGTGGGGGAAACGAATTATAGCACCGCTTTTCGGGTGCTACTTGGCTGTATGACCGTTGTTGTGATCGTGGCGTTGATGCTTCCCCGGAAATCAGGTGTTTCTGCCTTAAACACAGGAAGTAGAGAGAAAGCAAATGTACATAAAAAGGTACTAGAACCTTTTGCCAAACGAGTTTTTGCCTATCTAAGTGAAGTTCGGCGTTCTATGTCGATAAGTCCTTTGATGTTTCCCGCCATGTTTGCCCAGACCTTTGCTTTGGGTATCTTAACGCCAATTCTTACGCTTTATGCCAAAGAGGTTCTGAAGCTGACCTCCTTTCAGTACAGCATGTTCCTCATTGCAGGTGGAGCCGTCACGGTCATCTTCTTAGTTCCAATGGGGAAACTGGTGGATCGTTTTGGCATTCGCCCCTTTTTAATCGCCGGATTTTTGTTGAGTTCGGTTACTTTGCTTCTGTTTACGTTTACGCACACTATGCTGCTGCTTTATGTACTCGTAGTTGCACTTGGAATCGGTTATGCTTTCATCATTCCGTCGTGGAATGCATTGATTGCATCGGTCATTCCGCCTGAGAAAAGGGGAGCGGTTTGGGGTTTTTTTCTAACCATCGAGGGGATGGGAATGATTGTCGGTCCTATCGTCTCGGGTAAACTGTGGGATGTATATGGCTACCATGCGCCTTTCCTCACCAGTGGTTGTGTAATTTTCCTGCTGCTTGTTCTTCAAATGTTCATTTCCATCCCCAAAAAAGGTATGGTACGATAGGAGAAAATGTTTCTTTTGGAGGATTAAAAGCTGCATGAACAAACAAATCGGAATCATCATGCTGTTGTTGATGACCATATTCGTCGGTTTCGGTATTATCATTCCCGTTCTCCCAGAGGTTGTTAAGGGTGCCGGTGCGCAATACCACAACGCGCTGTTGCTATCTGTGTATTCCGCGGCTTCCTTTCTGATGTCGCCGATTTGGGGAGGGATTTCTGATCGCATCGGACGCAGACCCATTATATTAATTGGCTTGCTTGGCTTTAGCGTAAGCTTTTTCATTTTTGGCTTTGCAAACGGACATCTCTGGATTATGTATGTGTCTCGTATTTTTGGCGGTTTATTCTCAGGTGCGGCCACTGCTTGTGCGGTAGCATATGTAGCTGATATCACGACTGCTGAGAACCGGACCAAGGGAATGGGGATGGTCGGCATGTCCATTGGTTTAGGCTTCATCTTTGGACCTGCATTAGGCGGCATACTTAGCCGATGGGGGCTTTATCTGCCTTTCTTTGTGGCATCCGGACTAGCGCTTGCATCATTCGTACTGGCATTCACGATTTTGAAAGAATCGTTAACCCCTGACAAACGGACGTCTGTCAAGGAAAAGAGGGTGTCCAGATGGACAGCATTCGATGGGGCATCCAAATATTTATATGTGCTTTCTTTTTTCGTTTCATTTACATTGGCAGGGCTGGAAGCAACGCTGCAATATTTTCAAATGGATAGGATTGGCGCTTCGCCTTTCGATATCGGTATGATGTTTTTAGCCAGCGGCATTGTAGGTGCCATTATTCAGGGCGGTGTTGTTCGCCGTTTAGTGAAACAGGGAGCTGAGCAGCGAGTTATTGGTGTTGGACTGCTTTTATCCGCTGCAGGTTTTTTCCTGCTTCTGTATTCCAGCAGCGTTCTCACCGCAGCCATCTATTTGTCAGTCTTTGGAGCGGGTAACGCGCTCATACGCCCTTGTGTGACGTCTTTGATTACTCAGCGCACTAAAGTGGGGCAGGGTGTAGCAACGGGCCTCAGCTCGTCCATGGACAGTCTGGGCCGTATCGCTGGCCCGCTTCTTGGGGGAGCCGTGTTCGCCATTGCGCATTCACTGCCCTTCATCATCGGCGGTGTCCTTTGCTTAGCGGCAATACTTTTGCTACAGCGCTTCATTCGCTTGGATCGGCAGACTCGCACGCAGCAAGCGGCCTGACGTACGAAAAAAGCTGTACACTTGATTCCCATTTGGGAGATCAGGCGTACAGCTTTTTTGCTTTGGAAACAAACAGAAGAGAAGTATTCGGTTGTCTTCTACTAAATCTGCCCTAGGGCTCGCGAGGCGACAACCCATGCAAGATGAAATGAATCGTATGCTCAATCTCTTGAGCCTCATCCCACTCGGCGTCAGGCAGCATCAGAAAGCGCGTCAGAATGAAGCCAATAATGGAAGTTACGATCAATCGCACACTGGTTGCGGTGGGCATTTCGATAAGCTGCCCTTCCGCCTGAAAATGCCGCACCACTTTGTTCGCGCGTTCGAGGACGAGTTTTGCCGCAGTGGCTTTAAATTGTTCCCTTAACTCTGGATGAAAAGGGATTTCGTGAAGAAAAATTTTAAGAATCGGTAAATTTTTGCGAGCGAATTCTAACCGATTAATAAGAATAGCGCGCAGGAAATCCTCGACCTTGGGATAGTCTGCGTCTAGTACTTTCATGAAATCTTTGGCAGCAAATGGGGCGATAAGCTTCGTCATAATGGGAGCAACGATGGAGAGCAGCAATTCTTTTTTTGTTTTATAATGACGGAAAATCGTTCCTTCCGCTACGCCTGCTTTCTGAGCAATTTCACTGGTGGAGGAGCCTGCAAATCCTTTTTCAGAGAATATCTCCACAGCGGCCTGAACAATCTTCATCTGTTTATCGGTCATTTTGTCTTCCTCGTCATTCAAACGGAGCAGCTCATTTAACCATGGCTCGATTTCGGACAATGCATTCACCTCCTCATCGTTTTCTGCAAGGAAAACGGCATTATGGCCAGCTTAAACCGACATCCACTCATTATATCTTACGATGCTTTCGCAGCGCCAGTATGTTTAAAATCATAAAGCAGATCGTGAAGGCGGCCAATACGAGGACATCGATCCAAATACGATCCCAGCCAGCCCCTCTGATCATGATATTTCGCAGCGCATCGGCGCCATATTTGAGCGGCATGATGACGCCAATCCAGCGAAGGTAAACGGACATCGTGTCGAGACTGAACAAGCCTGAGAAAAACACTTGTGGAACGATGATCAGCGGAATGAACTGAATCATCTGGAACTCGTTTTCTGCAAAAGCTGAAATGAGCGTACCCAAAGACAGGGCTGTCAGTGCAAGAAGGACTGTGATAAGCAGAACAAACCAGAATGAGCCGACAAGCATAAGGCCGAGCACACTTGTTGCAAACCATGCGATTAAAGCCGCTTGCAGCGTTGTGAATAAACCAAAACCTAGTATATAACCGACAACAATTTCCCACCGTCGTAGTGGAGTTGCGAGCAGGCGTTCTAAAGTTCCTCCCGTGCGTTCTCTGAGAAAAGAAACACCGGAGAGCAAGAAGACGAAGAAAAAGACGAAAAAGCCAATCAGAACAGGGCCAAAGTTATCAAAGGCAGCCATATCAGCCGATCCATGCAAATAGGTGATGGTGGGTACTGGCGTATTAGCATTTGCAGGTGCTGCGCTTTGTAAGGCTTTTTGGAGCAGAAAGAGAATAGCTTTATTTTTGCCGGGATCGCTGCCTTCTAACGTAACTTCGGGTGCCGCGCCATTCATCGTAATTATGGCATCCAACTGCATGGATGCTAGCTTCGCTTGGGCTTCTTCAGCGGAATAGTTGGTTACTTCTGCATGCTGATCCTGTAATTTTTGAACAAGGGGAGCAGGAACACCGACAGACCCGAGTTTAGGAACGTAAGTATTACCGTTAAATACTAAGGACATCATGAACAGAATCAGCATCGGAGCAACGAGCATCATAGCTAGCGTTCTTTTGTCATGAAAGAATTGACGCAAAATACGTAAAACAATCGCACGGATTCTCATGCTCGAGCACCTCCATAGTAGAGGAAGGCTTCTTCAATTGTTGCCGATGATGTAGCCTGCTTCAACGCTTGCGGTGTCCCCACAGCAGTCAGCTTCCCATCCCGAATCATGCCGAGTTGATGGCATTTATCAGCTTCATCCATGACATGCGTGGTCAATAGGATGGTGGTTCCTTGTTGGCAAAGCTTCGTTAATTCCTCCCAAATAGACTTGCGCAGCACAGGATCGATACCGACTGTAGGTTCGTCAAGAATCAGAATCTCAGGCTCATGAAGCAAGGAAATAGCCAGTGATAAACGGCGCTTCATGCCACCTGAATAATGTGTAATTTGTTTCTTTAGATGAGCGCTGAGGTCAACGAGCTCCATGACCTCTTGCATGCGTTGTTTACGCCTGGTGCCTGATATACCGTATAATGCTGCGAAGAACTCGAGGTTTTCCTGCGCCGTCAGCTCTGCATATAGGGCATCCGATTGGGCCATATAGCCGATTTTAGCTAACATGCTTAACTGCGGCATCTGTTGTCCGAGTACGTGAACGGTTCCAGAAGTAGGCGCATCGATGCCTGCGATCATGCGTACAAGTGTTGTTTTACCTGAACCAGACGGACCTAGAAGACCTAAAATATGAGCTTTGGGTACCTCTAAAGTGATGTCCTGAAGAACAACCTTTTGACCAAATTGCTTGCTGACATTCTGAACCTGAATGGAATCATGTTGGGGCATGGAAGAGCACCTCTTTCATAAAAGTGAGTAATCACTCATTTATTCTTAGTTCCATCATATACGATTGCAAAGCACTTGTGAAGTGAGTAATCACTCATTTTCATGAAATAAAAAAGGCACCCTGACTGGATGCCTTCATAAAAATAACGCTGCCCGTTTATTTATTCTTTCTTCTTACCATCTTTTTTATGGTCAACCCATTTCTCGATGGATGGTGTTAACTGTTCCTTGATGGATGCGACGAGCTTGTCTTTGGAAACGCCTTTGGCCTGAGCAATTTCGGCTAGTGACTTACCTGTTTTAAGCTGAGCGTGCAGCTCGTCCTTGCTCAGGCCAAGTGACTTCGCCAACTTCTCAGTGTCTGGCTTCAGGCCATGACCATGCCATTTGCCGTGACCTTGCGATTCGTCCAACAAATTTTTCTCATTGAGGATGAACTTCAAGTGCTCACCGAGTTTTTGTTTCATATGATCGCCTTGTTCGGCTGTCAGCTTGCCGTCTTTCACGGCGACATCAATGTTGCCGGAGCGAATTTGCTGCAGCTTCGCGGTCAGGTCGGCTTCGCTGATGCCTTTTTCTGCGGCCGCTTCGACAATGCTTTTGCCGCTTTTCAGCGTGTTGACCAAGACGTCCTTATTGACGCCAAGGACAGCAGCGGCTTCCTCAATAATTGGCCATTTGCGACCTTGGCGGCCTTGCTGACCGCGCTCGTCTTGGGTCTGTGTTTTGACAGCTTGCTCAGGATCCGTGCCCTGCGCTTGAGCGTTCAATAAGGTTAGTGAACTGCCGCCAACTAAAATAGCCGTCGCCACCGAGGTGATGAGCAGCTTTTTAATAAAAATTTCCTTCATAGGGATATTACCTCCTTTCCGAGTAAATTCGGAATTACAGAACTTAGTCTGTGCAAGAGGCATTAATTTTAGTTTAAAGGAACCTTAGGCTATCATAAAAATTTCCAACACAATTTATTTTGTATCTACAGCTTGCATATAAAGAGGCATAAGCTTCTCGAACGTTTCCTTGATGAGCTGTTCCAACTTATCCGGATTTTGGAGCACAGGGTCTGCAGCCGCGAGATTTCTTCCAATCAACAGCTCTGCCTTTTTTACATCGCGAAAGCGCACCAATGCTTCCTGCCAACCCTTGCGATCGAGATCGGAAAGCACTGTTGCCTCTTTTTTCATATGATCAAAGGAAAGAACAAAGTCGGAAGGCAGCTCAGTCTGCAAACGATCGATATCATTCATATAGGCTGTTGCAATGTTACTTTTATTCGGCAATTCATAGATGAGAGCGAGCCAAATAAAGACTCGGTCGTCGAAAAGGCCTACTTGAAAGTGAGGAACTTGTTTATATCCACGTTTGTTAGGGCAAACAGCCATCCACGTATCAACGGGGGCATTCACTTTACGTCTGGCGTGCTTGGCGATATGAAGAAACATCTCTGTTCCAGAGAGAAGCGACAATTCATGAACCAAGCTGTCGCCTAGCGCTTTGAACTTGGGCTGTATACGCTCTCGAATGGCTTCCATACGTCCATCAAGGCCTTCTATAGAAAAGGTATCGAAATCATGCTGTGTAAATCCGTTGAAACTCATCGTAATTAGTCCCTCTTTTCATATGCGTTTGCAACTATATTAATGCAATTAGCGTCGTATCGCAATTATTTAAGAGATTCATCATGGAAGAACTAGGTCATAGGACCGATTTTGTTGGAAAAAGCAGGATTTACTACTTTTTTGACGAAAGATGTAGAATCATTCTAATTTGGAAAGACAGGAGAATTTAACCATATGAGCATGCCAAAATGGTCCAAAGTTGCCATACTGGGCACTGTAATGGGAACTTGTTTTACAGCAGGTGTGTATGCGCAAGACATCCTTCAGCGAGTTGATGCTTATTTGCGCAATGACTTCAACGTCGTTGTGGATGGGCAGCAGGTAAAGCTCGCAAACCCACCATTAATTTATAACAATGCCAGTTATTTGCCTGTAAAAGAGCTTGGAACCTACCTCGGTGCGGTTGTCAATTGGAAGGATAGCAACAAAACCATCTATATTAATTCCCGTATTAATGCCCAGCAACCGGCCGAAGGAACCAATACGATTTATTCAGAACTTGTGTTCCAATATCCTTTTGCTCAGTATTTAGATTATCTGGGCGCGACGTATCCCGTCTTGATTAATACGACAGACCAAGCCTATTATCGGTTAAAAGATTTGGATCGAATGGGCGTGAAAACGGATGGATTACGCAAAGCGAAAGAAAAGTATTCGGGCGACATTTATGTAAGCGAAATGGAATTAAAGACCATTTGGAAAGAAGTGCCCCAAATCTCCTATCTCGTCAATGAACCGATTGTCATTACCGGAGAGAAGGATCCGATCAAGCTCAAAGTCATTAGAGAATACATTAATGGCTTCCGTTACTACGAAATTAATAAAGTTCCCTATATGTCCAGCCCGATCATTGTGGATGCTCTACCTGAGGAGAATACATACTCCTATCTACTTGTCGAGAACGGTCATTTCTATCGAACAAGCTTGAAACTGACACAAATCAATGGCATCAATAATACGCCAGATTATGTGGTGGGCAGTTCGTCCAAAGAGGACATTGAAGTGACGAAGTCAATTAATGAGCATCACCAGTGCCAGAAAGTCTTTTTAAATAAAAAATGGCAATTTGCGTTCGGTCGCGAAGGTTCAGTTTGCTAAGAATTTCGGTAATATAATTTTTGATCGTGCCTTCGCTCAGGAACAGCTCCTGGGCGATTTCTTTATTTGACAAGCCCTCAGAAATTTTGACCACGACCGATTGTTCGCTTGGTGTTAATCCCAACTGACTTAGAGGCTGAGGGACATTCACTACAGGAAGTACGCTGGGGCGTATGAAGGTAGTCAGCTTTTTAGCAATATCGGGATGAATGAGTAAATTCCCTTGCTCCACGGTCTTGATGCCTTGAATGATGCGGTCCGGTGGTATGTTCTTAAGTAAATAACCGCTCGCGCCGTTTCGCAGAGCTTGCACAATGAATTCATCATCATCGAAGGTTGTCAGAATAAGCACGGTGACCTCAGGAAATGCTTGCTTGATTTTCAAGGTGCCTGCGACGCCATCACAGACGGGCATACGAATATCCATAAGAACGACATCCACCTGAATGCCGCTTTGAATGACCTCGAAAGCTTCTTCGCCATGGTTGCAGGTTCCCACAATTGTGATTTCTTCATCGAGTCCAATGATTAATTTTAAACTTTCACGAATAAAGGGGTCATCGTCTGTGATCAGTACATGAATCATGAATAAGTTCAGCCCTCTCTTAAGTGGGATCTATTTGACGAAAAGTGGGTAAGACAGTTGTTATGACAAAGCGGTCGTTCACCGTAACGTAGAGTTTTCCTCCGATAAGCTTGCTCCGTTCCTCCATGCCGGTTATACCAAGGCCTTTGACCCCCGCTTGCTCAGGTCGTTCACCGTTATTTGAAATGCTCATCGTCACTTGTTTGGGTTCATATGTTAACTGAATGAGGACTTGCGTCGCTGCGCCGTGACGAATGGCATTCGTAATGGCTTCTTGAGCATTGCGGTATAAAATAAATTCCAAACTTGGATACAGCGCATAAGGCATTCCCTCCATCTCCACCTCGACAATGATTCCCTTATCTTTCGTTAGTTGGTCGATTAATGTACGAAGTGAATAGGTGCGAATCTCATCTTCGTCAGGCTTCATTCGTCGGACAGTCGAGCGGAGCAAATCCATACTTTCGGTTAGCTGATCCCGAACACTGGTTAGCATTTCCATGCCTTTGCTTTGCTGGACAGGAAGGATTTGCAAGACAGCTTCCGTCATCATTTTCAACCGAATCAGCTTATGTCCAAGTTCATCATGGATGTCGCGGGAGATCCGATTGCGTTCTTCTGTTTGGGCAATATTCTCGACTTTGCGTGCATAATCAATTAATTGTGCTCGTGCTTCATTCAGCTCGTAATGCTGCCGCCTCAGTGTGTCATTGAGCAGTTCGACTTCTTCTTTATTTTGCTTGATGCCGTACATATGCAGTAGAAGGAATGTAAGAGAGAGAAAGATGACGTTTGCCATGACATAAGAGCTTACAGATTGACCGGCTAAGGATAGATTCAATAAAGTCAGCTGGAGAAGCAGGCATGAATAACGGATATGATGCTTTATAGTGAACAAATAGGACATTAAGGTAGAGTAGAAGAGAAAGAATAAAATACCGCCATAGGTATGGCACAGCCATGCGCCAAAACCGATTTCGAGAAGCAGCATGAACGTGGATTGAGGCATTAGGGTTCGACGTAGTTCTGCTATCCATATGAATATCAGAATGAGGAATACATACATGGCGTAGGATGGATGGTCTACGAGATACATCGAGGCAATTGCCGGTATGAGTATGAGCATGTAGCGGGTAATCGGGAGAAGTAGTGGCAACCTATTCGCTTCCTTTTTTTGGCCAAGTGTAAGTAAAGTATAGCATAATTGCCAAATGCTTTGACACGCTTTCTTATCAGGATATGACTTAAGTCATATTGGAAAGTGACATCTTCTACCTGTTGAACCGGTAATTACGAAGTACAATATAGATAGACATAGCGTGGAAGAAAGGGAGAGGATAAGATGAGCTTCGTTCAACTCAAAGGTGTCGTCAAAAAGTACAATAATCACATTTCCGTTGATCATCTGAATTTATCTATTCAAGAAGGCGAGGTTTTCGGCCTCTTAGGTCCTAACGGGGCTGGGAAAAGCACAACGATCAAAATGCTGAGCGGATTGCTGAAAATCGATCAAGGCGAGATGTTTGTGGATGGCCTGTCTGTCGCCGGGAACACCATGGAAGTGAAACGAAGAATTGGTCTTGTTCCTCAAGACTTGGCTATCTTTGAAAACTTGACTGCCAAAGAAAACGTGACGTTTTTTGCTAAGCTGTATGGCCTGCGGGGACAGTTGTTAAAAGCCAGAGTGGAGGAAGCGTTGGAATTTGTTGGATTAGCTGATCGTGCTAAAGACAAACCAAGCTCCTTTTCCGGAGGGATGAAGCGAAGGCTGAATATTGCCTGCGCCGTCATGCATCATCCGAAGCTGATTATTATGGATGAACCGACTGTTGGTATCGACCCGCAGTCGCGCAATCATATTTTGGAATCAGTTAGGACTCTCAATCGGATGGGTTCTACCATCATCTATACTTCCCATTATATGGAGGAAGTGGCTGCCATCTCCACACGGGTGGGTATTCTGGATCATGGTCATCTCATCGCTTGCGGTACGCAGGAAGAGTTGAGGGGGAAAGTAGCCCAAGATAATAAAATTATCATTCAGGTAGTGGGACTGATTCCTGCCGCGGTGGAGGAACTGAGGGATCATCCGCGAATCAAGCAAGTGACGGTTCAAGAGCAAACTTTGGAACTATTGGTTGGCCCGTCTCAAACGTTTTTACAAGACATTCTGTTCATTCTCTCTAAACATGAAGTGAAAATACAATCGCTTACGCAAGTGGAGCCAGATCTCGAGGCTTTGTTCCTGTCGCTGACCGGACGCACTTTGCGGGATTAGGGGGAATTATTGATGGCTATATGGACGATTGCCTGGTACGAGGTATTGCGTATGCTGCGCATGCGTTATATTCTGCTTATCCAATTTTTCATGCCCCTTTTGATTATATTTATTTTAGGCTCCGCACTCTCCACGGCATTTAAAACAGAAGATCGGGCACTCAAACCGGTCAAAGTGGATGTCGTTCAAGCCGATACAGGACTCCTAAGTGCCGGATTCAATGAATTTATCGCGGCGGCTGAAGTAAAGAACAGGCTTCAAACAGTCATGATTCAAACACGTGATGAGGCGGTTAAACGAATCAAAGACGGTACATCCGATTTTGCATTAATCATTCCAAGTGATTTCAGCAGCCGTGTGCTCGGAGGTTCAGAAGCAAGCTGGGAAATGATTCTTGGTAAGGACTATGGCCAGAATCTGGTTGCGCAGATGGTGCTGCGCTCTTTCTTAGATCAAGCCAACCTTAATCAAGCCGCATTCATTGCTGCGGGTCCTGCAGCAGCGGAGGCTATTCAGAAACAGGGAGGCGTTGCTTTACAGAAGCCAACTGACACTTCTCCGGTACGTATAGGTAAACTAACAACTGCTAACGGCAGTTATACGGCTATCCAATATTATGCAGCATCCATGTTAGTCATGTTCTTACTTTACTCGGGCATGTCAGCAGCGATTGGGCTGCAAAGTGAGAAGGAGAAGCATACCCTAAGCCGCTTGAATGCGATGCCGATTCATGAATATGACATCTTATTAGGCAAGGTCATAGGGAACGCGTTCATTTCACTCCTGCAAGCAGGGACGATTATAGCCGCGACATCTTTCTTTTACGGTGCCGATTGGGGTCATTCCTGGGTCATGCTCTTCTTGATATGCTTAAGTATCATCACGGCATCGATGAGCCTCGCCATTCTGGTCATGATCGTAGCCAAATCGATGAAAACGATTGGCACTATTTTTCAAATGCTAATTATTGCCATGACCTTCTTGAGTGGTGGATTTACGCCTTTACCTGAGGGGTTGATGCAGCGAATAGGTGAATTCACACTTAATTACTGGGGAATGCAAAGCATGTTTCGTATCATGCTGGGCAGTGAGTTTACGCTCATTCTTCACCATATGCTTATATTAGCAGGCATCGGGGTGGGCATGCTGCTTGTTTCTCTAGTTGTTTACCGAAAGGTGGGCTATCATGAATAGTTTGTTTATTGCGCTTAATATGCTGCGGAGAACCCTTTTTCATAAAAAGGGCCTGCTCTTGCATCTCCTTATTCCGGCGATAGCGGTTTCTCTGATCATTGGCCTGCTTGGCGGGCAAGAAGTGCACCAAGTTCATGTTCGTTATATCAATATGGATCAAGGAACGATGGGCCATCTTGTACTTGAAGAACTTGCCAGCTTGCCAGATTATCGGTTACAAGCAGAAACGTCTGAGGTAGGATTAAAAGAGGATGTTATCAAACAAAAGTCATCCGTGGCTTTTCTGATCCCGGAAGGATTTAGCGAGCAGCTGCTGAGGGGCTCCTCGGCTGAAGTTACACTGTATCAGCTCAGCACGAACGAAGCATCGATCATACTCAAAATGAATTTGGATAGCATCGTCTCCAGACTGCAACAAACGATTACACTTCATGCCGATCAAGGTCTTAAGGGTTCAACTTTGCTTGAAGCTGTAGACAAGACCTGGAATCAAATGAAGAAGCACCAAGTAAACGCTCATCTTACCGATTACAATCTCTATGTGAATCCCGGTATGCATATCGTGATCGGTTTTATGCTCATGTTTATGATGGTCGTCGTTAATAACACCGTTGCCGTGATTATGGAAGATCGAAGACAGCGGACGATGGCAAGGACATATACCGCACCTGTGCGTGCTTTAGAAATTATGGTCGGCAACTTATTGGGGAGCTTCCTTGTTGGTACTTTGCAGATTCTGGTTATTCTTTTAGTTACACGTTATATAACGCACTATGAATATGGTCTTCCGTTCCTGCCTCAGTTTATTATTTTGGAATTTTTCTTGTTAGCAAGCATGGGAATTGCCAGTGCTGTAGCGGGAATGGTGAGAAATTCGACGAATATGAGCATTATCAACTCGCTCGTCATAACACCTACCTGCATGCTCGGAGGCTGCTTCTGGCCGATTAGCCTTATGCCGGAGTGGATGCAAAAAATGGCCAATTTTGTGCCGCAAAAGTGGGCCATTGATGCCATTGCGCGGATGGCTTCGGGGCAGACGCTCTCGCAGATGTGGATGCATATGGGTGTGCTTACCCTATTCGCCCTTATCTTGCTTGGTGTTGGTTCCGTCATATTGAAGCCAGGGGAAGCGGAGGCTGGTTAATGGATGCTTGGATGAAAATGCATGATAGTTGTATATTTGATGAATATCATGCAAGGTGTCGATTGAAAATTTGAGGGTTAAGGTTGGTGGTCAATGACGAACCATCAATCTTGGGGAGAACACACTTACTATTTGAATAGATAATTACTTTGCAAGCCACATTGGATTGATTGTCCATATGGCTTGTTTGGTATAGATAAAAGTGAGATTTTATCTAAGCGACAGATCATATTTGAAAGCATGACTTTTGTAGCAATTTCCTTTGAAACCTAATGATGGGATAATGTGTCTAAAGGTAAGCACGCATAACAAAGGAGAAAGTTAAATTGAATATGAAAAACATAGTTGTATCCTTTGCAGCTTCGTTTATTTATGGAATAATTGCGTGCTAATGAATCCACCAATAAGGGCAGCAAGAACCATCTTGGCAATTTCCCACCCGAATTTCCTTCTATTAATCATAATCACTTGTCTTATTTTTTTGCTTTCAATTCTAAGATTGAGAGGGATTTCTTATATAAGAAATCCCCCAAACGGGGTCATATTTGCAAGAAGTTTTCTGTAAACATGGATTTAAAATGAGGGCATCCTGTTGAAGGGTGCTTTTATTTGTTTCTATAAGGGAACAGGGGGGTTCATAAAACCTCATGGTAATTCGCTTTTTCCCCAGACCACCTGTGCGCCCTCAGCCAGCGCACCTAAACTTAATTCGAACGATAGATTATCAACTATAACGATGTGCCAGATGGTACAATAGGAATAAAAAGGGAATATCCTTGTTGATACAGAAGGCATCTGACACTATTCGACTGGTAGTCTAACATATTTAATTGATTTGATCTACGCGTAAGTAGGAGGTATTGCATGACAGAAGATTTTTATTGTGAAGAAGTACTGAGCGGAAAACGCCAGTGGATAAGGTGTTTGAAACTGAAAGTGTCTTAGCATATCATCATACACGCCAATTCTATCCAGTACATATTGTGGTGATTCCCAAAAGACATATTGCGTCATTGCTTACATTAGAGGACAGTGACAATGATCTTTTATTAGAACTATTAGATGTAATCAAGAAAGTAGCGGCAGACGTAACAAAGGATTATGGCGCATGTCGTGTACTCACTAATCTGGGGAAGTATCAAGATTCTAAGCATTTGCATTTTCATGTAGCTTATGGTGATCCAATTAGGTAGTAACCAAAGAATGATTTTATTTAGTTGAGAGAAAATCTATTGGTTTAATTGTCCAATCAATCAAAGGAGCTCGGTTCTATGAAATGTACTCGATTGAATGAAATAATTGAAAAAAATTGCAGTACAGCGGTGGAGTATGCTGTATCTTTTGGACATACTTTGGATTTTACAGACGCAAGCATAAAAAAAGTGGAAGAGATTCTTGATTATTATGCAAATGAATTATCAACATCGAGTGCAGATGATAAGCCTACAGAAAATCAAGTATGGTCAATGGCAATAATTTGGGGGTCTTATCTTGGGGAAACAATGGTAAGAAACATTGGAGAACCATGCAAATGGATTTATGAGGAAGGGGAATATCTATTAGAAGCTAAAGAAGCGATAGCGAATCCAGTCGGGAAAACCTATAAGAGATTAATAAACGGAAAAGAAGATAATGTATATTCGTTTTACGACATAATCAGCCTTGAAATCAAAAAGCATATTAATGCAAACTAACTTAAAGCAATTGAGAAAATTGTACAAAATACAATGCTTCATAGTTTTATTGAAGCATTTTCAATATTAGATGGAACAAGAGATCCAAGTGTCATTAAGTTACATGAGATATGGCTTGGAATGAAGTTAGTGGAAACGAATGATGATAATGATGATTTCTTGCATGATCTAATTTACGAAACGTATTGGTTTTGGCAGGATATGAAGCAAAACAAATAAATAAGCAATTTAAAGACTGGGGATATAACGAAATATTGATTGTAGATAATCAAGCGGCTGTTTCTAGATAGAAATAAATAGTGTGTTTAGAGGGGGAATTCGAATAAAGGTAAGATAATAGAAACATATCGAATGGGAGCGGAAACTTGAAGATATCAAAAATCAAAGGATATTTCTTTATTGCTTTTTTTATAGTAGTAATTTCTTTTCTTTTCATGAAAAATTATGAGTCAAAGATTAGTTATCTTGCTCTTGGGGATTCGATACCAGCAGGAGTATCTCCATATTCAACTGTTTCGTCCTTGAAATATGAAAAAAGCTATCCTGATTTCATTTCAGAACATTTGGGGAAGAGTAAGGATATTGAATATACAAAAAAATATGCTGTTCCAGGAAGTACTACGCTAGATTTGTTAAGTGATATTCATAATGATGTTATTAAAGATAATGAATCAATCAGGAATAGATTAAAGCATGCAAATTTAATTACTGTTGGTATAGGAGCTAATGATCTTTTAAAAAGCTATGCCCTTAAAGAAACAAATTCACAAACCGTAATAAAAACAATTGGTTTAAACCTATCTGAAATAATTGATGAAATTAAAAGGATGAATCCATCTATTAAAATTTACATTGTAGGATACTACAACCTATTTCCACTGAAAATGGATGTAGTAAGTGAAAAATTCAACCAAGATTATGTAGAACTTAATAAGCAGTTAGAAGAAGTGTCATTAAGGAAAGATGCGAAGTTTGTGGGGACAAATGAGGTTTTTAAAGATCATTACGGAGACTTCCTACCTGTAATTGGAAATGTCCATCCGAACGAATTTTGTCAAGAAAAGATATCAGAAAAGATATTGGAGGTTGTTAATGAATAAATTAGTTCAAATATAAACAAATGAGGTGTTTGCACTGGAGAGCAAAGACATATTAAAGGTCAAACTACTTCCAAACGAACTACATCAATTAGTTGAAGAAAGTATCAATGATGGATTTAGGCATTTGATTCGTTTGGTTAATGAATTTCAAGCTGGAACAAATAGATTTGATAAGCAAGGTGAAGCACTTTTCATTGCGTATGCTGGAAATCAAATTGTTGGCATTTGTGGACTTAATCAAGACCCCAATTCACAAGAGGGATCAACTGGGCGTGTGCGCCGCTTGTATGTATCGAAGGATTTTAGGGGTTTAGGCATTGGTAGATTATTGATAGGTGAAGTAATTAAAGAAGCAAGAATATACTATAGGACTCTTGTCCTCAGGACTGATAATCCTATAGCTGATAAGTTCTATTGTTCATTGGGGTTTGAAGTGAGTGCAAAGGATGTATATATAACGCACTATCTTCAACTAGTAAAGTACGATTCTATCTAATAGAAGGTGAATCGCTTGTCGTATTCATACGAAGACTTAGAAAGAGATTTAGCCATTGGGCATGAACTGCATTTCAAATATGTGGGTAAACAATACTCTATAAGTAATAAAGCTGGTTGGTATTTGTCAGAGCAAGCATATAAACAGGGAGAAAGTACAGTTAAACAATCAGAACATAGCTATTTCAATGGCTATGGTGAACAGGTTGAATGGAAATTTATTATGGTTCTTGATGTGTTTGAACTTTTGGATGATGTGATAAAGAGTGGAGTAGAAGTTTATTCAAGATTCATTCATTCTACAAAATACATAAGTACAGATGACGTAATTCAGCAATATTATCCTGAATCAATAGTCAAAGATAACGAATAAAGCACATGGATTTTATTTTAGGGAGCAAATTATTATGGAGGAAAAGAAGTTTATTGCTTACACAGGGGATTATAGGGTACACGACAGCAAGATAGAAGGTATACTTTGGGAAAATGAAAATCTTTCTGTATTTTTAAGAAGCTACAAGGGAGAAGCGTTAGTCGTAAGATTTTATGGCGTAAAAACAATCCATTCCAACAGACCACTTGGTATGATGCTTTATGCAATAAGTGAAATGAAATGTCATGATCCATTACGTAAGTTCATCTTTGGAAATTGGGATGAAAGAGATGATGCTTCACTTGAAATCGTCGCAGAACAAGTAGATTTTAAATCCAAAGTCAATTGTATTGAGTAAAGAGCAATTTTTCGTGGAAGATGGTAGATTGTTGTGAAAAGAATAATGTTACATATATGTATGTTTCTCTTGTACTTAGGCGTATCTTGGCTTCTTAAATCACTTGGATGGTTTCCAGAACCTGTGAGAAACAATGGTTGAATGATGTTCGTAATTATTGGAGTAATCATGGCTTTATTATATTTGTCTTGGATTAAACACAAGCATAAATAAGACATGGAGATTTGACAAGTCACAGGAGGTGAATATTTGACACTAAGTAAAATGGCTTCTAGGAAAATCGTTGTAGGAGATGAAGAATACGGGTGGACAATCTCCGCAACAACAAAAGGACGTATAGTATTAATTGCGGAACATGGGAAGGAAAGGGGACAATGAATAGAAGTACATATACAATCTGGCATTAACGATTTTTGGGTTGAATTTCCTTATGTTGATGCTTTGAACTTAAAGGTAGCCAAACCTAAAGAAGTTGCCACAATTATCATAGAAGCAATTGTACAAGGGTGGAAACCAAGAGAAAAAGGCTTACCATTTCAAGGGTTACCGAAAAGCAAAGCATATACTGAACTTTACCCAACGCAAGGTATGCGATAAAGGAGTGAACCATGATAACTGACTGTTTAGGTTGTCGCTTAGCAAATAAATTGGAAACAGTGCAAATCATCTATGAAGATGATTTAATTATATGCTTTTTGGATATTGCACCATTAAATGAAGGACATACGTTGATATTACCTAAGAAGCATTATAGAGATGTTGATGATTTAGGGATTGAGGTAGCAACAGCGATAATGGTAGCAGCTGCTAAAATATCTAGAGCGTTGAAGATATCATTTTCGCCTGACGGAATCAGCATTATACAAAATGGTGGTCAATTTAATGATCTTGGTCATTATCACATGCACGTTTTTCCGCGATATATAGATGATGGGTTTGCTTGGATGGAACCAGAAGATGTAACGGAAGCAAAGGATAGGCTTGGTGAAACTAAAGAGCGTCTTGCCAATGTTCTCATTTCCATCAAAGAATGATTTTATTGAGATGGGTGACAACGCTGTAGAAAACGATTACGTGAATTAGGGCACAAAAAACTTCACTTAGACACAACATCCAAACAAATGCCTGCTCAAAAGTTATACGAGAAGTTTGGATACAAGGAAGTGAACAGAAATACGGTTAAGGACTTGGAAATTATATTTTATGAAAAGATGCTTTGATAAAAGAGCAGTTTCATTGAAAAGGGGGTAACATGCTTGGCTATTGATAAGGCTTTACAAAAACCTCTTGAAGTATGGTAAGAACCGCAGGGGGATGTGATTCTTAATGTTTCTGAAAGTGAGTGTGCAGTGTACTTTGGGTGCTGGAATGAGGATAGTACGCCTGCTGAATATATAGAGTACGAATATGAACGTTTACATCATTCCTAAATACTAAAAGTTATAGATTCAGAATGGCTCACACGATTAGTGATTAAGCATAAAAGGCTTTCTCCTAAAAGTATTACAAGAAATGATGTTTATCACCATTACGTTGTAGCAAGTCATGATGTTTATGTAGAAGTAATTGCATTGGGCTTCAACCTTGAAAGATTGAACAGAGAGCAAGCTGGGGAATACTCACGACTTATTGATGAAGCGTGATTAATATAAAACATGGATTTCATTTAAAGGAGTTCTTAATATGCATATTGGAATAGATTTAGACAATACGGTTCTGGATGCCACTTCTACTTATTTAAAATATTATAATATGGCGTCTGGTTTATCATTTACACCAGATGATGTTAATGATTATTATTTATATCGTTTATATGGGTGGGACAATGAACAACGTAAATCCGTATTTATAAATATGGATACGATATTCATTGGAACTCATCACCCTTTCCAATGGCAGTAGAAATCTTACAGCAATTATTTAATCAGCACCAAATATCAATTATTACGGCTCGCCCCTTGCTTTTTCGTGATGTTACAATAGATTGGCTTAAACACCACAATGTTCGTTATCACAATATTTCACTAATTGAAAATAAACTCCAAGAATGTATCAACTGTCAGGTTGATGTGTTGATTGATGATGCCCCTCACTATGCTAAGGAGTTCGCCCTTAATAATAAGCCAATTATTTTATTTGAACAGCCATACAATTTGGCGATTTCTAACGACATAGTATATCGTGCTTCAAATTGGATTGAGGTAAAAAAGCATATTGATTATTTAGAATCTAACCTGATTCAATAAAAGAGAAGTTTCATGTGGGGTGTTGATGATTGAACTATCCAGTAAGAATTTTAGAATATAATCCTGAATGGAAAATGCAATTTAAACAAGAGAAAGCACATATAGGGAACGTTTTAGGCGATAATGCCATCTCAATTGAACATATTGGAAGTACATCTGTAGAAGGCTTGATGGCGAAGCCCATTATTGATATTGCTGTTGCAGTTCGTGATTTAAATGATGCAGACTCGTTTGTTGAGCCACTAATGACAATTGGGTATGAGTATGTGCCAAAAGTAGATTTTATAAGACGTAGATTCTTTAGAAAAGGCGAATGGCGAAAAGGAACACATCATTTGCATGTGTATGAAATTACAAGTAATGAATGGCGAAACAATTTGTTGTTTCGTGATTATCTTAGAAGCAGTCCAGTCCTACTAAATCAATATGCAGAACTAAAAAAGCAACTCGCTAAATATCACTCTAACAACAGAAATGAATACACAAAATCGAAAGCACCATTTATTCAAAGGGTTATCGAAATGGCAAGGAAGGAGAATGTTGAAACTTGAATTATTCGTTTTCGATAATAACAGGTTTAATGCAACTGATTTCATTGCTTTTGGTAATATTGCTAGTTGCTGCGTTGATAAGTGCCATAAGATACTTTGATTGGAAGCGAAAAAACGATGGTGAAATGGGTAAGAAGCTTGATAAAGTAATTGAATTGCTTGGAAAGGATAGGTCTTAATAAGCAATGGAAGGAAAGCCTTATTTGTGAGGAGTGCATAAAAATAATAAAATCTCAGGACATATTACTCATACAGAAAGAAATTGAATTGGGAGTTTCAATATTAAGTGATGCTGAAATAATTGAGGAGTTTATGAACTGGACACCAAGTCAAACTTGTGAAGCAGCTGCTCAAGGATATTTTTCTTTCCTGTCATCAATAGCATACTATAAAACCCCAATCATTCAACCATTACTAGTAAAAGCAGTAGAACCACTTTATTTCTTAGGAATTAGTGATGTAGAAGGAATTATGGGATGGGTGAACCATTATAAGGATACTATAAAAGTCATGTATGCACCAACAAAAAATGGACAGTTATGGCTAAGTGAAGAATTTCCTAGGATGGAATATGAGGTATCTCTGATACTCAAGGATTTAGTTATTGAAGATGCTGTAATAGAAAGTGGTAATAAAGTGAAAGAAGATCGAATTGTTGTATGCCCTTGGTGTGAGAGTACGATAGAATATGGAGTAAGTCATTGTCCTGAATGTGAAAATGAAATTGTGGAATTTGAATCTAATAGTGAGGATAGCATTGATTCAATACCACTAAGAGGATGGCTACTATTTTACAATGCAACATGCATAATCTCTATATTCTTTATCTGTTATTCGTATTATCTAATTATCAGAGTAGGCATATCGAATGTTGAATGGACGAAACAACTAATATTTTTAACTTCATACAACCTAATTCATTTAATTTGTCTGATAGCTACTTTAACATTGATTATGAGCAAAGAAAAAGTATGTTCCAAAGATTATTGTGGGCTTGGAAATTGTTAATTTCATTCCGTTTTGTGTTAATTTCTTTATGTCATATGAGAGTGCTGTTCAAAGTTCTCTTATGACAGGTGTATCAGTAAGATTAATTTGGATTGGGCTATGGGTATGCTACTTCCTAATGTCAAAGAGGGTAAAGAAAACGTTTGTCCATTAAGACTTATGCATGAGATTTAATTGCGAAACACTGGACATACATGTATAAGTAAGTCAATGAAGGAGAAAATTGAATTGAAAATCTCCACTAGGATACGTACAACAGTTATTTTAATAAGGAACTTAATCATATTGGTATTAATTGGAGTATTCTCTAAATCGTTAATAAGCATATATCATTTATTTGTTCCGCATAGAATGGAAAGTTTTACAGAAACTTTAATATGGGTTGCAGTAGTTATGTTTTCAGTGGGTATAGCTGTGCCTGTTGCTAATATTCTTATGAAGTGGCTTCTTATAAGAGAAGAGAGTATTAAGAGCAATAAACAACAAGAAAATAATAGCGAATGAATAAGCGGGGTAACTGATAAACGCAGGTTGCCCATCTATACTTAATTGTGTATTAGCAAGCAAATGATTGGGGGTATTATGTGCTTGTGCTTGTTCCTTGTTTAAGTGAGAATCTTACATAAATACCTAATTTTATCTAAGCCGCTGTGTTAGTTGAACATTATACGCTATGCCTGAAGCCCAGAAACCTTGCTCTGGGCTTCTTTTACGTATGGTGAATTGCATTAGGTGTATCTATTGGTTGAAGGGTGGGGAATAAGAATTAGATCATTAAGATATGGCATAACAAAATTTTACCAATTGAGACAAAAGTAATGGTACAATTTAACTATTCATCCAGATAAGGAGTTTTGATATGTCGATATATGTAGTTCTTGGTATACTCTTAGTTCTTTCAATTATCTTGAAATCTCCCACCTTCAAAAAGAAAGGCTTTATTGGAGAGAAATCTGTGTCGTATCAACTTAACAAACTTGATAAAGACAAGTATTTAATATTGCATGATATCACAATTCCATCTGTAAAAGGGAAAACAACTCAAATTGATCATGTAGTTATTTCTGAACATGGTGTATTCGTTATTGAAACGAAGAATTACAAAGGTTGGATTTTAGGAGATGAAAAGTCTGATTATTGGACTCAGGTTATCTACAAGCGTAAGGAAAGGCTTAATAATCCGCTTAGACAAAATTATGGGCATATTCAAGCTTTAAAGGCATTATTGAGTGATTTTGAAGAAGTGCCTTTCATATCAATTGTTTGTTTTAGTGCTAGGGCTGATTTAAAGGTAAATGTTACGTCTGAAGTTATTTATACAAAGTATTTGGTAAGTACGATAAACAAATACAAGGAAATAGCTCTTGGCAAAGATGATGTTCAAAAGATATACAATGCAATTCAAGGTGCAGGCTTGAAAGATGGAAATGTTAAGAAAGAACATGTTAAGGCTTTAAAAAGTGAATTGGCTGTGAAAGCGAACAAAGTTGCGAACGATGAATGTCCTAAGTGCGGAGGGACGTTGGTTGAACGAAGTGGGAAGTTTGGGAAATTCAAAGGATGTGGGAATTTTCCAAAGTGTAGGTTTATTCATAAAAATGCATAGCATCAGGAGGTTTTTTTATGGCTAGAAGGAGTAAACAATCAATTTCAACTTTCTTGGTTAGTGCATTGGGGATGTTATGCACCTTAAAAGCATTCGTTTGGGTGCTGGAAACAAAGGTACTAAATACACCAATTGAAAAAGATACCATTCCTCAATTATGGGATAATGATCGCTGTTGTGTTACTTGTATTGAGGGTTTCATTTGTTCTTATAAAGAATAGAGCTAGAAGATCGAATAATGTTGTTCAAGCGGTAGGAAATGACTTTACAGTTCTAAATGATGTAGATACATTTCATTGCGCTGCTTGTGGTAATAGAGTTAGTGAAAAAGTTAGAAATTATTGCTTGGAAAGACCTAACAAGTTTAACAATCAAGTGCTTTGCTACGAACATCAAAGATAATTTGGAGGTAATGAAGTGCTTGGGCTAATGTTGTTGTCATCATTCTGTTGTTTATTGTAGTAGGCGTTATTGCTTATAAGACATTTGGTAGCCATAGAAAGCAAGAGCAAGTCGTTCAAGGAGTTTTAAAACTAATTGACATTAAGTAAACTACGGGGGTTTCAGTCATTATGAGAAAAATTAACTTTGTATTACTAATAGTCGCTGCTATTTCAATCACAATAACGGGTTGTGTTTCTTATTCAGATTCAGAACGTCAAGTCGATATCGCAAAATTAGAATCAATGAAGCAAGCATTGGATAGTGATATGAGGGGTATTCAAACTTTCCAAAATGACCAAAAAGAAGGCAAACCCGTTTCAAGTGACCGTTACGCTTGGTACTTACATATTCAGAAAGAATACGAGAATGGCGTTTCTAGCTATAATGAAATTGCCAAGAAAACAGGTTCCCCTAGGTATACTCCACAATAATCACTAAATGAATTATGCAAAAAATACCGAAAGTTCCGAACGAATGGCTGTGTCTAGTGGCGCTGTGACGTCTGGAGTCAATTGGGAGGAAGCTTCAGTAATAGAGCTTTCCAAGATGTAAAGGATATTTACGATAGTAAGCTTTTCGTGCAAACTTATGCGGTTAATAAATGGGCAAATAGATTCTGAGTCTATTCCTTTGAAGTTAGGTGTATGTAATAAAGGAGCTAGCTTAGATAAAACTTGCATTTTATCTAAGTCACATTCAAAATTTCAACTCCATACATAAATGCCCATAGTCTCAGGACTCGCGGCAGCAAGAGCAAGAGGAAGAAAAGGTGGAAGACCTCCGCTGGATGATAAGAAAGTTAAGCAAGTGTTGAAGCTTTATGAAAGCAAGGAGTATTCGTTGAAGGAGATCGTCGATCTTACAGGTGTGTCGAAGCCTACATTGTATCGTGAGTTGGAGAAAAGGAAAGTAATATCTTGAAGAAGGATTTATGGTGAGGGCATCCTGTTGAAGGGTGCTTTTATTTGTTTCTATAAGGGAACAGGGGGGATCATAAAACCTCATGGCAATTCGCTTTTTTCACAGACCCCTTGTGCGCTCCAGACCAGCGCACTTAAACTCAATTACGAACGATAAATTATCACCTACAGCGACAAGCCAAATGGTACAATAGGGATAAAAAGGAAATAGGGGCATATCCGTTTGAAATATTTTACAGATAAATTATGGACTCAAATGAATCAAGGGAGCTTTGAAGATCAGGAACAGGCGCATCTGCAATGGACTGAGAACAATCAAGCATATAATGAACTCTATCCACAACTTCAAAATAGGCTATCACGTAAGGTTTATGATCACTTCAAAACAAAGGGCTTTCACGATTATCGCCTAAAAAGTGTTGATGTGAAGCATTCTGATTATGGCGTGTTGAACCCAGTTGAGGTTACGGTAACAATGACCAATGATATAGAGGAATGGAACATTACGTTCAAGAAAATAAAGAAACTTGAATTGAAATTTGAATGTGGTGAGAGTGAATTTGAACAGCGCAGAGGGTTTGATGACTGGGGATACAACGAAATATTGATTGTAGATGATGATACGTTGTCATTTGAAGTGCTGTTTGCTTCTGGAGCTACGATCTTGATTCACTTCAAGAACAAGCAGGCGTTTTGGAGAATACAATATAAGAAGGTGTATTGTGAACAGTATTGAACATATCCGTCAAGAGGAAAAGAAGTATCATGAACATTGTTACGACAACTATAAGTTATTTGAAGAAGGCTCTTGGTTACATAAACCTGTTAAAACAGTGCTGGATTTAATGACCTATTTTGATGGAAGGGAGAATGTGACTGTTCTTGATCTTGGAAGCGGTGTAGGAAGAAACAGCATTCCAATAGCAAAAAAGATTAAAGAGCGAAATGGTAAGGTCTATTGTGTTGATTTGCTTGATTCTGCTTTAAGCAAGTTGCATCGTTATAGTCAAGAACTTGGTGTAGCTGATGTAATTGTAACGGAAGAATTAGATATTGGGGAGTATGTGATTAAACCTAATTATTTTGATTACATCGTTGCAGTTTCAAGTCTTGAACATGTTCAATCAGAATCAATTTTAGTGGAAGTAATAACTAATATGGCAAGAGGTACTAAAGATAAAGGACTTAATTGTATAATTATTAACACAAATGTAGAAGAAATTGATATTGAAAGTAACGAAAAGATAGAGCCATTACTTGAAATAGACATGTCTACAGAGCATTGTATGAGCATTCTTAACAGGATTTATGCTGGATGGAGTGAAGTGACTGTTCTTGTGAAACAGCTGAAATTTGAGATTGTACGGAATGAAAGACCAACTCTGCTTAAAAGTGATTGTGTTTCATTTGCAGTTCGGAAATTATAGTAAGGGAGTCATCAAATGAAAGAATACGTCAAGGAAATGAGAAAGCTTGTTGGTTCACACCCAATCATGCTTTGTGGCACAAACGTCATTATCTTCAATAACCAAGGACAAGTTCTGTTGTTGAAACGATCAGACAACAATTGTTGGTGCTTCCCTGGTGGAGCAATTGAACTAGGGGAAAAAGTTGGAGATGCAGCAAAAAGGGAGGTTCTTGAAGAAACAGGATTGCAGGTTAACACGTTAGAGCTATTTGATGTGTTTTCTGGACAAGAGCTGTACTACAAGTATCCGCATGGAGACGAAGTTTACAATGTGGTCATAACTTATACATCTAAGGATTACATTGGAGAGATTTCAATTAATGAAGAAAGTACATCTGCTTGTTTTTTTAATATTGAAGAACTTCCTAGTGAAATAAGTCCTCCAGAAATTCCGATTGTTGAAGAACTGAAGCGCAGAATGTTGAGTTAGTTGAATCAGCTATCCGTAAAATGGTAGCTTCTTTGTGTTGATTTTATTGTATAACGATAAAATGGGATAAAGAGGAAGTTGATGAATATGAGAATAGCGGTTAGTTTCAAGTTATTGAATATTAATGGAACTCATGTAACATATGGCTATAGCAAGGAGTTCAATATTTTTGAAGGTGTCTTTGAAATTGATTTAAGTAAACATATAGGATTAGAATTTGGAAGTGAGAATGAACAGGATATTACCTTTGAATTAGTAAGCCATGTGATGGTGAATGGAAAGATTATGGATTAGCAGGCAGGGCGATTATGAAGATTTACAGGTATTATAAGGAACATGGAGTCTATCCTGAAAAGGGAGGACATTATGCAAGATGATGTTTATGTTTTTAATGAGTTTAAGAACAACAAAATAAGACTATGGATTAATAGCTATGAAGCAATTCACTTCAATGTAATTGATTCATTTGAGCATACGATTAAACCTAATAAGCCTATAATACTTAACTCAAAAATCTCTATTGTTGTTGAATTGCTTAAATATAAAAATGCAAGTAATTACGCTTTACTTGGAGCTACCTTTATCCCTTTTGAGGATGGAGTATTACGAGTGAAGGGACTTGTAGGTAAAGACACAGGTGAAGCACTCCTTGATAATATTGCCTTCTCAAACGATGAAGTTCAAGTAGGAATACCTGTGGAGTATTCACAAGCAATTTTGAATACAACCCTTAGGCATGGGTATAATTCTGATTCATTACCAACTGGAACGCTCTTTTTCAACTTTGGCGCACATGCCACTGCATGTTAATGGAGGTTGAGGATGAAAATATTTATTTTAGTGAGCTTATTAATTATTTTGGTTTGCATCATTCAATTGATAAGAAATAATTATAAAAAAATTAAGAAACTAAATAGGGCAATCATTAATATGTTTAAGTTATTACCGTTTATGATGAAGATAATAATACTTGGTATCTTATTATTCATAAAACGTATTTTTAGCATTCGGTATATAAAAAAATCAATAAGAATGCTACAATTTTTATTTAAAATACCAATAATTATATTTATTGCCAACATTGTAAGAATAAAAAAACTCAAAGATATTTTCAATTTACTTATTTTGGTGATATTCGCCAACTTATTTATAAGTGTATTTTTCAATGATGGTAATATAGAAACTTTAAATTATTTTTGGAAGAGTGCCTATATTATATTTTTATTAATTTCTATCTGGATTTATGGATTATTTTGTAGATACTGGCTGCTAATTAAGGCTAAGGGAAACTTATACTTGATGTTAGTCATGATTATATCTGCAGTTATTATTCCGTTCGCAACTTTAGTCCCCTTTGAGAAATTAAAAAACACTGGGTCTATTGAAAATACCGATACTTACACTCTAGGTATTTTATCGTTTTTAGTTATTATATTTTTGATATATATTTTAAAAACAATATCAGATAAAGGTGAAATTTTACTTGCAGCAATAGGTGGTTTAATCACTATTCTTTCTATTGTGATTTTTTCAACAACTGCCATTGGTTTTTATTTAACTGCAATGAATGCCAGTGGATTTTCGAAAGATAGCATAGAGGTAAAAAGTGATAATGACTTTATTCAGTATTTGTTAAGTTACTCGTATAAAGGCGCTACTCAATTTTTTACTGTTCCAACCAAACAGGACAGTAAAGTCATTGAAGCTACTCAATATATAGTTTACATAGGTGGTATACTTTTTGTTACCATAATTCTCGCTTTTTTCGTATCATATTTTGTAACAGTTCACTTTCTAAAGCATACTGAGACAAATGAGCATAAACCATACACAACGTATCTCTACAAATCAAATCGATTCATGATAAAGTATATGCGATATTTGAAGAAAAAAGGGAAAATTTGCAAGATTTTAATTTTAAATGAATTTCGACTTTATAAGGTAAAAAGGAATTATGATTCCTTCTAAGTTAGATGCTGCTCACATAAAATTCTTCTTTCATGTAAGTAGTGGAGAAGTCACATAGAACGAAATCAGACGCTCTAGGATTGCTCCTGAGCGTCTTTTAGTGTTGGTTAATGGGATTGGTTGTCAAATTCTAGCTCTACAAGGCGAACTAAATCTGATGGCTTCATTTGTAATACTCTTGCAATATCGAAAAGGCTGGTTAAAGTAGTTGATACTTTCCATTTTTAAGCTCAGAGATATAGCTGCGTCCAAGGGTGCTTTCAACAGCTAGTTGCTCTTGTGAAATATCTTTTTTAATCCTTAGACCTTTAACGACTTTTCCGAATTCAAGTTGCAAAGGATTGTTCCCCTTTTAGAATCAAGCATTTGGGTGCTGGACAGGGATGGCGAATGTAATCATGTGATCTACTAATGAAGTGGAACCACCTACCTAAGATTTAACTCGACCACTATATTTATGAGTAAGACCACATTATAATAAAAGTATGTGAACTAAATAGTAAGTGGTCAACTCCCCAAAAGCCTTGATTTCCCTAAGCATTATCAACTCGCTCGTCATAACACCTACTTGCATGCTTGGAGGCTGCTTTTGGCTGATTAGCCTTATGCCGGAGTGGATGCAGAAAATTGCCAATTTTGTGCCGCAAAAGTGGGCCATTGATGCCATTGCGCGGATGGCTTCGGGGCAGACGCTCTCGGAGATGTGGATACATATGGGCGTGCTTACCCTATTCGCTCTAATCTTGCTTGGTGTTGGTTCGGTCATTCTTAAACCAGGTGAAGCGGAAGTGAGTTAGTGGGTGCTTGGATGGATATGTATAGGACCATTTCTTTCTCTAAAAGAACTGGTTCAAGTAGTGGCAGATCGTTGATCGCACCAAAAGAATGTCTGATATTTCCTTTGGTTTTTGCCAAAAGGGGATCAATGAGAAGAACTCAAGATCATTGATTGAAGGATAGGTTGCTGTTGCTAGTCAACATTTACACAATCTTGTTGCGTGTTAACTTTTAAGTCCATGGAGATATCTTATCTAAAATAGGTGATACTTTGTGATAGAAATTTTCTTAGGACTTGTATTGCTAATTTTAGTATTCGTTAATATTAGATATGAAATGCGAAGATCAGCACATATCGTAATCACCTTAGTAATACTTTTATTGTTTGTAACGATATCAAGTTCCTATGTTTTTTATAAAAAGCATAGTTTAACTTTTTGGGATTATTGGGACTACAAGAATCAAGCACTAAATTTTTCGAAGGAATATGATCCCGCACATACTTATGAATTTGTTGATATCGAAAATCAAGGGTGTAGGATGATGATAGGTTGTACCTTTGTTGTTAAATTGGAATCTACATCCAGTGGAGATAAGTTAGATATATTATTAATGAAAGGTAGAGTTGTTCCTCTTTCAAGTCCAAGAAAGAAAACAAGTGAAAGTTGAGGTTTTTATTAGAAACAAGCAACATTGTACTGAAAACGTCCATGTTGCTTGTTTTTGCATTTCTGTGTGAAAGTGCCTGAGTATATAAAAGTGAGATTTTATCTAAAGGTCTGAACACATTCGAAAGTGTAAAATTTGTAGTAATTACCTGTGAAACCTAATGATGGGTAATTGCGTCTATTCATAAAGGTGAGTAAAAGAAATGAGTAGGGGGACTTAATGAAAAAGAAGTTGGTTGTACCTATATTGATTTTATTGATTGCTGTTGCATTATTAGGTGCGTACAAATTAGGTTTACGGAATGGAAAATATAGTGACTGGCTCTCAGAGTCAAAGCCACCCCTACCTAAGGTTATGATTGATGGTAAAGATATTCAAGTATTTGGTGGCTCTTATTCTTGGTGTGAGAAGCCTTTGCTCTCTGGTCTTATTACATGTGTTAATTCAGATAGTCCTTCACCAGTAGATTATATTAAGTCAAATAATTACAAAGCTGAAACAGTAATATCTGGCTCAGTAATTGAAGCAAAAGCACCCAAAGGTATAAGGGAATTTAATCTTAAGACTACAGCAAAAGACTTCGTGGGTGATTCGTATATTATCCCCAAGGAAAAAGGGACTTACATTTACTATTTACATGCTGTGTGGAGAGCTGATCAAGGCAATGCGGACTTCTTCTTCGCTGTAGAGATTAAGTAGTGAATGAACTACCAAAGGAGAGTTTGGACTTGAATATAAAAAACATACTTGTATGGTTAATTATTGTAGCAGTGGCTGTTGTAGGTATCCTCTATGATGTAAGGAGTAAGAAGACATTCGTGGCTGGCAACCAAATACTCACTCAAAACGATGTAATGAGAGCGTTTGAATCAAAGAACTTAGTTCTTGTTCCTGATACTGAATCCTATCCCTACGAACTGAATAAAACCAAAGCACTTAATTTTAAAACAGGGAACGATATCATCCATATTTACATTTTTAAATCAGTAATGGGAAGTATCAAGGCTGTAGAAGAACGAAGTAAAAACCTAGAGCATGCCAGTAGCATATATTCAAAAACTTACATTATTAACAATGTGATTATCATATATGTACCTAAAAACCCAAAGAACAACTTGGAAGGTAAGCTTCAGGAAGTTATGGATGAATTGACTATAATTAACGCAAAAAGTCAATTGGTGAGTATAAAGGATATTAATGATGCTTTTGAACAAGAAGGTCTACACCTTGAAAACTGGAAGGGTAACACATATTTTAAACTTAACGGTGTTCAACCAAAGATGGTTAACACTTACGATTGGAAGTTTGCAATTTATGTTTTTAATTCTGTGGGCGATCGCGAAAAAGGTCTTGATGACTTCCATAAACAAACGGAACTGATGAATTTGGCATACTCACACATATACGAAATTAGAAATGTGCTGATATTTGAGCTGGATAAGCCAGCAAGAGGTAATGCTTATAAGGTACAGAATGCAATTTATAGACTAATGGATCGATAGGTTCTGGTAAAGCGATGGTTCGAATGCTTGCGGTTATTGCTGAGCCAGAACGGGATATTATAAGTGAGCGAACGATTGCAGAACTTTCAGCGGCAAGAACTAGAGTTAGAGAAGTGGAAAGCAATTTCATAATGAAGGGTTAAAAATAAAAGCATCCTGCAGAAGGGTGTTTTTTCTTTTGATTTATATGGCAACAGGGGCGGGGTGGATAAAGCCATTTAGACATTCGGTTTTACCCAGAAAGCCTATGCACTTACATCCAGCGCACCTAAACTCAATTCGAACGATAAATTATCAACTACAGCTATACGCCAAATGGTAAAATAGGAATAAAAAGGGAAATAACTCATTTGTTTAATTGCTAACACGTGCGATTGTCAAAGGAGTGTTTTAGTTGGAGAGTATTACAGTTTTGCAAATCAAACAACTTCCAAACGAAATACATCAATTAGTTATAGAAGCTAGTAATGAAGGATTTAGGCATTTGATTCGTTTGGTTAATGAATATCAAGCTGGAACAAATAGATTTAATAAACATAGTGAAGCACTATTCGTTGCGTATGCTCTAAGTGAAATTGTTGGCGTTTGTAGGCTTAATCAAGCCCCCTATTCACAAGAGGGATCAATTAGGCGTGTACGCCGCTTGTACGTATCAAAAGACTTTCGTGGTTTCAAACTGCGCCTAGATTGCTTCTGAGTGGCTTCGGGGTCGCAGTATTGATATTAGTCTTAATGAAATTTCAATTTTAATTTTTTGAAGGTGGTTCTTATGAAAATTTTAATTCTTCAACCAAAACTTGAAAAAAATGTTGAACAGCTTGAAAAACTGTTGCGAATCAACCCTTCTGTTGATGCAGTGATATTTCCAGAAGGGTATTTGAATGAAAATATGGAGCAAGCATGTAATCTAGCAAAAAGTTATAACACAATCCTAATTGGAGGTCATAGGAGATTACAAGACAAACCAAAGGATAGAGCAATAATAATAAATCGTAAAGGTGAAATCGTTCTTGATAGAGTAAAATATAGCCCAACTTCATTTGTTGTAGAAGAAGGTCTAAGAATTGGACACATACTTTGTGACGAGTTAATAGTTCAAGGTATTACTGGCGAAGAAGCTAGTGATATTGACTTAATTATTCATCCAATTGGTGTAGGTATGTTTAGCGAAGAACAATTCGTAGAATGGATAAACGAAGCCCAGAAAGCAGCAATTAGATATAAAGCTATGATTATAGGTACAAGTCATGCTGATGGTTCATTTAAAGGTTGTGATGTGTCAATTCCTATTGCTTATTGTATTGATAAAAATGGTAATATTGTTTTCATTTCAAAAAATGACGTTCGAACACGCATATTGGATAGTGAAACAAAAGTGGTTTCAGTTCTTTAACTATTAACAAATCAATAATCATCGAAAAGGGTTCTAAACTAGCATTTGAACGACACTACATAGTCATTAATAACCTGCCAATTATAGTTGGTTTCTTAAAAAAGCCATGGAGCAAATAAAAGTACGATTTTATAAGGAATATCAATTAAAAGCAAAAACAGCTCAGTTCGCAATTTTAGCGAAAGAGCCGTTTAGTTTTACTATTTCACACTATTTTTAATAACAAACACACCATAATTAAGAATTAACACCTTTGTATTGAAATTAATTAATTCTTCATCATGTACTCCTTCAGAAGGAGAGTAATTCAATGGTACCGAAGTAACTCGTTCAAAAACACCAAATTTTGTTGAGATGGTATTGATTGAGTTTCGAATTTCATTCATTTGTTCTACAGATAATTTCTTGGGTTCAGTTACAGTGGAAATATGTGCATAACTTTTTGCAATTCCTAAACTTGAAACAGCAACAAGAAATAATGACATGACCAAGATTATTGTTCGTTTATGCACTGAATTGTAGTCCTTCCAGTAATATCAAAAGTAGTATTACCTAAATATTGTAACTTATTCCATGGAAATAAACTAGCTTGTATAAGCATTTTAATGAAACTGATTTTGTTGCTTTAGGTAGTATTGCTAGTTGTCGCGTTGATAAGCGCCATAAGATACTTTGATTGGAAGTGAAATTAGATTGGCTGGAATACTATCAGTAATTTTTCCTGGAATGGGACAATTGATATGGTAAATGCACTAATAATATTGCGAAATAGAAGTGATGAAATAGATTGGCATGAAAGCTAATATTTCTAATAAAAAAGAAGTTTCATGTAAGGCAGATTGCATGTTGAGAGGAGAGAATACTAGATGGGAAATTCGTTTTGGGTAATATCTGGTGTAATGCAACTGATTTCGTTACTTTTGGTAGTATTGCTAGTTGCTGCGTTGATAAGCGCCATCAGATATTTTGATTGGAAGAGAAAAAACGATGTCGAGATGGGAAAGAAGCTTGATAAAGTAATTGAACTGCTTGGTAAGGATAGGTCTTGAAATAAGATGGCTGAGAGACTGTTCAAGTATGCAGCGGTGATTGAGCTATTGTTGGAAGTTCGTTCACTTGTAGATACGCCTTGATTGGGAAGTCGCTCCATTTTTCCATTGAGGCCTTACGTCGGCAAGTGAATGCTGTTTTGTGGTACAATACAAAGACTGCATCACAGACCAAGGCTTCATTTGGAAGCTTAAGCGTATAAGGGAGAGATGGATCCATGGCATTTACGGCGAATGAAGTAGCAGAATGGATGTTTGAAAAGCTGAAAACAGCAGGTATTTTACATCAAAAAGAGGCAGTGGATTATATCGTTAGTCATTTCGGGGAATCCTATATCTATGTGAATGAGAACGGGAACCAAGCCATCTCCAAGGATGTAAAAAAATATTTAAAAAATTGCATGGTGGAAGAGCGGCGTGGGAGCGAGATGGCTTTTTTTGGGGTTGGCATTAACTTGTAGAAATAATTAATGTAGGATTCAGCTTCCTTTAATCTTTTCTGATTGCAATAGGAGTAGACTAATCATAACTTCTAAACAGGAGCAGTCAGAGATGAGGAGTGATGGTCATGAAAAATCTTAAACATGTCGCTCAGGGATTTTTGTTTGCATTCGTTTCGATCGGCGCACTTCCTTTTTTGCTGATCAAAAGCTTTCTTGAATTATAAATATTCGAATCTGTACCTTCTTAACTGTATAAGAGGCTGAAGCCGTTATGAAAACAGGCATCGGCTTTTTTTTGCTTCTGTTCTTAAAAAAATGTCAATATCCAAGTTGCTAAAACATACAATTCATAATAAGATAAGTATAAGCAATTAAATTGTCTGAATATTTAAATAAGAATGAGAATGATTTATTTTGGAGGGGATTGCCGTGAGTAAAAGTCATGAAGTAGAGTATTGCAACCTAGAGTTACGATTTGATCGCCGGCTAATCCGGAACTTTATTAAAGCCCTGATTCAGGAAGGTTATTCGTTATACTGGCACGAGAGTGAGCTGCAATTCATTATTTCCATTCGTACAGGACGCAAGTTAATTAAACTGAAATTCGAACGCATTGGTGAGAAGTATAAAATTGTTGGCAATTATTCGTTTAAAGATGAGAAATTAGCTGAAATGATGGAGAAATTAATTGGCGATACACGTGGTCATGCTGTGGTCAAAAGATTCAAAGATCGGCAAATTCTCATTGAGAATATTATGTTCGGAGAAATTATTCGCATGGTGGAGATTAGCGGCATCGAACATAAAGTGCTGTATCAGAAGGAGCCTGCCGTGACAGTAGAAGAAGTCATGCAAGCGCTGCGATCCAAACGAACAGACGAGCGAATCCCGATTCTACGCTTGGAACTTGACTATGAGCTGGCTACTTTACAGGATGCAATAGGCTCCGGGGATGTCAAAGCCATAATGGAGAGCAAAACCAAACTAAGTGAATTAAGACAAGAAATGCTCTTATTGGAGATGTGACAATGAATAGTGGATTTAAATAAAGAGAGAGCCTGTATCTAGATACGGACTCTCTTTTATATTTTTGTGAATTTGCGCTTGGCAACATCCAAAAGATCTTATATAATCAAAACATCAAAGTTAAAGCGATTAAACTTTTGTTTGCTACATAATTGATAATCTCTTTAAATTCGACTCATTATTCATAATAAGGGGGAATTAGAACCTTAAAGTTAAAGCGATTTAACTTTTATCTAAATAACGCACGGAGGAGAAAACAGCGGAAGGAGCGGTCTCGTTGGGAACAAGCAGAGGAAGTCGTAGAGAAAGTAAGTATTTCTATCTTTTCGTTTCACCTTGGATCATCGGTTTTATTGTATTTGCGTTATTTCCGATTGGTGCATCGCTCTATTACAGCTTCACCGACTACGATATCATTCATGCCCCGGTATTCGTGGGGTTTCACAACTATTCGGAACTATTTCAAGATACTCAGTTCTGGAATTCGGTTAGGGTTACGCTCCAATATACTTTTTTTAGTGTTCCGCTGACGCTGTTGCTATCTTTATTTTTTGCTCTGCTTATTAATCAAAAGATACCTTTTCGCGGTTTCTTTCGGACGGCGATGTATTTTCCCAGTATGATTTCCGGTGTTTCGATGTCATTGTTGTTTTTCTGGGTGTTTAACCCGCAAGCCGGATTATTTAACTATGGGCTTTCTTTCTTTGGCATAGAGCCGATTCACTGGCTTCTCGATCAGGAGTATGCGATGTGGGCGCTGATTATTATGTCATTCTGGGGAATGGGAGCGGGCATGCTTATTTTTCTAGCAGGTCTGCAAGGCGTGCCAGTCAGCTTATTGGAAGCAGCAAGGCTCGACGGCGCAGGCCGCTTGCGATCCTTCTGGAACGTAACGTTCCCTATCATCTCTCCCGTATTTCTATTTCAACTGATTATTGGCATGATCGATTCCTTCCAAGTGTTCACGCAAGCTTATACGATGACGCAAGGCGGTCCCAATTATTCCACATGGTTTTATGTGTACAACATTTATGTAAATGCTTTTAAAAATTTCCGCTACGGGTACGCTTCCGCGATGTCGTGGCTGCTGCTCATTGCCGTTATGCTCGTTACCTACCTCATTATGAAAGCTTCGAATCGCTTTGTGCATTATGAAGGAGGAACGCATACATGAATAAAACGAAAGCCATGACAGATCCCATGCAGCTCTTAGGATTTTTGATTTTGCTTATGGTTACGTTGATTATGCTCTCTCCTTTATGGTTCATGGTTTCTACATCGCTCAAGACCTCCAAGGAAATGCTGGTCTTTCCTCCAACTTGGATTCCGAAAACGTTTGCATTCAGCAATTTTAAGACGCTTTTTACGAATCAGGATCTGAAATTTGGTCAGCAGTATGTAAATAGCGTTATTGTTGCCGGATTTTCAGTCATTGGAACCGCGATATCTTCCAGTCTTGTCGCATTTGGTTTTTCGCGCTATAACACGCGGTTGAAATCATTATTCTTTATGCTCTTACTGAGCACAATGATGCTTCCATATCCGGCTATTATGATTCCGCAATTTCTGTTATTTCGTCAAATGGGCCTGCATGATTCTTTACTGCCGCTTATTTTACCTGCTTTTTTCGGCTCTGCCTATATGATATTTCTGCTTAGACAGTTCTTTTATTCGTTGCCCAACGAATTGTTTGATGCAGGAAGAATAGACGGCTGCAGCGAGTTCCGTTTGTTCTGGAACTTGACTATACCGCTCTCAGGTCCTGTATTAGCCACTGTGTCCATTTTCACCTTCATATGGTCGTGGAACGATCTGTTAGCGCCTGTTTTATACTTGGATTCACAAGAGCATTTCACACTTCCCATCGGCATGGCGGCCATGCTTTCTTCCAAGTTCCGCATTGCACCATGGAATTTATTGATGGCCGCTTCACTTTTGTCCGTGTTGCCGATTATCACACTATTTACGTTTGCCCAAAAACGATTTGTAGAAGGTATTGTGCTTACCGGTATTAAGTAATGGAATTACTTATCGGATAAATGGTTAACACGGGGAGGAAAATGAATGAAACAGGGGAAAAGAGCAACAGTAGTTTTTGTAGTAGGTCTGATGATGGTAAGTGTCTCGGCTCTGTCTGCTTGTTCGGATGCAGGAAGTAAAGAGAAGAGCGGTGAGCAAGTCACGATCACGCATTACACAATCGATTCGCCCGATCGCACATTTGTAGAGAAATTGATCCCGGATTTCGAGAAGAAGCATCCGAATATTAAGGTTAAAGTAACGAAAACACCTTACGAACAGTTTGATTCCAAACTGCAATCCGCCATTGCTGCGAATAATGCTCCAGATGTTACGTCTCACTGGGGGTATGGCGGATTTATGGAATATTACAACAAAGGGATGCTTACCGATCTGAGCGCTATGATGCAGGCGGATGGATTTAAAGCTTCCGATTACAATATTCCGGATGACGTTATGAACATTTACAAAGTAGACGGTAAAAACTTCGGGATTCCACTAAATAGCTATGTCACCGTCATGCTCTATAACAAAGATTTATTCGACAAAGCCGGGCTCGCTTATCCGCCAACGGATTACAACGATAAGAGCTGGACTTATGACAAAATGGTACAGTACGCGGCCAAGTTGACTGTTGACTCCAAGGATATGAACCAAGCCCAATATGGTTTGGATTTCGGTTGGGGCGAGCGTGATCAGAAGCCGCAGTACTTTGGAGCAAACGTCTACTCGGACGATACTTGGAAGAATGGTGGCAAGCCATCCGCAATCAATTTGAACAAACCTGAAGTCATCGAGGCTTACAAGAAGATTTATGGGTTGATTTGGGATAAAAAAGTGTCCCCGACGCCGGCGTTTTCCAAGTCTGTGTCCGGGCAATTCGGAGATCCGTTCCTTTCAGGCAAAATCGGGATGTCAGTTGTAGGCTCATGGAGCTTAGCCGCATCCAGTGAATTTAATTTTAAAGTCGGTGTCGCCGCGGTACCGCAGGGCCCGAATAAGAAAGTGCGCGGTGTTCTTTACGTGGACCCGTTGTTCATTCTAAAAGATTCCAAGCACCCTAAAGAAGCTTACGAATGGATCAAATATTTAATTACGACGGAAGTGCAGGAGAAATCCATTGAGCTCAGTGGCGGAAATCCGCCAGTCAATCAAAAGGCTGCCGAGAAGTACTACGCGAATTTCGAAGGCATTGAACCGAAACAAATTAAACAAGTGTATGAAGGAGCATTCAAAAACGGATTCGAATCCTACAACCATATAATCTCGAATTACTCGCAAATCAATGAGCTGTTTATTAATGAGCTAGCGAGCGTCGAAAATGGCGATAAAAAAGTTGAAGATGCTTTACCTGTCATTCAAGATAAACTAACGAAATTGTTGGAACGTGTGAATAAATAGTCGCATCTTTAAAGCAGGAGGGTGCTGACGATGGTTCTGCATGCCTCCTGTATATTTGCTTCATGAATTGTGGTACTTTGGGAATATGCTGTAAATCGCCTTGATTACTGCAATTATTGAGCTACAGGAGTTGTTCTTATATGAAAGTAAGCATCTTTGATGTTGCTAAAAGAAGCGGCTTGTCGGTCGTAACCGTTTCGCGAGTCATTAATCAAGCAGGCACTGTGCGTGAAAAAAATCGTCAAAAAGTGCTGCAGGCCATGAAAGAGCTGGATTACCATCCAAATGCGGCTGCACGAAGCTTGGCTCGTGGCAAAACGGGTATCATTGGCCTTGCTATTACTACATTAAATGATTCTTTCTTGGATGCAGTCGTTAAAGAAATTAACGATCGGCTTGCTGAAAAAGGATACTTCTTAGCGCTTTCGATATCGACAGAAGTATTTGCAGTTTTTGATAATTCGATGTTTCAAGAGGACCGTGTGGACGGTGTTATTATGCTCTCGCCGGTACATGAAGATGACTTTGTCATGGAATTGAAAAAGAAGAAAATTCCTTTCGTCATGCTGGATAATCAGCATATTCATCCATCCATATCCTCCGTGATTGTTGATAACTATAAAGGTGGCTACGACGCCACGAAACATTTAATCGACCTAGGTCATACCGATATTGCTCATATATCTGGCTCAAAGCCTTACTTAAGCAGCAGTGAACGGCAGCGTGGTTTTGAAGCAGCGATGCAGGAAGCCGGTTTGGATGCTTCTTGGGTTGAACAAGGTGATTTCAGCATCACCTCTGGTTATCAAGTGGCAAGCGGCTGGATTCAGTCGGGGAAACTGCCGAGCGCAGTATTTGCCGCAGATGACCTGACGGCTTTTGGCGTGATGGATGCGCTCAAAAATGAAGGTTACAAAATACCGCGAGACATATCGATTGTTGGTTTCGATGATCAGATTTTCTCCGTTGAATTCCATCCGATGTTAACGACCGTTCGTCAACCGGCAGAGAAATTAGGAAGGCAGGGTGTGGACATTCTGCTGAAATGGATCGATGGTACAGCCAAACGCAATGTGACGGTGCAATTGGAACCTGAATTAATCATTCGGGAATCTACACAAAGAAAACTAAACTAGAGAAAACGGAAATACAGGAGTTGTAAGCATGAAATATTACTTAGGTGTGGATGCGGGAGGAAGTAAAACCTACGCTCTTATAACAGATGAACATGGTTGTATCAGGGGTAAAGGGCAAAGTGGCAATGGTAATCATCAACTGGGCTTAGAGCAAGCGCGTCTGAATATTACGAGCTCTGTAGAAACGGCTCTGCAGCAGGCTGGGCTTATACGAAGTGATATCGAATTTGCTTTTTTCGGCCTTGCCGGCGCAGACCGACCGATTGATTATTCCATCCTTCGTCCACTCGTTAGCGGGCTCGGATTTTCAAGACATGCTATTGATTGCGATACCATGATTGCTATGCGTGCAGGCACCTCCCAGCCTTTTGGCGTTGTTCTTCTTTGCGGGAGCGGCACAAACAGTGCCGGCAGGAACAGGCAAGGAGAGTTTTTTCAATGTGGAGGCTTCAACTATCAATTTGGTGATTTTGGCGGGGGCGGCACACTTGCCGTAGAGGCTTTCCGTGCAGTCATTCGTTCGTGGGACGGTAGGGAGCAGCAAACGATATTGACTAAGCTTCTGCTTGAGTTTCTTGGCTGCAATTCGGTGCAGGACATGTTCGACGATTTTTTGGATAACAACAAATCCGTTCCGCTGCATACAACCAAATTGTTATTCCAAGCTGCGGAGCAAGGGGATGAGGTTGCCTGCCGAATTCTTAGCGTGCAGGGGGAAGAGCTGGGCAAGTCAGCCGCAGCTATCATTCAGCGATTGAATATGCAACATGAGGCTTTTGACGTTGTACTTGCGGGAAGTGTTCTCACAAGAGGAGAAGGACCCTTTATATATTCCTATATTGCAAAAGCAGTCAGCGAAGTCGCTTCACAAGCAACGCTGGTCAAATTAAAGGTTGAACCTGCGGTAGGCGCCGTTTGGATGGCTATGGAAGCTTCAGGGAGCAGCGTTAGTACGGAAGTGTATGAGAAGCTTCGGACCGTGTCGGATTATCAAACCATACAGCAATTAGATGAGACTAGGAGGGCGTGAGTGCCATGAGAGGTGCATTGAAAATAGCCATTATTGGCGGAGGCTCATCGTATACGCCGGAAATCGTGGAAGGCTTTATTTTGAAATATGCGCAGCTGCCTGTGAAAGAACTTTGGCTTGTTGATGTGGAAGCGGGCAGGCACAAGCTGGAAATTGTCGGGAATTTGGCTAAAAGAATGATCGAAAAGTCTGGCTTGCCGATCGAGGTTCACTTAACGTTAGATCGCAGAAAAGCGATTGAAAATGCCGATTTCGTTAGCACTCAAATGCGCGTAGGTCTCTTGGAGGCACGGAAGTGGGATGAACATATTCCGAATCAGCATGGGGTTATCGGTCAAGAAACGACAGGTCCGGGCGGTATGATGAAAGCTCTTCGTACGATTCCTGTCTTGCTGGATATTTGTAAGGATATAGAAGAATTAAGTCCGGATGCCTGGCTCCTAAACTTTACGAACCCCGCAGGCATGGTGACGGAAGCTATTCATAAATACGCCAATGTAAAGAGCATTGGTCTTTGCAATGCGCCTATTGGCTTGCATAAATGGCTTATGAAGAAGTATGACGCTGCGCCTGAACACATCTATACCGAGTTCGTTGGATTAAACCATCTGCACTGGGTAACGCGGGCAGAAGTCAGAGGCGAGGATAAATTAGCTGAACTGCTGGGCCGCAGAGAAGAATACAGCGGCAAAAATGTACCGGTCAGTGAATGGGATGCGGATTTCTTGCGCTCACTGCAAGCACTGCCATCCTATTATTTGAAATATTTTTATATGACGGATGTCATGCTTGAAGAACAGCTGGAGTCACTCAAGGAAAACGGGACACGCGCAGAAATTGTGAAACGGGTCGAGGATGAGCTGTTTGAGCTTTATCAAGATCCTAACTTGCAAGAGAAGCCAAAGCAATTGGAAAAGCGCGGAGGCGCTTATTACTCTGAGGCAGCTGTCAACCTCATGGATTCGCTTTACAATGACAAGCGGGATATCCAAACTTTAAACGTCATGAATGATACGATCATCGATTTCTTGCCAAAGGATGCTTGTATTGAAGTGAATTGTGTCATTACAGCGAAAGGTCCGATCCCGATTGCCTTGACCAAAGTACCCGAACATGTCAAAGGCCTTATGCACGCGGTCAAAACGTATGAGCGACTGACGATTGAAGCAGCGGTTACGGGCAGCAGAGACCTCGTTCTGCAAGCGTTGGTTCACCATCCATTGGTGCCGTCAGTGGCAGTGGCCAAACGGCTTATGGACGAGATGCTGGAGAAGAACAAACCTTATCTGCCGGCTTTTTTTAGTTGATAAAAAGTGGCTCAACATCCAAATCGGTGCTTGACGAAAGAATGAAGGGTGCAAGAGGACTGGGGCGATGAACGGATCGTGGAGCAGTTATTGTGGTCTTGAATGACCTATTGGGAACTTTGCGGACACCAGCGCCGTTATTCGAATGATAAGGGGCAGATATCTACGTTTTCACTTCCCTTAACGGAACGTATGTCCGCAGACAGGTACAAGGCGAGGAATAAAGAACAAATAACGGCGGTTGGGTCCGCTTGCCTATCCAATCGTTCTTCGCTACGCTTCACCCTTGACAAACGTACTCGTCCTTGAAGGACGGCGGAGTTGTGAGTAAATATGAGTTGAAGAAGCTCTCTTTATGGGGAGCTTTTTTGGCGTTCTGAAACTAGTAAAGGGCAGCGCAAGGAGTCTTGAGAACGTGACCGAGCTTTCACAGAGGAATCAGATACCGGCTTTTTCTGACAAAGAAAAAAGACTATTGTTAACGTGTGCATAGCTGTGATATGCTACAGGTAGAGGTGAAGGTATGAGCGTAACGATTAAGGATATAGCCAAGCTCGCAGGTGTGTCTCATACAACTGTTTCCAGAGCACTGAACAACAGTCCGCTCATTCAGGAAGACACCAAGGAGCGTATTCGCGTCCTCGCGGAACAGCTCGATTATACACCGAATTTCAATGCCAAAAGCCTAGTGCTGGACCGTTCGTATAACTTGGGGCTCTTTTTTACCACATTGAGTAAAGGAACCTCAGCAGGTTTTTTTTATGAAGCCATTCGTGGTGTCAACAGTGTCATACAAGATCGCTACCAATTGATTGTTAAAGGCATTGACGACTACACGCATTTTCAATCCATTACACGCAAAAGCTTTGATGGCATGATTATCGTCAGTCAAAGCGATGACGATCAGGCATTTATTGATCATGCCGCAGCCAAAGGAATTCCGCTTGCCGTATTAAATCGGCCCGTAGATACACAAGGCGTTTTGAATGTTCTCTCGGATGAGGAGCAAGGGGCTTTCCTGGCAGTTTCTTACTTGATTGAACAGGGACATAAGCGGATTGCTCTTATTGAAGGGCGCAGCGGATTTAAATCCGCGCAAAATCGCAAAGATGGCTTTGAAAGGGCGATGAAGCATTTCCAAATGAACATTCCTCCCGCGTATCGCAGGCCGGGATTGTATGATTTGGAAAGCGGACACTCCGCTATGCAGCAATTCCTTGCTCTTGAAGAAGTGCCAACGGCTGTATTTTGCTGTAATGATGAAATGGCGCTCGGCGCGATGAAGGCGATCACGGAATCGGGAAGACATGTTCCTGACGATATATCCGTTGTTGGATTCGATGACACGGTGTTTGCCGCCTATGTGACACCCGCACTGACAACCGTGCGCAGACCGATTGAGCAAATTAGTAGAGAAGGAGCCTTGCGGCTTCTTGGCAATATAGAAAATAAACGTACCGAGACCGAACAACTGTTATTAAGAACAGAATTGATCCTGCGTGAATCGGTACGATCACTTTAAAATAAATGAAAGAGGGATAAGTCGATGAGCATTCTTAGAGAGCTGTTAAAAGATATTCCCATTCCACAGGTTGTAAAAATTCGCCAGAAGTTTGATCGTACGATTCTTGAACACCCTGAGCTCGAGCTGGAGAAAAAGCTTGCAGACAGCGGCGTCATGGAAAGCATTCTTCCCGGACAGCACGTTGCTGTTGCCGTTGGGAGCAGAGGAATTGCGAATATTGCCGGATTTACCAAAACGACACTGGATGCCATTAAAGCAAGAGGGGCATTTCCGTTCATAGTGCCGTGCATGGGCAGCCATGGGGGAGCGACAGCCGAAGGACAGACCGAAGTGCTGCAGCATCTCGGCATAACGGAAGCTAGCATGGAAGCTCCGATCCGTTCCTCGATGGAAGTTATTCAGATTGATCAATTGCCTAATGGTTTGCCTGTGTATGTAGACCGTATAGCTTCAGAAGCGGATGCGATCGTCGTCATCAACCGTGTGAAACCGCATACTGCGTTCCGCGGGCGTATCGAGAGCGGAATCATGAAGATGATTGCTATTGGACTCGGCAAGCAAAAAGGCGCAGAAGCTTGTCATCAGCTTGGTTTCAAGTACATGGCTGAGAATGTGCCGGCAATGGCTAATTTGATGATAGAGAAGCTGCCTATCATTTTCGGAATCGCGCTCGTCGAGAACGCTTACGACGAGACCTGCCAAGTCGAGGTGCTTCCGGCTGCAGAGATTGAGGTTCGCGAAGAACAGCTTCTGATTGAAGCTAAATCTCGTCTTCCCAAAATATTGTTCGAAGAAATCGATGTGCTTGTTATCGACTACATCGGTAAGAATATAAGTGGCGATGGGATGGATCCGAATGTGACCGGCCGTTACCCAACACCTTACGCTCACGGCGGACCTGATGTTGCGAAGATGGTCGTTCTTGATCTGACACATGAGACGAAAGGCAATGCCAACGGCGTCGGAACGGCTGATTTCACTACCCAACGGTTAGTCGATAAAACAAATCTTGCGTTTACTTACGCCAACGGTTTGACGTCAACGGTCTGTGCGCCGACGAAAATCGCCACCACCTTGGAGAATGACTTCTATGCGATAAAAGCGGCTGTAAAAACCTGTAATATTTTGGATTACACGACCTGCAAGCTGGTTCGGATTCAAGATACGCTTCACTTGGGAGAAATCGAAATTTCTGTTAATTTACTTGAAGCGGCACGTCAGCATCCGGATATTGAAATACTTTCCGAACCGTATGAACTTTTATTCGATGAAGAGGGGAATATAAGCAAATGACAGATTTATCAGCTTCTAACGCTGAGCAGCCTGTAGAAGCAGCTGATGTGGTAGGCTCCAAACCTTATGTGTTAGCTGCAGATATCGGTACGACAAGCACGAAGACGCTCTTGATTGATCGCGACGGGAAAGTTCAAGCCTCTCATTCGATCGAATATCCGCTATTTACACCCGCCTCAGACCGTGCTGAGCAGAATCCGGATCAGATTTTTAAGGCCGTTGTTGAAGGTATCGGTGCCGTCGTTCAGAAGCTGGGGATCTCAGGGGATCAAGTGCTCTGCGTATCTTTCAGCTCTGCGATGCACAGCTTGATTGCGGTGGATGAAAAGCTGAACCCACTAACTGCTTGCATTACCTGGGCAGACAACCGCAGTGCGCGTTATGCGGAACATTTAAAGCAAAGCGGACTGGGCCAACAGATTTATACGCGTACCGGTACGCCTATTCATCCGATGTCCCCATTGCTTAAACTCATGTGGTTCCGTGACAACGAGCCTGAACTTGTGAAAGAAACGCACAAGTTCATCGGCATCAAGGAATATGTCTTCGCCAAGCTGTTTGGCTGCTATCTGATAGACCATTCGCTGGCGAGTGCTACGGGGCTTTTCAATCTTGAAAACCTCGATTGGGATGCAGAAGCGCTTCGACTTGCAGGTGTGACGCAAGACCAGCTCTCTGAGCTGGTGCCTACTACGCACCGTGTGGAGGGTCTCAGCGCCGAGCATGCCTCCGCGATGGGCTTGTTAGTGGATACGCCGTTTATCGTCGGCGCGTCTGACGGTGTCCTCGCCAATCTCGGCGTTGGCGCTTTCGAGCCCGGCGTCGTCGCTGTCACGATTGGCACCAGCGGTGCCGTTCGCAGCGTTGTCACCAAGCCACAAACCGACCCCGAGGGGAAGCTCTTCTGCTATGCGTTAACCGAGGGCTTTTGGGTCGTTGGAGGTCCGATCAACAACGGCGGTATTGTCTTCCGTTGGGTGAGGGATCAGATCGCCACGGCAGAAGCTGAAGAGGCACGTCAGAAAGGGATCGACCCTTACGACTATTTGACTGAGCTGGCATCACAAGTTGGCGCTGGGTCCGATGGCTTGCTTTTCTTGCCGCTGTTGTCCGGCGAGCGGGCTCCTTATTGGAATGCTAATGCTCGCGGCGTGTACTTTGGGCTTTCTCTAGGTCATCAGAAGAAGCACATGATACGTGCCGCTTTGGAAGGCGTTATGTTTTCCATTCAGGCGGTAGCAACCTCGCTAGAACGAATTATGGGTCCGGCAACTGTTATTCGGGCTTCAGGTGGCTTTGCAAGGAGCGAATTTTGGCGGCAATGATGACTGACATGTTGGGGACTTCCGTTACGGTGCCGGACTCGATTGAGAGCTCAGGAATTGGCGCCGCATTGCTTGGTTTACTTGCAATGGGAGAAATCGAAGATTTGACGCATGCGCACAAATGGATTCAGGTAGGAAAGGCTCACGAGGTGAATGAAAGCGATTATCGCATTTATCAACAATTGACATCTATTTATACAAGCGTATATCATCAATTAAAAGATCAATTCGATGCGATTACCGCTTTTCAAGGGCAGCACACTCGGAGTCCCAATTCCTAGGTTTATGCTTACGCAAAAAGTTATGGATAAGCAAAAATTGAAAAGGGGATGAAGAACATGAACTTATTTGATCTTACAGGGAAAACAGCCGTTATTATTGGCGGTAACAGTACACTTGGTGGCGCGATGGCTTTGGCGCTTGGCGGACACGGTGCGAAAGTAGCGATTGTTGGCCGCAATCAAGAGAAGAGCGAACAGGTGCGTCAAAGCATTGAAGCTATCGGAGGAGAAGCGAATTGTTTCCAAGCGGATGCGACTAAACGTGAAGACTTGGAGCAAGTTCTTCAAGACGTTATCGCTTGGTCAGGCGGGGCAGACATTCTTATGAACTGTCCGGGAAAAAATAGTGCGACGCCTTTCTTTGACATTTCCATGGAAGAATGGGATTCTATTATGGAGGTTAATTTGAAAAGCGTTGTGTTAGCCTGCCAAGTGTTCGGCAAATACATGGTTGAACGCGGCGAGGGTGGAAGCATTATTAATATTTCTTCCGTTTCGTCCGATCCTCCGCTTTCCCGTGTATTTACTTACTCCGCCTCCAAAGCAGCTGTGAACAATATCACACAGAACTTGGCCCGTGAGTTTGCTCCGAGCCGTGTACGTGTGAACGCGATCATTCCTGGATTTTTCCCAGCGGAGCAGAATCGCAAAATTTTATCGCCGGAACGTATTGACTCGATCATGCGTCATACTCCGATGAATCGATTCGGTGAAGCGGCTGAGCTTCAGGGTGCTGCTGTGTTTCTTGCTTCCGAGCAAGCTTCTAGCTTTGTAACAGGTTCTGTTTTAAGAGTGGATGGCGGTTTTGGCGCGATGACGATTTAAAATATTTAAATATCGGAAGGGTGTATGAGAACATGTCTAAACAACAAATTGGTGTCGTTGGTCTTGCAGTAATGGGGAAAAACTTGGCTTTGAACATCGAGAGCAGAGGATTTACAGTATCCGTATTTAACCGTTCTGCCGAGAAAACAAAAGAGCTTCTTCAAGAAGCTGAAGGCAAGCAATTAGTAGGTACATACACAGTGGAAGAATTCGTGCAATCGCTCGAAGTTCCTCGCAAAATTTTGATCATGGTAAAAGCCGGCGGTCCAACAGATGATACGATTAACCAGCTTCTGCCATATTTGGATAAAGGTGATATTTTGATTGACGGAGGCAACGCGTTCTTCCCAGATACGCAGCGCCGTAACAAAGAACTTGAAGCACATGGTATCCGTTTTGTAGGTACAGGTGTTTCCGGTGGTGAAGAAGGAGCGCTTAAAGGCCCAGCTATCATGCCGGGTGGTCAAGAAGACGCATATAAACTTGTTGAGCCGATTCTAACAGCGATTTCTGCCAAAGTTGGCGATGATGCATGCTGTACGTATATCGGACCGGATGGTGCCGGACACTATGTGAAAATGGTGCATAACGGTATTGAATACGGTGATATGCAGCTTATTTGCGAAGCTTATCAATTGCTGAAGGATGTCCTTCATGTAAGCACAGAAGAACTGCACGAAATTTTCACAGAGTGGAATAACGGTGAGCTTGATAGCTATTTGATCGAAATTACCCGTGATATTTTCACGAAATACGATGCAGAAACCGGTAAACCAATGGTCGATGTGATCTTAGATTCAGCTGGCCAAAAGGGTACAGGAAAATGGACCAGTCAAAGTGCGCTGGACCTTGGTGTTCCGCTTTCCATTATTACCGAGTCAGTATTCGCTCGTTTCATCTCTGCGATGAAAGAAGAACGCGTTGCAGCAAGCAAAGTGCTTAAAGGACCTGATGCTCCAGCTTTCACAGGCGATCGTAAAGCCTTTATCGAGGCTGTTCGCCAAGCGCTGTATGCAAGCAAAATTTGCTCTTACGCGCAAGGCTTCGCTCAAATGAGAGCAGCTTCCGAAGAATATAAATGGGATCTGAAATATGGCAGCATCGCGATGATTTTCCGTGGTGGTTGTATTATTCGCGCTCGATTCCTTCAAAATATTAAGGATGCCTATGATCGTGAACCTGAATTGAAAAACCTGTTGCTAGATTCCTATTTCAACGGTGTCGTGGATAACTACCAACAATCATGGAGACAAGTTATTGCAGAAGCGGTTACTCGCGGTATTGCTGTTCCGTCGTTCACTTCGGCACTTTCTTACTATGATAGCTACCGTACGGAGCGATTACCGGCTAACTTGCTGCAAGCACAACGTGATTATTTCGGTGCGCACACGTTCCAACGCGTTGACAAAGAAGGATCCTTCCATTTTAACTGGATGGAGAACTAGGATTTTAACGCCGAATCTAATTTGAATAGCTCTGAGAGGTCAAGCTTTTTCCTGAAATCCATAGGCGCTTCGCGCAGCCACTTTTTTAAGCGATCGGCTTCTTGGTCAAAGGAATTGCGTCTATGAATGAGCATCAAGGAGATTTCCGCAAAATATCGAAAATTTCTTAATAAATGTGGTTGAGTAAGACCTTGCATATGCGGGTCTTCTTCAGCCACTTTTTTCTTGATAAATTCCAAAATCCAAACAACATCGTCCTTACAAAGAATATAGCTTGGGTGTAAGATTTGCTCCAGTTTGCCTTGATTGTGGTTGGTATAGGCAACAATTGAATTCAAAGCTCCATCTCTCCTTGTCGGCTTAGATCTTTCTTAAAATCTTAACTGTTTAGGCTGGAATTTATTCACACTACTATATGAATTTTTGTGGGATTGTATTCATGACTAATCGGCTGTGGTATGATGTTGGCAAAGTTTGTATGAATAGCTTATGAGAAAAGGGGATTAACGTGACAACAAGCAATATTGTGCTCGTTGGTTTTATGGGGACAGGCAAATCGACGGTAGGACAGAAGTTGGCTGAGCGGTTGAGCTGGACTTTCCAAGATTCGGATGCTTTCCTTGAGAGCCAACAGCAAATGAGTATTCCTGAATTGTTTCGTAAACACGGTGAAGTACATTTTCGCGTTTTGGAAAGCGAAGCATTGGCACATATATTAAGAGGCACAGGTCAAATTGTGGCAACCGGAGGCGGTGCTGTACTTGCTGAAAGCAACCGGGCATGTATGCTGCAGAATGGGTTTGTCGTAGCGTTGAAGGCTTCTCCCGAAGTCATTATTCAAAGAGTGAGCAGTGACACCAACCGTCCCTTATTGCAAGGCAATTTGGAGGATCGGGTTCACACACTCCTTGAACAACGAAAAGCTGCCTATGACTTCGCTACGATGTCCATTGACACAACAGAGTTAACAACGGAACAGATTGTTAACTTGATTATGACTCAGGCCGGCTTGTCGCAAAAAGACTTAAGCTTAGAAGATTAGTCTTCCCAATCCAACATGCCGCCTGTCATGTTTTTCAGTCCTTTATATCCCTGTGCTTCCAAGAAGCTCAGTGCGCGACCGCTGCGGTTTCCGCTCCGGCATACAAGAATAACTTCTTCCGCTTGCGGGAATTCGCTCAAGCGCTCAGTTAACTCACCCAGAGGAATATGGATAGCACCAGGTATCATACCGGCGGCGACTTCCTCATCTTCACGTACATCGACAATGGCTAGCTGTTCGCCGCGGCCTAGTCTTTCTTTAATCTCGGATGGTAAAATGGTTTCCATGATGGTCCTCCATAGTTTAAGTGTTGGGAAGAAGTCCCTTGATAAATAATGATAGAAATAATCCGTCAGGATGTCAAACCTTTGGTTCATTACGGGAGTTGTAAAGATGATGCTTTATGTTGGACTAGCTGGAATATGTGGGGCTCTTGCCCGATATGGGCTTTCGGTCCTGTGGAATCCTAGCACCTCCTCTGTATTTCCTTGGGGTACCCTGTTTTGTAATTTCGCGGGCTGCTTATTCATTGGCTTCCTTGCTTTTGCTAAGGAGCTCCGAATTCCCGCTAATCTTCGCTTAACTTTGACGACAGGGTTTATCGGGTCCTTCACTACTTTTTCTACTTTCAGCTATGAAACTGTGAATATGCTAAGAACAGATCACTTCGGATTAGCTGCGGTCTATGTATTGGGTAGTTTATGGGGAGGGCTTGCTTTTACATGGCTGGGAGCTCGTTTTGGACAATCTTTTGGAGGGGCAGGAAGGCCTCTATGAATAGTTGGCTGTCGTCTGTGTGCTTGGTAAGTATTGGTGGGTTTCTAGGTGCTGTGAGCCGGTTTAGGCTGGGAGCTTACCTATCAAAACGGTTTCCAAGTTCTATTCCATATGGTACACTGACAATAAATCTGTTGGGCTGTTTTTTGCTGGGCTGGTTGATGAGACATCATGCCTTTGATAACTGGAAATTATTGGTTGGAACTGGGTTTATGGGGGCATTTACCACTTTTTCCACGATGAAGCTTGAGAGTATCAAGATGCTGCAGGCCAGAGAATGGCGTGTCTGGATCTTGTATACGATGCTCAGCTATACAGGTGGTATTGGATTAACCTTCATCGGATATTACATATAATAGGGAGAGATCGACATATGAAAGCCATAGTGAAACCTACCGCAAGCCTACAAGGGGAGATCAATGCACTTTCTTCCAAAAACTATACAACGCGCTATCTGTTGATGGCTGCTCTTGCGGATGGGACAAGTACAATTTATTATCCGGCTCACAGTGAAGATAGCGATGCGATGAGACGTTGTATTCGTGATCTGGGAGCAATCATTGAAGAGGATGATGAAAAAATCGTCATCACAGGCTTTGGGAAGCATCCTAAGCATGTGTCGGAACTTAATGTAGGCAATGCGGGTGCTGTTCTTCGCTTTTTGATGTCGACGGCAGCTTTCTGTCCAGAGTTGACTTTCGTAAATACGTATCCGGAATCATTGGGCAAACGTCCACATGACGATTTAATCGAAACTTTGCAACAAATGGGTGTTGAGGTCCGACATACGAACGGTCGTTTGCCGATAACAATTAAAGGTGGACAACCACGCGGTGGAAAATTGACCGTATCCGGAAATGTCAGCTCTCAATTTCTGAGCTCTTTACTATTTATGACTCCTCTTCTCGAGGAGGACAGTGAAATTGAAGTATTGCATGATTTGAAATCTAAGATTATTGTCGGCCAGACGCTTGAAGTATTGGAGCAGGCTGGTATTGTCGTACACGCCAGCGAAGATTTGATGCATTATCGCATTCCGGGCAGACAGTCTTATCAAGCTAAAGAATATGTGATTCAAGGAGATTACCCGGGATCCGCGGCGATTCTGGCAGCTGCAGCTGTAACAAATTCTGATGTGCGCGTTTTGCGTCTTGAAGAAAATAGCAAGCAGGGTGAGAAGGCTTGTGTAGATGTTTTGCGTGCAATGGGTGTTGACCTGACTCACGTTAACGGGGTTGTTCATGTGCGGGGCAATCAGAAGCTGATCGCTGGCGAATTCGATGGCGATCACTTCACGGACGCTGTGTTGGCTATGGTAGCTGCGGCTGTATTTGCAGACGGTACTTCCCGATTCTACAACGTCGAAAACCTGCGTTATAAAGAGTGCGATCGTATTACCGATTACTTGAATGAATTGCGTAAAGCCGGCGCAGATGTGGAAGAACGTCAAAGCGAAATTATCGTCCATGGCAAGCCGCAAGGTGTAGAAGGCGGAGTGGAAATTAATGCTCATTTCGATCACCGTGTGATTATGGCTCTAACTGTGGTTGGTCTTCGATCCGAGAAAGGTTTGGTCATTCGCGATGCCCATCATGTAGCCAAATCTTATCCGGACTATTTTGACCATTTGCGTTCCATCGGTGCTCAAGTTGAACTTGTGAGTGAATAATAGATTCTCAAAACAACGAACGGGTGAGTAGCATGACGATTATTTGGCAGGGATTGAAAGTAACGTTGGGCTTATTCCTTGTTGCGGGACTTGTGTTTGCCAGCAGTGTGTTTGCTGTATTGCTGTATGCTAAGGCGACGGGGAAAGAGACAGCTCTATTCGCATCCAGTCCAACGCTGTTTGTTGCTGCCCCTACGACAACACCTACGAATGTAACGGTGGCCGTAGCCACGCCGCAAGTTATTCATCAAGTAAAGAAATCAGCATTGATTGATGCCCCCGTCTTTGCCCAACTGCCTGAATTGCCGGCAGGATGTGAAGTAACGAGCTTAACGATGCTGCTGCAATTTAACGGAATTAATAAAACCAAAATGGAGCTTGCCGAAGAAATGCCAAAGGATACGACACCTGCGTCTTTGAATGCAGATGGATCGATTGGTTATTGGGGCAATCCAAATACGGGTTTTGTCGGCGACGTTACGCGTAAACAACGCGGCTTTGGTATTTATCATGCGGGGCTTTTCCCACTCTTAAAAACCTATATTCCTCAAGCAATTGATATCACCGGTGAATCATTTGACTTGTATGAACAACAAATAGCAAACGGCATTCCTGTCATTACTTGGACGACAATTGATTATAATATCCCTTATAAATGGGTAACATGGGATACGCCAATTGGTCCATTGCAAACATCCTATTCTGAACATGCTGTTCTATTAGTCGGATATGATGAAAATAATGTGTACTTGAATGACCCGCTAAAAGGAAAAAAACAAGTGCAAGTCAATAAAGCTCAGTTTATCGAGAGTTGGGCTGCAATGGGGAAACAAGGTCTGACATATTTGAAAAAATAGGAGTGAGTCATATGCCTTTTGAAAATCCGTCTAGAGAGCACATTAAAGACATTTTAGCGCATGCAGGTAATATCGCAGTAGTTGGTTTATCAGATAAACCAGACCGTACCTCGTATATGGTTTCTGCGGCTATGCAAAGCAGAGGTTATCGAATTATTCCCGTAAATCCGAACGCCACAGAAATTTTGGGCGAGAAGAGTTACGCTACTCTTTCTGACATTCCGGAACCTGTTGATATCGTAAATGTGTTCCGCCGCGCTGACCAAGTCGTTCCCATTGCGGAAGAAGCTGCGAAAATTAAAGCCAAGGTATTTTGGCTGCAGCTCGATATCGTGAATGAGGAGGCTGCGCGTATCGCAAGTGAAGCCGGAGTCGAAGTCATAATGGATCGCTGTATTAAAGTCGAGGATGCTATTCTTAATCCAAGAAACAATTAAAAATGAGCGGATAAATGGAAGAGGGCTGTCTCCTCCGTAGCAAATGCTACGAAGGAGACAGCCCTCTTTGTCTATAACAATTAAGCTTTTAATACATCATGATCGACGTATCTCTCGCCATTTAACTCACTAAGCACATTGATAGCGACTTGGCACCATCACCTGAAGTGACGATCGTATGTACGCTAACACCGGCTGTTGTGCCTGCTGCCCAAACGCCCTGCAAGCTTGTACGCCCTTGCGCATCTGCATCCACGACCGTTTTAATCCGCGGCTCTGTGCCAGGTTTGGTTTGGATGCCGGAGGCTTCGGCAAGTTCTACCGACAATCCGGTTGCAAGAATCACATGTTTGCCTTCAAAGGAACCGTTTTCCGTAGCAACTCGAAAGTTATCGCCTTCTTTTTCTAACTGGGTTGCTTTACCTTGTACGAATTCTGCTCCGAATTTAGCGGCTTGCTTTTTGCCGATGTCGACTAAATCGGGACCTGAGATGGCATCTACACCATAATGATTCTCAACCCACGCCCTCTTAGTAATGCTTTGATCACTGTCAATAACCAGCGTTTTTTTACCTGCTTTTGCAGTGAATAGTGCCGCACTGGCTCCGGCGACCTGCGCCAATAATGATAACATCATAGGACATGTGAATAGTTCCTCCTTGAAAAGAGAATAGTTTACAAGGAGATTATGGCATATTCGACCCCACATAGTCAATTTATGTGTATGTTAAGTATACTAAAGAAAAAGAAAATCCAACAGCTTCCATAAATAAAAAAAGACGAAGCGGAGAGAATAAAAAAGGCCGCAAAAAAGGGGTCACAAACTTGATATACTCAGAGGAGGATTTACGCATGTATAACAACTTTAATAGCAACGGGGCTTCTTCTTATGGAAATGCTTCTCAAGGAATGCAAAATCAGAATTCGCAAGGAGTTCAGACGCAATATCAAGGCTACCAAAGACAATACCAACCTGTAGGGACAGTGCAATCCTTCTACAGTAATGCTGGACAACAAAACCAAGCATATGGGCAATCGGCTTCCCCTAATTCCTTTCACACAGCCAATTACAGAGGCAATCAACCAGGGCATGATGCCTATCTTCGCAGTGATTCGGAAAATCCTGCTCAGCAGCAACAAGGTAATTACCAAGGTTCTTATTCCTCTTTCAGCGGAATGAATTCCCCGTATGCTGCTAGCCAAAACCAACAATTCAGCTACCAAACGAATCAACAGCCATATACGTCCAATGCATACGGCAATGCCGTTCAATCGAACCAAGCTTATTCGCAAAGCAACATCATGCCGAATGCTTATCACACAGCTAATTATCGTGGCAATCAACCAGGGCATGACGCGTATCTCCGCAGCGATTCCGTGACACCTGCTCAACAACAACAACAATCCTTCCAGTCTCAAGCTGGATATGGGTCACAACAAAACTCGCAGTCCTATAACACAGGATTTAACAACGTGGGGAACAGTCAACAATTCGGATACAATAACTCTTCGTATTAATAAAGAAATGTTCTAGGAAGCTCCTAAGCAGGTCGAGAATCGACCTGCTTATTTTGTTTTTGACAAACGGGCTGACAAGCTTTACGATTTGTTAAGAGAGGAGGTAGCATACGTTTGAACTGGATGGGGAATTTACAACAGCTCGGCCGCTCATTAATGCTGCCTACCATTGCACTTCCGATAGCTGCTGTATTGCTGCGTTTGGGTGATTTGCCTTGGGGTGTGATGCACGCATCTGGCTTTGGGGATATGCTGCTATTGGCTGGAAATACGGTCTTCGACTATATTCCAATAATTTTTGCTGTTGGCGTAGCGCTAGGACTAACAGAGAGTGCTGGCATAGCTGGATTATCAGCAATGCTGGGTTATTTCATGTTCACTAGGTTAGTTGAACATGCATTGGGCCCCCAGTTCCAACTTGGCGTACCAGGTGGGATCCTGATTGGACTCCTGGCCGCGATCATTTATCATCGATGCAAAGAAATTAAGCTACCCGAATACATACAGTTTTTCGGTGGTCCCCGGATAGTTCCGCTTATTATGGGGCTGGCAACGCTTGTTGTGTCTTACATTATGATTGCAGTAGGTCCCTATTTGGAAATTGGCATGAGCAAGCTATCCAATTGGCTCATCGGTTTAGGTGGTTTAGGTGCTTTTATTTATGGAATCGCACATCGGTTGCTTGTTCCTTCCGGCTTGCATCATATTTTGAACAATTTTTATTGGTTTCAGATAGGTGCATATCAAGGACCTTCAGGGAATATGGTTTATGGTGATTTACCGCGTTATTTTGCCGGAGACCCGACCGCTGGTACGTACATGGCTGGTTTATATCCGATTATGATGTTTGCTTTGCCAGCAATTGCTTTTGCCATTATTGGTGAAGCGCGTGAAGATTTGAAGCCGAAGATTAAAGCCACATTTCTGACAGCTGCTTTAGCTTCATTTTTGACCGGTGTCACAGAGCCTATTGAATTTGCATTTCTATTTGTGGCTCCTTATTTGTTTGTGGTTCATGCGATATTGTCTGGTGTTGCGATGTGGATTGCTTATGAGCTTAATATTCATCATGGATTTTCTTACTCCGCGGGCGCAATCGATTACGTGATTAATCTCCACCTATCGCATAATGGTTTACTTCTGATACCCATCGGTCTGGTTTATGGATTGCTATATTATTTTTTGTTCCGCTGGGCAATTCGGCGGTTCCAAATTCCAACACCCGGTAGGGAGGAAGGCTCTTCACTTGAAGAGTGGGCGGGAGATATCCCGTATCGATCACCGCTAATTTTGCAAGCACTCGGTGGGAAAGACAACATTAAGAAGATTGAGGCCTGTATCACCAGATTGCGACTTACGCTTGTGAATGATCGTCTGATGGACATCACGGCATTACGACACTTGGGAGCTGCAGGCGTCATCCGTCTTGGGGGAGGCAATGTTCAGGTCGTGTTCGGAACATTCTCAGAGTTGATTCGTGAAGAAATTATGAAGGTATTGCGCAAAGATATTCATGTGGTGCTGTTTACTTCTCCTATGCAGGGGCGTATGATCCCCATAGAAGAGGTGCCGGATCGCATCTTTGCTTCTCGGTTAGTTGGGAACGGCGTTGCGTTTATTCCGGAAAAGGGAGAACTGGTTTCTCCAGTTGCGGGTACGATCATGCATATTTATCCGACTATGCATGCACTGGGCATTTTGACCGAGGAAGGCTTGGAGGTCTTGCTGCACATTGGTATTGATACGTCTAGTTTGCCAGGAAAATGCTTTAATGCGGTGGTGAAAGAAGGCGATCATGTGGAGCCAGGCCAGCTGCTTATTAAGTTTAATTATAATAAAGTAAAGAAATTTGCTTCATCTATGGCGACACCGATGATTATTACGAATCCGGATCTTGTTAAGTCTTGGAGTTTTGCTCCATTTAAAGCTGTCAAAAAAGGCCAAGGTTCCGTGATGTCCGTCGTCTTAAAGCCTACTAAATCGTCGGGGGGGACTAACGGATGATCAGAGGGATAGGAGCGTCTTCAGGGATCGCCATGGGCCAAGCTTTCGTGATTCCGACCTGGGAGTGGGACTTTCCAGAGAAGATGATTGATGTAACGGATTTAGCTTATGAATTCGAACGTCTTTATGATGGAATTCGATCTTCCAAGGATGAGTTAGAGCTGATTAAGCAGGAAATCAAGGAAGTAGTGGGACAAGACCAAGCCTACATTTTTGATGCCCATTTAGCCATCTTGGAAGATCCCATCTTCATGAATGAAATTCAGGGGATTATAGAGCTGCAGTACAAAGCAGCGGAAGTGGCTGTGAAAGAAGTCATCGATAAATTCGTCGGCATGTTCAATTTAATTGATGACGAGTATATGAAAGAACGGGCACTCGATATTAAAGATGTAGGCAATCGGCTATTGAAACATTTGCTGGGTGATACAACAGCAACCGTGCCGCCTATCGACCATCCTTATATTTTGGTTGCTAAGGAATTGACGCCATCGCAGTTGGCTCATCTGGATCCGGGTAAAGTGCTGGGGCTGCTGACCATTCTTGGCGGGACACATTCCCATGTGTCCATCATGGCAAGAGCCATGTCGGTGCCTTATGTGCTTGGTTTGGAAGGCAAGCTGCTCAGACCGATTCAGAACGGTGATTTTCTAATTATTGACGGTCAGGAAGGGACTCTTTACATTAATCCGGATGACATCATTATCGAGCGCTACAAGGCGCGCAAACGACATTGGCTGGAATTCAAAGAGAGTTTGCAAGGAATTGCTGATGTCGCGCCGCTGACATTGGATAAGAGCTATGTCAATCTTCATGCTAACATTAATTCCGTGTTAGAGATTGACCAGGTTCTACGAAACGGTGCTTCCGGAGTCGGGTTGTTTCGAACCGAATACTTATATATGGATCGCGATTCATTGCCGAGTGAGGATGAGCAGTTCGAAGTATACCGTCATGCCGTCAGACAGTTAAAGGGACGTCCGATTGTCATTCGAACGTTGGATATTGGCGGAGACAAGAAACTGGATTATATGCCGCTTGCCAAAGAGGATAATCCTTTTCTTGGTTACCGTGCGATAAGGATCTCCTTGCACCGGACAGATCTGTTTATGACGCAGCTGAAGGCCATTCTAAGGGCGAGCAGTTACGGCAACGTGAAAATCATGTATCCAATGGTTACTTCCTTGGATGAAGTGCGCCAGGCGAAAGCACTGCTGGAAAAGGCGAAGGCGGAGCTGACTGTGCAGGGAGTTCCGTTCAACGCGAATATTGAGGTCGGATTAACGATTGAAGTGCCCGCGGCAGCGATTATTGCGGACGTTTTGGCCAGTGAAGTCAACTTCATGAGCATAGGGACGAACGATCTGGTTCAATATATTTTGGCCGTGGATCGCATGAACGAGAATATCGCGCACTTATATAATCCTTACCATCCAGCGGTCATTCGATTGTTGAAACATGTTATCGATTCCGGCAAGCGAGCAGGCATTCCGGTAGGCGTATGCGGGGAGATGGCCGGGGATATTCGAGCGCTGCCGATCTGGTTAGGGCTGGGTATCGAAGAGCTTAGTATATCGGTACAGACGCTGCTGCAAGTGAAACATCGTTTGCTAAGCAGTGATGCTGTTAAATGCAAGGACTTAGTGAACCAAATTTTAGTTTGTAAAACAAGTGAAGAAATTATAGAGCTGCTTGTCCAGTCGGAACAAGCAGAATCCATGGTTGGAGGAAATTAACATGTCATTAGCGGGAACTAACGTATTGGCTTTTGTTGATGAGGAATTTGAGGATTTGGAAATGTGGTATCCGGTTTTGCGCTTGCGTGAGTCTGGAGCTACTGTACACATTGTAGGACCTAAAGCCAAAACCGTGTATCATGGAAAATACGGTGTTCCTATTACGACTGATTATGCATTCGAGGAAGTAAACTCATCGGACTATAGTGGGTTATACGTTCCTGGCGGTTGGGCGCCTGACAAGCTTCGTCGTTATCCGGATGTCATCCGTTTAACCCAAGAGTTTCATGCTGCCGTTAAGCCAATTGCTCAAATTTGTCATGCTGGATGGGTACTCATTTCCGCCAAAATCATCCAAGGCTATACGCTGACCTCTACACCCGGAATTCGTGACGATATTGAAAATGCGGGTGCAACTTGGGTGGATGAAGAAGTCGTCGTCGATCGCAACATCATTTCAGGGCGACGCCCGCCAGATCTTCCGGTATTTTCCAAACGGTTTGTGGATGAACTTATCCAATTTAAGGTGCAAAAGGAAAAGTAATATCTCGCTTCCAAAGGTGGCAAAAACTACTACTCCGTTCTCAGAAGGAAATCAAACGAGATAGTAGAATACCATAGTACAAGCAAGTTATGTACATGCCCCCTTTAGTGAAGGAGTGTTCTTTGGATGCAAAAGTATTGCAAGTGCGGACGTGCGATGAACCTTCGTCTGCGTACGGTTATTTATCAAAATAAAGTGGATATTGAAAATGTCCCTATTTACTCATGTGAAGCGTGCGGCAGAAGTGAAGTTGTTCCTCATGTGAAACCCGAACTTACAGCTCTGATCGGCAAGTTAGGGAGTAAACCTGAGAAGCAGCAGCTCTTTTTTCACGAGTTATCTGAAATTGCTTTTTTACTGCGTAAAGTAACAGAAAGAGAGCATATGAACGATTCTATGGAAAAAATTGTTGAAGAACGCATCAATGAATTGTTGGACATTTTGTTGTTGGCTCAGTCGCTCGGGGATCAGCCATGGACGGAAGAAATTCGTAAACGGTTGTCTCAAATTACACAGAGTGCCATTTCAACATAAGTATAATTTGCCAATCCGTTAGGGTTGGCTTTATCCATTTTATGAACATTAATGAAAAACAATGAAAATATTTTCAAAGCATTTTCAATATACGTTGCAAGATGCATGAAATTGTCGTATTATAACGGTAATATCTACTACTAGGATCGCAGAATACTTTTGAAAATGGAGAGAGTAACCGTGACCGTAACTATTTATGATGTAGCAAGAGAAGCTGGAGTTTCCATGGCAACCGTATCTAGGGTTGTAAACAACAATCCGAACGTGAAGCCCCAAACACGCAAAAAAGTTTTTGAAGCGATAGAACGGCTCGGTTACCGCCCTAATGCGGTGGCAAGAGGTCTTGCCAGCAAGAAAACAACGACGGTTGGTGTCGTTATTCCTGATATTTCCAATTCCATCTTTGCTGAAGTTGCACGGGGGATTGAAGATATTGCGAATATGTATCATTACAATATCATTTTGTGTAACGCAGATAAGAAGAAAGAGAAAGAAATCCGTGTTATCAATACATTGCTTGAGAAACAAGTGGATGGATTGCTTTTCATGGGTGGTGTGGTGACAGAGGATCATATTCAAGCGTTCAGAACCTCTTCGGTTCCTGTTGTATTGTGTGGGACGAAGGATGAGAACCAGACGATGGCTTCCGTTGATATTGACCACGAGAGAGCCGCATTCGATGCTGTGAACGTATTGATTGCTGCTGGACATCGCGATATCGCGATGATCTCCGGTACCTTGCAGGATCCGGCCAATGGCTTTGCTCGCTACCAAGGCTACAAGAAGGCTTTGGATGAAGCGGGAATTGAGCTGCGTGATGAGTATGTGCGTATCGGCAATTATCGCTATGAATCGAGTGTGGATGCTGTGAAATATTTCTTGGAGCTTTCTCCTAGACCTACAGCTATCTTCTCGGCTACAGATGAAATGGCGATTGGTGCCATTCACACCGTTCAAGACAGTGGGCTTCGTGTGCCTGAGGATATCGCCGTGATTAGTGTGGACAACATCCGTATGGCTTCTATGGTAAGACCTACGTTAACTACTGTAGCTCAACCGATGTATGATATTGGTGCGGTTTCCATGCGTTTGCTGACGAAACTGATGAACAAAGAGTCAACCGATAACATGCAAGTCGTACTCCCGCACGAAATTATTTATCGCCATTCGGTTTCCCAGTCTTAATGCGTTGTCTTTTGTAAAACTCAGCCTCTACCCGAGGTCATTCCTTCATGGATGACTCCTGATAGAGGTTTTTCAGTTGATATGAGAGTAAAAGTTTATTACTTTTCGTTTTGCATCAACTTTGGCAAACGCGCTCGTCCTTGAGGGACGGTTGAGTCGTTTATCCTTGAAAGATAAGAAGTTATATGTTTTAAAAATGTGAGTCAGACTTACTAAAAGCAGATGTTTTGAGATGAACGTCATCATTGGGATGCGTTTATAAAAAAGCATAAGGAACATAAAAGGAAAAGGTCAAATGTTCGCAAGGAAATGGCTAAACGGTATGTCTAGAAAGATAACACTGTTTTTCAGTGTTACAGCAGTCAGTCAAAGCAACAATTCCACTTTAACACTGAAAACCGTGCTTACAGGTAGACAAGTAGATCAAAGTGACATATTTAGAACTGTAACACTGTTTTTCAGTGTTACAGCAGTGAGTCAAAGCAACAACTCCACTTTAACACTGAAAACCGTGCTTACAGGTAGACAAGTAGATCAAAAGTGACATATTTAGAACTGTAACACTGTTTTTCAGTGTTACAGCAGTGAGTCCAAGCAACAATTCCACTTTAACACTGAAAACCGTGCTTACGGGTAGGGTCTTCAGGATTTTCTGGCGGTTTTTCTTGTGTAAATTAGGAAAAGAGGTCCCTACGATGTCATGGAATAAGATTGCGCTGATCGGCGCGATGAATGAAGAAATTGAATTACTGATTGCTCATATGGAAAATGTGAGTGAAACGAAGAAGGCGGGCATCACGTTTCGTGAAGGCAGCTATTTCGGGAAACAAGTTGTCGTATGCCGGACGGGTGTAGGAAAAGTGAATGCAGCAGTCACTACGCAACTATTAATAGATCAGTTCCATGTAGAAGCAGTCATCTTCACAGGTGTGGCCGGAGCATTGGATCCAGAACTATCTATCGGGGATCTTGTGATATCGACCGAGTGCATGCAGCACGATATGGATGTAACGGTATTAGGTTTTCCGAAGGGCGTCATCCCTTATGAGGCAAAGTCCATTTTTGAGGCAGATGCGAAGTTGATCGAGCTGGCTTCCATTTCAGGCGAAAAGCTTTTTGCAGGTAAAGTGAAGCAGGGTAGAGTGCTCTCGGGAGATCAGTTTATTGCCAGTCGAGAAGTGGTTGCAAGTCTGCATCAAGATCTGGGCGGCACTTGCGTGGAATGGAGGGAGCCTCCGTTGCACAGGTCTGTTCCATGAATGGCATTCCTTATGTGGTACTGCGTTCGATGTCCGACAAAGCTGATGGCTCCGCACATGTGAATTTTGCCGAATTTACGGTACAAGCTTCAGAGAATTCCTATAAAATGGTTGAAGATATCGTGAAGCAACTTTGATTACAAAGTGTAAAAGTTGAATTATCTATAACGTTCTTTAAGGTCTAACCAAAAAAGCTCAAACCCGCTAAGTTTGCGGAGTTTGAGCTTTTTATGATCTGAGCTTGGAGCATTCAAGCGGGGTTATTATCATTTCAAGTACATCAAGGCCAATTCCTTCGTTTGCCGATTCTTTTCAACAATCGCTTGGCGCCTTGGAATCGGCGCCCATGTGTCTACAGGGTCCAGCCACGTATCTGGCAGCTGGACAGGGCTCTTGCCTTGCCAGGCGTTCAGCCACGCCTGCGGAAGCGCCAGCTGGGGCTCTGCCTCCAGCTGCTGCAAGAAGGCCTGCTGCTCGCTCATGACGAGCCAGAGCAGGCTCCAGGCCCGCGGTACGACGCGCCAGATGTCGTACCCGCCGCCCCCGAGCGCAACCCACCGTCCTTCGCACCATTGGTGCGCAAGGGAGTGGATCAGCTCGGGCATAGCCTTGAACACGTGCATGGAACAATGCACGTGCGCCAGCGGGTCGAAAGCATGGGCATCGCACCCATGCTGCGAAATAATAAGGTCCGGCTTGAAGCGGGCAATCGTCTCCGTCAGCACCTCGCCGAAGCATTCCAGCCACGACTCATCTTCGGTATAAGGCTCTACCGGGATATTGATGTTCGTGCCGAACGCTTCGCCATCGCCGCGTTCGTTAACAGCCCCTGTGCCCGGGAATAAAAATTTCCCGGTCTCATGAATCGACAGTGTGCATACCTGGGGATCGGTGTAAAAGCTCCATTGCACGCCATCGCCATGATGCACGTCGGTGTCGACGTAAAGCACTTTCGCGCCATACTTCTCTTTCACGTGCGCTATGGCCGCGGAGGCGTCATTGTAAACGCAGAACCCTGCTCCTTTGCTCTGCAGGGCGTGATGAAGTCCACCGCCAAGGTGGAGGGCGTGAGGAGCAGCGCCCGACATGACGAGCTCCGCTGCCGTAATGGAACCGCCAACGACCTTTGCTGTGATATCATGCATCCCTGAGAAGTAAGGCGTGTCGTCGGTATCGAGTCCGAAGCGCGTTGCTTCGCGGACCCAAATCTCATCCGGTTCGGGGCTGCTAAGCGCTTTCACAGCTTCGATATAAGCAGGCGTATGTACCCTCATCAGCTCTGCATCCGTTGCGGAACGGGGATGCCTTAAGGCACGCTCAGGCAGCATATTGCTTTTGCGCAGCAGATCGACAGTCATCAGCAGCCGATCTTGGTTGAACGGATGATTTTCATTAAACTTATATTGTATTTCTTGATCATCATAGATAAAGACAGGACCCAATGCCTTCTTCTTCATATCCCAAACTCCCCCGGAATCGCTAACAATCTTGCTCAAAGCTTCTGAAATCCTAGATAACTTGGTCATTATTTACGCTTAGTACATAAACCGTTGTTGAAACCGAATCCGATCAAACTGTTCAATCGATGAGATAGGCACCTGCTTGCCAATCCGCACCATCAGGCAATTGGCCGGATGCGAGCAGATTTCCGGATCATCGGTAGCAAACCAGATCATGTCCACACTCTTCATCAGCTTCTCCATCATTGACGATATTCCCATACCGTTAGTTTGCTTGTTTCCAAATCCCAATGCCAATAATATTCAGTCGTGAAACAAATGACATTTTCGAGTTGCTCACCTTCGAAGGCAAGGCGTATCATCTTTTTACCCAAACCGATCGAACGATACTCGTCCGCAACCTCTATGGCGCCAAGTTCAATTAAATCCTGCATATGTCCTTGTGACCAACGCTCGATTTCGTCCGGATAATGAAAGGTAACATAACCAACGATCGTCACGCCGTCTCTTGCCAATATGATACGTCCTTCAGGCAATTCTGCGATTTCTATAAGAGCTTCCAGCTGTTCCTTGGGTCTGCGAAAGGCATCTAATTTGCTGTGCATCGTCAACTGCTGTAATCTTTCACCTGAAACAGGCCCTTCAATAATGATTTCGGGTTGGTCGGGAGCTGTGCGCAAACAGTGCGAGTGATACGTTTTGATATGCTGCATAACCTTAGCTCTCCTTTTAAAAAACAACATGATGAAAGATTCCTTTTCCTTTAGGTCATAGTACTCTTATATCAAATTCCATCTGGAAATAAAAGCATAACTTAAGCGTAGGCGAAAAATTTTTGATGTGTTATAATAGACAATGTCAAAAATCGCTCACATTTTGCTTGAATACTTCAGTAAAATGAAAACGGTTTACCACGCGAGGAGGGTTTTACGTACATGGATCAAATGAAAGTCGAACTCATTGAAGCTGTTTCACCTAATCCAAACATGAAAAATTATGAACAAACGCATGCTGAGTTTGACTGGAAAGAGGTCGAACAAAGCTTTTCCTGGTATGAGACAGGTAAAGTCAACATGGCTTATGAAGCGATTGATCGACATGCGGACTCTTCCAAAAAGGACAAAATTGCCCTTTATTACAGTGATAATCAACGTGAAGAGGCTATTACCTTTGGGGAAATGAAAGCGAAATCAAATCAATTCGGCAATGTGCTTCGCGGGCTTGGTATTAGCAAAGGTGAACGTGTTTTTATCTTCATGCCGCGTACACCGGAGCTCTACTATGCGTTACTTGGAACTCTTAAAGTTGGAGCCGTTGTTGGTCCGCTTTTTGAAGCTTTCATGGAAACGGCCGTTAGAGACCGATTGGAAGACAGTGAAGCCGTCGCGATTGTTACGACACCAAGCTTGTTGTCTCGCGTTCCGTTCGACGAACTTCCGCATTTGAAACATGTCATTCTGGTTGGTCAGGATATTGAACTCGCACAGGGACAAGTGGATTTCTTCAAAGAAATGGAAACCGCTTCAACAGAGCTGGAAATCACTTGGTTGGATCGCGAGGATGGTTTGATCATTCATTACACATCGGGATCAACAGGGAAGCCCAAAGGTGTGTTCCATGTACAGAACGCGATGATTCAACATTATTACACAGGTAAAATTGTATTGGATCTTCAAGAGGATGATATCTACTGGTGTACGGCTGATCCAGGTTGGGTGACAGGCACTTCCTACGGTATTTTCGCACCCTGGTTGAACGGGGCAACGAATGTCATTCGAGGTGGGCGATTTAGTCCGCAGGATTGGTACAATACGATTCAAAAATATAAAGTAACGGTTTGGTACAGTGCGCCAACGGCATTTCGCATGCTAATGGGCGCAGGCGACGACGTTGTCAACGGATTCGATTTGTCGTCGCTTCGCCATGTTCTGAGCGTAGGCGAGCCTCTTAACCCGGAAGTCGTCCGTTGGGGACTTAAAGTGTACAACCAACGTATTCACGATACGTGGTGGATGACCGAAACCGGTGGGCAACTGATTTGTAATTACCCGGCTATGGCGATCAAACCTGGGTCTATGGGCAGGCCAATTCCTGGTGTTGAAGCAGCTATTATTGATGATTCAGGTCAGGTGCTTCCTCCTAATCGGATGGGCAACCTAGCCATCAAAACGCCTTGGCCATCGATGATGCGTAAAATTTGGAACAATCCGTCCAAGTATGAAGAATATTTCCGTCTGACAGGCTGGTATGTATCCGGAGATTCCGCCTATCAGGATGAAGAAGGCTACTTCTGGTTCCAAGGTCGTGTGGATGACGTGATTAACACAGCGGGAGAACGTGTAGGTCCGTTTGAGGTAGAGAGCAAGCTGGTTGAACACCCAGCGGTTGCTGAAGCAGGTGTTATTGGTAAGCCTGATCCTATGCGTGGCGAAATCATTAAAGCCTTTATCGCATTGCGTGAAGGATTTGTGCCATCGGATGAGCTTAAAGCCGAAATTTCCAAATTCGTCAAAGAGGGCCTTTCTGCACATGCCGCTCCTCGCGAAATCGAATTTAAAGATAAGCTGCCGAAGACACGCAGCGGTAAAATTATGCGTAGAGTTCTTAAAGCATGGGAACTCAATTTGCCAACAGGCGACTTGTCGACGATTGAAGATTAAACCATTTTCCAAGAAAACCCTTTTCTTGCCGCTAGCCGGTAGAAGAGGGTTTTTGTTTGATAAACCCGCTCGTCCCTGAAGGACGACGAAGTCGTTTATCCTTATCTCGCCCATGAAATAAAAAAAGATCCGGTTGCCCGGATCTGATTGAAATCATCTAGTTGTTGTAAGCGATGGTAGCGGATGGTTTGGACTCGCCGGCATCATTTTCAGCTGTAATCCGATAATAGCCATTAAAGGAATTCGCATAATAATGAAATTCGGTAGCGTCTTTTACGGAGCCTAGCTTCGTAAAACGTTCCTTTTTCCTTATCGCTATAGAACACGTTATACTGCTTGACATTGTCTTTGCCCGCATTGGCTTTCCAAGTCAGCGTAATACCGACTCCATCAGCTTTGGCCTTAATGCCTGTAGGAGCAGCGGGTAAATCCTTGGTGCTTCCGCTGCCGTTATTTTTGTCAGTTCCTGGTTGTCCTCCTGGATTGGTCTTATCTCCACGGTTTGATCCGTCCGGTGGAGTGGTGGATCCAGGGATCTGGCTGCCATCTGCAGAAGGTACGAATAAGGAATCCAATGAGCTGCCATCCGTGTAGGAAGACCGGCTTGGGATGGATTCTTTGCCAGCTACATCGACAGCCGTTACGTAATAGCCGACCAACCCACTGGATGGGATATGATCAGTGAATTTGGTTTCTGCGCCTGCTAACACAACTTTCCCGCCCATGAGCTGGAATTTACTGTGATTGTCAGAGCGATAAATGCGATACCCAACCAAATCGGCATTTGTGCTTGCCTGGAAAGTGATTGTAGCCGTATCGCCTGATTTGGTCGTTACTACATTGGTTGGCGCCGTGGGCTCTTTACCGTCATCCACGCGCGGATCCATTTCCGATGGGGCATCATCGTCATAGTCGGTAGGCTTGTAATTATCGATGGGTTTTCTGCTCTTTTCTGGCAGTTTACTCATCGCATCTTCGACTTCCTTAAGCAATTGACTGATCGACTTTTGGCGTTTGATTACCGTTTTTTCTTGTGTAAAATCAGCAGGCGTATGGTCTTGTGCAATGTAGTTAAGTCCGTTATACGAGCTGATTTTCATGTTTACCATAACATTGTCTACATCTGTAGGCACATATTTCTTGTTAAAAATATCTGTGACCAGCAGATCCGATTTGCTCGTTAATTCACTTGGCAGCTTGCCAGATAAACTTGATACTGTTGCAGATACGATGCCTTCCGGTTTCACGAAAGTTTTCGTGGGGAAGAGTTCAGGTTTCTGCTCCATGGTCCGGTTCATAATGAGCGCCCAAATATCCTTGGCGTGATACGTTTGCTTTGTCTTCGATGACAGTTTGTTGATAGGTTGGTCGTAACCAATCCACACACCTACCGTAATATCGGGTGTGAAACCCATGAACCACGCATCTGCATCATCCTGCGTCGATCCTGTTTTTCCTGAAATTTCAATTTTCCCATACGATTTATACTTAGTCATCAAGTCCGTCGCTGTTCCTTGACTTATGACCGTTTTCATCATATCGGTAATGAGATAAGCACTTTGCGGTGAATAGACTTGTGTAGGTTTCAGATCATGCTTATAAATCGTTTTACCATTGGAATCTTTGATTTCACGAATCATAAAGGTCTCATTAAAAGCGCCCTTATTGGGAATCGAGGCATAGGCGCCTGTCAGTTCTCTAACGGATGTGCCGCGGCTTAATCCGCCGATTACACCTGTCTGCGCATAATAATCTTCTTTTTGAATGGAAGTGATCCCAAGTTTTTTGGCAAAGTCCCAAGCGTCATTGATCCCAACTTTATTCAAAAATATATCAATGGCCGGAATGTTGTAAGACTGGTTCAAGGCTTTGCGTGCGGTCATGAGACCATGAAATGTATGATCCCAGTTCTCCGGAAGATGGAATCCTTTAACGCCGTCTTTCAGGATAATTGGAATATCGTCCACGATGCTCGCTGGTTGAATGACGCCTTTTTCTAAGGCCGGTATGTAAGCTGCGATTGGCTTCATGGTAGATCCAGGCTGTCTGAATGCCTGTGTAGCGTGATTCAGCTGTTCATCGAAGAAGTTGCGTCCTTCAATCATTCCTTTAATTGCGCCTGTTTTCGAATCGAGCATAATGGCACCGACTTGTTCAATACCGCCTTTTTTCACGTCGGTAGGCGCGAAGTTTTTCTCATTGCTTGAAATTTCATGCATGGAGTCGTAGATTGATTTATCGATGGTTGTATAGATTTGGTAACCGCCACGCAGCAGCTGAGATTGTATGCCCTTTAACGCTTCATTATAGGCTGCTTGATTTTTCTTTGGATCGAGATCGGGCTTTTGAATGCTGAGCAAAATTTCTGCAGCTTCTCTTTCCGTTTCGATCATCAAATACGGATAGGTCGTATAAGCCTTCTGTGCAGGTTGAGGCATGGAGGATCTAAGATCGAATTTCAGAGCTGTTTGGTACTGATCTGTGGTAATTTTTTTCTCGTCCAACATCCGTTTGAGAACGAGTTGCTGCCTTGTAATTGCCCTTTTGAAATCATCCTCATCAAATTCCGGTTTACTGGTGAATGCCGAGTACTGGGAGGGACTCTGAGGGAGTCCGGCTAAATAAGCCGCTTGAGCAACGTTCAGCTTAGCTAGATCATCGATGTTAAATAAGCCTTTGGCGGCTGCTTTAATCCCATATAAATTATAGCCTGTTGATCCGTTTCCATAAGGAATTTTGTTCAGATAAGCAAGTAAGATTTCGTCTTTGGACATAAGGCGCTCCATGCGAAGCGCGAGCAATAGCTCACGAGCTTTCCGGCCATCATCTTTGTCTAAGGTGAGGAATACTCTTCTGGCGAGTTGTTGTGTAATCGTGCTTCCGCCTGTTTGTACTTCTTCATTCAGCAGCTTCTGGGTGACCGCACGATAAATACCGCGGAAATCTACGCCGCGATGGTTATAGAAGTCTTTGTCCTCAATGGACAAAACAGCGTCCAAGACGACTTGTGGAATGTCTGCCAAAGCGACAAGGCGTCTGTCTTCCTCCGTACGCAATTGACCGATGATCGCGTCGTCATTGAAGTAAGCAAAGCCTGTGACGGCATTTTCTTGCATTTGCTGGCGAATCGATTCTTGACTTCGTATAGGATCTTTTTTAACCAAAGCACTCACATATCCGAATGCGGCGGACCCACCCAAAACACCTGCCAAAAAGGCAGAGATCAGAGTCCATTTTAAGGTAATCCATGTTACTTTGAATGTTGTCCTCACCCAAGGGCGATTCCATTTCGCGAAAAAATTGCGCATAAGTTCCAATATCCTCCTTACATGAACCCTAATAGTATACCATAATTGCACGTTTTGCGGTAATATTGACCATCGAAAACGATGTTTGAATGGTTTGACAACCCACAGAAAGCTGTGATATAACTTGTACAAGTGCGTAGATGGATCAGCAGTAGGTAGCTTGTGGATGCTTTCAGAGAGCCGGTGGATGGTGCGAACCGGTACCTGCAGGTTAGTGAATTACGGTCTTGAGCAGCAGATGGGAACCCACAGCAACTGGCTGTGGCAGTAGTGTTTGCCGATTAAACCCCGTTATAGGTTCTTGAGTGAAAACAGTATGCGTGCCTCTAACAGCTTGTTGATAGACTTGCTATAGATATACGAAGGTGCTGTTTTAATTAGGGTGGTACCGCGAGTCAAGTCTTCTCGTCCCTTTGTGGATGAGAGGACTTTTTTGTATGCCGATTTGGAAAAAGGAGATGGAAGAACATGACGATTTTAAAGGATTTGGAGTTTCGTGGGCTGCTGCATCAAATTACGGATAGGGAAGGATTAGAAAAGAAGCTGAGTGAAGAACGTGTCGTTCTTTATTGCGGGTTCGATCCGACGGCAGATAGTTTGCATATCGGTAGTTTGCTGCCGATTTTGACGTTGAGACGCTTTCAGCTTGCTGGACATATTCCTTTGGCGCTTGTTGGCGGTGGTACGGGTCTTATCGGAGATCCAAGCGGGAAAGCGAATGAAAGAACGCTGAATGGACCAGAGATCGTTGAGGCTTGGTCACAAAGCATCAAAAATCAGCTGTCACGTTTCCTTGATTTTTCCGAACATTTGGACAACAGCGCAGAGCTTGTGAATAATTACGATTGGCTCGGATCCCTGAATGTCATCGAATTCTTACGTGATGTTGGGAAAAACTTTACGGTTAATTACATGCTGGGTAAAGATTCCGTCGATTCACGAATCACAAAAGGTATTTCGTTTACGGAGTTTAGCTATATGATCCTGCAATCGTATGATTTCCTGAAACTGAATGAAACGAAAAATTGTGCGCTTCAAATTGGCGGCAGCGATCAATGGGGAAACATTACAGCAGGACTGGAACTGATCGGGAAAACTACGGATCAACGCGCATATGGAGCTACACTGCCACTTGTGACGAAAAGCGATGGACAGAAATTCGGTAAGACAGAGGGTGGGGCCATCTGGTTGGATGCAGCCAAAACGTCTCCTTACCAGTTCTATCAGTTTTGGTTGGGAACAGCCGATAGTGATGTCATCCGTTTCTTGAAATATTTCACGTTCATCAGTCATGAGGAAATCGAGCGTTTGGAAGAAGAAGTGAAGCAGCAGCCGGAGAAAAGAGAAGCGCAGAAGCTGCTGGCCCGCGAAGTGACGCAGCTGGTACATGGGGAAGAAGCGTTGTTAAGCTCGCTGAACATTACTACGGCTTTGTTCAGTGGGAACATTCAAGACCTGTCGCGTAGTGAGATTGAAGAAGCTTTCAAAGATGTTCCTTCTACGACATTGGAGCAAGCAGACATGCCTTTGGTCGATTTGCTGATTTCGGTAGGAGCTGCGCCATCCAAGCGTCAAGCACGTCAGGACATTGAAAGCGGAGCAGTCACGGTCAATGGGGTTCGTATGACACAAGTCGATGTACTAGCAAATGAACTAGGCAAGCTTGGGGAATCCTATATCGTTATTCGCCGCGGCAAAAAAAAATTACTACCTGGCTCAGTTTCTAAATTAAGAAAATCTCAATGTAGTGAAAGCCTGAGGCTCTGCCTCGGGTTTTTTTGAGTAGATAAGAAAGTATAAGTCTACACATTTGCTTCGCATCTACCTTGACAAACTCGCTCGTCCCTGAAGGAAGACGAAGTCGTTTATCCTTGTGTTGAATAAGGTGCAAATGCGCTCGTCCTTAAGGGATATCAGAGGGATACACCTCGTATGCAAAAAAATAACCCGCCTAGGAAAATTCCTAGGCGGGTTAAGACTATTAACGGCTGTAGAACTCGACGATTTGTTTCTCGTCAATTTCTTGTGGCAGCTCAGAACGTTCTGGCAAACGGATGAACTTGCCTTCTACGCTTGCGTCGTTAAACTCAAGGTAAGTTGGCAGGTAGTTACGGTTAGCAAGAGCTTCTTTTACTGCGGAAAGACCTTTGCTTCTTTCACGAAGAGCAATAACGTCGCCAGTAGATACGAGGTATGAAGCGATATCTACTTTTTTGCCGTTCACAGTAACGTGACCGTGAGCAACTAATTGACGTGCGCCTGCACGGGAGTTGGAAAGACCAAGACGGTAAACCAGGTTGTCCAAACGGCTTTCAAGCAAGATCATGAAGTTCTCACCGGAAATACCTTTTAGTTTGGACGCTTTGTCGAACAAGTTGCGGAATTGTTTCTCGTTCAAACCGTACATGTGACGAAGCTTTTGTTTTTCATTTAATTGAACGCCATAACCGCTCATTTTTTTACGTTGTCCTGGGCCATGTTGACCTGGAGGGAAAGGGCGTTTCAAATCTTTACCGTTACCGCTCAAAGAAATACCAACGCGGCGACTTAATTTAAATTTAGGGCCTGTATAACGTGACATGTAGGAAAAACTCCTTCTTTTTTACAATTAGTGTAGTAGATAGCATCTAGATGTCAGGGTGAAGACAAGTGCCTGGTTTTGCTTACGAATCATAATGTGATTCCCTGACAAGAGTAGTTCAGCCGCTGTCTTGAAAGGAGCAAAAGCAGTGAGGGTGATCACAAATGGCATTCACCGAAATCATGTTGGTACTCGACTTCTAATTTTATAAAAAACAGAGACTCGTGTCAAGTCTCAATCCTTAGGAGAGATTCGAAAAAATAGTGCAATAAGCACAGAAAAAGAGTATGATAATATGAGGTAAGAGAACGGCTTGTGTCATAAGTAAGTCAGTCTGGCGGTGAAGGAGAGGCCTATGAGTGAATCACTTCGTAGTATGAAACAACATAGTCGTGCAGAGCACTTCGAAGAGTTCCTTAGGCAAGGGCTTGTTCTTTCTAGCAACTTTTCCTATTGGGATCCTAACATTCGTGAGGCCATGCAAGAAGCTTTTGCTCTATGGATTCACCAATACGGACAAGCGATGCTACCGGCTCAAACCGCTCTGTTATGCGCAGATTTGGATCTCAGCGTAATCAATGTCTGCCCGAATGATTTCGATCCTATGAATCCATTCCTGCAGAAGGGAATGTCTTGGAGCTATGTTGAACGAGGAGATAATCCGTTTGCCCGATGTGCCCAAAAGGCTGCTTTTCATCGTATGTCCGGTGACGAGTTACTAGGGTTAAGCGAATGGATGGGCCATTCGGCAGCTGCCGTTCCTGTCGTTGATGTTCACGGAAGACCCCTTACATATTTAGGACTAATTTCCTACTTACATATAGAAGCAGATGAGCTTGCAAATTTACTTTACACCTTAATAATTTCGTTTAGAAGCAGTGTGCAAAGCTTGGTGGATCAACGTAAGTATGAGCACTTGTTGCTGCAAAACGAACGGAATGAGCGTGAATTCAAGAAGCAAGATGTGCTGTTTGAAGCTTCAAAGAAGCTGCACGCCAAAATTGATGTTGACTCTGTGCTGACAGAAGTTATTGATAGCATTCATAGTGTTTATCCAAAGATTCAAGTGGATCTATTGCTATCGCAAGACAATGACTCTACCAATTTATCCGTGAAGCCGCTTAATTTTCAAAATATTGAAGATGACATATGTACGCGAGCCTTTATGGAGGGGCATGTCATTTTTGAACCTGTGGTCAAAGATGGCCGTCCCAGTACGGGTAATATTGCGGTACCCCTTTCAGGGAAGCAAGGCGTTTATGGTGTTCTCTATTTACAATCTGCCTATGATTTGATTTATGCGTCGGATTTAGAGTTTATATCGCTGCTCGCCGACACGGCGGGTTCTGCCTTTGAAAATGCCAAATTATATGAACAATCGAATGTGATGATTAACGAGCTTCGTCTCATTAATGAGATAACGAAACAGTTAAATCAAAGCTTACGGCTTAATGAAATATTTAATTTTGCTTCGAGTGAGCTGATCAGTATATTCAGAGCAGACTATAGCTGTATTCTGCAGACGAATAAAACGAGTGAGCATTTGATCGTTCAAGCTAGTAATTTACCTGCTATTTTTAATGAGACGTTTACGTTGGACGAGGGTTTCTCGGGACTCATCTATTCATCTAAAGAGCCTATTATTATTTCTGATTATTGGATCAACTCCAAAGTGCAATCTAAATTAATGCAAATGACCCAATCCTGCTCACTCATTGGTTCACCGATTTTGGTGAATGGGGAAGTAGAAGGTGTCATTCTTGTCGTCCACAGCAAGCCCAATTTTTTCTCCTATGATAATTACAAGCTGCTTCAGGTTCTCTCTGGACATATTGGGCTCGCTATGACGAATGCTTCTCTACATGCGGAAGTAAAGCGAATGGTTATCACGGATAATCTAACAGGGTTATACGTACGACACTACTTGGATGAACAGGCTAACTTGATGCAAAAAAAGGATTTTTGCGGATCGTTGATTGTGGTCGATATCGACAATTTCAAACGAGTTAACGATACGTACGGACATCAAGTCGGTGATAAAATTCTGATTCAGGTAAGCCAAATCATTAAGAGCAGCATACGGGACAGTGACATCGCGGCCAGATGGGGCGGAGAAGAGCTAGCCGTTTACTTACCGCAAGTGGCAAAGGATCAAACCGTTCGGATAGCGGAACGTATTCGTGCGCGTGTCCTCGCGGAGACGAACCCGCAAGTGACCGTTTCCTGTGGCGTCTCAGACTGGAACTGGGAAGAAGATAAGATTAGCGTAGAATCACTCTTTTATCGTGCTGATATGGCGCTTTACCAAGCCAAAAATAACGGACGTAATCAGATTCAGATCGGATAATGAACATGAAGTGCTTGTCCTTGGACAGGTACTTCTTTTTTTTCTCATAAAAGCAAAGCGGGAGGGGAGACTGGAGAAGGAAGGACTTCATTTGCTTCGTTGGTTCCGGTCTAGATTTTTCTTCCTGAACCCAGTGCAACATGTTACAATAGTTGGGTCTAAAAGGAAGGATGGTCGAAATTTGTCGTGTCGTTCAATAGAAAGAGAATTCTTCAAATTGTAATTGCTTGCCTGTTGCTTGGTGGTTTAATTTACTTTTTCTTTTTTAACCATATGGGCATAAAACTAACGCATAGTAATATGCGACAGCTGTCTGAACATCTAAGGGCACTTGGTTGGCCAGGCAAAATTATCGGAATGGCCCTAGTTTTCTTTCAAACGTTTTTTCCATTTATCCCCTTTGTGATTGTCGCGGGAACGAATGTGGCCATTTTCGGTATTAAAGTTGGTTTTCTCGTTAATTATGTGATGTCTTGCTTAGGGGCGATTGCCTCCTTTTACTTTGCTCGTTATTATGGACATGCTTGGGTGGAAAAGAAGCTCGAGCGATTTCCACTCGTAAAGCAGTTTAGTACACGTATGGAGAAACAAGGTTTTTTATACGTATTTTTAGGCAGATTAATTCCCATTCTTCCTTCTTCGGCCATTAATTTTGCCGCAGGACTTACACGCATGCGGTTTACCCATTTTCTGTGGGGTACTTTATTGGGTAAATTGCCTATCATATACCTGGAATCGATGATAGCGCATGATTTATTTCATTTCCGTCAATATAAAGGCAGACTGCTTATGCTGTTGGCTATTTTTGTTGGTTTAATGCTCATTGGAAACGTAGTTAAGAAAGTGCTTACATCCAAGAGCAAGTAAGGACAAGCCTTGGGGATGCAGGAAATTTTTAGTTGCGCTTTGTTACCCATCCAAGTTATCATATAGGAGCAAGACGACCAGTTTATATGTAAACAAATGGAGGAATGAAATATGCCAAGTGCTAATAATGCTGCTATTGTAGAAATTTCACAAACTGCTAACAAATTCAGATCGTCCATCGTTCTTCAATACGATAATAAGTATATCGACGTGAAAAGTATCCTTGGGTTGTTCACGACACTGCTTAGCTCAAGCAACTATGATCTTCATGTTCATGGTCCAGATGCTGAGGAAGCCAAGATTGCTATGGGCGAAGTATTCGCTAAACACAATTTAGGTGTTAATGTTGTAGAAGAATAGATAAAGGCTATGAAAAGAAGGTACTCTCAGAGACTCTGAGGGTACCTTCTCTTGTATATTGGAGCAATTTCGCTTAATATAGATCATATAAGGACGGATGACTATAGGTATGGGGGGAAAGATGGAATGTCTTCATCTGATCTACTGCTCGACTTGAATCAAAAAGCGCTCAGTCTTCTTCAAGAAGATGCAAATAAAATCGAAAAGCTGATCGAAGTGCAAATGGAGAATTTGACAACACGTCAATGCCCACTGTATGAAGAGGTTTTAGATACGCAAATGTACGGACTCTCAAGAGAAATTGATTTTGCCATTCGCGCAGGACTTATATCTGAAATACCTGGCAAAGAAATTCTCAACAAGCTTGAACGTAACCTTGCCGAGCTCTATGAAGCGCTGAATAGCAAAAAGTAACCCTAGCGCAGGGTTACTTTTTTTATTTGCGATATAACCTCCTAAACAAGGAAGAAAACTACGCCTAAGATGATATAAACAATAAGCAGCAACAGACCTTCAAACCAATTCGTGGAACCATCTTGTGAAATGGATTTGGTGATAAAGACAGCGACTCCAATTGCAGCAAGTTCGTAAGTAGAGAAGACGATGTTCATAGGAGTTCCGCCCATAAAGAAACTGGCAATGACAAGCACCGGTGCGACGAATAACGCAATTTGCAGAGAGCTGCCGATGGCGATTTCAACAGCGGCACCCATTTTATTTTTCATGGCCATCATGACAGCGGCACTATGTTCTGCCGCGTTACCGATAATCGCTATGAGAAATGCACCAACAAACAACTCGGATAACCCAAACTTATGGGTAACCGACTCCAAGGTACCGACCAACCATTCGCTTGTGAAGGCTACCATCGTTGTAGCCAGAATGAGGAAGACAATCGAGGTTGACTTGGACCAAGCTGCTTCGCCATGCTCGATGGCCTCATCCGATAGGATTTGTTTGTGGGTGACCATTGAAAATAACAACCACAGTAGGTAAGCGACGATGAGTAGAATAGCTACAATCATACTCATGGAGGATGTTTCCTTGGTGGTTAGGCCTCCTGCAAAAATAGCGGGAATAAATAAAGCGATAACCCCTAGAATCATTAAGGAAGAGTTATGTGAGGCGAGTTTGACATTAAACGATTGCTCCTTGAACTTCATGCCCCCAGCAAAGACACTTAATCCTAGCACAAGCAACAAATTACCGATAATAGAGCCGGTTAAGCTTGCTTTTACGACATCAAATAATCCATCTTTGACAAGGAAAATCGCAATGATCAGTTCAGCTGCATTGCCGAATGTAGCATTTAGGAAGCCTCCTACTCGCTCACCTGCATAATGGGCAACGCTCTCCGTAGCTTTCCCCAGAAACCCAGCTACGAAAATAATAGCTATGGCTGCGATGATGAATTGTAGTGTTGGATTGGCGTGCATGAAGTGGGAAATGGCACTTGCTGTGAAAGAAAGAATCAAACCCACGTAAAACAATTTTCCTTTCAAGATAAACCCTCCGACTGTATCATCAATTTTGGCACTTTTTGACTTCTTTTAATATACCCATATTGTTAGATAAAGTAAATTGAGTTTGTATAAAGCAACTGTTCTTGCTTTCATGTTTTGAACTTATTACAATAGATTTATACCAAATTTAGGGGAGTGATCTGTATGTCCGAAGAGAATCAAACCGGATTAATTCGTATTTCTGATGACGTTGTATCGACAATTGCTGGACTTGCAGCTCTGGAGACCGCAGGCATAGCTGGCATGTCAGGAGGCATCTCAGAGGGCCTTGCTAAGCGTTTAAGCGGTAAAAACGTACAAAGAGGCGTCTCAGTAGAGGTTGGACAAGTAGAGGCTGCTATCGATCTGCGTGTGATTGTGAATTACGGTTCCCGTATTCAGGATGTATGTCGGGATCTCCAAGAAAATGTACGCGAAGCTGTCGAGAATATGACAGGGTTAACAGTTGTGGAAGTGAATGTGAAAGTTGAAGGTGTGGCTTTCAAGGAAGAAGAAGTGGTGGATGATCCGCATCGTGTTAAATGAAAAAAGGACCCAATCGAAGGTTATGTCGATTTGGGTCTTTTTTTGGATGGCACATCTCCTTTGGGAGACTGCTCACGAGAGATACTTAACAGAATGCCCATGCTGATGAGGCAGACCATCATGGAAGAACCGCCTGACGAGATGAAAGGCAGGGTGACGCCGGTTAACGGAATCGTTCCCGTTACGCCGCCTATATTAATGAAAGCTTGGAACGCAAACATGACCATGATGCCTACACCTGCTAACATACCGAACATATCAGGACTGCGAACGGCAACGAGAATACCCCGCCAGATGAAGAGCAAGAAAACAAGGATGAACAACGAACTGCCTATAAAGCCGAGTTCTTCACCAATAATGGCGAAGATGAAGTCATTATGAGCTTCAGGCAAATAGTGCAGCTTCTGAATGCCTTGACCGAAGCCAGCGCCGCTTAACCCGCCATGTCCGAATGCATACAAAGACTGGACAACCTGAAAGCCTGTGTCTTGATTGTCTGCAAAAGGATCAAGAAAAGAGGTTAGACGGTTGACGCGGTAATTCTTTGCAGTGGCATCCCCTTTGAGTAGATAAAGAGCGACGCCCATTCCGCCAATGGCAGCAAAGCCTGTCCCTAAAAGGAAAAGATGCTTGAGATTGGAGCCGCCCACCGTAATAACGATGGCTGCACAAATGAGCAGAATCATGCAGGAGCCCAAATCGGGCTGCAGCATAATCAGGAAGCAGACGAAGCCCACGACGAGCAGAGCAGGGAGGAGTCCCCTCTTAAAATCACGGAATTTTTCATCTTTGTTGCTAATGAGGGAGGCTAAGTACAAAATAACAATCAGCTTGGCGAACTCCGTGGGCTGAATGCCAAACATACCGACTAGGTACCAACTGCTGGCACCCTTCACTTTGGCTGTGAAGACAACAAAGATTAAGGCGATGACAACCAAGAAAAAAGCTGGGATGATCAGCTTCTTGAGCCTCGTGTAGTGAATGTTCATACAGAAGAGCATTCCAATAGTCCCAATGCCGACAGCGATCAACTGCTTCTTGGTGAAGTACCAAGGGTCGCCCCATTTATAAGCACTTGTCATTGAGCTTGCGCTGAATACCATGGCGAGACCGAAGCAGACTAGCACAAAAGCCAAAAAAAGCAGCAGAAAATCCGGTGTTCCTCTTCGAGGGGGATTCATGCCGTCTCCTCGCTTAATCCGCGAGGAGTTGTTGCAGCTGTGCTAATTTTTGTTTAGAGATTTTAAGTATAGCTTCTGGTACTGGGGAGTTATAATCCAGACCATGCGGGAAAGTCTCTCTGCCGATGTAAGCCTCTTCTAAAAACAAGATGGCGTAAGGAGATTCCAATTTACCGGATTCAACCCTGGCATTCACGCGTAAGAAATAAACAGCATTTCCTGCTTTATCTTCCATTTTAAAATCATAAGTTGCACGGGTGTATTCCCACTGCCAACGAACGAATCCGAGCGTAGTCGTTACTTCGTCCAGATGAGCAAGATCGTCTTTTAAGCCTTTTAAGCCAGTTGTTTCAATAATCACTTTTAACGCCTCCATATTGTATGTATGCATTCTTTATTCATGATAGTATGTTTCCAAAGGTTCTGCAAGTCGATCCCCCGTTCAAATTTCTAATATTTGATGGCACTTTGCGGGTGAAACACAAGCATTAATTTGATAGAATAGATTCAAATGCGAAGCCAAAAGCGATAAGTTAAGATACAAGGATAGACGGAGGGTTTTCTATATGAACGATTTTGAAGCTGGCTTGCGCGCCATTTACGGAGAAATGGTTGGTTGGAGGCGCTATTTACATCAGAACCCGGAATTATCGTTTCACGAGTATCGGACTGCGGAATTTATTGCCGCTCATTTGCAGGATTGGCAAATTGAAGTTCGCAAAGGAGTAGGCGGCAATGGCATTGTGGGCGTACTGCGCGGCAATGTCGATGGACCTACTGTTGCACTTCGAGCTGATATGGATGCTCTACCTATACAAGATGAGAAGAATTGCTCCTATAGCTCAAAGATTAATGGTGTTATGCATGCGTGTGGCCATGATGCCCATACATCAACTTTGCTAGGCATTGCCAAAGTTGCCAGTCAAAACCGAGATCAAATTAAAGGGAATTTGGTATTTTTGTTTCAGCATGCGGAAGAGATTACGCCCGGAGGCGCTGACGCCATGATTCAAGACAGAGCGCTCGAAGGTGTTGACGCCGTGTTTGGCGTTCATCTATGGACTCCTTTTCCTGTTGGACATGTCTATGGCAAAGCTGGCCCTATGATGGCAGCACCGGATGAATTCTCGATTCGCATCCAAGGGAAAGGCGGACATGGGGGATTGCCTCATCAAACCATTGATAGCATTTATGTAGCATCCCAATTAGTTGTTAACCTTCAGTCCATCGTGAGCAGACAAGTAGATCCGATCGAGCCATGTGTCGTAAGTGTCGGTTCTTTCCATGCGGGCAGCAGTTTTAATGTTATAGCAGAAACGAGTGTCATTAATGGGACTGTACGTACATTCAACGCCGAGCTTAGACAAGATGTCAAGGAACGGCTGGAACGTATCGTTCAGGGGACATGCTCCATGTTTGGCGCTTCTTATGAGCTTGATTATAAAATGGGTTATCCAACCGTTGTCAATGATGCGCATGAAGCACAGCGTTTCTTCAAAGTCGGTACTGAATTATTCGGAGTGGCATCGGTTCATGAATCTCCTCTTATTATGGCCGGAGAGGACTTTTCCTATTATCTTCACCATCGTCCGGGTTGTTATATGTTTGTAGGAGCAGGTAATGTAGAGGCAGGCATCATTCATCCTCATCACCATCCAAAGTTTGATATTGATGAAGATGCCATGTTGAACGCGGCTAGATTATTGCTAGGAATGGCTTTGGATTATATGGCATGAATGTCTTCCTTCCCTTGGAGAAAGGCTATCTATGCAAGAGGATAACTCCAAGGAGGGATTATTGCATGGCTACCAGAACCGTAAGAGACATTATGACCAAAGAGTGTGTAACCGTGACGTTGCAAGACAACGTATTTGAAATTGCGTTGAAAATGAAACAGCATGATATTGGCTTCGTTGCCGTTGTTGAAGGTGAGAAACTCATTGGCGTCGTCACAGATCGGGATCTTGTACTGCGCGGGTACGCGGAGAAGAAGTCAGGGTCAACCGCGGTGAAAGAAGTGATCACCACAGACATTGCTACCATTGAGGCCGACACTTCTGTGGAGGAAGCGGCTAAGATCATGGCAAAAGGCCAAATCAGACGATTACCCGTTGTTGAGAATGGAAAACTTGTCGGCGTTATTGCGATCGGTGACCTCGCAGTCCGAAACCATTTCGAGGATGAAGCCGGAGAAGCGCTTAGTAAAATCTCCTCGGACAAGGAACTTGTCGGAAGTAAATAAGGTTGTCGTTTCAGGAAGCAGTCGTTTTCCAAATTGGGAAACGATTGTTTTTTTTGCGGAGGTAGAATGGCAGGTTAGCTTCCACTGAGGGAATCTCGAGCGAATCTCTCGCGTCCTGATACACAACTGTCAAAGTTCGCAATAAGGTAGTCAATCTGAGACAAGATACCGCTTCGTATATATGCTAAAGTGAAAACGTGCTCAATCATTGTGAATCCTAAAAGAAAAGGGTGACCCTTCATATGGCAAAGTAAGAATTGGTATTATTGGTCTCGGCAATATGGGAACCGGACACGCCAAATATTTAGTGAACAACGAAGTGAAAGATGCGGAACTAACAGCTATATGCGAGTTTAGAGCAGATCGTTTGGAATGGGCCAAAGAGAATCTTGGCGCAAATGTCCTCTTATTTGACAATCTGGATGAATTCCTGAATTCGGGAACAATTGATGGCGTTTTGATTGCTACGCCTCACTATGACCACCCTGATACAGCAGCGCGCGCATTCAAAGCGGGTCTTCATGTACTTTGTGAGAAGCCTGCAGGCGTATATACGAAACAAGTTCGTGAAATGAATGAAGCCGCTGAAGCTTCAGGTAAAGTATTCAGCATGATGTATAATCAGCGCACGAATCCATTATATAAGAAATTAAAAGATCTTGTTTCTTCCGGCGAACTAGGTGAAATTCGCAGAACGAACTGGATCATTACGAACTGGTATAGATCACAAAGTTATTACGATTCAGGCGGCTGGCGTGCAACTTGGGCAGGTGAAGGCGGCGGGGTTCTTATTAACCAAGATCCGCATCAGCTTGATCTATGGCAGTGGACGATTGATATGATGCCGAAAAGAGTGCGTGCATTCTGTTACTTCGGTAAGCATCGCAATATTGAAGTGGAAGACGATGTAACTGCATTCGTTGAATATGAGAACGGAGCTACAGGCTTGTTTGTAACAACAACAGGCGAAGCGCCGGGCACGAACCGTTTCGAGCTTTCAGGCGATCGCGGCAAAATTGTTATTGAAGACGGCAAACTGACATTTTGGCGGTTGCGTGTATCTGAGAGAGAGTTTAATGAAACGTTTACGGGCGGATTTGGCCAACCGGAATGTTGGAAATGCGAGATCCCTATTGAAGGTCAAGAAACAGGCCATAAGGGAATCACACAAAACTGGGTTGATGCCATTTTGCATGGTACACCGCTTGTTGCACCGGGAGCAGAAGGTATTAAAGGTCTGATGCTTTCCAATGCCATGCTGCTTTCGACATGGACGGATAACTGGGTCGATTTACCGATCGACGAAGAGTTGTTTGAAAAGCATTTGAATGAAAAAATTAAAAATTCCACAGTCAATAAAGAAGTGGGCTTCAAAACATTGGACGTTTAATTCAATTCGATCGATGGTCAACGAACGTGTCTGATACTCGAAGTGGAGGTTTCTTTGCTTATGAAAAAGAACGATGGCATGACTTACGCACCAAAAGGAAAACCCAACGCGGTTGTTCAAAAAGGGGAATTCGTCTTTGCGGCGATTGCATTGGATCATGGACATATCTATGGCATGTGCAATGGCTTACAAGAAGCGGGAGCCGAATTGAGATGGGTTTATGACCAGGATCCTGTTAAGGTCGAAGCCTTTGTTAAACAATATCCGCATGTTAAAGTGGCTTCCTCTGAGCAAGAAATATTTGATGATGCCGAGGTCAAATTGATCGCAGCCGCAGCTGTTCCATCTGAACGAGCTGCACTAGGCTTTAGGGCAATGGATCATGGCAAACACTATTTTACGGACAAAACGCCTTTCACAACATTGGAGCAGCTTGCTGTCGCTAAAGCGAAGGTTATAGAAACAGGCCGTAAATATGCGGTTTATTATAGTGAGCGCCTTCATGTGGAGAGTGCAGTATTCGCTGGTCAGCTTATTCAAGAGGGAGCTATTGGGCGTGTCGTTCAAGTGATTGGCCTAGGACCTCATCGATTAAATGCACCAAGCCGTCCAGAGTGGTTTTTCAAGAAGGAAAACTATGGGGGTATACTTTGCGATATCGGCAGTCACCAAATTGAACAATTTCTGTTCTACGCAGGCTGTAAGGATGCTACGGTATTAAGCAGTAAAATAGCTAACTACAACGCCAAGGATTATCCGGAACTTGAGGATTTTGGCGATGCGACACTCGTAGGCGATAATGGCGCAACGAACTATTTCCGAGTGGATTGGTTGACACCAAGCGGACTGGGTACTTGGGGAGACGGACGGACCTTAATTCTAGGCACAGAGTGGATTGGTTGACACCAAGCGGACTGGGTACTTGGGGAGACGGACGGACCTTAATTCTAGGCACAGAGGGGTATATTGAGCTGCGCAAATATATCGATATCGCGCGTGACCCTGAGGGAGACCAGCTGTATTTGGTTAACCAGCAAGGAGAAAAGCACTACAGCCTTCACGGACAAGTAGGCTTTCCTTTCTTCGGTCAGTTGATATTGGACATTATAAATGGAACCGATCTTGCTATGACACAGGAGCACACGTTTAAAGCGGCAGAGCTTTGTTTGCTTGCTCAAGAGAAAGCGGTACGTGTTGAGTAGACGTGCACATTAATTGGACAAAAGCCTGCATGGGCAAAGATAGCTGCTTTTTGGCATGATAGCATAGCTGCACGTGCAGTTTAAAATTCGGGTATTCTAGCGGTAATATCGCTAGGTACCCTTTTTGTGTTTCTGCGGTTACTGTCGTTTTAGGCAGAAGGGACAGTCCGAGCCCATGCATGGCGCATTTTTTGACTGTTTCATAATTATTGATTTCATAGGTTTATGGTGTAATGGATCTGATGCTTACGCAGCATTTTCTCAAACTTTGAATCTGGGTAGTTACGCTCGATTGGGCATAGCCGAGGTGTTCCCCGGCCTTTGTGTAGTTATGCCATTTGGCTACTTCCAAAAGCGTTTTGTATAAGGTAAGATCCATCCTCGAGACGTGCCCACTGGTATGAAAAAGAGGAGAAACGGGGGAGCCGCTTCATCCTGTATATTGGCGTCATAACGCTGCTTATCTCGGTTGTCGTTAGTTACTTTTTAGTATCGAATGCTTTGTCGTAATTGGTCCATAGCCCTTTCTTTTTAGTGCGGGCCGATTCTTGATCTTGCTTGAAAAAATCAACGTACTTGACGTTTGGAGGGAATGTAGCCATGCGCGCATAGCCCTCTTGAACCAAGGTGCGGTTGAATAACTCCTCTCCAATCCACACGTAAGCAAGCAGGCGATGGTAACGATCTTCTTTCTCCACATCGAACTCTAACTCCACGTTTTCTTTTCTAAACGCTTTTTCGTATACGCACTTGCTTCTTTTCCATAAAACATAACCGGTGTGTTCGGTTTCACTGTTTCCGGCGTGTCTATCCCGATTAAACGTACTTTCTCTTTCTTGCCCTTCCTGGTCACCTCAATCGTATCTCCGTCCACAACACGTTCCACCTTGACGCTTTCACGACCAGCGCTGTAGTAGGCTTGCTTCCACAACCAGTTACTGAGAATACAAGACCGCAGAGGAGGAAAAGGGCGATGATGCGCTTGCGCATGTAGGACCTCCTTTAGGGAAAACATGGTTCTCCTCATTTTGCTTTGTTTATGACGTTAGCATGGCAAGGATGTTTAAATCAAGTACTTTCCTTTCATACTATTGAGATAACCCTCTCTCGAAGTTTTTCCAAGTCGAGCGACCGTGTTTAGAGGATGGTTTGTTCGCCAATAAGTTGGCTCTTTTCGACAACTGAAAACTGATATTTTCTTAGTATGGTAAAAAGGAGGCTCACACTTTGGAGTGGGACGTTACTCGCCCGTTGATCGTGCAAAATGATTTATCCATCCTGCTGGACATCCATCATCCTGAATCTGAAGCTGTGCGGATGAGACTATCTCGGTTCACGGATTTGATGAAAAGCCCGGAGCATCTTCACACTTATCGAATCACGCCATTATCTCTCTGGCATGCAGCAGCGGCTGGAATGGCAATGGAAGAGATCATAGCCTGCTTGCGGCAATACGCTAAATTTGGCGTTCCGACCGTTGTTATGAACAGTATTCGGAAATATTCGAAACGCTATGGCGTGCTGCGTCTGGAGGATGTCGGAAGTGAACTGTTCTTGGTTAGCGATGATACGGTCGTGTTGAAGGAAATATGTGCGTATGATTCGTTGAAAACATATGTAGCGGATACCCGCGGTGAGCGGGCTATTGCGATTTCACCATTGGCTAGAGGAATGCTAAAGCAGGAGCTCATGAAGCTAGGTTACCCGGTTGAAGATTTGGCCGCTTATCGGAAAGGAGAGTTCCTGTCTATGCAGCTGAAAGAGGACATGGTTGAACAACCTTTTCAGCTTCGCGAATATCAAAAGGCTGCCGTAGACGCTTTTCAGCAGATTGGAGAGGAAAGCGGTAGAGGCGGGGGCAGTGGCGTTTTGGTCTTGCCTTGCGGAGCAGGGAAAACCGTGGTCGGTATTGCGGCGATGGTGAGATGCAGCTGCGCAACGTTGATTCTTACTTCCAATGTGACTTCGGTCAAGCAGTGGAAGCGGGAAATTTTGGACAAAACGGGCCTTAACGAAGATCAGGTCGGAGAATATAACGGTACCCATAAGGAAGTCAGACCGGTCACGATAGCGACGTATCAAATATTGACGCATCGCGGCAAGAAAGAGGATGCTTTCTCGCATATGGGGCTATTTAGCGAAAGAGAGTGGGGGCTTATCATTACGATGAGGTGCATTTACTGCCTGCACCTGTATTTAGGGCAACCGCTGATATTCAAGCTACCCGCCGTCTTGGTCTCACGGCGACATTGATCAGGGAAGATGGCAGAGAGGATGACGTATTCTCGCTTGTAGGACCGAAGAAGTACGAAATGGCTTGGAAAGAGCTGGAGTCCCAAGGTTGGATTGCTACAGTTGCTTGTCAGGAGATACGTGTGGAGTTATCTGCACTTGATCGAGATCGTTATGGAGCCTCAGGCGCACGACAGCAGTTCAGGATTGCTGGTGAAAATAGGACCAAGCTGGATGTGATTGACTACTTGTTAAAGCTTCATGCCAACGAGCAGGTATTAATTATCGGCCAATACATTGAGCAGTTAACGCTGATTGCCGCGCATACAGGTGCGCCTATGATTAGCGGAGGAACTCCCTGTGAAGCTCGGGAAGAGCTATATGAACAGTTCAAGAGAGGGGATATTTCACTCCTAGTCGTATCCAAGGTTGCTAACTTTGCCGTTGATCTGCCGGATGCAACGGTAGCGATCCAGGTGTCCGGCAGCTACGGGTCCAGACAGGAAGAGGCGCAGCGCCTTGGACGTATTCTTCGCCCTAAGCGAGGAGCGAATGAGGCCGTATTTTATTCGCTCATTACCGAAAATACTAAAGAGCAGGATTTCGCTATGAAGCGCCAATTGTTCCTCGTTGAACAAGGCTATCAATACCGCATTGCATCATGGAGCCAAAGTTCGAACTGGCCGAAAGGAGAATGGGATGAGGTACGAGCAAATAGATAGAAAAATACCGTCAGCCCTCAAAAAGCTGATCATGGGTCAGTCATGGTGCGCCAGTCTAATCGAGCAGGGTGTTGAGTTTCCCGGGTTATTAACGGATCAGGAGTATCTGTCTTCGTTGGAGAGGCATTTGTCGGCTATCGAGAAGCAAACGTTGCGTCTTATCCTTTCTTCATTTGGCTGTGAACCGTTTACAAGTGAAATCTTGGAGAAGCAAGCCGCGCTTCGACTGTCAGGGTCGCAGGTGGCGCTTGGGTTAGTTGGTTTACGCAGGTATGGAGTGATTGCGGCTTTTCGGAAAGCTTGGGGTGATCAGCTTTACGCGCTGCCGGAAGATGGGTTTGCTTCATGGCAAAGGCTATTATTTCCGGAGGTAAAGCTCCGAACTAAGGAAGCGAGTATCGAGTTGGAGCAGTTGGAAGCCGTTGATCAAGTAGGTTGGGAGTGGCAGGTTCTTGTCGCTAATCCCAGAGGATTGGCCCAACAGGTATTCCATTTTGTGGCAGCTTGTTCGCAGCAGTCTACGCTTCCATTAACAAACAAAGGTACGCTGCATAAGAAGCAACTGCAGAAGTTGATGGAACATGTAAGCTTGCGTAGAGAAGTGCTGCAAGCTTGTGGGCTTAGCCATGCCTATCGGGATGTTTATGAGGAGCCTGCTGCTATTCTCCTTGAAATGACTATTCGCCTTGGCATTCTTCAGACACAAGCCGATAGATATGTGTTGAATGAACAAGCTTGCCTGGGATGGATGAAAGGTTCCTACGACAGACAGCAGGGAGTTCTATACCGCATATGGCGACAATTGCTGACACCAGCACCTTTATGGCTGGAACACGGCCTCGCGCTCCTTGAGAGAGCCATACAAGGGCAATGGTGCGATCTGAGTATCATCATCATACAAGGGGTTAGGTCTTGTTGTTCTTTGGGCGGTCATGGGGCAGAAGATGACGTCATTCGCCGAACTCTCATGGATGCGTTGATCATCCCACTAGCCATTTTTCGCTTCGTAGAGCTTTCAAAGGATCAGGAAGGAACGCTATGGTTCCGGTGGCTGATTTCACCTCTAGAGGCAAATCTATCTGTGGATGATCGATCCTCAGAGGATTTTTTGATTTTACAAAAAGAACATTCTCTTTATGTGCAGCCTGACTTTGATATTTTGCTGCCACCTCAAGTTCCCCTTCGTGTGGAATGGGAAATAGCGGCTTTTGCTGATCTTCTGTCTACAGATCTTGTTCGTACCTATCGGTTGAAGAGCGAGAGCTTTCATCGCGCTTGGGAAAAGGGAGTAAGCAGCGAAATGATAATTTCGCTTCTCCAGGAGCATGCTTGTTATGAAGTTCCCGAGCACATCATGAAGGCGTTGCGGCAGTGGGGGGAGCATGCGGGTAATGTACATTTCCAGGAAGTTACGCTGCTTCGCTGTTGCTCCGAAGAGATGGCTGAGGCACTGCTTCGAAATGAGAAGTGCCGTTCCTTGCTTGGAGAGCGGGTAGGGAGTTCCGATTTTATCATCTTCAGCGAACACTTGACCTCGCTTGCAAAGTGCCTGGAAGGGATGGGGTATCATACAGGAAACAATGGGGACAGGAAGAACATGAAAGCTTCAGTGTCGGCAAGCTTACCGACGGATCAGCCTATGGGGCTTTTTTATTCCCGTGATACGGTAAGATTATACGAAATGGAACCCATTTTACCTGAATGTGACAATCTGTATCCCGAGATGCAGATGATACCGCCGCTGTGGTTGAAGGAGTTCCGGGATTACCATGGCACTACCCGTAAAGAATTGATTCGTAAAGCCATTGAATGGAAAAGCTATTTGCAGCTTCGCCAAGAAGGGAGAGATCGTTTCATCATCCCTAGCGTGCTGCGGGAGGATCGAACAGGTTTTACCTTGGTTGGTTTTGAAGCGCAGCAAGAGATCTCTTTAACAGGTGAAGATTTCAGTGAAATGAAACTTATTTTGCCTGGGATTAACGATGAAGGCCTGCCATGCTGATAGGGAGAAAAGGGATGAACGCATTCGTCTGAATGATAAAAAGAAAGAAACTCTGAGCAAACTGTGATATGATAAATGAGGTATACACTCTTTGTGAGGAAGGATGTTGATATTCATATGTTGAATACCCTGGAAGCGGAAACCCTTGATATGTCTGCTGTTCTTATGCAGGCCTATGATATGGGTGATATGATTAATTCCTCTGCGGAAGTAGCAGATTATTTATATTGGAAGACAGCTGTGGAGAATAGCGCTGAGGTTCGCGATTTGAAATATGCTTTTGCGAGAAAGAAAGATGCCTTCGAAGAATGTGAGCGTTTCGGTCACTACCATCCTAGCTACCATGAGGCTCTGGCCGCGGTGAATGCCGTTCAGGAAAAGCTGAATGCCGTCGAAGCCGTCCGTCGATTCAAGCAAGCAGAGGATCGACTTGATGATTTGTTATTTACGGTTTCCACAACCATTGCTCATGCGGTTTCAGACTCGATCAAAGTACCGAGCAACAATCCGTTACCGACAGGTAAAGGCTGCAGCTCCGGTGGGAGCTGCAGCGGCAATTGCGGCTAAGGATAAAGGATCTGAGAACTCAAAGCTGGAAATCAGGTCGGATGTATCCGACCTGGGTTCCTTGCCAGTTATAAACGGCAGGGGTATGGAACGCTGCAAGAGCGCTTACTTCGGATTCGGTGAGTAGATCGAGCTGTTTCAAGGCTTCGACGACTGCAGGATACGTCGCTCGCAGATTGCCATCTTCGATCTTTAGGACGAAGCCAAGTTCTCGCTCAGGGATCGTGAGTGCAAATAAGCCCTCAGCGCCCATTTTACCAACGATACGTCCGTTCGTTATCTCGATTAATTGCGTATCGAAGCGGTCGCTCCCGGCGAGGAATTGCGGATATTTGCGCACCGCTGCGACAATTCTCTGGCAAGCGTTTGCACGTGTTTGGGATAATCCGGCAGGGTTGCCTAATCGAGCAAAAGCGAGGGCAAGATGCTTAATCGGCATACCGAATACAGGAACACCGCAGCCATCAGTACCAAGCTGTATCTGCTCCCTGGACATGCCCGACATCTCGCACACCGTTTCGAGCATGAGCTGTTGGACGGGATGTTCAATGCGCATATAAGTGTCCGGCGATGCTCCCAAATGCGCAGTTAGCGTGAGCATACCCGAATGCTTGCCCGAGCAGTTGTTATGCAGTGTGGTTGGAGCTTCACCGCGATCACGCATAGCCTGTGCGGTCGCTGCATGGTAAGGCTCATGCGCACCACATTGCAGATGAGCGTGATTGAAACCCAGCTTGCCCAGGATGTGCTGGGCCGTGCTTACATGCTCAACTTCCCCATTGTGGGAAGCGCAGCACAAAGCAATTTCGGCTTCTTCGAGGCCGAAACGATCAGCCGCTCCGGATTCAATGACCGGCAGCGTTTGAATGAGTTTGGCCGTTGAACGGGCGAAGGTAAGAAAGTGCGGATCGCCAGCTTGGTACAGCAGCGTTCCTTGGTTGTTAACGACTGCAAGATGAACATGGTGGATACTTTCTGTGATGTTTCCGCGGTAAACGCGAACAAGGGCGTCAGAGGACTTCATATTGTTGTCTCACTCCATATTAGGATTTAGTGAAAAGAGGTAGAATAAGTCATGATGATCGAGCGCAGCGGATTAATCATTTGGGTGAATGATACGAAAGCGGCCAGAAATTTGGAACGATTCGGTTCACTCCATTACATTTCCAAAAAAATGAATTATGCAGTCCTTTATATACATGCAAGTAAATTAGATGAGACGATACGGAACATTCAGAAGCTTCCTTACGTCAAAAAGGTAGAACGATCTTACCGCAACGAAATTAAAACTGAATACAGTAGTGATGTGCCGGACAAAACTAGATTTTACACCCTTTGAGGCTACAGTGCAAAACGAAAGCTTCGTAAAGAAGCTTTTTTTATTTTTTGAATTTTTAGAAAATAAGCATTTTTTCATGATTTCACAAATAATTATTAATAATTTATATATTCTTCCATGGAATTTAACGTTATAATCAAGTAAAATAAAACTTACATATCAATAGGGAATAGGTACACGGTCCCATTTTAGTAGGAGAGGGGTTGTGATCATGAAAGACAAAGTAATGGGGCGATGGAGTACTTATGAACCATTCTTCGTACAATTAGGTGACAAGAAAGTAGCAGATATCGTGATCACGAATCATGCGAAGCTGAGATGGAGTGATCGTGTTTCTAGTCAGAACGGTTCGCTCGAAGAAATTTGCGCTTTTCTGTGGGAAAAGCTTAAAAATAATAATATCATGCCGTATTATCGCAATGAAGAGGATGTTTACCTCATTGATGATGACCTTGTAGTGGTGGCAGAATTTTCACATTTGGAACACGAAACGGATTTGGTCGGCAACCCCTTGCACAAAATGATTATCGTTACTTTTCTTGGCCGAATGTCGGAAACGATGGAGCTTCGTGATTTGAAGTCTTACTATTCTTGGCTGAGACATTCTCGCCGCATGACGCTAATCAAGAACAGCCGTAAGCGGAGATAGCCAAATAGGCTTTCAAAACCTGAGTATGTCGCTTGTCCGCGATATGCTCTTTTTTGCGCCTTAATGGACTCCAGAAGTCTAATTTCATATAATAGAACAAAGAGAGGCGGGTTGGAATGGCACTTAATTTCCATCAACTACATATTTTTTACACGGTCGCTGAGAAAGGAAGCTTCTCTCATGCAGCCGGAGCTTTACATATGACCCAACCGGCAGTCACGATGCAGGTTCAATCGTTGGAAGATTATTTTGGCGTCAAATTGTTCCATCGCAGCACGAAAAAAATCGAACTCTCGGAAGCGGGACGGGCTCTCATGCCGTTTGCCAAAAATAGTATTGAGCTGATTCGTGAAACGGACGTAGCGATGTCCAAATTCACCAAATGATAGAAGGGCGGCTGCAGCTAGGCGCCAGCTTGACGATGGGCGAATACATATTGCCAAGGCTGCTCGGGCCATTCAGCAGGGACTACCCGAAAATTTCGGTGTCTATGAAAGTAATGAACACCGCGCAAATATTGGACGAAGTACTTGGTCATCAGTTGAACTTCGGCTTAGTGGAAGCGCCGATTCATCATCCCGATGTTCATATCGAAGCTATTCTTAGCGATGAGCTTAAGTTGATCGTACCTGCCAATCATCCTTTGGCGGATATGGATGTGGTGACACTTGAGGAGTTGTTGAAATATCCATTTGTTCTTCGCGAGCAAGGTTCTGGGACGAGACGAGTGATGGAAGAAGAATTTGCTCGCTGTAATATGGATTGCACATCGATGAAAATTGTGATGGAATTAGGCAGTACAGGCGCTATTAAATCGGCCGTTGAAGCGGGGCTTGGCGTTTCTATTTTGTCGCAGTCGTCCGTCAAGCATGAAGTAACGCTGGGATTGCTTAAGGTCAAGCAAATCGAAAACATTTCTTTCAAACGCAGCTTCTATGCGATTTATTTAAGTTCTACGCTGCTGCCCATATCGGCAGTTAGCTTTATGACCTTTCTGCGGCAGGAAGACTTGAGCCGATTCTTGTAATGATTTTACACAAATCTACAATTCAATTAATGATCCGTTTATACATCTCCATTACGATGAAGAAAGGGGGAACGAACATGCTTTTAAGAAAAGAAGCCGATTTACATACGCATACGACAGCCTCTGATGGTACGCAGCGACCCGCCGCTAACGTTCGAATGGCTTACGAGGCTGGTCTGGGCGCCATTGCGATAACTGATCATGATACGGTTTCTGGAGTAGCGGAAGCGCTTAAAGCAGGCAGAGAGCTTGGCATTGACGTCATTCCGGGCATAGAAATTTCTACTGTAGCCAACGGTCAGGATATTCATGTATTAGGTTACTACATACAAATCGATGATGTGCAGTTTCTCCAGAGACTGGAATCTTTGCGCGAAACGAGAACTGTCCGTAATCAAATGATGATTTCACGTCTGCAGGAGCTTGGTTTTGACATTACGATGGCGGAAGTGCTGGAAGAAGTGGCCAATACCAAAGGCAAGGGCGATACGGTTGGGAGACCTCATCTAGCAGCTGTGCTGCTGAACAAAGGCTATGTAAGCTCCATTAGCGAGGCTTTTGACAAGTATTTGGGTACAGGGGCTGCCGCTTATGCCAACCCGCCCCGTATCGAGCCAGCTACAGCCATTCAGTGGATTCATGAGGCAGGTGGAAAGGCTGTTCTTGCCCATCCCGGCCTCTATCACGATGATGCGCTGGTTGAAGAAATTACACGTCAAGGTTTAGATGGCATTGAGGTTTATCACTCAGATCATACACCGGAAGAGGAGGCAAAGTATCTTCTTCTTGCGCAGAGCTCCGGACTTCTCGTCACGGCTGGTTCTGATTTTCATGGTGAACGAGGCGGTGTTGTGTTCCATGCGCCGATCGGCTCCAAACGAATCGGGATTGACGTATTGCAAAGCCTACAAACGATAAAGGAGCAACGTTCATGAAGAAAATACGCAAAGCCATCATTCCCGCAGCTGGTCTGGGAACAAGATTCCTGCCGGCGACCAAAGCGCAGCCCAAAGAGATGCTGCCTATTGTAGATAAGCCTGCGATTCAATATATCGTGGAAGAAGCGATCGAATCAGGGATTGAAGATATAATTATTGTAACAGGCCGCAATAAGCGGGCCATCGAAGATCATTTCGATAAATCCGTTGAGCTTGAAATGATGCTGGAAGAGAAGGGAAATGTAAAGCTGCTAGAGATTGTGCAATCCGTCTCTAATCTGGCTGACGTTCATTATATAAGGCAAAAACAGCCGCTAGGACTTGGTCATGCCATTCTTTGCGCGCGCAAATTTATTGGCGATGAGCCCTTTGCCGTTTTGCTGGGCGATGATATTCTGCAAGCTTCTCCGCCAGGGCTGAAGCAGATGATGAATGTCTATGAACAGACCCAAACTTCCGTTATTGCTGTCCAAGAAGTGCCTTGGGAAGACGTAAGTAAGTATGGAATCGTATCGCCATCCATGAGTCGCGACGGCTATAAATTAATTGATGATCTCATTGAAAAGCCGGACCGTGATCAAGCGCCTTCGAATTTGGCTGTTATCGGCAGATACATCATTACACCTGAGATTTTCAGTATTTTGGAAAGGCAAGAGCCTGGCCGCGGCGGTGAAATTCAATTGACCGACGCTTTGCGTGTTCTCAATAGGCAGCAGCAAATGGCGGCTTATCTCATGCAAGCGAAACGCTATGATGTTGGCGATAAAATGGGATATATTGAAGCGACTATCGAGCTAGCCTTGCAACGACCAGATTTACAAGACCAAGTAAAAGCCTATTTATTATCTCTGATTCGCGACTGGGAATTAAAATAGATAATTACCGTTTGAACTTGGGAGGTTGATGGCATGGTCAAGGTACAGCGAATTGCTGTGATTGGAACGGGATATGTGGGATTGGTATCGGGCGCCTGTTTGGCTGAAATGGGGCATCAGGTCGTTTGTGTAGACCGCGATGAAAGGAGAATCGCGCGGCTGCTGCAAGCGGATATTCCGATCTACGAGCCCGGACTGCGAGATTTAGTAGCTTCCAATCTTCATGGTCATCGCTTAACATTCACCTCCCAGATCGGGGATGCCATTCGTCTATCCGACATTATTGTGATCGCAGTAGGAACACCTACTCTTGAAAATGGCGATGTCGATATGACGCAAGTTAACAGTGTCGTCGCAAGTATAGCCGCTTACGCCATCTCCTCCAAAACTGTCGTGATGAAAAGCACAGTACCTGTAGGCACGGGAAGATGGTTGGAAGAGCAGTTAGGTTTGCTTCTTCCTTCCGATATTAAAATTCCTGTTGTTTCCAACCCTGAGTTTTTGAGAGAAGGGTCAGCCATTCATGATACTTTTCATCCGGACCGTGTGGTAATTGGCGCGGAGTATGCTCAGGCAGGAGCTGAGATCGCCGAGCTTCATGCACCGTTGGGAGCTGAAATCCTTCTGACGGACCGTGAAAGCGCGGAGTTAATTAAATATGCATCCAACGCATTTCTGGCGGCGAAAATTTCATTCATTAACGAAATGGCTCATGTGTGTGAGAAGGTCGGTGCAAATGTTGGGCTTGTAGCTAAAGGGATGGGGTTGGATCGGCGCATTGGCCCTCATTTTCTGAATGCTGGCATTGGCTACGGAGGCTCTTGTTTCCCAAAAGATACGAAGGCTCAGCTTAAGATTGCCCAGAATGTTGATTATGATTTTAAAATATTACGCGCTGTCATCGAAGTCAATCATAGACAACGCGAACGTTTTGTAAGCAAAATAGAGCGCACGCTTGGCAGTCTGGACGGAAAGCATTTGGCTGTCATGGGGTTGGCTTTCAAGCCAAATACGGACGATTTGCGTGATGCGCCTGCGCTTGAAATTATTGCCTCTTTACAAAACTTGGGTGCCAGCGTGAGTGGCTACGATCCTGCAGTGTCAGCACATGCTGTTCAAATGCTATTAGGCGTTAACTTGTTTACAGATCCCTACAGCGCTTTAAGGGACGCAGATGCGATGGTTATTGCTACCGAATGGGATAGCCTACGAGAGTTGAATTGGGCCCTTGTACGAAGCCTGCTGAAGCAGCCGATCATCATTGATGGGCGGAATATGTTTGAGCCGGAAGAAATGGGAAGGTTAGGCTTTACTTACGTGTCCATAGGAAGAAAAACATGCGCACGCGATATGGCCGCAACAAGTTCATATATGACAAAAAAGCTGTTCCAAGGTTGAATACAACCATGGGAACAGCTTTTTGTTGACTATTTGATCGTTACTTTCATTTGTTTAATTGCGTCTTCATCCGGTGTGACGAATAGCGTTTTTTGATTCACATAAATGACAAATCCAGGCTTGGATCCCGTTGGTTTGTGGACGTGTTTAATAGCTGTATAGTCAACGGGAACTTGGCTCGAATGCTTCGCTTGACTGAAATAAGCAGCTAGTTGGGCTGCTTCCCGCAGGGTAGTATCTGAGAAGCTGTCACTGCGGATAACGACGTGCGAGCCGGGAATGTCTTTGGTATGCAGCCAGGTATCCATGGAAGAAGCTAGCCGATTCGTTAAATATTCGTTCTGCGTATTATTTTTACCGACATAGATCGGAATGCCTTCACTGGATACATAGCAGGATAGAGATGGCTTGTCTTTCTTTTTCTTTTTACGCTGTTTCTTATTGCGATCACGCACATAGCCTTGCTCCATGAGCTCGTCGCGAATTTCTTCAATATCGGTTAATGAGGCGACGCTAAGCTGCTGCAGCAGGGAGTTTAAATAGGTGATTTCCTGGTGCGTTTGATTGATTTGTTCCTCGACGATTGCCGTACTGTTTTTCATTTTTGTATATTTTTTAAAATAACGCTGCGCATTATCCGAGGGATTGAGCAGCGGATCCAGCGTAATCGTAATGATCGACTGATGCTCATCGTAATAGTTGATGGTTTCAACTTGTTTATCTCCTCTTTTAATGGTGTGGAGGGTGGCCGTAACCAGCTCACCAAGAATTCGGTACCTGTCAGCATCTTTGGAGTCTTCCACGGTTTCCTGCAGCTTTTCCAATTTTTTCACATTTTTATTCGTCTCGTTGTGCAAAAAACGAAGAAGATCGGCGACTCGCTGTTTGACTGTATCTCTTTCGGCTTTATCCCCATAAAAACGCTCTAAACAAGCACTTGGAGTGGAGTAAACCGTAGAAATCCCATCTATATGGGTCAAAGGTGTCATGGCAAAAAACATTTTTGCCGGTGCCTGCCTGTTCAACGATAACGGGCTCATAGCTATGCTGGCGAACGGCAGTCATTATGCCGTCAAAAGCATTCCACAGGGCTTCGGCAGCCGTGATGGACTCGCTATTGCCTACTTGGCGACTGCGGAATACGATTTCCTTTGCAATTAAAGGACTTAGTCCGCTGAAAGCTGCAACTAGCCGCTGCTCGGGTTGTTCTTCCGGCTGCGGTTCTTCTGTCACCGAAGGTTCGAACAACCGCTGGAAAGCAACAGAATCGATCTGTAACGGATCTTGTTTATCTTGTTCGGGCGGTGTCACATATTTACTCCCTGGCATAACGATCCGATAGGAGCTAATGGCTGGGGTAACATGATGAATACCGTCCAGAATCGTTTCTGTTTCAGGATCTAAAAGAATAATATTGCTGTGTCGCCCCATAATTTCCACAATAATATGCTTCGTGCTCATATCCCCTAATTCATCGCGGTGACGAATTTGCATGCGAATTACGCGTTCCATGCCGACTTGTTCCACGGTTTCAATAACGCCATTTTCACAGTGCTTGCGGAGCAGCATACAGAACATGGGAGCATCCATGGGATTGATCGAGGATTGCTCGGTGGCCTGCACCGCGGGTAAGTAGGATTGGCTGAAAGCAGAAGCTTAATATTTTGTCCTTGTGCTCTGATTTGCATAATAACGTCATTTTCGCTGGGCTGGTGAATCTTATTAATTCGGCCTCCTACGCACGTTTGCAGTTCGTGAACAATCGCGTGAAGGACTAGTCCGTCTAAAGCCATGATACATACAACTCCATTCTAGTTAGAAAACTTTGCTAACCTCTATGATGACATACTTTTCACAAAAACTTAAGGGCTGTTCGCTAGGAAAGATGTTTTCAGGGATATTTTCCGGCTTGTCTGAATACATTTACGTATGAGTGAGAGGCAAGATCAAGTGGGAAGTAGGAGGGAGAAGGGCGGATGAGTGAGAACAAGTGGTACCAGTTGACGTCGGAGGAAGTCTTGCAGTCTCAACAGGTGAGCATGCAGCAAGGATTGCCCTGGGAGGAAGCCTTGAAGCGGCAAGAGGAAGAAGGGAAGAATGAACTTTCAGAAGGGCAACGGGTATCTCCGATTACACTGTTATTGAATCAATTCAAAGATTTCATGGTATTAGTCTTATTAGGGGCTACGTTAATTTCTGGTTTGCTTGGCGAATACTTGGATGCAATTACGATTGTGATCATAATTGTGATGAACGGTGTGCTTGGCTTTGTACAGGAATTCCGCGCCGAGCGCTCCTTGCGCGCACTGAAAGAATTGTCGGCCCCGAATGCGAACGTGTGGAGAGAGGGCGCAGTCCATCAAATACCGGCTCGCGAACTGGTCCGTGGCGATATTATTTTGCTCGAAAGCGGAGACCGTATTCCTGCAGATGTCAGGTTTTTGGAAACCAATGGTGTGTATATCGAGGAATCTGCCCTAACGGGTGAGTCGGTAGCTATCGGGAAAATCATTGCAGCCATTCCACATGATGAAGTTCCGCTCGGAGATCAACGCAATCTGGGCTTCATGGGTACGATGGTAGCTCGTGGAACGGCTAAAGCGATCGTTGTTCGTACGGGCATGAATACAGAGATGGGCAAGATTGCAGACCTCATTCAAAACACAGAATCGATGGAAACGCCGCTGCAGCATCGTCTGGAGCAGCTCGGTAAAATCTTGATTATCGTGGCCATTGCGCTTACCGTACTTGTTGTTGTCGCAGGTATTATGCATGGACAACCGCCTTATGCGATGTTCCTGGCAGGAGTCAGCTTAGCCGTGGCAGCCATTCCAGAAGGGCTCCCAGCTATTGTAACGATTGCGCTCGCACTTGGCGTGCAGCGCATGATTAAGCGTAAAGCGATCGTTCGGAAGCTGCCTTCTGTAGAGACACTTGGGTGCGCTTCGGTGATTTGTTCTGATAAAACGGGAACGTTAACTCAGAATAAAATGACCGTTACTCACTTGTGGGTAGGCGGTGAAGTGCTGGAAGTGACTGGAGACGGCTATACACCTTCAGGCGACATTCAGGTGAATGGACAAAAGGCTGATCCTCACAAAAATCCGATGCTGGGCAGGCTGCTTCAAGTATCCGTTCTGTGCAACAATGCGACTTTGTATGAGGAGCAGCAAGAACACAGAAGGAAGAAGAGTAAGGAAAACAAGGATGAGGGAGCTGCCTCTGTATGGAACATAAAAGGCGATCCAACAGAAGGGGCACTGGTTGTATTAAGCGCTAAAAGCGGGATTACGCAACAATCGCTGGGCGGACACTTCCAACGTATTGCTGAGTTCCCTTTTGATTCTGATCGTAAACGCATGTCGGTACTCGTTGCTCATGAGGGTGGACGTTTGGCGTGCACGAAAGGTGCGCCTGACATGCTGCTGCAGCACTGCAATTACATTCTGTGGGATGGTAAAGTCATCCCTTTCACGCCTACGCTCAAGCAGAAGGTTATCTCCGCAAACGAAGGCATGGCCAAATCCGCCTTGCGTGTATTGGGACTTGCTTACAGAGATTTGAAAAGCAACGAGAGCTACGACGAATGTGAGGACGTGGAAAACAACCTTGTGTTCGTCGGGTTAACGGGGATGATCGATCCACCACGCAAGGAAGTTCGCGAAGCGATTTCCAAGTGCCGCAAAGCAGGAATCAGAACCGTGATGATTACTGGAGATCATCAGACAACGGCAGAAGCGATCGCCAAACAGCTGGGGATGATTCCGGCCAACGGGATTAGCATGAACGGGCAGCAAATTGGGCAGCTATCCGATGATGAACTTGATGCCAAAGTCGAAGATACCTATGTGTATGCCAGAGTTTCCCCTGAGCATAAGCTGCGTATCGTCAAAGCTTTGCAGCGCAAAGGACATGTTGTCGCGATGACGGGGGATGGGGTTAACGATGCACCCGCAATTAAAGCAGCAGACATCGGTATCGCCATGGGCATTACCGGTACAGATGTATCGAAGGAAGCTTCTTCTTTGATTCTCAGTGATGACAACTTCTCCACCATCGTGGCTGCCATCGAAGAAGGCCGTAATATTTATGAAAATATTCGCAAATTCATCCGTTATTTGCTGGCATCCAACGTGGGTGAAATTATGACGATGTTCATTGCCATGATGGCTGGACTGCCTTTACCTCTTGTTCCCATCCAAATTCTCTGGGTCAACTTGGTCACGGACGGACTTCCGGCTATGGCGCTGGGTGTTGATCAGGCCGAGAAGGATTTAATGCAGCATAAGCCACGCAGCTCGAAGGAGAGCATTTTTGCCAGACGATTAGGCTGGAAAATTATTTCTCGAGGCATTTTGATTGGCATATGCACATTAGGTGCATTCTGGCTTGTTTTCAGAGGCAACCCCAGTGATGCGGACAATTTGCTCAAAGCACAAAGCATCGCTTTTGCCACATTGGTTATGGCACAGCTCATTCACGTATTCGATTGCCGCAGTTCACGTTCCATTTTCCACCGCAATCCGCTGCAAAATCGTTATCTTGTGCTCGCTGTCCTGTCGTCGCTGGTTCTGATGTTAGCCGTCATGTACGTCGATGAGCTAAGACCCATTTTCAAAACGGTTCCTCTGGGGTGGAAAGACTGGATTCTTGTTTTGATTGCCGCAGGCATCCCGACATTCTTAATGGGACTTGGCAGTGTGCTGTCACCTAAACGAAACAAGCGCTCACGTTCGGTTCCTTATAATTCGAAGCCCAGCTTTAGATAACATAGATACGTTATGGAAATGAGTACTTGCAGAGAGCTGCCGTTTGGCGGCTTTTTGGCGTATAGGTTGCCTTCCACAATAGTTAGCGTTTGCACAGATGATCCTTCTGAAGGCACTCTGCTTTTGATCAAGATCGTTATTCGCAATTGCGGTATATTTAGACTATGCATAGAACAACTTTTACGCTATGATAGTGGCTAAAACACATTTATAGGAGTGCTATTTACAATGAATTTTACGAAAATGCATGGATTAGGTAATGATTTTATCGTGGTAGCCGGTGAAAAAGAACTTCCTGCGGGTGTGGATCAACTGGCGATTCAACTGTGTAATCGTTTTTTGGAATTGGAGCCGATGGCTTAGTATATATTCTTCCTTCCGAGCAAGCAGATTTCAAAATGCGCATCATCAATTCGGATGGTTCTGAGGCTGAACAATGCGGTAATGCGATTCGTTGCGTTTCCAAATATGTATATGATCATAAACTGATCGATAAAGAAGAGATTACCGTTGAGACATTAGGCGCAGGCGTGCAAAAAGTGCAGCTTAACGTACAAGAAGGTAAAGTTGTGACTGTACGTGTAGATATGGGGCAACCGATTTTAAATGGCTTGCAAGTGCCGACAACGATCGATGAAGCGCAAGTCATTAATCATCCGATCGAAGTGGACGGCAAAGAATTCCGTTTCACCGCTGTTTCCATGGGGAACCCGCATTGTGTGATTTATGTCGATGATGCTGTTCACTTTGACTTAGCTGTTTGGGGACCTAAACTGGAAGTTCATCCTTTATTCCCGCGAAAAATTAATGTGGAATTCGTCACGGTCAAAAATCGTGCATACACCGATATGCGTGTGTGGGAACGAGGAGCGGGCCCAACGCTGGCATGCGGAACCGGAGCCTGCGCGACACTCGTATCTTCCGTATTGAATGGCTTGACGGACCGCGAAGCAACGGTCTCGCTCAAAGGCGGCGATCTGTTCATCGAATGGAACGAGCAAGACAACCACGTATATATGACTGGACCGGCAGAAGAAGTGTTCAAGGGAACGGTTGACTAAGAGAAACCCTAACGTATCAGAATTATTGATAAACGTTTGTCTTAATATCTCCCTTGATTTGTGATACAGTATAACTACATTTTTTAGTAGGTGGGGAGTTTATTATGAAATTGGATCTTCGATCGGCGCTGCAGCGGGACATTTTGACCGGTGATGGCGCTATGGGGACTTATTTATATCAGATGGGGTTTCCCGTCGGCATTTCCTATGAAGAATTAAATTTGCTTCGACCGGAAACGGTCGCTGACGTGCACCGCCGCTATTTTGAGGCAGGTGCTCGTCTTATTGAAACGAATACGTTTTCGGCCAATCGCGAAAAATTGTCGAAATACGGGCTCGAAGGCGATGTGGAAGCCATTAACCGAGCTGGCGTGGAGCTGGCGAGGAAAGCCGTAGGTGACGAGGCTTATGTCGTGGGAGCCATTGGTTCCATTCGCGCAGGCAAACGCAAAAACGTTCGCACAGTGGATGTCGAGGCGTCGCTGCGGGAGCAGATCAGCATTCTTCTTGATTGTCCGGTGGACGGGCTTTTACTGGAGACCTTCTATGATTTGGAGGAGCTGCAGCTGGCGCTTCGCATCATCCGCAGCATGAGCCAGCTTCCCGTCATTTGTCAGTTTGCTAACGAAGGAACGGGGAGCACGCAAGACGGTGTCCCGCTGCAAGAAGCGTTTCTGAGGTTACGAGATGAAGGCGCTGATGTCATTGGCTTCAACTGCCGTGTAGGCCCGAATGGGATTCTCCGTTCGATGGAGAAACTGACTCCGCTTGACGGCGTGCCATTCTCCGCGTTTCCGAACGCTGGACTGCCCGACTACGTGGACGGGCACTACAGTTACACGGCGACGCCGGAGTACTTCGCCGAGAGCGCGCTGCGCTTCGCTGATCTTGGCGCGCGTATCATCGGCGGCTGCTGCGGCACGACGCCGGAGCATATCGCCGCTGTGGCAAAAGCGCTTAGCGGCTACGTCCCGGCTGCGCCGGGTACGGATGCTGCGCACGCTTCTGCGGTGCGCGTGAAGGAGCCTGCGCCAGCGAAGCCTGCGCCGCAGGCCGTTAAGCCCACGCTGCTGGACATCGTGAAGCAGCGCAAAACCGTGATTGTCGAGTTGGATCCTCCGAAGGATCTCGACATTGAGAAATTTATGCAGGGGTCCAAAGCCCTGCAGGACGCCCATGTCGACGCGATTACGATGGCCGACAATTCATTGGCGGTAACGCGCATGAGCAACCTTGCCCTGGGATATCTCGTGCAAGACAAGCTGGGCGCGCGTCCGCTTATTCATATCGCGTGCCGCGACCGCAACATGATTGGGACGCAGTCTCATCTGATGGGGCTTCACGCGCTTGGCATCGACCATGTGCTGGCCGTTACCGGCGATCCCGCCAAGTTCGGCGATTTACCGGGATCCAGCTCGGTTTATGATCTTACTTCTTTTGAAATCATTCGTATGATTAAGCAGCTTAACGAAGGTATTGCCTTCTCGGGCAAGCCGCTGAAGCAGAAAGCGAATTTCATCGTCGGGGCTGCTTTTAATCCAAATGTCAAACATTTAGATAAAGCCGTGCAGCGCTTGGAACGCAAAATTGAGGCAGGCGCGGATTATGTCATGACACAGCCTGTTTATGACGCCAAGCTCATCGAGCAAATTTACGAAGCCACGAAGCATCTGAATATACCGATTTTCCTTGGCATTGCACCACTCGCGAGCGGAGGGAATGCGGAATATTGCATAATGAGGTGCCTGGCATCAAGCTTTCTGATGAAGTCAGGGCACGTATGGATGGTCTTAAAGGGGCAGAAGGACGCGCAGAAGGTGTTGAGATTGCCAAAGAACTGCTCGATACAGCGATGGCCTACTTCAATGGCATCTATCTGATGACTCCATTTCTGGCTTATGAAATGTGTGTAGACCTGACAAGATATGTCTGGGAAAAGTCGAATCGGCATGATTTCCACTTGTACCCACTTTCAAAATGAATTAAAATAGGTTAATGGATGTGATGAGGATGATTTGCAGTATGACCGGATTCGGACAAGCGAATCGTTCTTTTGCGGGGTATAAGGTGTTTATCGATGTGAAATCGGTCAATCATAGGTATAGTGAAGTGTCTATACGGATGCCTAAGGAATGGGCGGTCTTTGAAGACGCTTTGAAGAAAACGGTGCTGCAAGCCGTGAAAAGAGGACGTGTAGACGTCTTCGTCACCGCGGAACGTGAAGCGGCTTCCATGAAAAGCGTAACCGTTGATTTTGCTTTGGCCGATGCTTATTTGCAAGCGTCCGAGCAGTTGAGGGAGCGCTATGGCTATGCCGAGCAGATCGGACTCAAAGATTTACTTAAGCTTCCTGATCTCGTTCAAATGAGGGAATCACGCGTTGAACCTGACGAACAGCTGGAACAGGAGCTATGCGCCTGCTTACAGGAGGCTGTTGCGGGGTTATCCGACATGCGCCGGCGAGAAGGCGCGTTTCTGGAGCAGGACATTCGCGAACGCCTAGGGGTATTGAAGAGCATTCATCTGGAATTGGAAGCATTAGCTCCGCATGTTGTACATGAATATGCAGCTAAATTGACAAGTCGAATCCAGTTGCTGCTCCAGGAACAATCCCCTGTGGACGAACAGCGTCTAGCGACGGAAATTGCGATCTTCGCAGATCGCTGCAATGTGGATGAAGAATTGACGAGGCTAAAAAGTCATTTTCAGCAATGTGAAGGGCTGCTCGCTGAGCAGGAGCCTGTTGGGCGTAAGCTCGACTTCCTGATTCAAGAAATGAATCGTGAAGTGAATACGATTGGCTCTAAATCGAATCATTCGGAGCCGACGGCGAGAGTGATTACGATGAAAGCAGAGCTTGAGAAGATGCGAGAACAAATACAGAATATCGAGTGAAGCGTGCATGAAGCTTCGCGAGGAGGAAGCCCTGATGGCTATCAAATTAATTAATATCGGGTTCGGGAACATCGTATCGGCGAACCGCATTATCTCGATCGTAAGCCCGGAATCGGCGCCGATCAAGAGGATCATTCAAGAAGCGCGTGATCGTCACATGCTGATTGACGCTACATATGGTAGAAGAACCCGTGCCGTTATTATTACAGACAGTGATCACGTGATTCTGTCGGCGGTACAACCAGAAACGGTAGCGCATCGACTCTCCAACAAGGACGATGATCATGACGAGTAATACGAACACTCTTGAGCGTGAGAGAGGTATTCTGATTGTTTTATCCGGTCCGTCCGGTGTCGGCAAAGGCACGGTTTGTGCGGCACTGCGTAAGATTTCCCCGGATATTGTCTACTCTGTGTCAGCTACAACCCGTTCACCCCGTCAAGGTGAAGTGGACGGCGTAAACTATTTTTTCAAAACGCGTGAACAGTTCCAGCATATGATTGAGGCCGATGAAGTGTTGGAATGGGCTGAGTATGTCGGTAATTTCTACGGTACGCCAAGGCGCTTTGTTGACGACATGCTGCGCTCCGGTCGAGATGTGATACTGGAGATCGAGGTCCAGGGGGCTTTGCAGGTGAAACAAAAGTTTGCCGAAGGTGTTTTTATCTTCTTGCTTCCGCCGTCTTTGGATGAACTGGAGAACCGTATTGTGACGCGTGGTACCGAAACGGATGAAGTGATTCGCAGTCGTATGTCCGTTGCTGTTGACGAAATCCGTTTAATGGAGCATTATGATTATGCGATCGTCAATGATCATGTAGAAACAGCATGTGCGAAAATTCAAGCCATACTGGCAGCGGAACACTGCAAAAAAGATCGTATGTTTCCAAAAATCGTACAATGGATGGATGAGGTGAATTAAGAATGTTATATCCTTCAATTGATAAACTTCTCGATATCGTTGATAGCAAGTACTCGCTTGTTGTTGCTGCTTCCAAAAGAGCAAGATCGCTGCGCGATGGTGCTAAATCAAATTTAAAAGGGCAAAAAGCCCATAAGCATGTTGGAGTTGCTTTAGAGGAACTGTACGGCAACTATATCGGCTATGAGAAAATTGAGCCCACAGAGACAGAGAAATAAAACTGCTTTATCCAACAACCCTAGTGGTTGTTATTTTTTTCTCAAACCATGCTTACGAAGCTAGTATTTCTAGGAGGATGCTGCATGAGTGTGCTGCAAGGCAAAACAATTGTGCTTGGCGTATGTGGAGGCATTGCTGCTTATAAGGCCGCTACGCTTACAAGTAAACTGACGCAGGCTGGTGCGACGGTGCGCGTCATTATGACCGAATCGGCGGTTCAATTCGTAGCGCCGCTGACGTTCCAAACGTTGTCTCGTCATCATGTTTTCGTAGATACGTTTGATGAGAAAGATGCTTCTGTCGTATCCCATATCAACTTGGCGGACAGCGCTGATTTGATGCTTATTGCGCCTGCAACGGCCAACATCATCGGCAAGTTGGCCCTGGGACTGGGGGACGATATGCTCAGCACAACGCTGCTAGCGGCTACGGCACCCATCTGGGTGGCGCCTGCCATGAATGTCCATATGTATGCCAATCCGGCCGTCATGCACAATATGCAAACATTGCTTAACCGAGGGGTTCGCTTTATTGAGCCTGGCGAGGGACAACTGGCCTGTGGTTATGTGGGCAAAGGTCGTCTTGCTGAACCCGAAGAGATTGTTGCGGCGATTGTGCGACATTTTACAGCGGAAGTTCCACGTTTGGAGGGACGACGCGTACTTGTGACGGCAGGTGGGACGGTGGAGCGTATTGACCCAGTGCGTTACATAACGAATGATTCTTCGGGCAAGATGGGATATGCCATTGCCGCAGAAGCGGTTCGTATGGGAGCTAAAGTTACTTTGGTATCCGGTCCTACGGCTTTATCCGCACCTGAGGGAGTCGAACTAATCCCTGTACAATCGGCATTGGATATGAGAGAGGCGGTACTGAGCCGCTTGGATACCCATGATTTGATTATAAAAGCGGCGGCTGTCGCGGATTATCGACCGGCATCCATCGCAAAGCAAAAAATCAAAAAGAAATCCGATGCGATGACGTTGGAGCTGGTCAAAAATCCAGATATTTTACAAGAAATCGGTACGCTCAAAACGCATCAATTTGTTATCGGTTTTGCAGCTGAAACGGAACGTCTGGATGAACATGCGATGGACAAGCTGAAACGCAAAAATTGCGATTTCGTCGTGGGCAACGATGTCTCTCAAGCGGGTGCCGGATTTAGCGGAGATACGAATGTTGTGCGAATTTATGATAGCAATGGTCTTGTAGAAGCTTTGCCTATACAAAGCAAGAACGATGTAGCGCGCAGGCTGCTTGAATTGGCAGCGGATCGTCTGCATCCAGATGAGGGTGAATCCTGATGTATGCCAAAGTCATCGTCGATGTCCCTGCGAAACAAACGAACCGGGCGTTCGACTATGAAGTTCCTGTCTCCTTGCGCAAGTGGGTAGAAGTGGGAAGCCGTGTCAGCGTGCCTTTCGGACCTCGGTTGCTGCAAGGCTTTGTTGTAGAGCTGCACGAGAATACGCAGGTAGATGCTGCTCGCATCAAACCGATCCAAACCATACTCGACTTGGTGCCGCCACTGACCGCAGAACTGGTAGGACTGGGGAGATGGATGAGCAGCATGTATTTGTGCCATGAAGTTACAGCACTTCAAGCGATGCTGCCCGCAGCTCTCAAGGCGAAATACGAGCGAGTTATCCAAATTGGTGATGAAACGGGTGATCAATCGCTGCTTGAACTGCCAGATCTGCAAGAAATCGTTGGGTTTGTGAAGGCGAAGGGCTCTGTCACGATGGAGGTTCTTTTAGAGCGTTTTGTCCATGATGGATCTTTGATTAAACAATTGCTAGGTATGGGGATACTCATCGAAGTGCAAATGGTTAAAGATCGCATGACGACGAAAAAAGCGTTGACGATATTTCCTCCGGAAGGCGGCAGCGGTTTGGAAGAGGCGTTGGATGGACTACCGGCCAGAGCGGGCAAACAGCAGGATGTGCTTAGGTATTTAATCAAATATCCGCATGCCATCCGACTCACAGCCCTGATGGAAGCGGTGGAGGTCGGCGCTAGTACCGTTAAAAGCTTAGCAGATCGCGGTTTCATTGAACTTCGCGAAGTGGAAGTGATGCGGGACCCTTATGCAGGCCGTTCATTCGCGCGCACACAACCGCTTGTCTTGACGCAGGAGCAGGGCGGTGTTTTTGAAGAAATTCGCAGCGCTGTTGTTGAGGAACGACACGAGGTGTTCCTGCTGCACGGGGTGACGGGAAGCGGCAAAACGGAAGTCTATTTGCAGTCGATCCAGCAATGTTTGGATATGGGCAAAGAAGCGATTGTGCTTGTTCCCGAAATTTCGTTGACACCGCAAATGGTGGAACGATTTAAAGGCAGATTCGGTGATCTGGTTGCTGTTCTACATAGTCGGTTGTCGAACGGCGAACGGTATGACGAATGGCGCAAAATTACCCGTAAACAAGTTAAAGTGGTCATTGGGGCCCGCTCAGCGATTTTTGCTCCTTTGACGAAGATTGGCCTGATTATTATTGATGAAGAGCATGAATCCTCCTATAAGCAGGAAGAGAGCCCTAAATATCATACGCGGGATGTCTCGGTGGAGCGAGCCAAGCAGCACGGCGCCGCCGTTATACTTGGCTCGGCAACGCCGTCGCTCGAAAGCATAGAGAAGACAAAACGTCGGAGAGACCGAGAAAAGCCGCCTTATCGGCTGTTGACGATGAAAGAAAGGGTAGCGGGCAGACCGCTGCCCAAAGTTGAAATCGTAGATATGCGGGAAGAACTCAAGACAGGCAATCGATCTATGTTTAGCAGGTCGTTGTATAAAGCGATTGAAGATCGGTTAAACAAGAAGGAACAGACTGTGCTTCTGCTGAATCGACGCGGTTATGCGACGTTCGTCATGTGCCGCACATGCGGCTTCGTCTCGACTTGTCCACATTGTGATATCTCACTTACCTATCATCAAAGCTCGCGCATGCTGCGCTGTCATTATTGTGGATACGCGGAACGTGAAGTTACGCAATGTCCGAGCTGTCAATCCGAACATATTCGTCATTTTGGGACGGGCACGCAGCGGGTAGAAGAGGAACTTAGTAAAATTTTTCCAGGCATTCGTGTTATCCGAATGGATGTGGATACAACAACCGAAAAAGGCTCGCATGAAAAGTGGCTGAAAATGTTCGGGGACAAGCAAGCTGATGTGCTGCTCGGCACACAAATGGTGGCCAAAGGACTGGATTTCCCAGACGTGACATTGGTTGGGGTTATCGCGGCGGACACGGTGCTGAACTTGCCGGATTTTCTTCAGCTGAACGAACGTTTCAATTGTTAACCCAGGTTGCAGGTCGTGCTGGTCGCCATGAAAAGCTAGGCGAAGTGTTCGTTCAGACGTACACACCTGAACACTACAGTGTACAATGTGCTAGTCAGCACGATTATGTCGCCTTCGCTAATCATGAACTGGATATTCGCGCGAATTTGGGCTATCCGCCTTATCAACGATTGATTTTAATCACGTTCTCGCACGAGCAGGTTCCGCTTCTTGTGCGCTCTGCGGAAGCTTTTGTCACAAGGCTTAAGGAACTGTCTCAGCAGTTTGCGAGCGAGCAAGGGGACTTGTTTACGAGCCCTTCAGCCTCAGAAAATGTATTCAGTATGGACGTGCTTGGCCCTGTTGCCTCACCGATTTCCCGAATCAAGGATAGATATCGATTCCAATGCGTGGTAAAATATCGGGGGGATGATCAGGCGGCTGAGCTTGTCGGTCGAACTGTAACGTGGTTCGAAGAGCGCTCAGCGAAGGAGAAACTGCTGATCAGCGTCGATGTTGACCCGCAATATTTAATGTAAATCCCCAAATAGAGATGACTTTATAAGGTAGGTGCACGCTATGGCTATTCGCATTATTGTCAAAGATCCAGATCCTGTGCTGCGCGAAAAAGCGATCACGGTTACGAAATTTAATTCCAATCTGCATAAACTGCTGGATGATATGGCAGACACCATGTACGACGCAGAAGGCGTTGGTCTTGCTGCTCCGCAAATCGGTATTCTCAAACGCGTTATCGTCATGGATTGCGGAGAAGAACATGGCGGTTTGATCGAAATGGTCAATCCTGAGGTTGTGGAATCCAGCGGGGAACAAACAGGTCCGGAAGGATGCCTTAGTATCCCTGGGCTGCGCGGTGATGTTCTCCGTCCGTTGAATGTGACAGCCAAGGGCCAAGATCGTGACGGGAACCCGATCGAAGTTACGGGTACAGAGCTTCTGGCACGCTGTATTTTCCATGAAATCGATCATTTGAATGGTGTTTTATTTACGGATCTCGCTATCAAAACGTATACAAGCGATGAAGAGGAAGAAGCCGAGTGAATATAATTTTTATGGGTACACCGGATTTTGCTGTACCGTCCCTGCAGCTCCTTCTGGAGGAAGGCTATAACGTTACAACAGTTGTCACGCAGCCTGATCGACCGAAGGGACGCAAACGCGTCTTAACGCCTCCTCCGGTTAAAGTAGAAGCCGAGAAGCATGGCATTCCCGTACTTCAACCTGAACGGCTGCGTCATGCCGATTCGGTTGACGTTCTTCGTGAGCTGAAGCCTGATTTGATCGTGACAGCTGCCTATGGTCAAATTCTGCCTAAATCGGTGCTGGAGCTGCCGCAGTACGGTTGTATTAACATTCATGCTTCCTTACTGCCCAAATATCGCGGCGGTGCCCCGATTCACCACGCTGTGCTGCGAGGTGAATCGGTGACGGGTGTGACCATTATGTATATGGCGGAGGGCCTGGACACCGGCGACATGATTTCGAGCGTGGAACTGCCTATCGCGGATACCGATACGACAGGCACCTTGTTCTATAAGCTAAGTATCGCGGGTGCGGATCTACTTAAACGCACATTACCGGATTTGTTAGCTGGACGGATTCAAGCTGTTCCCCAAAATGAAGCAGATGCCGTTTATTCACCGAACATCCGCAGGGATGACGAGTTAATGAACTGGTCACGCTCATCTGTGGAGCTGTGGAATCAAATCCGAGGATTGAATCCTTTTCCCGGCGCTTACACGCTCTGGAATGGAGAAGTCATGAAAGTATGGGCCAGCGCAAATCCGAAGACGTCTGTCGAACCGAGAAGTCGGAGCTTGTCTGAAATGAGCGGTAACGCTCCTGTTCCAGGGACTGTGTTAAATAGTAATGAACAGGGGATTGAAGTGATGACAGGGGAAGGCACTTTGTGGCTTACCAATATTCAACCTTCAGGCAAGAAGGCGATGCCTGTATCGGAATTCATCCGTGGTGTGAAAATCGAAACGGGCACTGTATTTGGCCGTTGAGATTATCTGCCAGATAGACACATAACGAGGAATGTTTAGATCTCATCATCTTTTTTTAGTTGGGTGTATGGGGGTCATGACTTAACAAAAATGAGGTATTAGATTTGTCTACGCAAAAACCGAACCGTCCGCATCATGGATCTGCAAACAAGCCGCAGGGGGGGCAGAAGCCCCCATCTCCAAAACCGTCCTCAGGCGCTGCGAAGAGCAGCGCTGTTAAGCATTCCGCCCGCGAGGCTGCGCTGGATGTCTTAATTCGTGTGGAAGAAAATCAGTCGTACAGCAATTTGCTGCTGAACCAAACGCTGCAGAAGCATGCGCTCGAACGCGCAGATGCGGGACTGGCTACTGAGCTTGTTTATGGCACGATCGGACGTAAAAATACAATCGATTTTTTCTTGGAGCGCTTTGTCAGCAAAGGGCTTGCAAAGCTGGAGCCGTGGGTCCGTTGTCTGCTGCGGCTAAGCTTCTATCAGCTGCATTATTTGGACCGCATCCCCGACCATGCGGTCGTAAGCGAAGCGGTCAATATCGCGAAGCGCCGAGGTCATCAAGGTATCTCGGGCATGGTTAATGGGGTGCTGCGGGCAATCATTCGCAGCAAAGAGGAACTCACGCTGCCGGCTGCGCTCGGCGACGTGAAGCGCATCGCCCTAGGCCATTCCCATCCGGAATGCTCGTGCGGCGATGGATCCGTCAGCTGGGAGCTGAGCTGACGGAACAGATCTGTGCGGCGAACAATGAGCCGCCGCATGTGAGCATCCGCGCGAACGCGAGGCGCCACAGCCGGCTGGAGCTGCTGGAGCAGCTTCAGGCGAGCGGCCTTGACGCGGAAGCGTCCGCGTTGGCCCCGGCCGGCATCCTTGTGCGCGGAGCCGGGAACATGGCATTAGCCCCCGCTTTCCAGCAGGGGGACTTCTCGATTCAAGACGAGAGCTCTATGCTCGTCGCCGAGGCTTTGGATCCGCACCCAGGGATGCGCGTGTTGGACTGCTGCGCGGCCCCGGGCGGCAAAACCGCTCACATCGCCGAGAAGATGGACGATGCGGGCACGATTTGGGCTTGTGATCTGCACGAGCACAAAGAGAAGCTGATTGCAGACCAGGCGGAGCGGCTTGGACTATCGGCGATCCAGACACTGGTCATGGATGCTGCGAATCTGGATGAGCATTTTGCGGCAGAATCGTTTGACCGCATCCTGCTCGATGCTCCTTGCTCGGGACTTGGGGTTATTCGCCGCAAGCCTGATTTGAAGTGGGCCAAGCAGGAGGCTGAGATCGAAGCGATTAGTGAGCTGCAGCACGCTATTCTAAGCAAGGTGCATCGGCTGCTCAAGCCGGGCGGCGTCCTGGTATATAGCACGTGTACAATCGAGCATGCCGAGAACGAGGGCATGATCGAGCGCTTTCTCGCTGCGAACAGTGAGTTTGAGCTTGCTCCGCTGCCGGAAGCTGTGTTTGCGGGGATCGACCCGCAGGCGGCGGCAACAGGCATGATCCAAATTCTGCCTCAGCAATTTCATTCCGACGGTTTTTTCATCGCACGACTGCGCAAGCGTACTTAACCGAAAGCGGTATTGGCTTATCCACGCAGGTGGGCTGCAAGCCTTTGGTTCGTAGATTAGAAAGTATATGTCTATACGTTTGCTTCGCATCTACCTTGACAAACTCGCTCGTCCCTGAAGGACGACGAAGTCGTTTATCCTTGGACGGCTTAGAATCACACGGACGTGTGTTCGTTCCCGCTTTGTGATAAAATACATGAGATTAGTAAATGATAGAAGAAATAACTACAGGTTGTGATAAATATGACAGGTCCATTAAAAGTAGAGTTGAATGTAAAACCATTTGTTTATGATTTAAATTGGGATGAGTGGCAGAGCTGGGTGAAAGAGAACGGCGAGTCCTCTTTTCGTGCGGGGCAAATTTTTGACTGGCTGTATATCAAGCGAGTGTTCAGCTTCGATGAAATGTCGAATTTGCCGAAGACGTTGCGGGACAAATTAAAGGATCAGTTTGAGTTCGTCACGCTGACCGAAATCGCAAAGTATCAGTCGCAAGACGGTACAGTTAAGTTCTTATTCGAGCTTGAAGATAAGAATGCGATTGAAACGGTTGTCATGAAGCATAATTATGGCAACAGCATTTGTGTGACGACACAGGTCGGCTGCCGAGTCGGCTGTACGTTTTGCGCGTCCACATTGGGCGGTCTTAAACGTGATTTGAGACCCGGTGAGATCGTTGCCCAGGTTGTTAAGGCACAGAAATTGCTTGATGATACAGAAGAACGGATCTCCTCTATTGTGATCATGGGGATCGGCGAACCTTTTGAGAACTACGAAGCAACGATGAATTTCCTGCGCGTGATGATTCACCCCAAAGGGCTGAATATCGGGCAGCGTCATATTACGGTATCGACGAGCGGCATTGTGCCGAATATCTACAAGTTCGCAGATGAGAATTTACAAGTGAATTTGGCGATTTCCATTCATGCGCCGAACGATAAGCTTCGCTCAAAGTTAATGCCCGTCAATCGGAGATTTCCTTTCGTTGACTTGATTGAAGCTTGTAAGTATTACATTGCCAAAACCGGAAGACGTATTACGTTTGAATATGCGCTTATGGGTGAAGTGAACGATCAACCTGAGCATGCTGAAGAATTGGCACTTGTGCTTAAGGATATGCCGCTTAGTCACGTGAATCTGATTCCTGTGAATTTCGTTGCTGAACGCGATTTCAAGCGCACGCCACGGGATGATATTTTCACATTTCAGCGGATTCTCGAAAAAGGCAAAATTAATGCCACCATACGCCGCGAACAGGGAAGCGATATTGCTGCTGCCTGTGGACAACTGCGCGCTAAGCATATGGAGAACAAGTAATGAGGTGAAATCGGGATGAAGATGGTGAGCCGTACCGATATCGGCAAGGTCCGCTTAGTCAACGAGGACCGTGCCGCCATTCATCATGAGCTGAATGGCCTTTCCTTGGCAATCGTAGCCGATGGCATGGGGGGACATCAAGCCGGTGATATTGCTAGTACAATGGCGATCGAAGTGATTGAGGCACAGCTGCAGGCGATCCATGGTGGAATGTCCGCGGAAGCTTGCAAGCAAGTGCTGAAAGAAGCGATTGAGAAGGCAAACGAGAAAATTTATGAGTTTGCCTCCCAGCAAGAAAATTATCATGGTATGGGGACGACGGTTGTTGCCATTATTGCTTCGCAAGAGCTTCTTATCATCGGACACATCGGCGACAGCCGTGCTTACAAAATTACCAGCGAATCAATTACACAGTTAACGGAAGATCATTCTTTGGTCTATGAGCTTGTGAAGAACGGGCAAATTACCATTGAAGAGGCAGATCATCATCCCAGACGTAATTGGATCACGCGCGCGCTTGGTACAGAGCCAGGCGTAGAAGTGGATCTTTATGAATTTACATGGCGTCCGGAAGAAACGATTTTAATTTGCACGGATGGTCTGAGTGGACTTGTGGATGCCAGCGAAATTCTTAAAATATTGCATACAAACAACAAGCTTGAGGACGCAGCTGACCAGCTCATACGTAGTGCGCTGGATGCAGGCGGAGATGATAATGTAACGGTTGTCTTATTTACACATGATAAAAAATCGGATGAGCAAAGGGGTGATGAGAATTGATCGGTAGAAAGCTGGGTGGCCGCTATGAAATTTTGGAACGCATCGGCGGAGGCGGCATGGCTTTGGTTTACAAAGGGCATGATCTGCTGCTGAATCGTAAAGTAGCCGTGAAGGTGCTGCGTCAGCAGTATGTCCATGACGAAGAGTTTATTCGTCGCTTCCGCAGAGAGGCGCAAGCAGCCGCATCTCTTTCTCATCCTAATGTCGTCAGTATTTATGATGTAGGACAAGAAGAAGATGTACATTATATTGTCATGGAGTACATTGAAGGTACGACCTTGAATGATTTAATCAAGGAGAAGGCTCCTCTGCAAGTCGAGGATGCGGTTCATTACGCGAGTCAGATCGCGGACGCCCTCGATCATGCTCACCACAACGAAATTATTCACCGCGATATCAAGCCGCACAACATTCTCATCGGTAAAAATGGTCGTATTAAAGTGACTGATTTCGGTATTGCCCGTGCAGCCACGTCTTCGACGATCACACAAACTGGTTCCGTCGTCGGCTCTGTGCATTATTTCTCTCCTGAACATGCCAAAGGGACGAATACCGGCGAGAAATCTGACTTGTATTCTCTGGGTATTGTGATGTACCAAATGCTCACAGGCAAACTGCCTTTCCTTGGGGAAAGCCCGATTTCCGTGGCCCTTAAACATTTGCAAGAGGATGTAGAGGATCCGCGCAAAGCGAATCCGCTTATTCCACAGAGTGTGGAAAACATCATTTTGAAGGCTATGCGGAAAAAACCCGATGAGCGCTATCAATCGGCTAAGCTGATGATGGCGGATCTGGATACTTGTTTGAATCCAGACCGAAGGAATGAGGCCAAGGTTGCATTCTGGGATGCTGATGGGATGGATGAAGAACGGACCTTGGTGATGCCGGCGATAAGAGCTGATCAGCTTGTAAAGTTCGATGACGAAGAGATTGAGAAAACCTTGTCACGCGAAGAGCCAATCCCCTCGAAGAGCAAGGGATGGATCAAGCCGCTCGTTTGGATCGTTATTCTTTTGATGATTCTAGGCGCGATGTGGTACATGGTAGGGTATGTCAAAGGAATGTTTGCCATTGAGACTGTCGAGGTTCCCAATGTTGTCAACAAGCCTTTAATCCAAGCTCAAGCAGAATTGACAGCAGCCAAGCTTGGTTCTACGATTGAATATGATTTGGAAAGCAAGTTGGCCAAGGATACCGTCATTAGTCAAAATCCTACCGGAATGAGGCTCAATGTCGGCACCAAAGTGACGCTTTACGTCAGCAAGGGCATACCCAAGATTAAAATGGACAACTATGCTGGGCAGCCGCTAAAAGATGTGAGGCTAAAGCTGTTGGCCCTTGGCATCAACAATGATCAGATTAACATCACGCCAGTACCAACGGAGGATGCGCCGGACACCGTTCTCAAACAGACACCGCCTGCCGGCGAAGAGTTTGAATTGGAGAAGGCTGCGATTTCGTTCACGGTTAGTAAAGCGAAGGAAACGTTTAAAATGCCTGATCTTGTCGGCTTGTCCGAAGCGGAGGCCAAAGATAGGCTGACCAAGCTTAATCTCAAGCTGGCCGTAAACGGCATTACACGAGAGAAGAGTTACAAGGTTGCAAAAGGCAAAGTCATCGATCAATTTCCGTTTAGGAAAAATCAGGATGTTTCCGTAGGCACGAATACGGAATTTTCTCTGGCCATCAGCGATGGCTTCCCGGAAGAAGCCGGTCAATTAACAGTTAGCATACCGGTTAAACCTACAGTAGAAGGCAAGGATTCGGAGTTTAAGATTGTAGTTAGCGATGCGCAGTACGAGAATTTCGAATACAAGACAGAAAAAGTGACGAAGCCTCAAAATCTAGATGTGAAAGTCATTGTTTCTCCGGAGAAAAAAGCGGTTATTTTGATCAAAGAAGGCGATAACTTGGTCAATTCGATTACGCGTACATACCAAGATTATTTGGATCAAAAGAATGGCAAAACCGGTTCGCCGAGTTCTTCGTTAGCCCCTTCCACATCGCCGAAGCAGCAAAACAACGCCCCGGCTATTCCGGTCGGCGGCAACACTCAGGGCCAAACAAGCGGCGCTTCTTCTAAACCTGCAACTGGAGGCACAAATTAATGCCACAAGGATACATCGTTAAGGCATTAAGCGGTTATTACTATGTGCTGCCCGAAGGGGCAGTGCTTCATGAAACAAAGACGATAACGTGTCGAGGCAGAGGTGTCTTCAAAAATAGGAACATAACGCCGCTCGTCGGGGATCGTGTCATGTACGAAGAAACCGAGAACGGGGAAGGGACGGTTACCGAAATCCTTCCTCGCATTTCGGAGCTTATTCGTCCTCCGATTGCCAATGTGAACGTTGTTGTACTCGTTTTCTCGGTTACTGAGCCTGTTCTTAACTTACAGCTTTTAGATAAGTTTCTTGTGCATATCGAGAATACGGGCATTGATGTTCTGTTATGTTTTACCAAAAGTGATTTGCTTACGGAGGATGACAGTTCTCTAGCAAAGGAAATGACTGTTTCCGAGTTGAAGCGGATTACGGAGCTGTACGAGCAAATCGGATATACGGTACTGAAGACGAGTTCTAAGCTGCAAGAGGGCGTGGAAGCGATTCTGCAGCATTTGGACGGGGCAGTGAGCGTGTTCGCTGGACAGTCTGGCGTTGGCAAGTCATCCTTGCTCAATGAAATGATTAGCGGGCTTAACTTGGAAACCAATGCCATCTCTCAGAGGCTTGGTAGAGGAAAGCATACTACGCGCCATGTTGAACTGCTTCCTTTGCCAAACGGAGGACTTGTTGCGGACACGCCTGGATTCAGCCAGCTGGATTTCATGGAAGTGGAAGCGGAAGGTCTTGGCAGCTGTTTCAGGGAATTCGCTGCGATAGCTGAAGGATGTAGATTTCGAGGCTGTTTGCATCTGCATGAACCGAACTGCAAAGTACGCGACGGGGTAGCCGAGGGAACGATTGCGGCGTCTCGCTATGATCATTACTTATTATTTTTAACAGAAATTAAGGATCGTAAGAGGAGGTATTAGGGCTGATGGTATACATAGCACCTTCTATTTTATCAGCAAATTTTGCCAAGCTTGGCGAAGAGATTAAAGAAGCAGAGCATGGCGGAGCAGATTGGATTCATGTGGACGTGATGGATGGTCATTTCGTGCCTAACATCACCATCGGTCCGCTTGTTGTCGAGGCCATTCGGCCGATTACGAAGCTGCCGCTTGATGTTCATCTGATGATTGAGCAGCCGGATCGGTACATTCCTGACTTCGCCAAGGCCGGCGCGGATTTAATATCCGTCCATGTGGAAGCTTGCACGCATCTGCACCGCACGCTGCACTTAATTAAACAAAACGGTGTCAAAGCGGGGGTCGTGTTGAATCCGGCAACTCCGATCTCGTTGATTGAACATGTGCTGGATGAACAGCTGGACCTTGTGCTTATTATGACCGTCAATCCCGGATTCGGGGGACAGGCTTTCATTCCCGGCATGCTGAACAAAATTCGGGCGCTGCGTGAGCAGGCGAATGCCAAGGGGCTCCATGGGCTTCATATTGAAGTCGACGGGGGGATTAATGAGGCTACGGCTCGTCTAGTGACAGAAGCGGGAGCAGACGTCCTGGTAGCGGGTAATGCTGTATTCGGACAGTCTGATCGCGCTGATGCGATTCAGCGAATACGCGGATAAAGGGGAACGCAGCACTTGAACATTTTATGGCTTTTTGTCTACAGCATCCTCTGTGCCATACTATTAACATGCTACGCCAATATACATGATCTCTCCAAGTTTATTTTCTCGATTGCCGCTCTCTACGCAGGGATTCGATTTTTTCGACGTTTTGAGCAATTGAGCTTTCGCGTGTGGTTTATTGTTTTGTCTGTTCTTTTATATTTTATTTTCAGTTTAGCTTTTGCCCTTTACACGCAGGCGGGCATAACGACATAGAAGCCGCATACATATAGTTACAAGAGCGCTATGCTCTTGTAGCTTTTTTTGCTTTCTGGAAGCGAATGGATGGGAAAAGTAAAATAGAAGGTACTTTTTCGCGGTCCGGGCATATACTGTTGTAACGATGCTAAGGAGCAGTCATGCAACCTATGAAGCCTATGCTTATGAAGTAAGTTTTCGGGCGAAAGCTCTAAGCCTACACTTACGCTGTAAGTTTTCGGGCGAAAACTTGAAGGAGGGGTAGAGAATGAAGTTCTACACAATTAAGCTACCAAGGTTTTTGGGTGGATTCGTTAAAGCCGTACTTAATACATTTAGTAAGAACTAGGCAAACACATACTTGACCCCCCAGAAATGCAAAAAAAGCACCGATAAGGTGCTTTTTGTCTTTCCATAAGAAAGTGTGCGTATCCGCAGCTGCAATTAAACGCGAGCCACTTTACCGGACTTCAATGCACGAGTACTTACGTAAACGCGTTTAGGCTTACCATCAACGAGAATGCGAACCTTTTGAACGTTAACTCCCCAAGTACGCTTGTTTTTATTGTTAGCGTGGGACACGTGATTACCGGAACCTGGACTTTTACCTGTGATAAAACATTTGCGAGACATGTATGACACCTCCTTCGCAGTATACAAAGCAGCATGGGTGGCAAGCCTAAGCTTGACATGACAGCTTTCCTCAAATTTAGACTTTGCTTCTTGCGATTCATGATATAACCAGCAAAAACACACTTAGACATAATATCATAGCAAAAGGAGTCGAGTCAACGAATTGGCTGCATTTTTGCCGTTTATTTATTTAGTGTGTTATAGTACAATGAAGAGTAGCCCACAATCCCGTACATAGTGAATACAATGGGAAGTCCTTATTGCTTTAGCAAAGCGGGCTAGGGAATGCTTACAAGATTAGTGTTTGCCGACGTAGAACCTGAAGGAGTTGTTAGATAATGGCAATTGAACTCACAACCGAGTATGGAAAAGTGTATATTACCAATGAAGTGATTTCAACTCTGGCCGGATCCGCCGCGTTAGATTGTTATGGACTTGTTGGCATGGCTACGAGAAAACAGCTGAAAGACGGAATAGCGGAACTTTTGGGGCGAGATAATTTAAGCCGCGGTGTCGAAGTGCGTCGGGAAAATGGACGACTCGAAATTGATCTCTATATTATTGTCAGCTATGGAACCAAAATATCCGTAGTCGCAGGCAATGTTCAAACCAAAGTTAAATATATTTTGAACGAAGTTGTGGGGCTTCATGTGGATGATGTGAACATTTTTGTTCAAGGCGTTCGTGTAGCTAAATAAAAGCCCGGTAACTGGGAAGGAGAATTGCTTTGAGTAAGCGCTTTATTTCAATAAATGGAAATGACTTCACTGCTATGGTCTTGGCGGGTGCGGATAACCTTCGCAGGAATGTTGAAAGGGTTAACGGATTAAATGTATTCCCTGTACCCGACGGAGATACCGGCACCAACATGAATTTAACACTCACAGCAGGTTGTGAGGAACTGAAGAAGAAGCCATCCTCTCATATTGGGAAAGCAGCAGATGCATTGTCCAAAGGTTTACTAATGGGCGCCAGAGGCAACTCAGGGGTAATTTTGTCACAGCTGTTTCGTGGATTCGCCAAGCATGTGCATGATCTTGAGAGCGTGAATGTACAGCAATTCGCGGCTGCGCTGCAGCAAGGCGTAGAGACCGCATACAAGGCAGTGGTGAAACCTGTTGAAGGAACGATATTAACCGTGTCCAAAGAAGCGGCTAAGCATGCGGTACAATACCGCCGCGGAGGAGATCATCTTGATTTTATGCAGGAAGTTCTGACCAAGGCTAAAGAGGCGCTCGCCAGAACGCCTGAGCAGCTCGCTGTGCTCAAACAGGTGGGTGTGGTAGATGCTGGAGGGCAAGGACTCGTATGCGTCTATGAGGGCTTCGTAGCTGCGTTAAGCGGAGGTGATTGTGAGGTGACCGACGATTACGCAACCATGGATACGACAATCGGTGAGGTTTCGCTCGTTCCCGGGATGAATTTGGCGAAGGAAGTGCATGCTCATATGCCTGCACAAGCGCATCTCGCCACGGAGGATATTGAATTTGGCTATTGCACGGAATTCATGCTCACCATTGCTCCGGGCAAGGTCAAAGGACTCACATTTGATGAAGGCCGATTCCGCGACCAATTGAGCAAGCTCGGCGATTCTCTTCTCGTTGTGGCTGATGAGGAATTAGTGAAAGTTCATATTCACGCGGAATATCCGGGTGAAGTTATGAACCAAGCCATGAATTACGGTGCTTTGAGTCGTATCAAAATCGAAAATATGCGCGATCAGCATTCACATATATTAGAAGATATGGCGGAAGGATACGAGGCTCCGGAATCCTTTGCTGCCCCGACGTTAGCCGTGCAGGCACCAAGTAAGGCTTACGGCTTCGTCGCCGTTGCGCTTGGTGATGGAATTACAGATATATTATCCAGTGTAGGTGTGGATGTCGTTCTGTCCGGTGGGCAAACGATGAACCCAAGCACAGAAGATATTGTCAAAGCGGTTAACAGTATTGATGCACAGACCATTTATGTATTACCGAACAACTCCAATATTATTTTGGCTGCTCAGCAAGCGACCGAGCTCGTAGAGGGTAAGACGCTTATTGTGATTCCTTCCAAATCGATACCGCAAGGTCTTGCGGCGATTTTGCCTTCCAAGAGAAGGCCGATGCCAAGACGAATACGGAAGCCATGAATGAATCTCTGGCACGTGTTAAATCGGGCCAAGTGACCTATGCTGTGCGAGACACGAACATGGATGGCATGGATATCAAGCAGGGACATTTCATCGGTATCCAAGACGGCCGTATTGTGTCTTCGCAGTCGAGCCTTCTTGACGCCTGCAAAAAGCTGCTGGAAGAAATGATTGAGGAAAGCAGTGAGATCGTGACGATCCTCACCGGTCAAGATGCTTCGGAAGAAGAAACCGAGGAGCTTGAGGCTTTCATCCAGGTGCTTTATCCCCAAATCGAAGTAGAACTTCATCCAGGCGGACAGCCTTTGTATGCCTACCTGTTCTCTGTCGAATAAGAAAACAGGTACAGGCATGGAGTAAAATAGGAAATGGAGTGAGTCCTGTTGAAACATATTCGTATCGTAACGGATAGCACGGCCGATATCCCATTGGCACTCAGGCAGGAGCTTCATATTGAGATGGTGCCGCTTAAGATTCATTTTGGTGATGAGGATTATTTAGATACCGTGACTTTGCAGTCGGAAGAGTTTTATCCGAAGCTGCAGGCATCCACTCATTTTCCGAGAACGTCACAGCCGTCTCCGGCAGAGTTTCTGAGCTTGTATGAGAAGCTGCTCGAAGAGCCGGATACGGAAATTATCTCCATTCATCTAGCCTCGACGCTAAGCGGGACCTATCAATCCGCTCTGCTAGCTTCTAACATGCTTGAAGATTCAGCGGGCAAGGTCCATGTGGTGGATTCATGCTCGGCTTCTTATGGCATTGGCGCACTTGTTGTAGCTGCTGCGAAAGCAGCAAGTGAGGGACAAAGTGCAGATCAGATATTGCACCTTGTGCAAACCCTGAGAGAGAACTTTTACATTTATTTTCTCGTAGATACGCTAGAGTTTTGCAAAAAGGCGGAAGAATCGGTAAAGCATCCGCGCTCTTTGGTTCCTTGCTTAATATTAAGCCGATTCTTTCCTTGGATCGGGATGGCCAAGTAGCGGCCATTGATAAAGTTCGCGGTCATAAGAAAGCGATAGCACGTATTCTTGAACTGCTCAGGATCGATTTAGCGGGACGCAACATAGTAACCTTACATATTGCTCATGCAAACAACTTGGAAGGCGCGGAACAACTGCGCGAGGCGGTTATGCAGCACTTTGCGGTGCAGAATGCGGACTATATTACGCTTGGTCCTGTTATTGGCGCACACGCGGGTCCTGGTACGATTGCAGCGTTCGTTAGCACGGTGTAGGGCGATGGATTTAAATCAATGTGAAGTACGGGGAGTCCATGGTGTCGGTGCTCAGAAAGTGCTTGAGCTGAACGCCATGGGCGTTTTTACCGTTATGGATTTGCTTGAGTATGTGCCGTTCCGTTATGAGGACTACACGGTCAGGGATTTAGCAGGTGTGAAGGACGGGGATCGCGTTACAGTAAAAGGCTTCATCATCGGGGAGCCGGTACTTCAGCGCTACAGCGGCAAATCTCGGCTATCCTGCAAGGTGATGGTCGATGATTTTCTGCTGACGGCGGTGTGGTTCAACCGCCACTTTTTGAAGGATCGCCTGCGACCGCAGCAGGAAATTATTCTCACCGGCAAGTGGGATGGCAGGCGCAGGCAAATGAGTGTGTCCGATTCCGAGTTTCCCGGACAAAACGATTCGAATACCGGCACGATCCAGCCGGTATATTCGGTTGCGGGCTCGATCACGCAAAAATGGATGCGTAAGGTCATTCAGCAGGCGCTGACGCAGTACAGCGCCATGATCAGTGAAGTGCTGCCGGAGAGTATAACGATCCGGTATGGGTTTATGCCGCGCAGCAAGGCGCTGGCCGTCATCCACACGCCAAGCGGCGTGGAGGAAGGGAAGCAGGCGCGCAGGCGTATGGTCTACGAGGAGCTGTTCCTGTTCCAGCTCAAGCTGCAGGCTTACCGCGCGGTGACACGCAGTCGCGTGGACGGATTGAAGCAGCAGGTGGATTTGCCTGCTGTGCGCGCCTTCGTGCGCGCTCTCCCCTTCCAGCTGACGGAGTCGCAGAAGCAGGTCGTGGCTGAGCTCCTGCATGATATGCAGGAGCCGTATAGCATGAACCGACTGCTGCAAGGCGATGTCGGTGCGGGAAAGACAATCGTCGCGGCCATAGGCCTCTACGCGACGGTGAAGGCCGGCTACCAGGGCGCGCTGATGGTGCCGACAGAGATTCTGGCCGAGCAGCATAAGCGCTCGCTGGACAGCCTGTTCGAGCCCTACGGCCTGCAGGTTGCGCTGCTGACAGGCAGCTCCACCGACCGCCGGCGGCGGGACTTGCTCGCTTCCTTGCAGATGGGCATGATCGACGTGCTCGTTGGCACGCATGCCCTGATCCAGGAGGACGTCTACTTCCGTCAGCTTGGGCTGGTAGTGACCGATGAGCAGCATCGCTTCGGCGTGAACCAGCGCAGCATCCTGCGGCGCAAAGGAATGAATCCCGATGTGCTGACGATGACCGCGACACCGATTCCCCGCACGCTGGCGATTACTGCCTTCGGCGACATGGACGTGTCGACGCTGCGCGAGCTGCCGAAGGGGCGTAAGCCGATCAAGACTTATGCGGTGCAGCACGCGATGCTGGAGCGCGTACTTGGCTTCATTCAACGCGAAGTCGCTGCGGGACGACAGGCGTACGTGATTTGTCCGCTTATTGAAGAGTCGGAAAAGCTGGATGTGCAGAATGCGATCGATGTCCACATTCAATTGCAACAGCACTTTCCGCAGATGCGCATTGGTCTGCTGCACGGGCGTATGAGCGCGCAGGAGAAGGAAGCTATCATGCGAGCATTCAAGGAAGGTACTTTGGAGGCACTCGTGTCCACCACGGTCATTGAGGTCGGCGTGGACGTGCCGAACGCCACGCTGATGGTCATTTACGACGCCGACCGCTTCGGCCTGTCACAGCTGCATCAGCTGCGCGGACGGGTCGGTCGCGGTGAGCACCAGTCCTACTGCGTGCTCATCGCCGACCCCAAGACCGAGGTCGGCAAGGAGCGTATGAAGGCGATGACGGACACAACGGACGGTTTCGAAATCGCCCGACGCGATCTGGAGCTGCGCGGCCCCGGCGATTTCTTCGGCACGAAGCAGAGCGGGCTGCCGGAATTTCGCATCGCCGATATGATGGCTGATTTCGAGGTCATGGAGCAGGCGCGCGATGATGCGGCAGAGCTTGTGAGCGACTCGACCTTTTGGACAGGGGCTTCGTTCATGCCGCTCAGGGCCTACTTGCAGCGGGCCCAAATTTTTGAAAGCGAAGTGCTGGATTAACCTTAAACGCCGCTTTCTGTGAAATAAAAACGCTAGGACGGACTGATGGCGATCAGTCACTGTTCCTAGCGTTTTTTGTGCTGCTGTTATGTTTTCCCCCATGCACATTCATTCGATATTCCGTAGGGGGAAAACCGGTGTCTTTGCGAAAGCTTTTGGCGAAATGGTTGGTATCCTCATATCCGGTCTGCTCGGCAATTTCTTTCATACTCAGCGAGGTGGTCGTGAGTAGAAATTTGGCCTTGTCGATGCGCTTGCGCTGCATGTATTTGGCGGGAGGCATGCCAAAATGCTTTTTAAAATATTTGATCAAGTAGTTGGGGTGGAGATGAACGGACTTGGCCATTTGTTCCACGGTGATGCTCTTATGAAGATTCTGTTCAATGAATTGCCGCAATTGGCCGAGTCGGTCCATTTCATCAGTGCGTTTTTGCAGGATCTGGACAGGAACCGCTTCCAGGTATGCGGAAAGGATTTGAAGTAGGACCGCTTTTTCTCGCAAACGGGAAGTTAGCGAAGGTTCGTGATGCAGGGCAGTGAGCTCTTGAAACCAGGCCGTCATTTGCTCGTTATGCCGTACATCAATGTATAAAGGAATGTCCAACCATTGAAATAAATCAAAAGAGCCGATATGAGCTGTGAAATGGCACCAATATTTCAAATAAGGACGGTTGCTGATCGTTGAATAGGACTGCATCGCATGAGCGGGAATCAAGCCTAGCTGCCCTGGCAGGAGATTCAGTTCTTGGTTCTCGACTTTAAGCCAGCCTTCCCCATCCAAAATCCAATACAGCTTGTTATACTCGGGTGTAAAATCCAACATTTGCCACGAAGCGGTACACTGCGTAAGATGAGCTTCCAAAATATGAATCTGAAGGTTCTGAAGAAGGTCCGATAGGAATGTCGTTTGCTGCGAATTCATCATTGTGCTCACCTGAGAATGTTAATTATATCCTTATGGAGGTTAGTTTCGTACCTGTCTATTATAGCACAGGGTTGGTAGACTAAAGCTGTGAAGTTTACAAGCGATTTTAAAGACGAAAGGTGTGCAGCAGATGACGAACCATCATCCGATTATTCAAGAAAGAACAGCGCGTACGCAGTGGTTTCTGCAGGATCGATTCGGTATGTTTATTCATTGGGGCCTATACGCGATTCCGGCCAGAGGAGAATGGGTACGCAGTACGGAACGCATGTCGGTAGAGGATTATCAGACGTATTATGATCAGTTTGATCCTGTCCGTTATGACCCTAAGGCATGGGCTCGGGCAGCGAAGCAAGCGGGGATGAAGTATGCTGTATTGACGGCGAAGCATCATGACGGGTTTTGTTTGTTTGATAGCGCTCTCACGGATTATAAGTCAATGAATACAAGATCCGGACGTGATTTGGTTCGCGAATTTATCGATGCGTTTCGGGCAGAGGGCTTAAAGGTCGGACTCTATTATTCATTACTTGATTGGCATCATGAGGATTACCCCGCTTATGGAGATCGGATTCATCCGATGCGGAACAACGAGAACTACGCAAGAAATCCGGAGACGTTCGAGCGATATATACAGTATATGCATGGGCAAGTAAAAGAATTGCTGATGAACTACGGCAAGCTGGACATCATGTGGTTTGATTTCTCCTACGAACACATGAAAGGGGAGGCGTGGAAAGCGGCTGAGCTAATGGCGATGATTCGTTCGCTGCAGCCTCATATCATCGTAGACAATCGCTTGGATGCAAGCGGTGAGGAAGGCGGAAGTATCTACACGAACAATCCACTCAGCTATTCGGGTGACTTTGCTTCACCGGAGCAGATTATTCCTCCGCAGGGTGTGACCGATGAGGAGGGCAATCCGCTTCCGTGGGAAGCCTGTATCACATTGAACAATAACTGGGGATATGCCGCCCAAGATTTTCAATATAAATCTCCGACTACCGTTATCCGTAAGCTGGTAGAGTGCGTCAGCAAAAATGGGAATATGCTCTTGAATGTGGGGCCTAATGCGCTCGGCGAGATTCCGAAGGAGTCACTGGACATTTTGGCGGAGATCGGAGATTGGATGCAGAAAAATGGCGACAGCATTTACGGCTGCGGGCAAGCCAGTTGGCTGAAGCCCGAGTGGGGCAGATACACCCAAAAGGGTAATCTGCTGTATGCCCACTTGTTCGAAGAAAGCGTGGGTCCTATTAACCTGAGCGGGCTAGCTGGCAAAGTAAAGAAAGCCAGACTGCTGGCTGACGGTTCGGAGCTCTTTCTTAGTCGACCTTGGAACGCTGCGCAATATCCGAATGATGCGTTCCTCAGCTTTGCGAAACCGGAGTCTGCAAGCTATCCGCTGCCTGATAAGAGAGCTACAGTTGTGGAATTGGAGCTGCTCTAAAGTCTCAAAGCATCTTAGGATTTGGGCTGTTGCCCAGGTACTAGGGTGCTTTTTGGTGAGTCTGCAATCAAAATTTGACAATGATAATCATTATCAATTAAGATGGGGGAGATAATTATGGATCGCAAGAATTGATTGCGTGAGAAGAAGGAGCTGATTTTGTGCAGCAGCGTTCCCCGAAGGATGGTACGGACGACTTTTTATTTCATTTTTCTTCGATTAAAATTTTTAATCATGAAACGTTAGTCGCAGCTCCCATGGGCAAAGGCGTGTTTTTTAAGCAGAAAGAAGGCGACTGGGAGGGACTTCTTAGCGGGCTGCCTGAAGGCATTCATGTGAACCGTCTCATCGTCCAGGATGCTCATCTTTTTGCTTGCGCGAACAAAGGACTGTTTGAATTCGATATGAATCAGCAGCTGTGGCATGATACAGAGCTTGCCCTCGGCTGCTATCAATATAAAGAAGTGAACGGTCAAGAATGGGCTGGAACCCCGTACGGTTTGTGGTGCAAATCATCGACCGGTTGGCAAAAAACAGCCTATTCTCATGCGATGGTATATGACTTTCTTTGTTATCCAGCCTACATGATTCTCGCACTGGATAGTGGACTAGCCGTTTATGATCGATTGATGGGGAGCTGGATGGACTTTACTTTGGAGCAAGCGGTGACGGGACTTGCCGTTTACCGGGGACATATTTTGGGCGTTACGGAAGATGGTGCGCTGCTGCAGGGGGACAAGAAGGGGGGATTCGAACTTATTCGTTTTCCGCATTTATTTCTTTTTTCTTTAGTAACGAAAGGCGCGGAGGTATTTGTTTGCTCAGATCGGGGTCTTTACCGTATCAGCTATATTCGGAACCAAATTACGCTGATTTCTGTTAAACTCGGTTATCCGGTTACCGACATCGATTGCAACTCGGATAGCTTGTATATGGCGACATTGTTTCAAGGTATTCAAATGATGGAAAGATGACTACTTCCACTTTCGGTTCGATAAAAGTTGACCCTGCGCGCGTTCGCTTTTAAGATAGTAGGAGAGGGGCTATTTCTTTTGAAATGAAGGTGTGGGGAACTTGACTTATTTTCTCGTGTATATGCTGCTGATTAATCTGATTACGTTCATCGAAATGGGATATGACAAGGGACAAGCCAAAAAGGGAGGCCGCAGAGTACCGGAAAAGCGTCTGTTTACCATGGCTGCTCTAGGTGGCGGTGTCGGCGGTTGGCTGGGTATGCGGGCATGGCGTCATAAAACCAAGCATACCTCGTTCGTCGTGGGGATGCCGCTGCTTATCGTTCTGAATGCGGTGTGCGTTATTGTTATTACGATTTATGTCTAGCAGTTTGGGATAGAACAGTTACCGGAGACGGTGGCTGTTTTTTTGTTTTCGAGAGAATTTATATAGGGGTAGACAGCCGCCATGCGGCGGCGATACAATACGCGCCCAGGATCCACGCCCGTTGGGTTCGGTTTGGGTTAAGCTGGGATGGAATCAAGCCGTTTAAGATGACATTTTTCGATGAATGTGGTCATGACTAGTTACTCTTTTCATGGAGAATCTCCGGGTGTCGAGAAAGTCTCAGCTGCCTGAGATTTTCCTATGTATGATCCGGGGAGATGGTTAGCTTCTGAGCGTTGTATCCAACTCCGAACGTGCTTTTGGCGTCGGGTTCGGCTTTCAACATGTTGAGGGCCTTCTTTTTTTGACGGGGACTCCTTACGAACTCAGCAAGCCTTATTTGATCAAAATACAAAGAGTTATCGTTTTAACGAACTCCAGACGCGTTATTTCATGTAAAAGCGCATAACTTCACTAATTATTGACTCCATAGCGTCGCTACAGTTCGTTAGATGAATGGAGAGGCTCATTTCTCGTCGATAGAGACGCTACGGTTCGTTAGCGTAGACAACACAAGTAAGGACATACCCATGGCAATCTTCGCGATTATCTCCTCCTGCCCACAATGCCTGCAAAGCTCTGAATAGCCGAGTCACGATTTCATAGGAGCTGACGCACATTTATCCCCTAGCACAAAATGGTAGAGAACCTAGCTTCAGGCTAGGTGTATCTTATCTGCCTATTGGCTATAGACCCCGAGTCAAGTTTGAGGACGTTCGTTCATAAGATAGGCATATGACGAGTTTTCGGAGGTAGAGCCATGCATTATCGCAATTATGAAATCGATCCAGCGTTAGTTGAGCGTGTGAAGGTGAAAATGAAGGATACGGAAACGAAAGAACGTGTCAAGGTGCTGCTGCAGGGCGTGACCAAGGCTGATCTCCAAAAGCGCGCGGAGGTTGCTCGGTTGCTGGGGGCGGCCGTAGGCATATACGGAGAGAAGCTTAGCGAGAGCCAGACCAGCTCTATAATTGATTTTATTGTTGCCCAGAAAATTGATCCAACGAGCACGCTGCATCTGATTAGGCTATGGGCTATGTTTCGTTAAAGCTCAGGCACTCAGGAAAAGCTCCCTTTCTGCTTTGTTTAGAAATTTCGTTCATTTCCAAAAAAAGCTACTTGCATAACAAATGCATGTTCGGTATATAATAGATAATACGAATATATGTTCGTGTTATGGTGGTGAGAAAATGAGTGTGAATTCAAGAATTGAAACCGAAGAAGATATTCAAATCATCAAGGAATACACCTTGCTGCCTATCCTGCTGGATATGTTAGTCCGAGATATGGAGGAGCTGAAGGTATACAAGGATAAAATTGTGTACAATCATCTTCTGTTCTATCTCAGAGAGGTTGAAAACGCGATTTATCCCGAGCTGCACAATATTAAGACTCAGATGAGAAAACGGGATATGAAAATTATTCATACCGAAATGAATGCATTAGGCATCAACGTCGAATACAAAGTCAGAGGCTACATCCATCATTTTACGATGCTGCGAAGCTTGGTTAAAGCAGAGCTGATGACCACCCTAATGAATATGCGGAAGGGATTGCGATAAGCAGAAGAATACGTTCCCTATAAAGTCAAGTTGACATTCTAGTAAAGTTGGTGTAAAAATAAATAAATTGAATGTTCTTGATAAATCCAAATTCATTGACGAGAACGAGTAAGCTAATCCCCTTGTTTTCCAGAGAGTTGGCCTTGAGCTGAAAGCCAATATGCAAGAATTAGCCGAAAATCCCCTCCGAGAAGGAAAGCTGAAGGAACAGTAAGCTGACCCGGGATCCCGCCGTTACAAGGGCCGCGTATATTCGTACGCAGAATGAGGAGCTGCAAGGATCATACTCGTTATGATCACTGTGGAACTAGGGTGGTATCGCGAGATGAATCTCGTCCCTTACGGGGCGGGATTTTTTGCGTTTGATAACAACGTTTTACCAGTCATTTAATTAGAGGAGCGTAAGTTACCCATGAGAAAAGTTGATGTGAAAGAAAAAGCGAGAGCCCGCGAACTGCGCGTTCTGGAGCAGTGGAAACAGAACGATACATTCCGCCAATCTATCGAAAATCGCAAAGGAAAAACGAACTTCGTTTTTTATGAAGGACCGCCGACGGCAAACGGATCGCCCCATATCGGGCACGTGCTTGGTCGAGTAGTGAAAGATTTCATCTGTCGTTATAAAACGATGTCCGGCTACCGGGTCATCCGTAAAGCGGGCTGGGATACGCACGGCCTGCCTGTCGAGCTTGGCGTGCAAAAGCAGCTTGGTATTTCCAGCAAACAAGAAATCGAAGAATATGGCGTAGCGGAATTCGTTGAGAAATGCAAAAGCAGCGTCTTCGAATACGAAAAACAGTGGCGTGAACTGACAGAAGCGATTGCCTACTGGACCGATATGGATAACCCGTACGTAACGCTGGATAATCACTATATCGAGAGTGTGTGGCATATTTTATCCACCATCCATAACAAAGGATTGTTATACAAGGGACACCGTGTCAGTCCTTATTGTCCGGATTGCCAAACGACGCTAAGCTCACACGAAGTGGCGCAAGGCTATGAAGACGTCAAGGATTTAAGTGCCACTGTGAAGTTTAAAAGTAAAAACGGACACGAGATCTTTTTGGCTTGGACGACTACGCCGTGGACACTGCCTGCCAACATTGCGTTGGCCGTAAATAAGGACCTGGACTATGTGAAAGTCAAACAAAACGGCGATGTATATATCGTTGCGCAAAACCTTGCAGAAAAAGTATTTAAAGAAGACTACGAAATTGTATCCGTGCATAAAGGATCGGAATTCGTTGGGACTTCCTATGAGCCTCCTTTTGGCTATATAAGCGCAAACAAAGGACATCTCGTTGTAGATGCTGATTATGTCATGGATACGAGTGGTACGGGTATCGTTCATATCGCTCCCGCGCACGGAGAAGATGACTATCGAACATCTCGTCAACATGAACTAGATTTTGTGAATGTAGTTAATCTTGCCGGTCGTTACAATGAACAGATCACTGACTTCGCGGGACGTTTTGTCAAAGATTGTGATATTGATATCGTGAAATACCTGGCTGAGCGTGGCCTGCTCTTTTCCAAAGAGCGCTATGAGCATAGTTACCCTTTCTGCTGGCGTTGTAAATCCCCGCTGCTCTATTATGCGATGGAAAGCTGGTTTATCAAAACGACGGCGATCAAAGAGCAACTGATCGAAAACAACAGTAAAATCGATTGGTATCCTGCCCATCTCCGTGAAGGGCGCTTCGGCAAGTTCCTTGAAGAGCTTGTCGATTGGAACATCAGCCGCAATCGTTATTGGGGTACCCCGCTTAACGTTTGGTTATGTGGGGATTGCGGATCCGAATACGCACCGGGAAGCCACCAAGATTTGCGGGGAAAATCGATAGATCCCATTGATGAGAACCTGGAGCTGCACAAGCCCTATGTGGATGGAGTGAAGCTGCGCTGCTCTTGCGGAGGTGTTATGCATAGAACTCCGGAAGTGATTGACGTCTGGTTCGACAGCGGTTCTATGCCTTTTGCGCAGTATCATCATCCGTTCGGAGATGAGACGCAGTTCAATGAGCAGTATCCCGCGGATATGATCTGTGAAGGTATTGACCAAACAAGAGGCTGGTTCTTCAGCTTACTAGCTGTTTCGACGTTGTATAACGGCAAATCGCCGTACAAATCCGTTCTTTCTACTGGGCATGTCTTGGACGAAAACGGGCAAAAGATGTCCAAGAGCAAAGGCAACGGCATTGATCCTTGGGAGATCATCGATGAGTTTGGCACGGATGCGTTTCGATGGGCCCTGCTGTCAGATAGCGCACCGTGGAACAGCAAGCGCTTCTCTAAGCAAATCGTAGCCGAAGCGAAATCCAAATTGATTGATACGATCAATAACACACATGCTTTTTATGCCTTGTATGCAACGATCGATCACTATAAGCACGAAGACCATCTGCCTCAAACGTGCACCAATGAACTGGATCTCTGGATCTTATCCAGATTGAACAGCACGTTGGAAAAGGTAGCTAAGGGCTTGGAAATTAACGATTTCCTGAACCCAGCCAAGCAAATTGAAATGTTTGTCGACGAGCTGAGCAACTGGTACATTCGCCGCTCACGCGACCGTTTCTGGGGCAGTGAAATGACCGTTGATAAGTTATCGGCGTACCAAACATTGCGTGAGGTGCTGCTGACGCTTTCGCGAATGATAGCTCCCTACGCGCCACTCATTGCCGAAGACATATACGGTAACCTCGGTGGCGAAGGAAGTGTGCATTTGGCGGATTATCCAAGGGCGAGCCAGTCGGCAATCGACAGCACGCTCGAGAGTGATATGGAAACCGCACGGCAAATCGTGGAGCTGGCTCGAAATATTCGGAATGAAACGGGTATCAAGACCCGCCAACCTCTTTCCGAGCTAATCGTTTCGCTAGAAAGGGATTTCAATCTCAGTCGATTCGAGGACATCATTAAAGACGAAATCAATGTCAAAGAAATTCGTGTAGAACAAAGCGATAGCGGTCTTGTTGACTTCAATGTGAAGCTGAATCTGAAGGTGGCAGGCAAAAAATACGGCAAATTCGTCGGTCCTTTGCAAAACCATTTCAAGCAGTTGTCTGCGCTAGAAACGAAGCACGCAGTCGATCATGGCTTTTTAGAAGTAATCATCGAGGGACAGGAGCTTCGGATCACGCTGGATGAGCTGCTTGTGGAAAGACAAGCCAAAGTTGGGTTCGCCTCCGCTTCCGGCAACCAGATTACCGTTGCCTTAAATACAGCCCTAACAGAAGCTTTGGAACAAGAAGGCTTTGTGAGAGAAATCATACGTGCGGTGCAGGATTATCGTAAAAAGCTGGAGCTGCCGATTGATAAACGTATTCACCTTGTTCTCGATGTCGATGCAGCGCTCCAAGAAGCGTTGGAACGGTTTCATCATGTGCTGCAGGACAACGTCCTCCTTGCCAGTGTCAAATATGGGAAAGAGGCGGGTATGGAAGCCGTTTCTTTCGGGGACAAAACCATCCGTTTGCTTATCAAGTAGCAGTCATTTGCAACGGAAAGAATGGTTTCAATTATTTTTAATCTATCATTTATTAGGATGATATCGTAGAATCAACAATGATTTTAAACAATGGAGGCGATAATTGTGGTGACGATGGAGGATTTTTTTGAAATTTGATATCCGTGTTGGTACTGTAATTAAAGCAGAGCCTTTTTCCAGAAGCGCGAAAACCCGCTATAAAATTAGAGATTGATTTTGGTGAGCTGGGGATTAAACGGTCATCAGCTCAAATCAACACAAAGATACGAACCAGAGCAACTGATCGGACGTCAAGTCATCGCGGTAGTAAACTTTCCTGTTAGACGGATCGCAGGTTTTAAATCTGAGGTGTTGGTCATCGGTGGAACGCCAGAAGAAGGCGATGTGGTGCTTTTAAAGCCAGATGAACCTGTAGAAAATGGTACACCGATTGCCTAAGATCGAATGAAATAGGTTTAATCCATAAGAAATGGTAAACGAAAGGAGGGGGGCGAATTGTCTGAGCAGTCCGAGTATTCAGGACCCTCCGCTGACAGGAGTCGGGACAGTCTGGGAGCAGACTGCGAGAACTGCTTCGGCTTGTGCTGTGTTGCGCTGCCCTTCGCCGCTTCTGTTGACTTCGCGATCGACAAAGATGCTGGGCAGCCCTGCCGCAACCTGCAATCGGACTTCCGCTGCGGCGTTCACACAAGCCTTAGGCAGTTGGGCTTTCGAGGTTGCACGGTTTATGACTGCTTCGGTGCGGGGCAAAAGGTTTCCCAAGTCACCTTCGGCGGACAAGACTGGCGGCAGGACCCGGAATCTGCGAAGCCAATGTTCGAGGTGCTTCCGATCATGCGTCAACTCCATGAGCTGCTCTGGTATCTGATCGAAGCGCTGACGCTGCAGCCGGCCCATTCGATCCATGGTGAGCTTAGCTTCGCCCTGGACGAGACAGAACGTCTCACGGACCTCAGTCCGGACGATCTCATGAAACTGGACGTTGCGGCACACCGAGCCGAAGTCAATGCGCTGCTCCTGCGGACCAGCGAACTGGTGCGAGCCGAGGTCCGTCGCCCGCAGAAGACCGCCTCAGGCGTCCGAAGATCCCCAGCCGAGGAGCCGACCTCATCGGCGCTAATCTTCGAGGAGCTGATTTCCGAGGCGCCAGCTTGAGAGGAGCCTATCTGATTGCTGCTGATCTTCGAGGAGCCGACCTTCGAGGAACTGACCTCATCGGGGCTGATTTCCGAGATGCTGATCTCCGAGGAGCCGATCTTACCGAGAGTATCTTTCTCACCCAAGCTCAGCTCAACGCGGCGAAGGGCGATGCCGACACCAAGCTGCCGCCGTCGTTCACTCGTCCAACGCACTGGTCTATTTTCGGAGCATAGAGGGGGAGCATACACCTAGGGGAACTTGGATATTTTCAACATAATCAAGAGACAGGACCAAAGAAAATTGTGACGCAGGTGGCTATTGAAGGGGAAAAGCAGGTGGAGACACGAGAGATGCGGGGCGAAATGCCCTGTGTCTTTTTTTGTTATTTCAGATTAATTTAAGCCATTATGGCGGATAGTAAGAAGGGGAAATCCGCAGGGAAAATTAACATGTAAAAGGCGAGATGAGATATGGAAACCGTGAGCAGATTGGAAAAACAGGAATATATTAGCCATATGTTTGAAAACACCTCCGATTTTGTGTATATGGAAGCCAAGTTTTTTCATACAACCGTACACGTTTGCTACTTACAGACATTAGTTGATTATGAAAGTACAGAAGACATGCTGGTGGCCAAGCTGTCTCATATCCATGCCGACGCTAATCCAATCGAGCAGCTCGTAGCCTCCCATTTATCAAGAGTGGATCAATCCTTAACCGAGATCGTTAATTCCATACTACTAGGTATGTTGATTATTTTTCCGGAAGAGGGATATGAGAACATCATCATTAATCCCTCTCCGATTAGCACAAGTCGAAGTGTCACGGAAGCCCAGACTGAAAATCCGATTCAAACAGCGCTGGACGCCTTCACCGAAGATATGAATTTGAATTTAAGTCTCATTCGCAGAAAAATGAGAACAAGGGATTTAATTATACAAAACCATACTGTAGGAACGAAGGTCCCTCGTGAAGTGGCAGTTCTCTATGTAGAAGGACAGGCCGATCCGAAGGTCGTTGAACTTATTAATGATTGCTTGATTGAAAACAGCATGATGGAAGTATCCAATATTCAAGAATTGCTGAAAGTTCTAAAGCAGCCTAGTTTCAGCCTCGTTCCTACCTATTTGACTTCAGAGCTTCCTTCGACAACCAAGCATAATCTGATGGACGGCAGAGTGGTCATCTTTTTGGACCATTTTCCGTTTTCGCTCTCGTTTCCTTCCATTGTATCGGACTTCTGGGAGGTCAAAACGGATAAGGATCAACTTCCTCTATTTATGTATTTATACCGGGTTATTCGCATAACGAGCTTAATCGTAGCTGTTACTATGCCGGGGCTTTATGTCGTTCTCAATTCGGTCAATCCTGAGCTTTGCGTATCCAGCTGGCGGTATCGATCACAAACTCGAGGGAGGGTGTTCCTTATCCTGTTCTCGTTGAATTGATGCTTATGCTGTTCATTATTGAAATGGTCATAGAGGCAAGCATTCGGCTTCCGAAGAGCATTGGTCCAACCATTACCATGATCGGCGGTATTATTCTTGGCCAAGCCGTCGTTCAAGCTAGGTTAGTCAGTTACTTTTTAATTATCGTCGTAGCCGGCTCAACGATAGCGCATTTTACGATGGGAACTTACATGAATACAGTTTCCATACGGCTGTATAAGTATGTCGTTATCCTGCTTAGTGCTTTGTATGGCATACTGGGTCTCATGTCCTCCGTCGTATTATTTTGTTTTTATCTCGGAACCATTTCAACCTTTGAGGTGCCATATTTGAGTCTCTCCACAAAAAGAGGAAAATCCAAATGACGAATAAATCTGTTTTAACTATGTTTGTAATTGTCCATATCTCGTTGTATTTTTACGTATATCCCGTAAAAATGATTGAGGCTACGTCCAAAGGTCATTGGGAGCCTATACTAGTTGGCTTTCTTACGGAATTCACGTGCATATGGGTGTATCTGAAGGGGCTTTCGGTTTTCCCCGGCGAGGATATTGTTGACATTTTTAATCAAGTATCCGGGAAATGGCTGGCTCGACTTCTGCTCATTCCTTTGATTATCTACTTGTTTTTGAACTTCAACCTCATCCACCGCTATGAGTTTGAATCGGTTAACGTCCTTCTGCTGCCTAAAACCCCTATGTACTTCATTTTACTCCTCTATGCAATTCCCCTCTATATAGCGTGGAAAGGCTTGGCGGCAATTTCAAGAGGAGGCATCATGTTATTCATTTGTGTGCTGCCCATGATTGTATTTTCATTGATAAGCGCTATGAACAATTTCGATTTTAATAATGTCTTCCCCTGGTATGATACTCAGCTGAGTTTCTTTAAGAGGCCTATGTTTTATTCCGCTTTTTTTGCGAATACCGGGTTCATATTTCTAGGTATGGTTAAGTTTGAAGCAGAAGCTGCCGCTGCGTCAAATCATCCCTCTATTATCCATCCTTTTTATTTTTGCCTTATCTTCCGTTTACGTGCCGATGTTCATTTTTGGTCAGGAATCTATTATTTATTTTCGTTATCCCAATGTAATGACTTCAGATACTGTAGACATTGAGTGGGTTGTTTTTGATTGGCTGCCTACTTTTTTTGTCATTGCGATGATCGCTATATCAATGGTGGAGGCTGCGATGTCTTTTTGGATGATGACTACCTTGCTCGAAAAGCTTTTTTTTAAAAATAAGAGAGGCTGGGTTGTCCTCATCATCGGTATCTTATCCTATAGCTTTAGCTGCTACATTTCCAGCATTGACATGCTGGAAAAGCTAGTTGCCTTCAATACCTCTTTTTGTTTCTATAGCATTAGTGTTATACCGCTTGCTGTACTGATCATGAGTTTGAAGTATAGGAGGAATCCTGCTTGATTCGTCGTTCATTTATAGCGGTTGTCCTGCTTATGTGCAGCATAAGCGCGCTCCTTACTGGTTGTTGGGATACGAAAGATATTAATAAGCGACTCATGCCCGTCGTTATGGGCATCTGCAAGGAGAAAGATCAGACTTATCGCGTTATTTTACAAATTCCGAGCCCGGAAAAGAAAGGCTCCCAATATTTAGAGAGCAGCTCCGCGACGATTAACAATGCGATTGACAATATTCGCTCGAAAGCTGAAAAGAGTATTGATCTCCTGCATATTCGACTCTTTCTTATTTGTGAAAAAACCATAAAAGAAGGTATTAGCGATATTATCGATTACTCGGTGCAGGCTAACGATATTTCGATTAAAGGGTTGCTGGGGATTGTTAGAGGAGATTTTGCAGAGGTTATTCATCACCATGTACAAGCCAATCCGGAGCTTTCATCCTATGATTTTTTCAGCGAGGAAGCTGGCTGGACCCCCAATAACACGATACTGCGTTTATGGGAAGCTTATCGGGATATCAATTCTTATACCCAAGATATGTCGGTTCCGATTCTCAGTAAAGGAACGGATACCCTGTATAAATTTGAAGGCTCCGCGATCATGAGTAAAGATAGGATGGTAGGCGAAATTTCCTCGGAGGAAGTATTGGTATACAATGTTTTTCGAGGAAAGTATACAGGAGGCACGATTGAGGTTTCCGATTACAGCAGCGTTCTTATTAAGAAGGCGAGCATACGCCGCCACGTCGATTGGACTGCGTCCGGTCCCCGAATGAAGAGTCAAATTAAATTGAATGTGGTCATCTCGGAGAATAAAAATGATGAATCTGAAGAAAAAATTGCAGCCATGCTCAAAGAAATAATAGAGAAACGAGCGCAGAATTTAATGAAGGAGCTTCAAAAAGACAAGGCAGACGTGCTTGGCATTGGACAACTTTTTCGAAAAAGATGACAAAGGAGCAGTTGAAAGATTGGAAACAACAGTTCTTTCCCGAGATGAAGCATGAAATTACCGTCGATGTAAAAATACTTAGCAGTATTTATTTAAAGGCGCCCAATAAATTAAAAAAACCAGAGGAATAACGTTATACAAGAACCTGGCCAGAGGCCGGGTTCTTCTTCACAGTATCCAGAAAAAACCACTTGCATAACGAATACATGTTCGGTATATAATAAACAAAGAGAATATATGTTCGTATTATTGCGATGTAAGGGTGAGTATGAAAGCAACAATCCAAGCCGAAGAGGATAGTCAAGTCATCAAGGCGTACAGAAATGAATTCGCTGGTCATGCATATGACATATTCAATTCGTATGCTTGTGGGGGAGCCGGTTCATAAAATGCTTGGTGTCGGTTCGAAGATGTTGTCTTCAGATTACCAATACAAAATAATTAATCAAAATTCATATGGTTAGAGGGGCTGGCCAAAATGCCATTATACTCTAAGAGACTAATGACAAAACAACAGATAAAGGCATTGCAGCGAGTGAAGCACTATGCTATCTGATCAAAAAGTTATCTTTCTGGTCGATTGTCAGAGTTTTTATGCCAGTGTGGAGAAAGCAGCGCATCCAGAGCTTTGCAATAAACCCATTGCGGTTGGCGACCCTGCCCGTAAGAACGGTATTGTATTAGCTGCTTGTCCCATTGCGAAATCTTATGGCGTGTCAACTGCGATGCGAAATTTTGAAGCTCTTGCTGTTTGCCCAGATCTTACTATAGTCCGACCAAGAATGAAGACCTACATTGATGTCTCTACACTTATCACGGAAATTTATGAAACCTTTACCGACTTGGTTGAGCCGTGGAGCATTGACGAGCAATTTATTGACGTGACAGGTTCAATATCGCTTTTCGGATCACCAGAAGAAATTGCACGCCAGATGCAAACAAAAGTTATGCTTTCTACTGGTGTTTGGATTCGTGCCGGTATATCTTCAACCAAAGTGCTTGCCAAGATGGCAACAGACAATTTCGCGAAGAAGAGCGAAAGTGGCATTTTCGAATTGCCAGTAAATCAGGTTGAGTCCATATTATGGCCGTTACCTGTCTCACAAATGTACATGGTTGGGTCTCGGATGACTGTCCACTTTGTAAAAATGGGATTGAATACTATCGGTGATATAGCGCGGCTAGAGCTTGGAGAATTCAAGCGGCGCATGCGGATTAGGATGGGACGACAAAGCGACATCAAAGCAGAATATTATTGGCAAACAGCGCGTGGAATTGATCCCAGCCCGGTCGTTGCAAGAGCCTTCGCGAAGCCGCAATCGATTACTCGAGGCAGAACGGTACAGTCAACCAAATACCAAACAATGGAGGACATCGAGCCGTTAATGATTGAATTAGTGATTGAAGTATGCCGAACAAGCCGACGGTACAACAGCATGGGGTGTGTAGTGACAGTTGCTGCTGGTACGATGACGAATGGCTTTTCGAGACAGATGACTGTCCCCTCGCCAACTTGTTTAGAGCATCATGTTGTTTCAGCAGCACGTGAGTTGTTTCAGAAGCATTGGAACGGAGACCCCCTCACACACCTAGCCATAGACCTCTCAGAATTGACAGATGATAGCACGTATCAGCTCGATCTATTCGAAGATATCGAAAGAAATCTTAGGCTCGCTAAGGCTCAGGATATTATTAAGGACAGATTTGGCAGTGCAGCAGTTATTAGAGCTTCTTCACTGCTAGAAACTGCACAAGCCAAAGAAAGAGCGATTATGATAGGGGGACATTATGCTTGAGCAAACTACTTGATGGAAACGGTAGATGGAGCACGAAGTTCATGTCACCAGAACATAGTGCTGCACTTCAGCAGAGACACCAACAGCAAACCCAAACTACAATGCCTACGAAAGAGGAATTGGAAGCGATTCGGGATTTCGTTTTGCTCCCAATGTTGCTTTCAATAGTCGAAAAGAATAAACAGGAAATAGAAAGAACCTCCTACTCCATGAGAACAATTTTTGTTAAGGCGGCAAATATCATTCAAAACTTCATAACAAACGACCTGCAAGCAGTGCGGAAGCTATTGAAAGAACGAAATATAAAGGTGTTTGAAGATGAGATGATAGACTCGAATTTGCGGTACAAATACATCTGCCGCGGCTACGAGGACAAATTTGTTTTGATTAGAGATGTTGCTCGGGCAGAGCTTATGAAACGTTTAGGGAAGTATTCGGAGTTTTTGAAATAAAGTTATTGGGCACATATTAAAGAAAAACGAGTGCTCTCTAGGATCTCACAAATCCTGAGTTACACTCGTTTTTAGCTTCACTGGTTAATTTTTAATTGCTTTTAGACCGAACCTCTGTAATTACAACATCCACTAACTTTTTAATTAAAGCTAGTTCTTTATCCGAACATTGTTTAATTAAGAGATATGTGGAATCTAATAATTTCGATCTCTCATACTGCAAATTTTAGGTCATAACCACTAAAAGAGGGTTTCTAATGAGATATTCTTTTCACCGCGCTCAATACCACCAATGTAGGACTGAGGGAGCGCAACGAGCTCACCGAGTTGTTCTTGGGTTAATCCTCTATTTTTTACCTAATAATTAAAACTACTTATAGAACCGCTTTTTGAATGGCACCTCTATTGCTTAATTTGAATTAGCGGTAAAAGGGCTCTGAGCATAATAATGGACATTCGCCTAGATCGCTATAGACATTAGCGGAATAATGTATCTATAAAGTTTAAGCGAGAGCGAGGTAAATTCGTGCAAATCCATGTTGTGCAAAGAGGAGAAAATCTTTGGCTGATTTCTAAGCGGTATGGTGTTCATATCAATCGGATTATTGAAGTTAACGCGCTCGAGGATCCCAATCATTTAGTTATCGGTTTGGCGTTGCTTATTCCGGAGCCTTATCTCGAATATGTGGTGCGGTCAGGAGACACTCTGGGGACGATTGCCGGCCGTTATGGCATAAGCGTAGAGGCCCTTGCTCGGGCAAATTCAATTTCCGATGTCGCGCAACTTACGCCTGGTCAAGTATTAGTGATTCCGGTTTTGTATCATACCGTACGGCCGGGCGAGTCTCTTTGGGCGATTGCTCACCGCTACGGCATTTCCATGCAAGCCATTTCACAAGCCAATGGGATTACGAATCTTAGTCTTATTTATCCAGGTCAAACCTTAAAAATCCCGGAAAAGCAGAAGAAGACCATCGATGTCAATGGTTATACCAACGTATTCGGAGAAACAGCTGCCAAACAAATTCGGCAGGACGGCGTGCATCTAACTTACGTATGTCCCTTTGGGTACCGCATGAAGGATGATGGGAGCCTGGAACCGGCAGATGATCAGGCACTTATTGCAGCTGCTTACGAAGAACATGTTGTACCGGTCATGTCGATCACCAACTTTTCCGCTACGGAAGCCGGGTCTAAGCTGGCTCATACCATTTTGTCCAGCCCTGAATTGCAAAATAAGCTTGTGACCAACATCTTAACGATCATGGAAACCAAAGGTTATCGCGGTTTAAATGTTGATTTTGAGAACGTGTATCCAAGCGACCGTGAGTCCTATAATCAATTTCTTCGACTGGCTGTCCGCAGGCTGCATGAGAAAGGATTTTTCGTCTCATCCGCGCTTGCCCCCAAAACCAGCTCTGAACAAAAGGGGCTGCTTTACGAAGCCCACGATTATGCTGCGCATGGAGACATTGTGGACTTTGTCGTCCTCATGACGTATGAGTGGGGATACCGGTTCGGTCCTCCGCAGGCCATTTCGCCTATCAACGAAATACGGCGCGTTCTCGACTACGCAGTCACGGTCATCCCGAGAAATAAAATATTTATGGGTTTCCAGCTTTACGCACGCGATTGGCTGCTTCCACATGTAAAAGGTCAGCAGGCTGAAACGTTCAGTATGCAGGAAGCCGTGCGTCGCGCGATCAGGCATGGAGCGGAAATCAAGTACGATCCCGTGTCCGAGACCCCATACTATCGATATGTCGATGATAAGCAGCGAACACATGAAGTCTGGTTTGAGGATGCAAGAAGTGCTCAGGCCAAATTCGACCTCGTTAAGTCCTATAACTTGAGAGGAGTCAGTTATTGGGTGCTGGGTTATCCGTTCCCGCAAAATTGGGTGTTGCTCGAAGATAATTTTCAAGTTCGCAAGCTCATATGACGCATATGTGAAAACAACCCTTATCCAATTTACATGGAAGGGTTGTTTGGTTGCTAATACTTATTGAATGAGACGGCGAGCTCCCCAATAGTGCGAATCGTAATAGGGGGTGCCAAATAACGTACTCACTTTGACTTCTCTCGTTCCGATGGTGCCGGCTTGAAGGATTTTGTTATCTCCAAGATAAATCGCTACATGGGAGACACCGCTAGTATAGGTTCCTTCCAGGAAAACAAGGTCTCCTTTACGAAGCTCGTTTTTATTAACGGGCGTACCCATCTGACTCATTAACGCTGCGGAATGAAGGAGATTGAACCCGTTTTGATTGAAGGCGTATTGCACAAAGCCGGAGCAGTCAAAAGCGACGCCGGGCGTACTTCCACCAAAAATATAAGGTGTGCCGAGCTGTTTCATACCTGTTGCAATGATCGTGTCCGCCTTTGCCTCCCAGCTTTGCTTTTGCGAAGCGGCAGCAGGAAGCTGAATAACGACACCACTATAAATATTATTCGGATCAACTTGAGGATTGGCTGCCATGAGAGCTGCAAGATTGACGTTGAATTTTTGAGAAATGGTCCAAAATGTATCTGCATCCGTGGCTAAGTAAGAATTGGATGGCGTTGCATAAGCGATCCCCCCAAATAAACAGCTTGCCGCTATCACTGATGTAAGAATAACCTTTTTCATTCGTTACCTCCTAAAAGATTTCGTTAGTCTGAAAGCTCTTTCTTGCACCGCCTTTAGTCTAGCAGATTCGGAATGCTAGAGAATACGGGTAAATTATGGATGTCCCTAGCGGATGAAAAATATCGGGTTGGAAATCCTAGTATCGGCATTCCGATTCACGAAGGAGGATAAGCATGGAAATCCAAGAAATACTTGCATTAAACGCTCCAAGTACAGAATCATTTAAACCTATACCTAATGCGCGTCTGATTGTTATTGACGCGACGGCAAGATCATTGAAAATGGTATAACTGATAGTAAAGGGGAGTGGAGCGTCAAAATCAATACTCCAATTGATCCGCGGTTAGGGAAGGGGAAATGCCTTGGAGTACAAAAATTGAAGTAAGAAGTAAACTAAGATAAACCCAATTGAATGGGCTTTTCTTAGTTTAATCAAATAGAATATCTAAAACGGTTCCTAATGACCGCGTGACTTTTAAGTATATTCGGATTGTAAACCTACCTATAGCTAGCCGCAGTTTTCACAAGAGACAAAGAGAAAATGATTGTTTTGAATGTCGAACATTTTGCTTAGCTCTTTACCAGTCATTGCTGCTTTTTTTATTCGGCAACTTGTGCTGGAGGAGCTTGCATCATGAATGAACTGCAGCTCCTTTTTCTTTTGTCCAAGTAACGGCAGTTTAGTTCACTATCGCAGGTAGGAAATTATCTTGATTTAGCGAATATAAAATAAGATGAAACTGAAAAATATAGGAGTTACTAGGAGAAGAGTCTGACAGTTTTTTCAAGAGCGCAAATATCGAATGAAGGAGCCAGGAATTCATATACTCGACACCATACATAACCGCAGTTTATATCGTGTCACAAGAAAATATTAGTAGGAATGTCGAAAGGGAGGATTCAACCTTGGTCAACGCCATCATAGAAGTGGACGGACTAGTCAAACGGTATGGGAAATTCATCGCGGTGAATGGAATTCATTTCAAAGTGCGTGAAGGGGAAGTGTTCGGACTGCTCGGGCCGAACGGGGCGGGCAAGACGACAACGATGGAAATGATCGAAGGTCTGCGGCGACCTGACGAAGGGAGGGCACTTGTCGCAGGCTTCGATACGAAAAAAGATTTGAAAAAGATCAAGGAAATCATCGGCGTCCAGCTCCAATCGACGTCACTGTTCGACCTGCTCCACGTTCACGAGATCATTCGTATGTACGCAAGCTTTTATCCAAGAACAGTGCCGATCGAGCCGCTGCTCGACGACATGATATTGCGCGAAAAAATGAATGACCGCGTCAAAAACTTATCCGGCGGTCAGAAACAGCGACTCGCCATTGCGCTGGCGCTCGTGAATGATCCAAAGGTGGTTTTTCTGGACGAGCCGACAACCGGACTCGATCCTCAAGCCCGGCGTACGTTGTGGGATATCGTGCTCCGCCTGAAGGAGCGCGGCAAGACTGTGGTGATCTCAACGCACTACATGGAAGAGGCTCATGTGCTTTGTGACCGCATCTGCCTCATGGATAAAGGGGAAATCGTTGCGTTGGACACGCCGGAGCAGCTCGTCCGCAGCCTGCAGTCAGACAGCGCCATCGAGTTTCGCTTGCCGGAGCGGATTCGAGAAGATGAGACACAAAAGCAGGAAGTGCTGACGCTTGTCCAGTCATTGCCTGATGTGAAGCAAGTTGACCAGCGTAAAGACACGTTTGTGTTGTACACTGATCATTTGCAAAATGCGCTGACCGCTTTTGTACAACAAGCCGCTGAGCGGAACATCCGTGTTTCCGATCTGCAAACGCGCACTGCAACGCTCGAGGACGTGTTCATCCACATGACGGGAAGGAGCTTGAGGGAAGAATGAAAGCGTATCGTCAATTGACTTTAGCCCAGTTACGACTTTTTGGGCGGAATCGGCAAGTATTATTTTGGACGCTTGTTTTTCCGATTTTTTTCATGGTGATGCTAGGTTCATTCTTCGGAAAAGGGGACAGTACATCGCTCTCCGTCACCGTTATCGACCAAGACCAGACGACAGCGTCAAAGGTGCTTCTATCTTCCATGAAACAGCTATCCATCTTAAAATTAAGCGAAAGTACCGATCTCGACGCGGCGATGAAAGATCTTAAGCACGGCGATCGGCAGCTCGTCGTCGCTGTTCCCAAAGGTTATGAAGCTGCTGTAAGCGCTAAATCTGCTTCTATGCAGGGTTCCAAACTCACTGTTTACTACGATGAGACGAGCCAAACAACTAATCAGATCGGGCTCCCTATCATGTCTCAGATCGTCGACGGCATTAGTAAGCAGATCTTAGGTTACACGCCTGTTATTACGATTCAATCTCAGGCGGTACAATCCCTTAACCTGAAGTATATCGACTTCCTTGTCCCGGGCATAGTCGCAATGATGATTATGAGTAACAATATGAACGGCGTCGCTGGCCAAATCGCATCTTGGCGCGAGCGGGGTATTCTCCGGCGTCTGCAGAGTACGCCTCTCCATCCGCGGAGCTTCATCGCGGCACAAATCACGGCCCGACTGCTGTTGAACGGTTCGCAGGCGATAATCGTACTGCTAATCGGCAGCTTGATTTTCGGAACGCAGGTGAATGGTTCGTGGGTGCTGCTGCTAATGTTCGTCGTACTTGGGACATTGACGTTCATGTCGATAGGCTTTATCATCGCCGCGCTCGCCAAAACGCCGGAAAGTGCTGGTCCGATTGCTGGCTTCGTCTCCTTCCCACTTCTTTTTCTAGGCGGCGTCTTCTTTCCGATCAAGAACATGCCTGACTGGCTACAGCCCGTAGTCAAGTTGCTGCCGATCTCGCATCTGTCCACATCATTGCGCCAAATCATGAATGTCGGAGCCTCGCTTGCCGACCTGTGGTATGAAGCCGCGCTGCTTGGCGGCTGGATGCTTGTAGCCTTCATTATCGCCAGCCTAACATTCAAGTGGGAGTAACGAATGATTCTGGATACAATTATAACGGCAATTACTTCTAACCACATTCCCAATCGGGGGCTCCACTCTATGTCTCTTAAAGGCATTTCGAGGGAGTGGATGTAGCATTTCATTGAACTAACGAGGACGATAGCTTACTATCTCAACTTTCGCAGCTTAATTCTCCAAACAAACCCTTGATATAACAAGGCAAACCGGAGATCCACTCGTGGAGTTGACAAAATACCGACGACTTTTCGCGGTTGGTCTTTGCATGAGTCAGTTGAATAAATAACACCATGAGCTGTTGTAACGCTGTTTGGTAATCCA
>NZ_VRTT01000029.1 GCF_008017805.1 Paenibacillus sp. N3.4 | reverse complement strand
TCTTAAACACACGGTGAGGCGATTGTTCGACCCCAGCCCTGGGTTTATTCGCCGTACTCCCACCACCTATGTTACCTAGAGAAGGAGCCCGAACTCCCCAGAAAATTAGGTCATTCGAGACTCAAAAACCACGAAAATGATGAAAAAGGTGGGTGGGCACTCATTTTATCCACGTTGAATCGACAGCCACCTTAGGCGTTGTTAGCGACCAGAAATAAGCTGTCCATTCTTCTAACGAACTCAAGCGACGTTATGGGGTCAATTATGAGTGAATGGATGAGCTTTTACTTGTAATAACGCGTCTAGAGTTCGTTAAAACGATAACTCTTTGTCATTTGATCAAATAAGGCTTACTGAGTTCGTTAGGCGTCCCCGTCAAAAAAAGGAAAGACTCTCGACATGGTAAAACCGACCCGATGCCAAAAGCACTATCGGAGTTGGATAACACGCTCAGATACTAACCATCTCCCCCTCATCATAAACAGGAAAATCTCAGGCAGCCGAGACTTTCTCGACACCCAGAGATTCTCCATTCAAAGCGTAACTAGCCATGACTACGTTCATCGAAAAAATATCATCTCAAACATGCTCCATTCCAGCCTTTAATTTTAGCAAAAAGGGTAACCCTCAGTCCTCTCCTGAAAACCTATACTTTCTATAATGTTAAAACTCAAGTTAACATGACATAAGTCACCCGCGTCTGATTACTTATCTCACTGTTGCAAAGGACCTCTATCAGAGATAATTAATTTATTGAATCAACACTTTAGGAGGTCATTAAACATGAACGCAACCGTATCTTTAGCTATCTCCATATTGATATTTGTCCTGATCCTGCGTGGTCAACTGCGAGGTATGCAAACGCCAATCAAGAAATCTGGAATTCCATTATTGCTGCCGATTCTGTACATTTCTACATCATTATTGCAATTAATGGATCCGAACCTGCGTGTGCAAGGACAACAAGTATTCCTTGCTTTGTTCATAGGTCTGGTCATTTCCATTCCTCTTATTCTAACGACTAATTTTGAAGTTCGAAACAATGGATCGGCATTTATTAAACGAAATAAAGTTGTTTTCATGATCCTAATCACGGTCTTTGCCCTTCGATTTATATTTGTGTCCTTGGTTCCGACAAGTGATTCAAGCACGCTTGCATTTCTTTGTAATTTGGTCACTTTAAGCTATATTGTGATTTGGCGCTCTGTCAGTTTTATGAAATTTAGACGCACCCTGGGCCATGCTCCGCTCACTCAATAATGGCAATTCGGTGGAACAAAGTTGACTTCCTGTGACGATGAAACTACAATATGTAGTGTAACAATAACTACATTTTTCGCCACAAAGGAGCTTTTGTAAATGGACCATTCGAATATGCAAAATATGCAGCAAGGAACTGATTTAACTACGATATTGCTTTACATCGGCCTAATCATTGCTATATTGGCAATTGGTGGATATGTGTTTGCTGCGCGGGCACACAAGGAAAACACAAGCAGCTTGAAAAAAGCGGAAAAACAAGCGCTGCGTAAAAAGCAAAAAACATGGCTCCTGATTTCCCATGCTCTTGTCATTATAGCTATTTGTTCCGTTGGAACCTCACTCATTCAGCGTTATTCCAGCCAAAATAGTATAGAGAGGCTCAACTACAACGCTCCCATTCAGGTCGTGACGGACAAAGATTATGGCCGCGGGCATGATGACGGTACCTTGACCTATGAAATGAAAATCCCAACCTCAGGCACGCATAGCCCGCACGATTTGAAATTCGGTTTTTATAAAGAGAAGCCACCTACTGAAAAGCTTGTCCACAATTTGGAGCATGGCGATATTATTATTCATTATCATCCCGATGCTCCACAGACGCTCCTTGATCAGCTTGAACCTTTAACCCATTTTAAGAAAGCTGGGGCAGGCATTCTGGCTGTGCCAGATACCGCGGTGCCGAGTGATCAGGAGGTTGTTGTAACAGCTTGGACGAAAACGATGCAGTTAGCGAAATTCGATGAAAAAAGTGTCGGCACCTTCATCTACCAGAACATCAATAAAGGGCCAGAGCAAATACCGCCTGAAGTAAGGCAAGGTGGCGGAACCATGTAAGCCCCTTACTTGCGTACAACTTCGCGATCTGATACGAGATCCGTTGGTACTAAACCAGTCAGACGCCGGAAAACCCTGTAGAAATAAGAAGGATCGTTATAACCGATAAACTCGGATATCTCCGTTACCGTCAAGGCGGAATGCCTAAGCATGTAAACGGCTGTTTTGATCCGTGTGGCGTGAACGAATTCACTGATCGTTTGCCCTGTCACCTTGCGAAAAAGCGTTGCTGCATAGTTCGGAGATCGGCTAATACACGCCGCCAATTCTTCTTTAGTGACATGTTCGCGATAATGGTTCTGGATATACCCTTTCATCTGATCCACTAACAGAGCCGTAACGGTTCTAGGGGCATCCTCGTCCCACTCTCTATGCAGATGAACAAACAGCTCTTTGAACAGCGCTTCGCACAGCGTCTGATAATAGGGCTGTTTGTCATGCCATTGTAAGTACATCAATCGAACCCGATCCAGAATCAACTCGTACTTGCCCGTCGCGCGGCTTTCATACTGCGAAATTTGCAGCAATGGAAAAGCATCCAACGTATCCCCAGCCGTGAATTGCACCACATATTTCTCATGAATCATTGTGGGGACATTCTTGCCATAGAACGGTGTTCCGCTTGGAATGAGCAGCCATTGTCCCTTTTCCAGCACCTGCTTTTTGTCAGCAATCCAGTACACGCATTTGCCATATGTCACCAGAACAAGCGTCCAATTTGGACTGCCCTCCTGATTTTCACCGTACCAGCTGCTGCTTTTGTCATAGGTGAAAGATACAACCTCCATCAAGAGCCCACCTTACATACTATAATACATATATCATACTATAGTTCATGGAACTACGGTTCATTTAGGGTTAAAATAAAGCCAACAATCATTCGTTACACTCGAAAGGAAGTCCTACACAATGCGTAAAACGAAAATTATTTGTACGATGGGACCCGCTTGCGATTCCATCCCTACTCTCAAACAATTAATTAACGCTGGCATGAGCGTTGCAAGACTGAATATGGCTCACGGCGACTTGGACGAGCATCGTGGTCGTATCCAGCGCGTACGTCAAGCGGCACAAGAGCTAGGTGTAACGATTCCGATTCTGATGGATATTAAAGGTCCTGAAATCCGTATCGGACAACTAAAAGATGCGTCCTACGATTTACAGCCAGGTGACAACATCGTTCTTACAACCGAGCAAATCATTGGCGACTCCAGCCGCGTTTCGGTCAACTATCCGGGTCTGCCGCAAGACGTGCAGCCAGGCAATCTTGTTCTTATCGACGACGGTTCTATTGAACTGCGAGTCGAAACCATAGAAGGTACAGAAGTAACGTGCAGCGTACTCAACCAAAGCGTTCTGAAGCAGCGCAAGGGTGTAAACTTGCCGGGCGTCCGTACATCCCTTCCTGGTGTAACAGAGCGCGATGTCATGCATATCAAATTCGGCGTTGAAGAGCAAATCTCCATCATTGCGATGTCATTCGTTCGCAACGGCAGCGATGTCAGAGAAGTTCGTGGCATTCTAGAGCAGCACGGAGCAGGACTTACACCGATTATCTCGAAAATTGAAAATGAAGAAGGTATGACGAACTTCGCATCCATCCTTGAAGCATCCGATGGCATCATGGTAGCTCGAGGCGATTTGGGCGTGGAAATTCCTACGGAAGAGGTTCCAATCGCTCAGAAGGATATGATTCGCGCTTGCAATCTTGCTGGCAAGCCGGTTATTACGGCAACTCAAATGCTGGATTCCATGCAGCGGAACCCGCGTCCAACACGCGCGGAAGTAAGTGACGTCGCCAATGCCGTGCTTGACGGCAGTGACGTGGTCATGCTTTCCGGCGAAACTGCCGCGGGCAAGTATCCCGTTGAATCCGTGACGATGATGGCAACAATTGCTGAGCGCGTAGAGCAAACCATGGAGCGGAATTCATTGATCGACGCACAGCTTCAATCCAATAACGAAGTGACCGAAGTGCTGTGCCAAGCTGTTGTATCCTCGGCCAACAAGCTGCAAGCGGCAGCTATTCTTACGCCTACCGAGAGCGGCTTTACGGCTCGTATGATCGCTAAGTATCGTCCGGTAGCTCCTATTATCGCAATTACTTCCAGCGAATATGCCATCAGCTGCCTAAGTATGGTACAGGGCGTCATTCCGATTCGCGGTGAATTTTATGAATCCACCGATGCGATGATTCGTTCAGCCATCGGGCAAGCAGAAACACTCGGCTATGTGAAAAAAGGCGATCTCACCGTCGTTTCCGCCGGCATTCCGATCGGCAAGTCAGGCACGACCAACCTGTTGAAGGTTGAGCGGGTTTAGAGATCCATCTCGTCCATGCATGTAACAAAAGACCTTCTCTGATGTAGTAGTCAGAGAAAGGTCTTTTTTCACTCTTATGTACTTTGAATCACGCTTATCCGCTAAGAATGGAGAGGCTCCTCCCTATTATCAGCTTCTACAGGAAGATATCGCTTAGATGGCTTGGATGCCATCTGGAACGCATCGTGGGCTACCTCCGTGATTAGGAATCCGTTGTATGATCAAGCGAGTTCTCAGGCAACTGCTTCTTTACATACTTTAACGCATTAATTTCGCCGCCAATGATAATGATGAGCGCCGAGATGTAAAACCAGGTCATGAGGACGATGATCCCCCCTACACTTCCATATGTCGCGCTATAATTGGTGAACTGATTGACGTAAAAGGAGAAGCCAAATGAGGTAGCTTGCCAGCCTATAGCTGCAAACAAGGAGCCGGGAATTACGCTTTTACAGGTTAAACAAGTATTTGGCGCTATATAATAAATGCCGGTAAAAACGATGAACAGAATAATAAAGTTAGCAACCCACCGGAAATTGTTCCAAATGTCTACTGTTGCCGCTGGGATACGGAGATGCAGTTCCATCCACTCCCCGATCCATTCCCCAAACACACTAAGCAATAAGGCAGAAGCAATGACAATCAACATACCCAGTGTGAGCATCACAGCGAGAAAACGGGAATGAATGAAGCTTTTGCGCTCAGGCAGCCCATACGCTTTGTTGACCGCCAGCACGATTGAATTCATCGCTGCGCTAGCGCTCACGAGAGATAGAATCAAACCGAAGGATAGAGCACCGCCTCTTTTCACATCCAGCAAATTGCTTAGCGTTTCCCCCAACCAGCCTGCCACAGCTCCCGGTACATATTCTTTGATCAGACGAATGACATCCTCCGATGAGAAAGGCAAATAACCTAGCAAGCTCATAACAAATAATAAAAAAGGAAACAAAGACAGTAGAAAGTAATACGCGCACTGCGCAGCAAGTCCTGTTGCATCATGCTTCAAGAACTGGCTCCATAATAATTTGCCATAAGAAATCACCATAGCTCTATGTGTCCTTTCCTTCGTTCAAAATTTAAATTGTAACAGGCTCCTCCGCTACGCCACACACATATGTGGTAGAATAGGTAGTCCATTAATGCAATGAAATAGGTGATGTTTTGTGATTTCTCATAGTATTTACCCTACTCCATTCGGTTCCAAACAACCGATTGAACACTCCATTCCCCATGCTCGCATGGCCTTATTAACGAACAGCTCCGACTTCGTGTCCGATGAAGACCGGGACGCTTATTTTTTTCGCGACTTGGAGCATAGCGGTATCTTGTTGAACGAACCCCAGGTTCAGGCCGTACGCCATTTCAAAGGACCTTTGCTCACCTTGGCAGGAGCAGGCTCGGGCAAAACGACTGTTCTGGTGTGCCGTGTAGCTTATCTGCTTCGTGTTCATCGCGTCCACCCGGGCAACTTGTTGTTGATTACCTTTTCTAAAAAAGCAGCGGAAGAAATGCGAGAGCGTCTGACTTCGTTGCCTGGATTAGACAGCTCCATGACGAGTGTGATGCAAGTTAGAACTTTTCATGCATTTTGCCTCCGGATGCTGAGAATGAATGGTCTCAATCAAGATATTCTCAGTGACGGCCGTTATCAGCAAATCGTATTCAAACGCATCATGCTTGACATGGGATTACAGGATACCTATCAGCCCGAAGTGCTGATTTCCTTACTTTCTTCCTATACAATGCAGCTTGTCGAAGTCGATAAACTTCCGGAAAGCACCGAAGAAGAACAAGAAATCAAACGTATTTTTTTACAGTATGAACAGTGGAAAATGGAGCAGCACAAGATTGATTTTGACGATATTCTCGTCAAAGCGTACCATTTATTACAACAAAACTCCGATATCTTACGCTCTTTGCAGCGTAAATTCACTTATATTAGCGTGGATGAATTCCAAGATACGAATACGGTTCAGTACGAAATTATTAAAATGATTGCCACACACCACGAGAATCTAATGGTTGTCGGCGACGATGACCAGACGATTTATTCGTTTAATGGGGCACGCAACCAGTTTATTTTGCAATTCCATGAACAATATCCTGCGGCTCAAACGGTTACACTGGATATCAACTATCGTTCGACTTCAAGCATCGTAGGTCTGGGCAATGCGATTATCAAGCATAACGTTCAGCGTAAAAGCAAAACACTGCTGGCTACGAAGCAAAGTGAATGCAAGCCTCAATATGTAAGACCTTCAAGCAGCGATGATGAGGCAGACTGGTTAATTCAAGATTTGCGACTCAAAGTGGCGGAGGGCGGCCTTCTATTCGGCGATTTCGCAATCTTATATCGAACGGCCAGCAACAGCCGAGCCATTATTGAGCAGCTCATTCTTCACAATTTGCCGTTTGTTGATTACGGAAGCAACGACTCCTTCTACGATCAGTGGATGGTCAAGCCGATTATTGATCATCTAAGGCTTGCCCATGAACGGCGCAACTTCGAAGCGATCGAGGGTGTCCTACCTTCATTATATATCGGGCGCGAACAAGGCATGCGGATTATTCAAAACCAGGAAGCGATTCAGGCCAAAAAATGGCCGTTAATCCACCTCTTAGGCTTGCCCCAACTGAAGGACTTTCAAAAAGAGAAGCTGAAGGCTCGCATTCGCCTCATCAAATCCCTTGCCGAGATGAAGCCTGCAGCCGCTGTCCAAGCGATTCGCAAAGACTTCTACGATTCATTCCTGGAGACGAATAAGCGAAGCAAGCTGACCCATCACAGAGAGATGCTGAAAGAGACGTTGGACGAGTTGGAATCTTCGGCCAAGCGATTCGACACCGTAGAGCAGTTCCTTTATTTTATCCATGAGGTCGCGGAAAAACGCACCGAAATGAGCTTGCAGAAAAAAGAACATGCCGCGAATAAAATTTCGCTCATGACCATTCATAAATCGAAAGGGTTAGAATTCCCTATCGTGTATTTGCTCTGTGCGGTTGAAGGCAATATGCCGCACAGTTCTGCCCTTGATGCCGGACATCTGGAAGATGTCCGGATCGTTGCTGCTGCGGGGCAGGGCAAGGCTCCCGCTGCGCTGGAGGAAGAGCGGCGACTAGCCTACGTCGCCGTTACGCGCGCTAAGGCGGAGCTGCTGATCAGCTCGCCGGCGTTTTTCCGCGGGAAGAAGGCGGAGCCTTCCCGCTTCCTTGTGTCCGCGTTCACAGGCGCGGACACTGCCTTGGACAGCCGCAAGCCTGCGGCGGCTGGCAGTAGTCCTACGCCGGCGCGGCGACCGACCGCCGCCTTCGTGAAGCCCGCCGCAGCGGAGCAAGTCGCGGCGTGGATCTGTCAGCAGGCCGGCTGCAAGGCCTGGTCGCGGATCTCTTCGCCGCAGGAAGCGCGGCTTGCTGCCAAGGAGTGCCCCTTGTGCCGCGGGGCTATGGCTAAGGGCACCCGCATGGTTTGAAGTTAGCAGCTCACCGCCCTAGCGTTTAGTTCCAACCAGGAATGGGTATAGATACAATAGCATTAATGATTTTCCCAATCGAAAGGCGGCTGCCTACCATGTATCTATATATGATGAACGACTCTAGCGCGGAAGAGTGGTCTTCCCACTACCGACTCGCATTGCAAGACAAGGACACGAAGGTTATGCATCTTATGGAGACAGACGATCAACTCGACCTGACAACGAAACAAGGAGAAGTGTACGTTTACGAAGCCATTGATGCCGTTGCTTCTTTTACAGGTGGAGGCTACGTCGTTCTCAACAATATACCCGTTACAGAGGAAGGTCGCGCTGAATTCGAAGATCGCTTTATGAATCGTGCCCGCAAAGTGGAAGACGAGCCCGGTTTCATTGCGATACGAGTGCTGCGTCCCTTGAACAGTGATACCTATGTCATTATGACGGTGTGGCAATCCGAGCAAAACTTTACAGACTGGCAGCAATCCCAGGCTTACGGTCACGCTCATCGTAAAAGAGATGCGTCCGAGGGCATTACTCAGCAGAAGCCGTCTATTTTTCCTCGGCCTTCCTTTGTGACCACGTTCCTTATTCAGTAAATGCCCGATCTGGCGTTGGACGCCAAGGCCATATAAAACCCAAAGAGCAGCACTCCCTTGTCGGGTGGCTGCTCTTTTCTTATATAAACTCCAATGTGAGGAGGAGTTGGAACTCTCTATACAAGCTCGCTCAAAGCACGCAAAGCCGCGTCATAATCAGGGTGACTGGTCATCTCCGTTAAATATTCCACATAACGAATCGTATTGTTCGCATCCAACAGGAAAATCGCTCGTTGATCGAGTTGAATTTCTTTGATCAATACGCCATACGCTCGACCAAAATCGCGGTTCTTATAATCAGAGAGGGTAACAACTTTATCAATACCCGCTGCCCCACAAAATCGACTTTGAGCAAATGGAAGGTCCACCGAAATGGTCAGTATCACCACATGTTCCCCCAGCTTATCCGCTTCTACATTGAACCGCCGCGTTTGTGCGTCGCATGTACCTGTATCAACGGAAGGAACGACCGAAATCAGCTTCACCTTCCCTGCATAATCGGCAAGACATACTTCCGTGAGCAAATCCTTATTTAGCCTAAAATCAGGGGCTTGATCGCCAATCTTCAGTTCTTCGCCTATGAGGGTAATAGGTTTCCCGCCAAATGTAGCCACGCCTGTGCGTTCTTGTGTCATATCGAGTTCTCCTTATCATTTCGTTTCTGATTAGCCTTTAGCAATAGCCGCTTTTAATTTTTCTTTGGACTGTAAGCCTGTCATTTGTTCAACGATTTGACCGTTCTTAAACACGATTAGCGTTGGAATGCTCATCACACCATATTTGGCAGCTGATTCAGGATTGTCGTCGACGTTGATTTTTACAATTTTGACAGCATCTCCAAGTTCGGCCGACAACTCATCCAGAACAGGTGCTACCATCTTACAAGGACCACACCAAGGTGCCCAGAAATCCAGTAAAACAGTCCCCGCGTAAGATTCAACTTCAGAATGAAACGTGGCATCGGATATAGATGTAACTGACATTTTACATGCCCCCCACCTTTTATTTGTTTGAAATTAAATTGTTTACAATGTTTATAGTTCAATAATAGCACCCCCAATTATATTAGTCAACAATTTAATTGTATACAATTAAATAAATCTATTTTGACTCTATTTCTTTGGATGAACTGTCAAAAAGCCGCAAACCATCATTTGTCTTAACAGATAAGGTCGCCCGGTGTTCGAAGAAATTTTTAGTTCGCGTTCATTTATTAGTTACCTAAAAAATTACAAATAAAACTAAAAAGCCGGCAGTTATCAAAGGACTCTAAATTCATTACAATAAAGTTGCCTCAAGAAAATGTAAGCACTTTCATTCATACGTACAGTACGACGAGGAGGGGGGAAATACAATGAAGATTATTACAAGAATTCTTTTATCCATCGACAGTTTCTTTGAAAATTTTGCTCAAGCATCTCTATTGACGATGATACTCATCGTTACGGTTCAAGTCATTACCCGCAAGCTGTTCAATTACGTTTTCCATTGGTCCGAAGAAATTACGATGGTTCTGCTGATCTGGTTCTCCTTTATGGGAATCGCCATAGGGTTCAGGGAAAAGCTGCATTTGGCCATTGATTCATTCACTGTCAAACTGCCAAAGTCGGTCAATAATGTAATTGATAAATTGGTGAGTATTGGCAGTATTGCCTTCGGGATCTATTTGATTAAATACGGGTGGGATTTTGCTGTTCTGATGAATAGCTCAACCCTGCCTGCAACAAAATTGCCGAATAGTGTTTTTTACGCCGTCATGCCTCTTACAGGAGTTATGATCTGCGTGTACACCATATTACAGCTCTTTGGTGTCAACACGAAACGTCATCATGGCATTGAGGAAGGTGGACACTAACATGGATTCGACGACAATCGCTATACTTATCTTGGCTATTAGTTTTATTATCATGCTCGTACTGCGCTTTCCCGTTGCACTTTCATTGGCAGGATCAACAATATTAACCCTGATGTATTTGCAAGTCCCGCTCGCAGTCGTAGGCCAGAGGATGATTCAAGGGATTAATTCCTATGCCTTACTGACGATTCCGTTTTTTATTCTGGCCGGACAGATCATGGGTGAAGGCGGTCTTGCCTTGCGACTCGTCAACTTCGCGCTCCTGATTGTTGGCCGTATTCGCGGTGGCCTAGCTATGGTTAACTGCGTGGCCTGCTTGTTTTTCGGCAATATTTCCGGATCCGCAGCCGCCGATGTATCCTCAATCGGCTCCATCATGATCCCGATGATGAAGAAAAAAGGGTACAGCTCTGAATTCGCGGTAGGTTTAACGACTTCAGCCGCCATTCAAGGCGTGGTTGTCCCTCCAAGCCATAACTTGATTCTATATTCGCTTGCAGCAGGCGGAACATCTATTGCCGCTTTGTTTCTTGCCGGTGTGGTTCCGGGTATTATTCTCTGTATTTCGCTAATGGTTGCCGCCTACTTTATGGCTATTAAAAAAGGCTTTACTCAAAAGCATGTGGTTGAACGGAAAGACGTGCCAAGAGTTCTGTTTGACGGGATTCTTTCAATCATGCCTGCCTTTATTATTCTTGGCGGCATTTTCTCCGGTTGGTTTACCGCTTCGGAATCCGGCGCGATTGCCTGCTTATATGCATTTATCGTCACCTTTTTCGTATACCGAGAAATTCCACTCAGCCGCATGTGGGACATTTTAAAACGAACACTTCGCACGGTTTCGATGGTCTTATTCCTGATCGCTGCTTCAAATGCTTTCGGTTGGGTACTCGCCTTCTTAAAAATACCGGCGCTAGTTACTGACGCACTGCTGCAAATTTCGCATAATCCCATTGTCATTTTACTAATTATCAATGTTTTGCTGCTGATTCTTGGATCACCGATGGATATGGCTCCGCTGATTCTGATCATGACGCCTATTCTGCTCCCCGTCGTAACAGCTCTAGGCATGGATCCGGTTCACTTCGGAATTATTATGATGTTAAACCTGGGCATCGGATTACTCACTCCACCTGTTGGAACCGTCTTGTTCATCGGCTGCGCGATTGGAAAACTATCTATCGGACAAGGTGCACGCGCAATGGCACCGTTCGCTCTGGTTCTTGTTGCGGTGTTGATGCTGCTAACCTACATTCCGTCACTTTCCATGTGGCTGCCTAATTTAATGAAACATTGACCTAAAAAATTCACAAAAAAAAGACAAAATATCACATAACATTTGGATACGCTTTCATTGTATAATCACACTGAATATGTCATTAGTGAATTTGTTTGAAACAAATTTTAAGGGGGATAACAAATGAAAATTCTTTCAACAAAAACGACGACATTACTGCTCGGAACAACGGTATCCATCAGCCTGCTTCTCTCCGGTTGCGGTAGCAGCGGCAGTGCTGGAAGCAGCCCCGCTCCAGTGGACAAAAACACAGCAGCCCCTAAGGCAGAAGGCAAAAAGTACACTTTCCGTTTGGCTGATACCCATCCTGACAACTATCCGACCGTTCTGGGGGATAAAAAATTCGCCGAACTCGTCAGTCAAAAATCTAATGGGCGCATTAAAATCGATGTGTTCCCGAACTCACAGTTGGGTGAAGAAAAAGCAGTCATCGAGCAAGTACAGCTAGGAGCGATTGAGTTTACTCGTGTGAGCACGGGACCATTGGCCGAATTCAATAAAGCTTACGGCGTATTCAGCCTTCCGTACATATTCGATAATGATACACATGAATGGAAATTCCTCGAAAGCGACAAAGGTAAGGAATTGCTGGACAGCTTAGAAGCCTCTAGATTAAAAGGCTTAGCGTATTATGAATCCGGCGCCCGCAGCTTCTATTCGAAGAAACCGGTGAAGACCATTGACGACTTGAAAGGCTTGAAAATTCGCGTTATCCAAAACAAAATTAATATCGATTTAATGGAAGCATTAGGAGCTAATGCAAGTCCAATGGCCTACGGCGAAGTGTTCAGCGCCCTGCAGACTGGTGTTATTGATGCTGCTGAGAACAACTACCCAAGCTATTTCACCTCTAACCATTATCAGGTTGCGAAAAATTTAATTCTGGATAAGCACCAACGTGTTCCAGAAGTATTGATGATCAGTAAAGCGTCATGGGACAAACTAAACGACGAAGATAAAAAAATTATTAAAGATGCCGCACAAGAGTCTGTAAAAACCGAACGCGATGAATGGAACAAATTCGAAAAAGACTCTGAAGCCAAAGTAAAAGCCGGCGGTGCAACTGTCATTGAAGTGACAGACGTAAAGCCTTGGCAGGATAAAGTTAAGCCTGTCATCGATAAATACCGCCCTGATTATAAAGACGTTTTGGATGCTATCGACAAAGCTAGGAAGTAATCAAGAAGCTTGCAAAATAAGACTATGTGAAAATAATATCACATGGTCTTATTTTCGTCTTTCTTCCCCTGTTGTATAATATGCCCATCAGCAAATCAAATAAGCTTGCATGATCGGGAAGGTGAAACGTGCGAAACCGCCTGAGCTACGTTGTTAAGACAACTATTAGAAGCATTTTTTTGAGAGATCAGATGTTATTCACGAAGCTTCTTGTCCTTTGTGCTCTGCTCGTCGTTGTTCCGATGTGTTTCGTCGGCATCATCTCCTATCAACGCTCAGCCGACGTGTTGGAGAACGAGGCCCGTCAATTTAGCTGGCAAATCATTGAGCAAGTGAATACCCATGTCGAGTACTATGTAAACGACTTTGAAATTAGCCTATTAAAAATATTAAACAGTCCAAGTATGAACAGCTATTTGAAGATGAAATCCCGGGAAGAAATCGACGATAGCCTGATTCGAGATTCTGTGAAACAGGTACTTCGCAACGCAGCCTATTCCCGATCGGATATTTCGAACATTACTGTCATTATGGACGGAATTGAAATGATCGACGCTATCGATAAAAATTTTAAACATCCCGAAAATCACGTGGTCGACGAAGATTGGTATTTTTCTGTCCCAGACACCAGCGAACCCAAAATATTCACCCGAACGCTGAAATGGGACGATCATACGGAACAGGTCATTTCCATTGCAAGACGCCTGGTGAGCCCTATGACCTTAACGCCCATTGGAATGATCGTCATGGACGTCAATTTCAAGCGCTTTCAGGAAATCGCAGAGAAAGTAATTATTGGTCGAACCGGCTACATGTACATCATTGACTCGGAAGGTCATTATGTTTATCATCCTAATCTGCTGGAACTGGACAAAACTGCGAATTTCGAAAAAATGCATGATATCTTGTTTGGGGAGAGCGGATCGTTTGTTACGACCAATGGCCCAAAAGTATTGCTTACTTACAGTCATTCGTCCTTTCTCGGCTGGACGCTCATCACCTCGATTCCTTATAAAGAACTGATCCAAGGAACGGATTATATCAAGCGCACTATTTTATATACGGTTATCATTACATTGGCTATCGCTTCTTTGTTCGGCTTTGGTTTTGCGAGCAGCATCGTCAGACCCGTCAAACGGCTGTATTCTTATATGAGAAAAGTTGAATCCGGGGATTTCTCCGGGCATATTCAAGTGGATTCCAAAGATGAAATCGGGATGTTGATTCATGGTTTCAATAAGATGGTCAATCGGCTGCAAAGTTTAATGGACGAGATTTATTTTTCCAAGCTCAAGGAAACCGAACTCGCATTAAGACAGCGAGAGATTGAATTGAAAGCGCTGCAGTCCCAGATGAATCCCCATTTTTTATATAATACACTGGAGACGATTCGAGGGATGGCGCTGGAATACGGTGTGGATGATATATCGTCCATCTCCTCCTCCATGGCTCGTCTCTTACGCTATAATCTGAGAAAACAAACAGAGAAGGTCAAGTTGGAAGAGGAGCTTCAATACGCGGAAATTTATTTGCGTATCCAGAAATACAGATTTGAAAACAAATTGGAGTACCAGATACGTATCCCTGATTGGGCCAGACAGCAAACGATCGCCAAATTTTCACTTCAGCCTTTTGTGGAGAATAGCATTATTCACGGAGAGCCTGCGCAGGGCGTCATTCGCATTACCATCTCTGCAATCCGAGAATCAGATGAATCATTTATCATCCGAATTCAGGATACCGGAATGGGAATTTCAGAACAAATGCTCCAAACCATTCGTCTTAGCCTGCTCCAAAAAGATGTCATTTCCGACGGAGGCAGCATTGGTATCGTCAATGTGCATCGGAGAATCGGTTTGCTGTTTGGTGAGCCATATGGCATTTCTATTGAAAGCTGTTACGAACAAGGGGTCATCATTGATATTAAGCTGCCGATGTCTGCTCCGGCAATCATGTAGGAGGTACTTTCTTGAATACGATACTGATGATTGAGGATGAAAGATGGGTACGAACTGCAATCAAGCGAACCGTGGAACGGACGGAATTGCCTTTTACATTGCTTAAAGAGTGCAGTAACGGTCTAGAAGCTTTGGATTGGTTGAAAAATAACCCCGTTGATCTGATACTGGCGGATATCCGTATGCCTGTTATGGATGGCCTGACGTTCGTCAATCAATTGCGCGCCATCAAGCAAGACCAATCTGTCATCATCATCAGCGGACACGATGATTTCTCTTATGTTCAAAAGTGCCTACGAGCTGGTGTTTTTGACTATTTGTTAAAACCGGTAGAAGTTGACGAAATGAAGGCTTGTTTGGAAAAATGGATGAAGCAGCGTACCCGTACAGTGAACCCCGTGCCCGATTATCCCCTCAAAGATCCAGAAGAGATGTCTTCCGTCGAGAGAGTGATTCAACTCATTAAGAACAAACTTCCCGGAGATGTCACGTTGACGGAAGCAGCCGCTGCTGTACATTTGAACCCAAGTTATTTAAGCCAACTTTTTAAACAGCGGATGAATCAAACGTTCGTTGACTATGTCATTCAGATGCGTATGGACGAAGCAGAAAGACTTCTTGTTCACACTTCCCTTCGAATATCGGAAATTGCTCAACGCCTGGGGTATACTGATCTGTCTTATTTCAGCAATACATTCAAAAGAATAAAAGGGAAATCGCCTTCGGATTTCCGCAAAGCTATGCTGTAAGATAGAATCAAGAAAAACCATCAAGAATCTGACGGTCCTATCTGTAAGCATGTTGTTTTCAGCTTTACTGCTTATTCTCTCTTTTTCCTTCACTGTAAGCACGTTTTTCGTGCTTACAGCATCGCTGACGGACCTTTTGCCTTCCGTAACGCGGAAAAACAGCTTTACAGCTCATCTTACCACCCGTTCTCTCTTTTCCCTTCGCTATAAGCACGTTTTTCGTGCTTACAGCGTCGCTGACGGACCTTTTGCCTTCCGTAACGCGGAAAAACAGCTTTACAGCTCATCATACCACCCGTTCTCTCTTTTTCCTTCGCTATAAGCACGTTTTTCGTGCTTACAGCGTCGCTGACCGACCTCTTGCCTTCCTTAACACGGAAAAACAGCTTTACAGTTATTATTCCGCCTATTCTCTCTTTTCCCTTCGCTGTAAGCGCGTTTTTGAGACTGTCGAAAGAAGCAATAAAAAAAGGCCCCCTACGCGGCCAGAAGGGCCAAATAAGAGGCAGTCTTGTTATTGAACTTTGAATTGTGAAGAAAAGGCAGCGAGGTTCTTCGTTAAGTTATCGATACTCTCTACCATACCTGCAAGTGTTTGAACCATGGACGATTGATCCTGTACCGTTGCTGTTACTTCTTCCACAGAAGCGGAGACTTCTTCTCCAGAAGCAGATAAGCTTTGGGCCGATTCCAGCACTTGATCTTTATCTTTTTCCATTTGCATGACATCCATTGCCATCGATTGAATTTGATGCGTAATATCTTTCACATGATCCAAAGTAACCGTGAACGCCTGCTGAGTTTTGCCAACGAATTCATCTTGTTTCAACGCAATCGCCTGAATTTCACCGACGCTTTGGTTATTTTCATCGACATGTGCAAGTGTCAGCCGGATAATTTCATTAATTTCTCTTGATTGCTTGGAGGATTGTTCCGCCAATTTACGAATTTCATCCGCAACGACAGCGAAGCCTTTTCCATGCTCTCCCGCTCTTGCAGCTTCGATTGAAGCATTCAGAGCCAATAGATTCGTCTGCTTCGCAATATCGCCAATCGTCCCCGTAATATTGCCAATGTGGTTAGAGCTCTCAGCTAACAAGGCCGTAATTGATGATATTTTTTGAACTTCCTGTTCATTTCTACTATTAATGTCAATCAGGCTCTCAATAACTTCATTATTGGTATGGAATACATCAATGATCGCTTCGGAGCGTTCTTTGACCGATTGCGTTTTACTGCTGATCGTCTCCATTATTTCTCCTAATTCATTAAATTTACTGACAATGCTTTCGGTTTCATTAGACTGTGAATCCATCGCTCTGGCAATTTCCATCGTTGTCACGGACGTTTCTTGGATAGATTGAGCCGTTTTCTTCGATGTTTGCTCCAACTCGCCAGTGCTGGTAGTCAATACTTGAATAGAAGTATTCATATGTTCGATTAATTGCTTATTTTTCTCCACCATTGCATTAAAATTATCGGCTAATTGCCTAAATTCGCTTCGGTACTTGCCGTCCGCACGGATAGTCAAATCTCCGGAAGTTAGCATTTTGAACAGCGCCACCAATCTAGTAATCGGAGCGGTAATGCTTCTGGATATGAAGATACCAATCATTATGGCAATCAGAACGGCACCTATTGTAATCATAGAGATATTGGTCATCAAGTCATTTAAGGGTCTTTGAATATCGGTATAATCATCCGCGATCACAACCGTCCAATCGGCTCCGGGAATTTTGGCATAACGAATATAAGTATCCTTGCTGTCGAGGTTACCCACCAGGAGTTGATCAGATGTTTTTTGTTTCAGGATGTCCGCATATTGTTCAGCTTCCAGCTTCTTTCCTATCATATCAGGAACAGTAGAGTGATAAACGATCGTTCCTTGACGACTTACGACGAACACTCTTCCTTCGCTGTTGATCTTGATATCTTTTAACTCATTAACAAATAATGATGTATCGATCGTAAGTATGCATATTCCAAGCACCGTGCCGTCATCAGCCTTGACTGGTTGCGCAAATACATTGACCAGAGTACCCGTTGTCTTGGAGATAAGCGCATCGCTTATGGAGAAATTGCCTTTCATAGCCTCTTTGAAATATTCGCGTTCAGAGAGATCTGCTTTAATAGAGCCGGGATTATTACTGGCAATCGTTGTTCCGTGATTATCCACTAAAGTGATCGTTTGGATACCTTGGGTTCCCTTCACACTTTGAGCAAGTAGGGTATTCGTCCTTGCTTGAAGATCGTTTTTGGCAGAGAAAAAGTCTTGGTCACTTTTCTGATTTCTAAGCTTCAATAGATCTCTAAGTTCGCCTTGGACCGAAACCAAGTAAAGGCTCTGTTCTTCCAACTTCACGATAGATTGCAAGTATTGCCCAATTCGCTCTGCGTTCGTATTGATTTCGTCTTTGCTTTTCATCAGAACAATCTTGGACCCGAACATATAGGTCAGACCACTACTCCCCGTCAGTACTAGAACAACTAATAAGCTGATCCATACTGGCAGTTTAACTCTGAGTGAAACGTTTGTGAACGACCAACGGTGCTGCTTCCCTTTTGAAATTGACATGATGGCTCCTCTTTTAATGTCCTTATTTGTCTATATCCAACTTCTATCCTTTCTCTATATCGGTCCGTAAAGGTAAAAAATTCATATCTATTATCCAATTAACTGAAGAAAAATCCCTCATTCAAAGTGAACGGGGATGATGTCTCTCTTTCTAGTTAGTATGCGTGTTTGGATACAACTGGCATAGTAAATAACCAATTCCACCTCAAAAGGAAGAATATGCTTAGGTATTCATGAAATTTTCAGTTAGCGTTCAAGTACGCTTCAGCTTTACTAGGCATACTAGGAATCAGGTTACAACGTGACCCTGAACAACTGCCCTAACCATTCGAAAAACGAAGGGAGTCATTTACATGAATAACCATATATCCTCAAACCGCACGTGGAAGTGGGTATCTTCGATATTACTTCTTAGCCTGGTAGCTTACATTATTGTCTATCCGCCACTCAAAAAGACTAGCGAAGTCGCTTCCGCGGCTACAGTCAATGGGGTTAGCATTAGCACGGATCAGTTGTATCAAGCTATGTTAGCGAGCGGTGGCCAGCAAACGCTAAGTTCTCTCATTAACGACGAGCTCATTACCCAAGAAGGAAAGAAAGCAGGCATTCAAGTCACCGATACCGATATTACCGCCGAAATCGCAGCCCTTCAGAGCTCCTACGGCTCAGAGGCCGAATTCCAACAAGCCCTTACTTCTTATGGGATGAAGCTTGATGATTTAAAGAAAAGCATGAAAACCCAAGTTACTTTGAAAAAGATTCTGGAGCCGCAAATCACGATTACAGATGATGAAATCAAGAAGTATTACGATGCTAATCTAGAAACCTTAAAAGTGCCCGAGCAAGTTCAGGCTTCCCATATCTCCGTAGCAACCAAAGAGGACGCGGATGCCATTTTAACCGAGTTGAAAGCTGGCGGAGATTTTGCCGCTCTAGCCAAGGATAAATCTACAGATACAGTGACCAAGGACAATGGAGGATCGCTTGGCTATGTATCCAGTGGGAAAATGGATCCAGCTTTTGATACCGCAGCTTTTGCTCTCGCTGTTAATGCAACAAGTGAGCCTGTGAAAACAAGCACTGGGTACGATATTATTAAAGTCACCGATCATAAAGCAGCTTCCACGCCAACCTTGGAGGAGAAAAAAGCAGAGATCAAAACAACCCTAACCAATGAGAAGCTGTCGACTTTATCTTCGAGCTGGCTGCAAGAGAAGAAATCTCAAGCAACGATTGAAAACTTCCTCAATAAAGGTGCTTGATGGCTGTAAATTGTAATTTAATCTATTGGGAGGTGATGATGAATCCCTTATCGCTTGGCTACGTATCAAACATTGACAGACGTCCCATTTGTATGGGACGTCTTTTTTTTGTGACTATCGACCTGAAGCTTAAGGTGTTCGAATCTTCATCTCATCCAGGCTTTTGAACTGGAATCCTTGACTCCTGGCGTCATCAATAATTTTGCCAAGCGCTTCCGTGTTATCTTTGGATACGGAATGCAGCAAAATCACGGCGCCTGGATGCAGTTGAGCCATCACATTTTTATAAGCATACTCCCAGCCCTTCTGATTCTTAGGCTCCCAATCGCGGTAAGCTACTGACCAGAATACGTTCGTATAACCGAGCTGCTCGCTAACACGCAGAGATTGACCGTTAAAAATTCCCCGCGGTGCTCGCAAATAGCGCATGTCCTTTTGCCCCGTGACAGCCTCTACCTCCGTTTTTACCTGATTGAGCTCTTTCTGAATCCGTTCTGCAGAAATGCCGCTCATATCGGGGTGGCTCCACGAATGGTTGCCGATCAAATGTCCTTCTTGTGCCATACGCTTGAGTAAATCCGGCTCTGTCTTAATATAGTGCCCTGTCACAAAGAAAATAGCGGGTACCTGCTTCTCCTTAAGGACATCCAAAATTTTACCGGTATATCCCTGCTCGTAGCCATTATCAAAGGTCAAATACAACTCCTTAACGGCTAGATCTCCGGTAAAAATAGCGCCGTGCTGCTTCAGCAAGCTTTTGAAGCCTTCTTCATCAATGGAAGGACGCTGACCGTTCACGCTCTTCTTAAATCCAAAGTGATAAGACCCATCGGCAGAAGCCATTGTCACTTGCCCCAACAGCATAGCAAACACCAAGGTAAGGATGCGCATGTAGTTCACGAGTTTGTTCACTCCTTGAGTTCTGTGGATGATAGAGACTGTTACTACTATTCCACTTTTGCCATCCTGATTATGTGAAGGCTGCATTGGGATATTTTGTCGAATAAAGTCAGTATGTGTGCTATGATAAAATGAATAGTTCATAATCTATACAATCTGAAAAAAGGACGAAAACGATGAAGACATGGGTTAAGCGTTTATTTATTTGCAGCACGTTGCTTGGAACTTTCACTGGCGTTACCACCTTCATTCCTTCTTTCTCCGTCTATGCAGCATCCAGCTCAACCGCGCAGGATCAGCTGCAGCAAGATATTTCGGATGCTCTTGATAAAAGGCTCCCTGCGTTTCAGGTAACCTATACAGGGACAAATGCAAAATCATTAAAAACAGAAATCAGCAATGCTTTAAATGCTGCTATAAATAAAGACGATTATATGCATTATACGGTTAAAACCTACAACTTTTCGGCTACGATGAAGGGCAATACAGCTACCGTGGACTTTAAATTGACTTATTGGGAAACACTTGCCCAAACGGGAAAAGTACAGGAACGCGTCGCTGAAATTCTCCAAGATATTGTGACCACAGACATGAACGATCATCAGAAGGAAAAAGCGATTCATGACTGGATTGTCGGTCATATTGCTTACGATACAAAGCTAATCGCACATTCCGCTTATGATGGCCTGATCCATGGCAAAACCGTATGCCAAGGCTACGCGCTGATTACCTATGAAATGATGAAACAAGCCGGCATCCCGGTAAAAATTGTCGAGGGCTCCTCCCGCGGCATTCCCCATGCCTGGAATCTTGTGAAAATTGATGGCAAATGGTATCAGCTTGACTGTACTTGGGATGACCCTGTTCCTGATATCGCGGGACGCGTGCTTTACAATTACTACAATTTAACGGATGCTCAGCTGCGGGTGGATCATACATGGAAAGCATCTGCGGCATACCCGACTGCTAGCGCCTCTTACGACCAAACATTAAACGCCTTAGCCGCAACGGACCCAGAAAATGCGGTCTTTTATAATAAATTATATACAGCTATTGGTTATGACTATTTGGCAGAAGCGAATACAGCCACGAATCTGGAAGCTTTAACGGGTCGAATAAGCTCGGCTCTCGCAGAAGGTCAGGAGCAATTGGTTATCCGCTATTTGAAGGGAGCAACCGTGACGTCGGATTTGAAAAAAGCGCTCGCGGCTCAAAAGAGCATCTATAGCTACAGTTACACATCCGAAGCCTTCACTCGCACGACAACAAATGATAAACTGCTCACGATTACGTTCAACTACAATAAAAAGTGATACCCAAGCCTACAGCATCCGCTTTTTCATGAGTGCTTATGCTTCCCCCAACCAAGACGATCGTGTATATATAAATAAATGAGTAAGCAACCCGGAAATACGTATTCAACATAAAACCCGATCTTACCTAAGGCATCATTCATTTGTGCACTCTGATTATAGGTAGGCATGAAAAAATATGTGCCTACAACGATGAACAACCAAAGCAGCCGCAAATGACTGCGGTGATCCTCTTTTCCAAATAACCAGCTTGTACAAAATACACATAGGTACAAGGGAAGCATCCAGGACAATGAAAAAATAATGACGTAGAATGCAATAAACAACACTTCAATCCGCTCTATAAACTTAAACTCAAGAGATCTCAGTATGTTAATTCCTGGCTCATTGTAGGCTAGTATTTCATCAGGACTAAAATAGGCAAAGCAGGCGATTGTGACGAACAAATACGCGAGCATCGTCAACGTATAGGAAATAATAATTCCTTTGGCAGCCTTCTGCTTGTGCTTCAAAAACGGATACAAAATGAACGTGGTTACAAATCCGACGTGAAAATAAATCGTATTTGATATCGCTGAAAGTAGAGGTTTCCAGCCCACATCGAGTATGGGAAGCAAATGGAGCCAATGGGCATCTTTGAGCGAAAGTAAATAAACAAGAGGTATCCATAAGGAAATAAGAATAACCATTTCCACAAATTTGCCCAAAACTCGCAGGCCACTGCGCACAATTACATAGGTGGGAATCAGCAGTAAAATCAGCAAGAGAAGTGCTGAAGTTTGCGGGAGAAGCCATTGCTTCGTAATAAGAACCGTGTAAACGAGACCCGTATACCCGTAAAAAAAGAAATAAAGCGCAAACAGAATGGCTCCCGCTTTACCTGCCCATTTGCCCAAATATCGCGTTAATAAATCCAAAATGGTACCATCTGGATACCTTTTCATCACTTGAATGACGATCAAGCTTGCTGCCAAAGTAATGGCCCAACAGAGGATAAGCGCGATCCAGCCAGACACACCCGCTTTTTCAGCTAATACTCGCGGCAAGGCCAAAAAACTGATGCTTACAACCATGCCGAAAGTGAGGAAGATGTACTGCATGAAGGTAATCTCATTATATGCATATTTTTTCATTGTCCATCCTCCTGCTCTAGCAAGCTATATTGCCGATTAAATTGCGTACTGGATTACTTTCTGTCATTTTACTGGTCCCATGCTATCGATTGTCGCTTTCACTGAAACGTGAATATCCGCTTTAGCCAACGACTCGCCCCAATGATCTTTCACTTTTTTGTACTGGCTATTTTCATGAGCTCGCGCGTAAAGTCCTAATCCGATCGGATCAATTTCATGCGCTTGTATTTTCTTAATAAGCCCCTCCAATTGCTTTTCTAATTGTTCAGCGATCTTTACCTCCAGCTCTTTCCCTTGATATCGCACATCGTAAGGAAATAAATGCTCTGTCAATCCAACATGCATGTTGATCTTTATTTCAAAATGGAATTTGTTCTGACGATAAGAGGTTGCTAGTTTGGCTTTTATGTTATTGGCAGTAAAGCTTAGTTTGTCGGTATCGAATGGACCGATCTTCTCTTCACCCGGAATGGATATCGTCAAATTGACAGACTTTTTTGCTTTATTCTGCAAAATTCGCAGTAAAATACTTTCCGTTGCATTTAATGAAACGATGTATTTGCCCTTATGATTAAGCAGTGCTGTTCCATTCAGCTTAATGGCTTGTTTTTTCTGCAATTTAACCTCGGAAATAGCAGGAGTTACACCCGTCTCATACATTTGTCTGTGCAGTTCCTGCACCGTTGTTTTTACTGTTTCAGATTGGGCGCTTTTCGTATCGACCATTCCCCGCAATAATATGGGCATCATTGGCTGGTCTTTCGGGTTCAAGTATATTATTTCAGAAACAGGCCCGTCGTAAACGACAACGCGATCGGATACACTATTCTTGGTATCGCGAAAGAGAACATCCAGCAGCGGAAACCAGTCTTCATGCTGCAGGAGACGTTTGCCCACAATCAGCACCTGATAGTTCCTGCCTTGAAAAACACCTGCCGAAAAGGCATCTTGCTTGGCTCTCGACTCTCGTAATGTTTGTGCACGCTCTATAGTTTCCAACGTTTTCTTCTTAGCTCTTTTACTAAAGGCAGGGCTCGTCGAATACATCATAAGCTTGTTTTCTTCGTTAAGATCCACGCCAAGCGCAAGAGCCAGTGTGGCATCCTCCATATCCAAACGGTCCGCACACCCCGGAACAACAACTATCATTGCTGTAATCCATAACGCATACACCAGCCGCTTGTTCATTCGTATACCCTCCACCCAAGACGATCATGTATACACACATATATCAACAAGCAAGCTGGAAATACATATTCACAACAAATGCCTGCCCATGCTAGAGCTTTATCCATTTGGTCGCTCTGATTAAAAGTTGGTATATAAAAGAAAGTAGCAACGGCAATTATTAGCCAAAGTAACCTCAAATGGCTGCGGTGATCCTGCTTTCCGAACAACCAGCTTGTGCAAAATACGCTTAAGTACATAGTCGGTATCCATGAAAATGAAAATATAAACAAATAGAACGCGACAAACAGCATTTCAACTCGTTCTATAAACTTAAACTCGATGGTTTTTAATACATTGACCACAGGTTCGTTGTACGCTTTCATTTCGTCTGGGCTAAAATAGACGAAACAGACGATCGTAATGAACAAGAATACGAGCATCGTCATCGTATTGGAGATCACAACACCCATGGAAGCCTTAGTTTTATTTTGCAAAAACGGGTACAAAATCAACGTTACTCCAAATCCCAAATAAGAAAAAATGGTTACTTGAGCCGCTGAGAATATAGGTTTCCAGCCTTCTTTGAAGATAGGGAACAGATGAAGCCAGTGGGCATCCTTTAGGGGGAATAAATAAACAAACACGATCCATAAGGAGAGGAAAATAATGAGTTCCACATAACGGCCTATGATACGAAGTCCATTACGGGCAATCGTATATGTAGGAATAAGGAGCAACAACATCGTGATGTAAGCCGAAGTTTGCGGCAAAAGCCAATCCTTCGTATAAAGAATCGTTCTCACAATCCCGAGATAGCCAAAAAACAAGTAGTAGAGGGCATAAAGAATAGCTCCACTCTTACCTGCCCAATTCCCCAAATATCGGGTCAGTAAATCCACCACGGTGCCGTCCGGGAACTTTTTCATCAGTTGGATAATAATCAAACTTGCCCCTGTGGAAAAGACCCAGCCGATGGGAATTCCAATCCAGCCTTCCGTACCAGCCCGTTCGGCCAAAACTTGAGGTAATGCCAACAACCCAATACTTATTTGAACGCCGAAATTCATAAAAATAAATTGCATAAGTGTGATCTCATTCAAGCCATATTTCTTCATGGACATCACCTTTCGGACAAATCATGAAACAATCATCAGATTCATCTCATTTCACTGGCCCCCAGCTTGCAATGCCTACCTTTACGGAAACATGTATATCCGCTTCAGCCAACGCTTCGCCCCAGTGATCTTCAACTTTCACATATCGGCTGTATTCATTAGCACGGGCGTAGAGCCCGAGTCCGATCGGATCGATTTTATTCTCCTGTATTTTTTTGATGAGGTTCTCCATCTGCTTTTGTACTTGCTCGCCTGCCATTTTCTCTAATTGTTTTCCGTTTTTTTTCATATCGTAAGGAAAATAACGTTCCGTCAGTCCAGCAGCTATTTTGATTTCAATGTCAAAATGAAATTTGCCCTCTAGATAGGAGGTCTTAATTTTCGTTTTCACTTTATTTGTACCTATACTTATTTTGTTTGTATCGAATGTACCTGGCTTCGGGTTGCCTGGAATGGACAGCGTCAAGTTGACTGGCTTTTCACTTGATTTTGTAAGATACATAGTAATACGGTTTCTGCCGTTTTCAAGGAAAGAACATATTTCCCCTTATGATCCAACAGAACCGTTCCGTTCAACTTAATTTGTTTGTTCTCCAAATTAATTTTGGCGATAGAGGGGGTCACTCCCTTCTCACTCATTTGCCGGTGCAGCTCTTGTGTAGTCGTTTTTACCGTTTCCGATCTGGCGCTCTTCGTATCGATCATTCCCCGGAGCAACAAGGGGAGCGAAGGCTGGTCTTTCGGATTTAAGTACATAATTTCAGAGAGTGGTCCGTCGTAAACGACAAATCTTGTTGTCAACGGGTTTTTCGGATCGCGAAATAAGACATCCATCGTTCGGAACCAGTCAGGGTGCTCCAAAAGGCGTCTGCTGACCAGACTGACGAGAACCTTCCTGCCCTGAAAAATACCCTCCGTAAAAGCACTCTCTTTTCCCCTCGCTTGACGGGCCGTCTGAGCCCGCACACTGATTTCTTGCGTTTTCTTCTTGGCATTTTTGCTGAACACAGGACTTGCTGTATAGAAAAGAAAATTGTTATTTGTATCAAGATCAAAGCCCTGTAATAATGGGATTGTGCCATCTTCCAAATCCAGCCGATCACTGCAGCCTGTAACCATGACAAGCACGATTGTGATAAGCAAAGAATATAGAAACCGCTTGGTCATTGGATCGTCCTCCGCTTACACCCGACGTTTCAACTTTCATCACCTTTAGGACGATTTGGACCTTTCCTTTCTAATTGAACGGGTCTTGCACTTAAAGGTCGATTCACCATTTTCCATAACGGCAAACGGACGAAAGTATCTTTCCAATCAGCAAATCGTACAGGAGCGAAGGGGGAACTGTAAGGCGTTCCAAGCGATTCAAGCGCTACGAGATGTCCGACCATCGTCATCATACCGACGATAATGCCGACAAAACCGAACATCGAAGCAGCAAGCATCATGGCGAAACGGATAAGCCGGACGGCGGCGACCATGTCATAATTAGGCAGGATAAAAGACGCAATAGCTGTAAAAGCGACAACGATCACCATAATATTATTAATGAGTCCTGCCTGTACGATTGCTTGTCCAATGACAATCCCCCCAACAATGCCTACGGTCTGCCCGACCGGAGCAGGGAGCCGCACTCCTGCCTCACGCATCATTTCAAGCGTTATCTCCATAATGACAGCTTCCACGAATGGCGGGAACGGCACACGCCCTCGGAATTCCCCAATGGTGAGCAGCAATTTAATAGGGATGATTTCAAAGTGATAGGATAGGACTGCTATATAAAATGCCGGCAAAAAAATGGCAACGAAAAACGCGAAATACCTTAACAACCTCATAAAGGTAGCAATCGACCAACGGGTGCTGTAATCATCGATGTTTTGAAAAAACGAGGCAAAGGTCACCGGCGCAATCAGCACACTTGGTGAACATTCAACGACAACCACGAATCTTCCCTGCAATATTTGCGAAGCGGCTGCGTCCGGACGTTCCGTCAAAATAAATTGCGGGAATGGAGAGTACGGGTTGTCCTCTATATACTCCGCCAACTCACCTGTGTTCATGATGATATCGACATCTAATTGCTGAATCCGGTCTACCAACTCTTGCAGCACTTCCGGATGCGCCACATCCGCTAGATATAGAATAGATAAGACAGACTGTCCTCTTCGTCCAACCAGCAGCTCCTTTATTTTTAGTTCTCGGTTGGGAATATAACGGCGGATTAAAGCAATATTCTGACTGCTGGTTTCAACAAAACCCTGGTGCGCTCCTTTCAAAGAGGTTTCGAGCTGTGGGTCTTCAATCGCCCTCTGCGGCCAACCTTGCGTACCAAGGGCGTAAGCTTCATCCCGTCCATCGACTAACAGAACGCTGCTGCCTTGAAAAATAACAGACTCGATTTGCCGCCATGTATGCAGTAAGTTAATTTGGCCGACCGTTAACGCAAGCCCACCGATTCCTTCGGCACTTCCTGTTTCAAACTGGAGCGGACGCAGAACGTAGTTATTAATTGCATTTTTATCTGTTAGCCCGTTTAAATAAATTAGCGCAGCTTGATGACCTGTCTGCTTGATTGTAAACTGCCTTACAATGAGGTCTGGGGTTTGAGTGAAAAGGTTGTGTATTTCGTTAATATTTTCCTGTAAATCCTTACTTATAGGATCGTTGGACTGCTGATTGTAAGACGGTTTGTACTTCTTGTGCTGTTCGACCGAATGATACTTCTTCCTTCCGAACCAGCTAGAGAATTGCATCGATCTTCACCACGCTCATCCATATAGTTTCTTTTATTATCCAGTTGTTTTGGGATTTTTATGCATGATTGAAAGTAGATCGGGGCAAATTCGAATCAAAGCCTCCAATTCCATTTATGGTGGGATCGGGGGCTTTGTCGTTGCTTTTACAGCAATCAAGAATCCAATTGCGGCCCAATGCGTATCTTCGGCTATTGGGTTTGAATTCCTACACCGAAGTGTAAGTACTAGTAAGCTTATTTTTACTTAACTCGCTGCACAGACTAGCTGTATGACAAAGGAGGAACTATTTATGTCTAACAGGGTTCAACTTGAAGCTGCCGCACAGAAGTTTGCCGATGATAATGCCAATCCCCCTTATCTATTCGATCTGGGTCCTGACAAGGGACTCGAGACCGTAGATAAGGTACAATCAGAGCCTGTCCACAAAGAACCCGTCGATATCGAGGATTTGATGATCGAAGGCGGCCCTAGCGGCCATGTTTCCATACGCATTTTACGTCCGAAAGATGCGCCGGAGATCCTTCCAGTCATCGTTTAAATTCACGGTGCGGGATGGGTTTTCGGCAACGCACATACGCATGACCGGCTGATTCTGGAGCTAGCGGTGGGCGCTCATGCCGCCGTATGCTGAATGCCCTAGCTGATACGGCCGCTGCCCGTGGTGCCATTACACTCACCAATGCTTGGCTGCGAGAATAAGCCCTTCGGCACATAAGTTTTTATCTTCTTTCTCATGTCCTTGACTGTAGCTCTCTACGCTAACGAACCGTAGGATGCTTATCGAGGAGAAATTAGCTTGTCCATTCCTCTAACGAACTGAAGCGACGTTATGGAGTCAATAATGCGTGAAGTGAGGCGCTTTTACTTGGAATAACACGTCTGGAGTGCGTTAAAACGATAATTCTTTGTATTTTGATCAAATAAGGTTTGCTGGGTTCGTAAGGAGTTCCCGGCAAATGTTGAAATTATCAATTTTCCTCTTTATGTTTTGCATACGATTACTTTCTGTTGTTTGCTTAGAGTAGGCATCCCTAGAAGAATCTATAGTAAATGTCGCTCGCTTAACCGAAAACCCAAAACATCTAAATTCTTATCTTTTGACAAAAGAGCACCCGCTAAGGTGCTCTTTCTTGTTAAAGCATATTCTTAAGCCGCTCTGCGATGACGCGCATCATACTTTTCAGCACGTTCATATTTTGGAAGCAAAAGCTGAAAACCTGATCCCTATGAAGCTCCAGCAAGACGGTCCTCTTCCTCGCCGTACAATCCGCAGAACGAGGTCCGCTGTCAATAATCGCGATTTCCCCGAAAAATTCTCCTTCTTGAAGAACAGCGTATTCTTCCACGCCTCTATGTACTCGGATGCTTCCTTCAATAATGCCGTACATGGTATCTCCATAATCGCCTGTTCGAAAGATCGCTTCGTCCTGGTCAAAGGCGACCTCCTCTACCTTATGAGCAAGCCATAAGAAATCATTCGGAGCCAAATGCGCGAACAAATCAATTTTTTGCAGGACTAATATACGTCGTAAAATAACATCTTCCTTCGTTAAGTCAACCTCACTCTTAAAAGCAGATAATCCATTATGAACTACACTGAAAGCCTGATCAGGCAGCGCATTGGCATTCACGGTTTCGTTGCTGCGGGCTAATTCTGATCGAAGCCTGCGCGAAAGCAGCTTCATCATTTCTATCGCGATACTTGTCTGATCGAACATCATTTCATAGAAATCGCTTGAATCCAGCTGCCATAAACGAATATCCGTTTCTGCGCGTATCGTAGCTGTCCGAAGTCCTTGCGTCAGAATGGCCATCTCACCAAAGCAATCCCCCCTCTTCAGCTCGACCAGCAGCTGATCATTTCGATAAATGCCAGCCTGTCCTTCGTCGATGATCATTAGCGAATCGCCCTGATCCCCTTCTTGAATAATGATGCTCCCTTTGTCTCTATTTACCTGATGCAGCTTCAAAGCAATTATCGATAAATCTTTACGCGTCAATCCCTGAAAGAGAGAAACATTGCGGAGCAATTGTACGCGCTCTATTTGAGCAGACAATTCTGCATTGGGCATGGTCCCGGCAATCCTCTGCCTTTGGTACGTAATTGTTTCACGAAGCCATTCGTCACCTTGTGCTGACAGCCATTTCATATGTTCCGTTAATTGTTCTTCTGTGGTACTCACTCTATTCATTTTTTGAGAACCTGACATGAAAGGAGTTAATGCCGTTCTAAGACTTCCCTGCAGCGTTTGATCGATCACTTCTTCCGCATTAGCCTGCTGCCTGGAGTCTCCCTCCGACCAGTCTTTATAAACCGCCTGCATCGTTTTTTCGTCATACAGAAGGGATAATAATTGAAATACGCGTTGACAGATAGCGGCTCTAATATCCGTAATCATTTCCTCAATATCGGAGTAACCTTCTACCCCAGCTATACAAGCGCTATGTTCTCCGAACTGGGCATGCAGCTGAATTTCATGTAAAATAAGCGACTCCACTTTCTTGCTCTCCACAGGAGGCAATTGTTTCTGCATGCGAAGCATTGCTTCCAATATTCGACCACGCATATCATATGAAGCTTCTTCGTAGTATGCGAACAGCATGTCAAAAGCCTTCTGCGTGCCTATTCGTTCAAATACTGCTGGTAGGTATAGCTGAATCTCTTTATCCGTTAAGCCGGGCCCGAGCTGCGGCAAAAGATCCTGTTCATCAAAAGCGGCAAGTGCTTGAATGGCATAGCTCCGGGTTTGACTATCTTTTAATAATTTAACAATCGGTACAATTAAGGGAGGTACGTGCAGTATCGCTGCCGATTCCAAAGCACGTATCCTTACTTGAGGACTGCTGTCACGCAATAAGGAAAGGAGTGGCTTATAGAAATTTTTGACCCCAATTTGCCCGAATAAGGCAGCCATGGCTATCCGTTCTTCTTCATATCCGCTTTCCATCCACTCTTTCAGCTTTCCAACTGCCCTAAACATGCCCTCTATACTATAATATTTCACTAAACCGGCAACAGCCGCTGCTTGAATCCCCACCGATGAAGCTTCCAAATGTACCGTGATTTCCTCCAAATATTCTTCTTTGGCATAAGCAGCCAGCGCTACCAACGCTTTGGCCCTTACCTGTTCACTCGCACTGGCTATCAACTCTTGTAAAGCGATTTCAAATCCATCCGGCACCTTCTGCTCCACATAGGACAACGCCGCTACGGCCACTTCCGGATTAGGGTGATGCAGCAAAGCATCTAAGTGAGGCGTGAAGTCGAAGGTATCAATCTCGCGTAAAATACCGAAAGCATACAAAGCTTGCTGTTTGTCTGAGCTAGATAACGCATCTACCAAAATTTGGCGACTGGCAGGGTCCATAAGATGGAGCTCAGTTTGCTGAAAATCGTCACCTTCTGTTTTTAAGTTGGATAAAAGTGTATGCAGATAGGCTTTCTTGACCTTCACACCCGCGAAAATCCCGACGCCAAGCAACACTAGCACAATATAACTTAGCTGTTCAGGAGCCAGCAGCCTTGATACGATCAGCAATGTAACGGCTGCGAGACCCTTGGCCCCATTCCGCACAACGCCATCCAAGAAGCTCTTCGCTTTGCCGCGCCATTCGGGAGAGACAGGGAACATCACAAGTTGGCTCACCGAGGAGTATAAGGTATCACCTACTACTTTATCACTGCCTTTAACAACAACTGCCATAGCCAATACAGGGAGCAGCAGAATGCCAAAGCTGCCAGCAATTAGTGTGATGGGAAACACAAGCAGTGCCGTCATGACGCCAAAACGCGTCAGTATGCGACCCGAAATGAACAACTGAACGAATAAAGCAATAAGTCCTGAAAATCCATAAAAGCTGCCCATAAATCCAGCCAGTGCTTCATTCTGTAAGGTTCCTCTTAAAATGACCTTGAATTGATAGTCAATTAAGGTTAATGACAACACGAGCGCCGCGGCTAAAATCGCCACATATTTCAAATGGGGCACGTTCGCAAATAACCCCGTTTTTCGCTGCACAGCATTTTTCGTCGAAGTAGACTTAGGCTGTACCCTTTTGGCCTCAACGGATTCTTTGGTGCGGAGCAAGATGAGGTAGACAGCTGCCATAGCTAATAATTGTAAACCAGCGTAAGCGTATATTAGATTTGCTGTACCTATAAGCGGAACGAGTGCCTTAAGCCCAAAGCCGCTTAAAATTCCGCCGGTGATGCCCCCGCTTCCGACGATACCAATCATTTTTTTCGCTTTTCTTTGATCCATTACCGATGTTGCAAACTGCCAAAAACAAACGATCATAAGAAAGTTAAACACGTCATAACCAATGTATATAACCGGAAATACCCAACGTAGCTCAAGTCCCACACCAAATCTGGAGGCGAGAACCAGCACCGAGATGAGCGGTATCAACCATTTAATGAGAGACTCCAGACGAACTTTAGGTGAATATCGCTGAAATAGCAAGCCTGCCAAAATCATAACAATGGCTTGGGGCAAGTACATCAGGGAGAGATAGGAATTATCAAAACGGCTCAAAAAAAGCGTATCTGCGGCAGTCCTACCAATGGTTGAAGCAGACACCACACAAAATAAATAACCAAATAACAGAAGAATTTTCACGTATTCTTCCTTGTCCTCTACCCATTTATGGAGAGGAAATTTACGACTAATGACATTGCTCATGACCGCACCCCATCTAATCTCTTCACTTAAAAGCTATTAATGAGATTGTAGCAGAATTCTAGTCTAAATTACCTATCTTTTTCCTAAAATACCTCGGCTCTCATCGTGATCCCGGCCAGAAACCCAAAGGGAACAGTCCCATCGCGACTGTTCCCTCTAACCAACCATCCTTTATTTCAGTTACGGAGACAAGACATAATCCGTCCACATCTCTCCCAACTGAAACACATAATCATTATTGTTGTCCACTCCCAATTTGGAAGCGTATATCCGTATATAGCGAGCTTCTACTGGCTGCGAAAAGGAAAACGTCTGGAGCACATTTCCCGGATTAGGGAATTGGGTGTAGGTCTGTCCCGGCACGACCGTCCAATTCAACGCATCTGTACTAGCTTCGATCTGGAAATCTACAGGGAAGCCATAGCCGTAATCATATCGTGGAGCCAGTCTCACTTGCTTCACGTTGAAGGACTGCCCCATATCCAAATAGACCGACTGGACGACACTTGTTTTGCTGGTCGGCGTAGACCAGAACGTTTTGACATTGCCGTCCATAATCCGGGCCACTGGAAACGTAGGGTGCGATTGCGATGCTCCGGCGCTTACACGCGGAGCTGGGTGCAATTGTCCAGGCGTCTCCCATGCTGCCACCGTGACGCCAACCGTATCCGTAGCCAGCGGGTTGCCGGCGCGATCCTGTATCGTGCCGTTGCCGCCGGCGGTATAAGTCGCTGTCACGCCTTTTAAAGCTGACGCTCCCATATTCGCTACCGTCAATACCACATGCCGGGCATCCGCCCCCTGGGCAATTGAGATTATGGCGTATTGTACATTCCCGTTCCCTACTTCACTCACCGCAAAGCCGCCATCATTCGCCTTGCTCAAGTTCACTGCTTGTTCGCTTAGGGCAACCGTCAACTGGGTATCGCTGTTCCTAACGGCTCCGTTAACTTCGGAGGAAGCAAGTCGAAAAGCGTCAGCGCTCCTGTGGTTTGAGCTGCGGAAATGGCTTTCCCTGCCTGATCGTAAAGCGATGCCCCATTCGCGGGCTTGATTTCAATCGTCTCCACGCCACTAGGCACTCCCGTTATCGTCAGGAAGACGCGAATCGTCGTTTCACCACCGGTCAAAGCGCTTGCAGTTTCCGGAGATGCCCCATCACTTTTTTTCACCGAGGCGATAGCAGCTTGGGTCGCTTCCCCTCCGTTGTTCGCAAAGATCAGCGCAAGATTAGACCCCGTCACAGCCCCGGTTCCCTCATTCGTACTATAAATGCCCTTGCTGACAGTCATGTCGATATAAGCATTTCCTGCCCCCAATGTGCCTCCTGATATAACGGGAACATTCGTGGCTTCGTCTGAAGGGAAAAGCACATAATCCGCCCAAAACTCTCCCAATTGCAGCACATAATCATTATTGTTGTCCTTCCCCAAGGTTGTCGCGTTTAATCGAATATAGCGAGCAGGTACCGTTTGCGAAAAAGTAAATGTTTGCAAATCATTACCAGGGTTAGGATAGTTACTGTAGATTTGTCCCGGCACCACAGTCCAGTTGACAGCATCCTGGCTGTATTCGAACCTGAAGTCTACCGGGAAGCCATAGCCGAATTCATTACGGGGAGCCAGTCTCACTTGTTTCACATCCAGCGTCTGCCCCATATCCAGATAGACCCATTGCCCCGCATTCGTTTTGCTTGTGGGCGTCGACCAAAATGTTTTTACATTGCCATCCATTAATCGAGATACAGGAAAATTGACATGCGACTGGGAAGCATTCGCAGCGACCCGTGGAGCAGGAAAAGACAGTTGATACAAGCTATCGGCTTTTTGCTTCCAAACGGATGCATGACTGAACTCCGGAAACAATGTTCCAGCCGCTTGAAGTGCCCCCGCCACCCGCTGGATCACAGCCGCTCCATCCGTTAAACCTGGATTGTAGTCGGCCAATAAATCGGCAGCTTGAGGCAGCAGACGAAACAGCGCCGCAAACTCTTCATCGTTCACTTCAGGGGCATCCAAAAATTGGTGAATATTATCGATAAGAGCTCCCGACAGTCGAATTCCCGTTGCGGATACACTCCACGGTCCTTGATCCTTTAACGCTTCAGGCACCGGATTATCATAGATCCAATCCATCATATCGTGCGCCCATTGACGCGCATATTCAGGGTTTCGCGTTGCGAAATAAGCTTGACCAAACGTACCTAGATGGGTCCAGGCATTTAAGTGATTATACCAACCGGCAATCGAATTTATTTGCTCCAAATCATCGTAGCCGATCGGCTTGCAAGTATCGAACTGGAGATCGGCATTCCAGCAAGCGGTCATCTCATCGTTATAAGGCCACCAGGTCTTAATGTCGTACGAAGCCGTTCGTGTTAACCCACTCCATGAAAAGCGATGCTTGAGCATTTCTTCACCTGCGGAGTCTTTACCGGGCGTATTCGTAGGAACCGCATGGGACATGGGATCAAATCGATAGACCAGCTGTGTCCGGTTCTTCAAATAGTTTCTCATTTGATGAGCGACTTCTTTATACTGCCCGGCCAACACCAAGGGCTCGATTTGCTTTAACGCTGGCGAATGATCAAAATTCACGCTCTGGAAAAAGGACGAAGCGGACGATGTCCGGGATTTCTCGGGAACATAAGGTCCTGGGCATACGAACGGCTCCGCCGATTGCAGGCAAGCAGGCGCTCCATTCACCGGAAGCTTCAATTCGCTATAATTTTTTTCTAATTCGATAATCTGCAATTTTTGGTTTTTGGGCAAATCATTCAGATTGACAATATCTCTGGCCGCGTCCAGCGTCTCCCAACGAAGAAGGAACACTTTGCCATTCGACTGGAATTGGGAGTAGTCTTCTATCAGATTTACCTTCATACCTGGGATAGCGGATTGAACCGCTCCCACCTCATCCGGATAGATCAGCACTGGCTGCGCCTTCGGCTGAAGCGTCGCCTCATCCAGCAAATAAGCGTACTGCCTGCCGTTGCCCGCCTGGCTAGTGTTGCTGAATTTCATCCATAAACCGATTTCAGGACCCATATAATCCACACTGCCCATGGATATGACATTCGGCAAGCTGCCTCCTCCGTTAAAATCCCAACGTCCGATCCAGTCGGTCATTTGATACGTCTGCCAACCAACCGTGTTCCGACGACTGGAGTAAATTTGCGTGTCTCCGTCTCCGTCGAATTTGATATAAGTCAGAATCGGGTTATTGGCCGAGTCAAATCCCATTTTGACATTATTTAATATGCCTGACTTTGATTCGACCGGGTCGACCACTTCACTGGTTGAGTAAGTAATCGGAAGCTGCAGCGGTTGCCCCGAACTGGTCGTCCAGTTTTGTAAATCTGCGCTTTCCATATAAGACAGCTTAGAGTTTGTTTCTGCACCGGGGGTATCCCTCCAAACCCAGCCGATATGAAACTTGCCATCCGCTCCCAGCCTCGTGGCCGAAGTGTAAGCACTTCTCAATGATTCTCCGTCAAACATCGGGGCAGCCAGAAACCGGCTCCACGTTTTGGAAGTTGTATCGTATACGTTGATCAACTGATTGCCGTTGCCGCTTGATCCGTTTCGATAGGAGAACAATAATCTCCCATCCGGCAATTTCATAAACAGCGGATATGTCACGTTGCCCTCTTCCGTGCCGACCATGGAAGTTACCCGAACGAAGCTGGTAATATCTCCGGGGATCTCAGTTCTCCAATATTTCAGGGGATTCACATGCATATTCCCTGACATATGTATGTATCCCGCACTGTCAACAGCCAACGTCACATAGTTGTGCGCATCGAGAGCCACATATTCGTCCAATTTGTAAAATTGCCACGTCGTTGAAGCAAGATCTCTTTTGCCAACGGTAAGCTGCCGGTCCGGATCGTAAAAGGCAACGTACTGATAACCACCGTAAGTCAACCATGAAATGCCTACGGGGTTGCCTGCAAACGCCGGCGCTACATCAATCACTTGCTTGACTTTAAAAAGCGGCTTTTCGCTCTCTTGAGCTGTACCCGTGTTAATCGAACCATAGACCAAATTGCTATTGTAAGGAATCAATAGAAGAAAGATCAATAACACCAAAAGCTCCGTTTTACGACGTTTCATGAATGACCTCACCCTTCTTTTAAATTTGCTTTACCCGCAGTCGTCTCCTTGCTTCATTGATTGCTGAACCCGCCAAAAAATGCCTCATCATCACCCCTTTCAAGTAAGCGCATGCAATTGCCATTTCGCCAATTCACACATTTCGGATGCAGCCAGTAAAACGATGCCTGTTCCATGGTCGTCATTGATGTAAGTCGGAATGTCAAAATAATACGATGCATGCATCGAACATCCGGAACCGAGGCATACCCCGTACACATTGCCCTCGTGATCGACACAGCGATTCAACAAACCGTCCCAGCCTCTATGGACACATGCCAGAAAGCCGGAATCCAGCCACCCATAGCGAATTCCCCTAGCGATCGATACGATGAACATCGCCGTACATGACGTTTCCTCATACGAATCACGTTCATCCAGCACCTGATGCCACAATCCGGAGTCGGCTTGATAAGTAGCGATCCCTTCAGCTAATTCCTTGAACTTTGCAAGTACAGGCTCCCGCTCCGGATGTTCACAGGCAAGATGCAGCAAAATTTCCGTCAATGCCAGGAGCATCCAGCCATTCCCGCGCCCCCAAGGCACGCCACTGTTAATGCCTTCATGGGGAAAATAAATATGCGCATACAGCTGTTTATCCTGCATCCACAAGCGATGATGGAATCCTGCCGCCTGTCGGATCACTTCGTCGTAATATCGGGCATCACCGGTAAATCGTCCCATTCGCACGAGAAATGGACAGCTCATAAACAAATCGTCGGCCCACATCGTTTCTTTGCGGTAAAAGGTGCCATCCGCCATTCGCGGCACAACGTTCATGACGGCTTCAGCCAACCGCTGAATAACAGGGAGCATGGCTGCTTCTTTGGTACGTTCGTATGATTCAAGCAGCATCATGCCTGCGGCTCCGCACGGGTCCAGTTCCTCTAACTGCCCAGCTCGCGGAATCAAAGAAGGAACCCCAAATTGCTGCGCATCCCAAAGTGCGTAGTCGTGATATTGAGCCATCACGGACATGCTGTCGGTCGCATATTGAACCAACGCTGCTTCACCAATCGTTTCCGCAGCTTTAAGCAGCCCGAACAGACCTACCTGGATCGCATAAAACCACTGTCCGAAAAAAAATCCGTCCATATACGGTCTGACAAAGGTAGAGGGAGAAGAAAGCCTCCAAAAGTAAACTTGCCGGGCTCGCCCGTCGGATACGGACGATCGAACCTTGCTTCGCGCTCAACGGGGAAAGTATGTTCCAACAAATCCCGTGGATCCGAGTTTGAACGGCCAAAGGGGCCAATATAGAGCCATCGAGCTTCGTCCCCCCGCCAGGTATCCAGATCAGGCAGCTCATCTACGCGTTGATCGGTTAACATATCGATGATTGCGGCCTCAAACCCCCACTTGACCTCTGAGCGAACGGATTTCACAAGCACCTGCCCTCGTGTCCCTCCTTGAGGAATAGGAATTTCCCTCCATCCTTCGCTCATCGAACGGTATACCTCTTCGCCGTCGATCCAGATCCTGACTGCACTTGTATGATAAATACGCAAAGCCAAATCGGTCAATCCCGTCCTCGCAGCAGCATAATAGGTCAGTCCATATGCACAGGCAGCTTCCTCCCCGTAAAGTTCATTCAAATCAACGAAGCCCGTTACGTTACGTTCAGAAGCGGTCGGTTGCCATGACAAAGCTCCTTCCGGAGCGTCTATTCGAAGTTCGTCAGTCTCCGGAAAATAAGGAAATTCCGGACCAGGAAGCAAGAACCCCTCGTTACCCTCTTCCTTTTCGGGCTCAAAAGGCCCGATATAGGCAAATCCTTCTTCACCTTGCAAGTCTTTCTGCGGAAATGTGGGGCGCGTAGCGAACAAATAATCTTTAGCCCACATCCCCGGATATCTCGGAAACCCGATTGTCAAATGAAACCCCCATCGCGCGTAATCCCGGATACTTTTCAGAAGCAGCTCATTCCAGCCTTTTCTCATACACACAGGTATCATGAAGGAACCGTCCGGCGCGATACCGTTCGGAGCTCCCTTCCATTCCGCGCCATCCAGAGTACTCAGCAGCAGCTCGTTGTTGAACCATAACTTAAGGGTTCCACCTACCGTAAGGATGACCTCCTGCTCACGGCTGGCATAGAAGCGTGCTGCCGCATATGCCGCCCAACCCACCTTGGCCTCAGGCCAGCATGCAGTGAAATCGGCCTCATACGGCCCGAATGGGGAATTCTGCCGAATCGCTTGCTCCATATAGGGCCGCAGCCGAATCGATTGTCTGGGTCGGGTATCGAGCATTCGCTCCGATATGATCCGGATGACTTGTTCGGGATTGGTTATTCCTGCATCTGACAAAGATTTGCCCATCTCCAGCTTTTCGTTCATGGTATACCTCTTTTCGCCTGTTTACCTATCCCTTTAATGCGCCAATCATCATGCCTTTAACGAAATACTTCTGCAGAAACGGATACAGAGCCAGCACAGGCAAAGTAGCCACCACAATAACAGCGTATTTTAACGTCTCCGCTGCTAATCCCCTATCGAATGAATCCGTGCCTACCAGCATCGCATTCGTGTCGTTCTGCACCAGAATCTCCCGCAAGACGAGCTGCAGCGGGTACAAATCTCGATCCCGGATAAACAACATCGCATTGAACCAGGCATTCCAGTGCCCGACGCCGTAATACAGAATCATGACGGCTACTACAGGCATAGACAAAGGCAGAAATATGCGGAACAAAATCGTCAAATGGGAAGCTCCGTCCAATTTCGCGGACTCCTCGATCTCATCCGGAATTCCGAGAAAGGAGGTACGCATAAGAATCAGGTTGAACGTATTAACGGCAGTCGGAATAATAAGCGCCCAATACGTATTGTCCAGAGAGAGACCTCTCACTGTTAAATAATAAGGGACCAAACCGCCGCTAAAGAACATCGTGAAAACGATCAACAGCATGATTGTATTTCTCCATAACACGCCTTTGCGCGACAGGAAATAGGCCCCAAGCGAAGTCATCAGCAAATTGATGGCAACACCGGCAGTGACAACTATGACTGTATTTACGTATCCGTGAATAATCATTCGATTGGACAATACCATTTGATACGCGTCCAGAGAAAATCCCAGAGGCCTTATCAGCAGTCCCCGATGTGCCAAAAAGTCCGCCGGGTTACTAAACGAAGCCAGAAAAACATAGAGGATCGGGTAAGCTGTCATCAACGACAGCAGTGTTAAGATGAAACCGTTCAAAATATGAAATCCTTTTCTGCCCATGCTTTCCTTCAAGTTCAAACCCTCCTACCACAAGCCGGAATTGTTCATTCTCTTGCTGATCCAGTTTGCACTCACCAACAGAAGAAAATTTATCGTGGAATTGAACAGCCCCACCGCTGCGCTGTAGCTCCAGCCAAATTCCTGCAAACCCTTGCGGTATACAAAAGTAGAAATCACATCAGATGTTTCGTAAATCGCCGGGTTATAGAGCAAAATGATTTTCTCATATCCTACGCTAAGGATGCCCCCGACCTTTAAAATCAGCAAATGATGATCGTCGACGCAATACCAGGTAATGTCACATGAAGCGTTTGCTTCCACCGATTCGCACCATCAATCGTAGCCGCCTCATACAATTGCGGATCGATCGATCCCATCGCCGCCAAGTAAATAATCGATCCCCATCCCACCTCTTGCCAAATCTCGGATATGACATAAATGGGGACGAAATTCCCCGGGTTATTCAACATCGTTGCCTTCTCGCCTCCGAAAAAGCCGATAACCGTATTCATAACGCCGCTGTCCATCGTAAAATCGATGATTAAACCGCATACTACAACCAAAGAAACGAAATGCGGCATATAGGTTACGGTTTGCACAAACCTAGAAAACAAACGGCTCTTTACCTCATGAATCAGCAATGCGAGAATAATCGGTGCAGGGAAGCCGAAAACGAGCGATGTAAGACTGATAACAAGCGTATTTTTTAATATTCGCCAAAAATAGTAACTATCGAAAAATTCTTGAAAATGTTTAAAGCCTACCCATGGACTTCCCCAAATCCCTTTTGTCGGGACATAGTCCTTAAAAGCGATGATGGCGCCATATATGGGAACGTAATGAAAAATAATGTAATAGATCAGCACGGGTGACACGAGAAGGTACAAGGAATAATGCTTCAACCAATCCTTGCGGAGCTTATGCCCTATATGCTCCCGTCCGGCCTGCCTCTCCAACCTTTGCAATCGCGATGAAGATACATTCATGTTGTCAGCCACTCCCTCTTCGAGGTTAATAAGCGAAGACCAGGGAGATTTGCAAGCCTCCCCGGCACACTGTTTTTTATCTTTTGTTATAGCGATCGAACGCAGCCTGCTGCATGTCAATCGCTTTTTCGATGCCTAGCTTTTTCATTTGCTGAACATATTTATCGAAATTGTCAATCGGTTCCGTTCCCATAATAAATTTCAACAACATTTCATTTTCGTAAGTCGTGACTTCGTTCATAATTTTGGCCATTGCTTCTCTTTGCTCGGGAGAGACAAACACGGGAGGCAGGAAATGTTTGGCCGCATCGGTATTGGCCCATACTTTGACCGCCTCAGCCTGTACGGGTATCATGGTCTGCATCACGTCTGCACTTTGGACAAATGGCCCCATGTCGTGGGAAAGCGTATAGTTAGCCATCGCTTGGCTAAGTGGGAGCTTATTCGGATTGTTCACAATAACATCTGTAAATTTGGGCTTGCCGTTCTCCTTGGTGTAGCTCTTTCCTTCAACCCCAAAATTTGCCAGCATTTGTCCTTCCTCGCTGTACAAGAAATCGAGAAATTTGGCAGCTGCTTCTTTGTTCTTGCTATTGGCGGAAATCGCCGACCCAAAGCCGACAAACGGAAGTGAATACTGCCCGAACTGTGGCTTATCCCCTTGCTTCAATACTGGATACGGCGCGCCGATCACCTTGAATTTGGGGTCTTTGTCTTTCATCGTTGTCGTCCATTTGGCTACGCCACTTGCGGCGCTTGCTACCGTCGCGCCCGATTTTCCGTCAAGTATATTGGCATCTACGGTTTTGGTATCCAATGTAGCAAAGTTGTTATCCAGCAGCTTTTCTTTAAACCATTGATTCATCGTCACTATGAAGTCTTTATAGGCAGGTTCAATTTGACCGTATGTGACTTTGCCATTGTCTACAAAAAAGCCTTTGGTAATTCCGTATGCGCCGATAAACGTACCCCATGAAAGGACACTATTTTGAAAATTCCAGTACGGACTAAACGGCGCTGTCGCCCCTTTCTTATCTTTAAAAGCTTTCAATACGGTATGCCATTCATCGATCGTTGTCGGCGTTTGCAGACCCAGATCATCCAACCAATCCTTCCGCAATACGGGGCCAGCCGAAACTAGCAATCCCTGATCCCCCCGGATAAACGGGAATGAATAGTAGCTGCCTTCATCCGTTTTTACCATCTTCTCAATATCGGGGTGTTGTTTCAGATACTTGGACCAGTTAGGCGCATATTGATCCTGCAAATTGTTCAGCTTGGCGATAATCTTATCCGAAATCGCTTTTTCCGGTCCACCCGGATACTTCGTCCAGTCGTACTCTATAATGTCGGGCAAGTCGCCGGAAGCAATCATCAGATTCAACTGTTCATCCTCTTTGCCTGAGGCAGGATGAATATATTCGACCTCAATACCGGTTCGTTTTTTCAGCTCTTTGGCAAATTCCGTTTCACCGATATTTTTGGCAATTGCCGAAGTGTTTGCCGGCAAATGCGTCCAGTACTTCAGCTTGATTCCGCCTTGAATCGGATATACCGGTCCTTGTCCGGCTGCTGTCGAACTTGGCTTATCCGTAGAACTGGCCGCGCCCCTGTCGCCCCCTCCTTGCGTACATCCTGCCGACACCCCTGCTAGCATCACCGCTGCGGTTAATGTTGGAATCCATTTTGCGCGTTTCTTCATGCTGCGCCTCCTCTTTTTTCTGTTTACTTGATTCCGGTTGTGTTGTGGTCAACCTAGCCCAAAGTATAGAAGCATACTCGCCAAACCTAAAGAGACAGTTTATGAACTAGGAGGTCAAAATCTGAATTCAGCTCCAGAGCCTGCATGTACGTGAGATCGGATACACGGGACATTTTTGAATTTCAAGGGACAAAAACAACAAAAAGCCATGATTTCCATGGCTCGAATCTACGTTTATTCAATTAAATCTGAGTATTTCCCCGGCGTGATCCCTTCATATTTAGCAAAGGCCCGCCGAAACGTGCGAACATTCGAATAACCTACCGATAGTGCAATGTTTTCCATCGTGATGTTTGGTCCCTTCATCATTTCCTTTGCTTTTTCAATTCTGATTTTCCCGATATAATCAAGCAGCGAGACCCCGTTCCGTTCTTTGAATAATTTAGAAACGTAAGCAGGATGAAGTCCGATTTGTTCGGCGATGAAAGCGATGCTCAAATTGAGATCCCTATATTGGTTATGAACCATCTCCATAATGCACTGCAAAACTTCAGTCGTTCGTCTGCTGCCCTGCTCCTGCCCGATATAGCTGCAGAAGCTTTGCAAGATGTCTTTCAACTGCTGCTTCATTTCACTGACCGTGTGGCAATTCAACAATTGCTCAATGGGGCTCAGCTCCTCCAAAAAGGAATTGTCGTAAATGCTGCCAATCTCATTGATCGTCTTCAGCATCGTGCTGACCAAATCGACAAACAAACATTTAGCTATCTTTAGAGGAAGTTTCCGCTGCTCTAGGTTGTCCTTGAAAATCTCATCGACGATCTTCTCCGCGCTTTCATAATCTCCTGTTTTAATATAGTTCATCAACGCTTGCTCTTTCTCAAGTGGATAATAGTACTCCTCCTTCGTACGAGGAATATCCATATCGCTGTAATGCATGATGCCTTTTACACCATAAATGTCTTGATATTCCATCGCTTCAAGAGCTTCGTCATAAGCCTTGGAAATACCGATGGATGCATAATGCGGACTGCTGATGGCGATCGAAACAGCAACGTGATAGTACATATCCATAAAGCTCTCTACCTCAGTCGCAATCTTGGATAGATCCCGCTTCCACTCTTCCGTCTCCGGACTTGTCAGATTGATCAAGCATACCAGCAGATCATCGATTTCGGTCATAAACCCTTGATGGATCTGGCCTGCCCATTCTTCCGTCACGTTCATAATTGCGAAGCGAATGAGCGGATATGACATATCCTGATCCTCCTCCACATTCAAAATCATGACGGCAAATGCATCCGAAACAAAGCGGGCTCCGTACGATTCAAGCGATTGTTCGAGCGGAATAGCACTGGCCCTGCCCTTGAGCAATTTCTCGATAAAATGCCCGCGCATGAAGCTTTTTTGCCGCCATAGCCTGCTGCTCATGTCCGTATTTTCCATTAAAGTGGAACGGATCGCTTGACGCATAAAGTCATACTCGTTTAACGGCTCTCTCTCTTCACCTATAGCTTCCTTTTGTTCCTTAAACAGCTCCATCATCGCTCGAACCGGCGAATAGTTTTTACGAACAAAGGCATAAGACAGTCCGCCACCGACGATCAGACACGCGAGCAAACTGATGGCCGTCGCTTTTTTGATATACTCCGATTTATCCCAGAACACATGCTGCGGCATCATAATCATATACTTCCAATCGGTTGCACCGGAACTGATGTATGAGATAACCACATCTTGGTCATTCCATTTAGCCGTGACAACGCCGCTCTTTTCATGAAGCTCACTATAGCTTACCGGCATTGGACCCGTCACAGGCTCCGAAGATGCAACAATCCGATCGTTTTTATCCAAAATCGCAGCGGTTCCGCTATGAATATAATTTTCACCGCCCTGAACCCAAAATTTATTCTGGTCCAGGAAAATGACGACGCTGCCCAAACTTATTCCGTTTCTTCCTATAGGCAGCGACCGAATATAGGCAAGTTCATCGCCCAAAACAACATACTCGCCATTGTAATAATGATTGAGCCCCTCGATCCATTCCGTATAAGAAACATTGTGCCCAGCGTATAAATTGTTGAAGATCACTTCACTCGTATTGCTGATATCCGGAGTTATTACTGTATCAATCGATCTGAAGTAAACCAAAAAATGATTGGAACGGCTTGAAGCTTGGAATACTTTCAAATTTTCAAACACTTTATAGATGGAGAAATATTGTTCGGGTTTCAAAGGCTCGCGGATCGATAAAAGTTCCTGCACTTGCGGATTATAGCCGATTTCAACGCTCAATCGCTTGATATCCTGCAGCTGATTGTCCATATCTATTTGTACTTTGGATAAAATGAGACTGTTCGACCGATTGATTTCTTCTGTAATCGTTTGATTCGTTTGCGTATAGATCACAATACTCATCAATACTGGCACAAGCAGAATAGCAATATAGGATAACAGCCACGTAAAAATGATGCTGCGCCGCTTGAATGCCACTTCGCGAAACAAATGCTCCACCCCTCTTTATTGCTACCGTTATAGAATCTCATTATACCATTGCCCAATTCTTCAATCTCCACATCAATGATTACGGTTACATAATGGTTTAAGTATAGGCTATTCTGCTTAGCAGAGCCATGAACAAGGTTACGTTTTTTACATAAAAAATCTAAGAAGGTCATCTCATGTACTAACCGCAGCATATAAATGCTATGTGCAAAGAGACACGTCCCAAGGGAACGTGCCTATATCTTCATTGCAGAAGAAACTTACTAGATTCTATAGTAGTCGCTTCTCCATGACCTGATTGCTTTCTTTATGGCGTCTGGCGACATATTTTCCGCAGCCGCCTTCTGACAGAGTGCAGGAAATTCGCTATCGGACGCAAAACGGAGAGCAACAATTTGACCCATAGTAAGTCTTGGATCAAATAGCTGTTGCGTTAGGACGTAGTGACGAAGATTTTCCTCTGCCCGAACCGCTCGATCCTGCGCTTTTAATGGGTAAGAACGAAGGAGCAAGAAAATAATAAGTACGATCAAAGAAACAAGCAGCATGAGAAACGCCGGAAAAACAGGAATTCCTGAACAAAACGAACGAACAAGCTCGAAGATAGAGGAGACGAATAGCACCAATATCAACAGCGAGAGTATCATGTGAAATAGGGGATGTATCCTTTTATGGTTTGCATAGTTTTGAGGGATATGGCTCATTGTTTGCTCATGATCTCATCGATTTCACTTTTCAATAACAGATAACGATGAACACTTCTCATAATGGGAACTTTGGTTAATTTATTTTTATCCACATAGAGCTTCATTTGATCTTTTGAAAGACCCAAGGATTCTCCTGCTTCCATAACCGTTAGCACCACTTCATTGCTTGTTGCATTAAACGTTGTCTTTACCTTTTGATTCCAATCTTCAAATGTATTCATGTGCCTGCAACACCTTTCCTTTTCCAATCTTTCTATTATACCACGAACAGGCGTCATTTACTTAACAACTTAGTAACTTATAAATAAAGGATTAAAATCTATAAAATGGTGATTAAATGGATGTAAAATAGAAAAGAGCGCCTGTTAGGCACTCTTCTGACAGGAAAATCCATTAAGAAATATCGGAGTACTTCATATCCATCTTTTCCCGCACATCCGCATACACGGAATTGTTTTGGAATTGCTCTAGAGGAAATGAATATGAAGGCGTTGAGATCAGTCAGTCTGATTAGTATCCAGGAGTTCGAGCAGAGCCTGTGGCAGTGCAAATTGCTGATTGTTGATAATAATTCGATTCAATTTCTCCGCAGGTATTTCAGACTGCTCCTCTTTAAGCACTTCAACTTCCTTATGCAGACGTTCCATTTGCTGATCCAAGGCAGCAGCAGCGGATGCGGCCTGCTTCAATTCCTCTAAGAGCCGCGCTGGAACACATTGATTTTCCTGATTGTACTTATAATAAATTTTGTGTTCCAAACTAGCCCAGAAATCCATAGCAATCGTGCGAATTTGTACTTCCATACAGACATTTTCCTGGCGGTCTGACATATGCACAGGGACTTCAATTAGAAGATGAAGACTCTGGTAGCCATTTGGCTTTGGATATTTAATATAATCCTTCTCTTCCACGACCTTAAGATCACCTTGATTTTTTAGCATTTGGCTAATCACATAAATATCAGATACGAATGAACACGTAATGCGCATACCTGCAATATCTTTAATGTTATCCTTTATACCTGAAAAAGAAATATTGCAGCCTTTGCGATTAAGCTTATTAAAAATACTTTCAGGCGATTTCAAGCGAGACTTGGTATGTTCAATAGGATTATACTCATGCAGCATTTCAAACTCCTGCACTAAAATCTCAATTCTTGTCTCCATTTCATCCAGTGCAAATTTATACATCATCATAAAACGAGTAATATCGTTTTTAAACCTCTTTATCTGATTAATGGAAAGCTGGCTCATCCTATCGTTCCTTCCGTCTTCGTTTTGTTTCTCAGTCATCGTTAGTTTAAGGTACTTCTATGGGTTAGCGCAAATACTGCGTTCGGTTGACACCGATTGCCGCGTCTTGTATAGTAATTCTTATATCTTCAATTCGATGGCTTACGATGGAAGCACCCGTAAGAAAAGGCGATTCGCCTTTCTTGCAGGTGCTTTTTTTGTTGTCTGATAAGGCCATCGACGATCAACCAATCGGTTCAAAGGAGGCTTTACATGCGAAATATAACCGCTTTACTCACAGCGCTGGCGCTGGCTTCAGCCATTCCAGCAGGTGCTGCTGCTGCTGCGCAGCCCATCGAATTCACATCCACGATCCAATCCTCACTGGACAAGACAATGGCTGGCGCAGGCCAGTCCCAGGCTAACAAAATCAATTCCCAGTACAATGAATTCCGCATGCTTCAATCACAAGAACAGGACTGGGATGTGAAAATCAATGCCCTGCATGACAGGAACGAAGAAGCCTTAAACACACTCAATCTGCAATTAAAACAAGTCGATTCGGCTAAACTAGACAAATTAGAAGCGGATATCGCACAAACAAGGGAACGGTATAAACCACTATTATCTCAATATACCGCCCTTAATAAACAGATCGAAGCCGCAAAATTGCTGAAAAGCAAAGACTTCAGCGGCTTGCTTCGCCTTCAAGCCGCTGCTATGAAAATCCCTGTGCAATTGGCGCGACTGGATATCAGAACCAAAGAAAAAGCATTGCAAACCGCGAAAGGCACTACTACAAAGACGACAAAAAAAACTTCGCACTTCTCTAGCGGACATCCCCATGGTTAAAACTCAGATCAAAGCCAAGCAAACCGCCATCCGAACATCCAAAGCCAGCATGTCCCCCAACTGGAGCGCTTTTAAACTAGCCGCAAAAAAAGAAGATCCCTCAGGGGTATTGAGCTCCCTATCCTCTCTCCTCTCCCTTTCACGCCAAATTATTGAAGAAAAACAAAAAATCCTTAAGCTCGAAAATAGGATTAGCGATATCATTGCTGCGGCCAAGGCGCAAATACCTTAACCTTTTGGATTTGAAAAATCCGAGCCAAGAAGCTCATCTTTTAATAATTGCAAGAAAATATTTTTAGTAGAAGACAAATATTCTTTTTTGCTGTTTTGTAAGAGGCCAATTGGAATATAAGGATTTGTCATAGGGATGGGAATTCTCACAACCTCGGCTGACAAGGGCAATGAGGCAAGAACAACTCCAACCGAAGGGATATTTTGTACAAAAGACGGGATTGCTGAAATCTGGCTAACCGAATAAAAAAATGGTTTAGTTGAAAGCTGCGATAGCTCCATTTCTAAACGCATATGATACAAGCAATTTTGTCCTCCCATGATAAGCGGATATGCGTTCAGATCTTCCAGATGAAGTGTGCTTTGCTGAGCAAAGGGGTGACTTTTTGATGTAATAAAGGAGATTTGCTCGTTGTATATGAACTCAAACTGCAGGGAAGAATGTTGCTGAGACTGTGCGCAAATAGCAAAATCAATCCAATTATGAAGTAAAGCTTGCGTGAGAGAATCCGTATTTCCAACGATAAAATGACAAGTCATATTCGGCTTAAGGGCACGAAATTTTTGGAGGACAACTGGCAGTATACTAGCCGTTATCGTCTCCGTAACACCGATATTCAGTACGCCAATTTCTTCCTTTTGCAGAGACTTCGCTTGCTCTAATACAAAATTCCAATGTTTGATGAGTCCCTCGACCTCATCTGCATATATTTTGCCGGAAGCTGTTAACTCCGCGTCCCATCCTCTTTTAAAAAGCTGAAGACCTAGTTCTTTCTCCAGCCTTTGCACCTGATTGGTTACTGTAGACTGAGCATAATTCAACTTTGCGGCTGCCTTGGAAAAGGTTCCTTCCTCAATGATAGTTCGAAAGGTCGTTAACTCTTTGAGATCCATAGACGCTCATCTCCATCTAATAATATGAATATATTTATCAATTAATTCAATTATACGAATGAACTATTGAGATGTAAAATGAAGTTATGAAAAGGAAGGGAGTACACCACGAGATGCCATTCGTACGCGTAAGTTACTTAGAAAATCAATACACGGATAAAGACTTGCCCAGGATTAGCCAATGTATACTGAAAGCTTTGATTGAACATTTCAACGTCCCTGAAGATGATTATTTTCAAGTTTTCCATGCTCATAAAAAGAGCGAGTTTTATTACAGTAAAGATTATTTGAATGCATCCAGAACCGATCAGCTCCTATATATCCAAATCACATTGAAGTCAGGCAGAAGCAGAGATCAAAAATGCAGTTTCTATAAAAAGTTGGCCGAGTTATTATCATCTCAATGCAAGATCAAGGAAGACAATGTATTTGTCGTCCTGAATGAAACGGAATTCGAGGATTGGACATTTGGAAAAGGAATTGCACAGATGATTTTATAAGTGCTTTTACTAAATCGAAGAGGGAGAAGGAATGACCGTGAGACATAAACCAATCACCTCCACCGCTCGCGAAACCTTTGGGGACTTCGCCCCTGCCTTTGTCAGCTATACGGAAAATGTGCTCTTCGGTGATGTATGGAGAAGAGAAGAATTGTCCCTCAGAGAACGGAGCCTCATTACGCTGTCTGCTTTAATCGCAGGGGATCATACCAGCCAGCTTCCTTATCATTTCCAGCTTGCTAAAGAAAATGGTCTTTCTGAAGCAGAACTGATTGAAGTGATCACACATCTTGCTTTTTACGTGGGTTGGCCGCGAGCAGCTTCAGCTCTTCATGCTGCCAAAGAAGTTCTTATCCAAGAAAAGAAAGAGTAGGGAACGTGACAAAAAGATCAAGCACTCCACCTACGTGGAGTGCTTAAATAATGAGAACTTATAAGATGGAGCGCCCAGCCAATTATGGATTCATTATAGCGGGTGGAGCGGCCACAGAGCTGGCACAATTAGACATGGTAATTTCTCTAAAGCAACCTTTGCCGGATAAAATCAAGCGATAACCGATTATGATATCCACTCACACTATGACCTTCAAAAGGGTAGACATGAATCGATTTATCTGTCGAAGCGATACGGTTGTACGTCGCGAAAACTGTCTCCGGCAGGCAGACCGGATCTTTCAGCCCAACGGAAACAAGGACGGGAATACGAATCCGATTAGCCAGATTCAGGTTGTCAAAGTAGCTTAAAGTCGATAGGACAGCATCCAGCTTGTCCGGAAATATTGCTAACCAATCTGCGATTTCTGTTAACGAACTGACCGAGTGCATCACCCCGAAATCCATGTGGCACATATTCGGAATACCGGCTACAGCAACCGCAGCTTTGCTGCTTAGCGCTGCGGTGGTCAGTGCTAAACCGCCACCTTGGCTGGAACCTGCCAGAGCAATTTTACCGCTGTCTATTTCGGGTTGCTCGCTGACCCAGTCAACTGCCCTTAAACCATCTACCGTGATAGCCTTGTAATAGCAGCTGTCTTTGTCCAAAATTCCTTGAGTGACCCATCCCTTCGTCATTCCGAAAGAGTTCTCAAGAAGGTTTCCCGTTTCTCCTCCCTGGCCGCGAACGTCGATGGCAAATACGGCCAACCCCATCAGCAGCCATTGAGAATAATCTTCAGGATATCCTTTTCCTCCGGTATATCCGTGGAAAATCACGACGCAGGGAAGCTTCTCCTGCTTAACAAACCTCGGAAGCAAGTACCATCCATGAATCGGCGTATTGTCAAAACCGTGATATGAAACCTTATACGCATCGATATGTGCTAACGGCGTATCGATTTTTACACGATTAGCGTTTAACGGTTTGCCGTCGAACTCCCGCAGTGTAGATTCCCAATAAGACGCCAGATCTTCCTTAGCCGTTAGCGGCGCGTTGTATTGATGCAGTTCAGAAATTCTTTTGTTTACAGCGTTCATAGTGTCCTTTCCTTTCTATTATTTTCTATATTTGTATAAAATATTTTACATGATTAACGCTTTAATTGATACACCCGCTCCTCCGTTTCAATCCTCGCCAATGTATATACAAAACAAGCTTAGAAAGCCCATAGGGACCTTCCAAGCTTGTCTGGCGATGACTTATATATTACTCTTCGGCACATAAAACCGTTATTAATTCTTGGGCACGCTGCAGCGCTTGCACACGATTATTAACGCGAAGCTTTCTATACACATTTTTAATATGAGACTTTACGGTTTCACCTGTGATATTCAGCTGAAGAGCCATTTCCTTATTCGACAATCCACTCGCGATCAACCGCAAAACTCTTTTTTCTTGCCCAGTTAGTATGGCTTCAATTGACACATCTTCTTTCGACGTGACAAGCAAAGCTTGAAGCAATTGCTCTACGTATGTCAAAGAAACAGAGGGCATATTTCTTAAGTGAATTTCTCGCTGATTCTTCAAATAAACAGAAAGCAGTTCGCCCATCTCAGCACCTTCGTCTACAAAGCTGCGAATATATCCCTCTGGTTCTGCCAACTGTAAAGCGGTCTCCAACTGAACAAGCGCAGCCTCCGTTTGACCTAAACGCTGAAGTGTCACACTTTGCAGAATGAGGACCTTAATTCGATCCCGGAGTCGATCTTCCTTGCCTAGTAAATGGTTCAAGCGATCTAACAAATACAGCGCTTCTTCCATCTGTCCGCATGCTGCAAGTACTCTAGCCAAAACCAGATGCTCTGGCACATGATACAAGGAAACTTCATCCGTATGCGCCAGACCGCATCTTTGCAACCAATCAACCGCATATTCAACGGATTCTTGCTGTAGGGAAAGACTTGCTTGTTCGGCTTCAATTCTCAACATAAATAATTCATTATCAGGGGTGTCGATCTGCAACTTCAACTGTATAAGCAGCTCAGAAGCTCGGTTTGAATTTCCTAGGGCTTGGTGAATCCGCGAAGCGCTAATGACAATAGGTATCAATATCCGCGCAAAGGGCTGCAGATCCTTGCGTCCAAGTACCTGATTGACATAAAACTCCGCCTCCTCCAGCCGATTCCACTCGTATAGCAATTTGCTGTAAGAAGCATACAAGAGACCGACGAAAGGATAGTTCTCCTTGTTCACCCAAGCTGTTATCCATTTCAACAGGAATGCATCCGCCGCATGAAGATCATTAATAATGGCCAAATGATCATCAAACGAATCATAGCCTTGATATCGGTTGCGCCCCATCGTTTGAAATAAGCTGCCTTCCGGCATATATTGTTCTACCAACTCGAAATATTCAGATGTTCGCTCCAAGTCCTTTTGAAGATAAGAGGCGACCGAACAGAAGAAATACATGTTGCCCATTGCCTGCTTCCATTCTGCATCGCTCCATTTCCCCTGCATCCTTTGAAATTGGATGGTGGCCTGCTCTATTCTTCTAAAAGCGGCTCTCCATTCTCCGACTCCCAACAAGACAGAGATATAAAACATTTCAATCATGGGCTTCTCCGCAAAGGCGTTTTCCGGTAAAACAGATACCCATCTATGGAGTGCCACACTTTTCGATTGCATCAGAGTCTGTAGATTTTTTTCGATTAATCGAATGGCATCTGTATATTGTTTAGCCACTAAAAAATGCTCCATCGCTTCTTCATCCAAACCATGACTCTCCAACCAACACGCCGCATCAATATGCGCCTGTACCCATTCATCTGGATATGTCCGGGACAGTATGCGCTGCAAAAAGTCAGAAAACAAATGATGATATCGGTACCAGTCCCTTTGATCGTCTAAAGGTATAATGAACAAGTTTAATTGCTCTAATCTTTCCAGTTGTTCTTGACTGTTCAGTTGACCTGTTACAGCCTGACACAAAGAGTCATTCATTCGGCTTAAAACGGACGTTCTCAGTAAGAAGGTGAGTAAAGGCTCCGATTGATGATATAAAACTTCTTCCAGCAAATAATTGGATATATGATGCAGTTGGCCACTAAATCGATGAATGGACTCTGCTATATTATCACTGCGCTTCAAAGAAATTGCCGCTAGCTGCAGCCCACTGATCCAGCCCTCCGTCTGATGGAATAGCTCCGTCACCTGCTCTTTCGTTAACATTAAATCCGTCGTATCCCGAAAAAAGGCAAGCCCTTCCTCCAGTTGAAAGCGCAAATCCTGCATGACAATTTGGTGGCACTCACCTTTGGCCAGGAGTCTGGCGGTAGGTATCGCCACATCGCTGCGGCTCGCCATATAAAGATGAACATGGGTAGGCAATCGCTCAAGCAAATAGCTCAAAGAGTCGTGAATAGCGGGAAGTTCAATAAACTGATAATCATCAAGGATGATTACGAGTTCGCTCGTTAATCCATTCAGCTCATTTAATAATGCCCCGATCACAGACACCAAAGGTACCGAGGAACCTTTTTCAAGAAGGTCTCCTACTGCCAAGCCAAACCCAGGAACTCTCTCCTGGATGGAAGCAAGAACGTAACTCCAGAACGGAATGCCATCATTATCCTGCTTATCTAGAGAAACCCACGCCACGAGGTTGCTGCTTTGTCTTACCCATTCACTTAAAGCTGTTGTTTTCCCATACCCAGCCTGGGCGGAAACTAGAGTCAATTTGACTTTCATTCCCTCATTAAGCTTGTCCATCAGCCTAGGCCGGGATACCAATGAGCTGCGAACATGAGGGATATGGAGTTTTGTACTTACAATCATAGACAATCCCTCCGAGTTATGAGCTGCCCTCCACGGATAACAACTTCGTTTCCTATACTTCTTTAGTTACAGAAGCATACGCAATTTAGGGTTTGAGGGTAAGAGCAGTTCCGTATATTTATAATCTCCCACCGCGCTAAAATCCTTATTATGGGAAACATGTATGATATTTAATTAATTGGGACTTGCGAGTTATATCCTATGATAATTCCCTGATAATTAGTATACCAATTTAGATACTATTAAACTACTAGCTTAAACGTCCAGCCCCTTTGCATAAGCCAGAAAAATAAAAGCTCAAGCATGATTTCAGCTTGAGCTTAGGTCCATTCCAGCTACATTTTAAATTTATTCGCCAACTGTTTCATCTGTTCTGACATTTGACTTAACTTCTGTGCAGATGAAGCAATTTCTTCCATCGAAGCTAACTGCTCTTCCGTGGCCGCAGAAACGTTCTGCGCTGCTCCTGCCGTGTTGGACGATACTCGCTCCATCTCCTGTAAGGCAGCCGCAATTTCTTGCGAACTAGCGGACATCTGCTCCGCTGCTGCTGAGGCCTCTTCTACTTGCTCCACAACACTGCGTGTCGCTTGCAAAATGCGAGTGAAGGCATCTCCTGTTTCGCGAATAGCTGCAACACTCACTTCCACTTCATGTTCTCCTTTTTGCATAGAGCCCACAGCATCATGAATATCACTCTGAATGTCTTCAATCAGCTCAGCCACCCGAGTCGCAGAATCGTTGGATCTTTCCGCCAATTTCCTAATTTCACTTGCTACGACAGCAAACCCTCTGCCATTCTCACCAGCTCGCGCAGCTTCAATAGAGGCATTGAGCGCTAATAAATTCGTTTGTGCTGAAATTTCCTGAATAACTTCTACAATCTGCCCGATCTGCTGAGAACGGTCGCCCAATTGATGGATAATTCCACTCAAATCTCCTACGGTGTTGCTTACGGCAGTCATTTGCACCGTGGATCTGTTGCTTAATTCATTGCCATTTTCCGCTTCCTTAAGCGTGCCGAATGATGCTTCGAATGCGGTAGTTGATGTGATTGCAATTCGCTGGATGCCAGTCGCCATCTCTTCCATCGCTCTGGACGTCTCCTCAATACTACTCGCCTGTGTTTCATTACTGGCTGCCACTTCCGCAATAGCATGCGAAGTCTGATTCACCGCTTGCGTCGTTTCTGTAATTACGCTAGAAAGGGTCTTAGAGGAAGACGCTAACGCATTGGCGCTCAAAAGCTGATTCCCTGCAAGCTCTCTCAGACTATTGGTCAATGAATTGAAAGAAACAGCGAGCTGCCCCGTTTCATCACGATTGGAGACTATAATTTCCTCACCGCTTAAATCTCCTTTAGCCACACGCTCTGCCTGATCGGCTACACGGATAATCGGTCTAGAGATATGAAGGGCGAATAAAGTGAAGAGCGTTATTCCTACTGCTGTGCAGATCCCCAAAGTAATTAACAGAACGGAGAGAATATGACGTTGACCCGAATCATAATCCTGCATATAGGAACCTGCACTAATAATCCATCCCCATGAGGTTGCTAGTTCGCTATAAGTAAGCTTACTGGCTTCTTTCTTTGAATTAGGAAGCGGCCAATCATAATAGGTAAAGCCGCCGCCTGATTGCGCCGTTTTAATCATATTTTGTATATAACGGGTACCGTCCGCTGTTTGCTTGTCCCAAATATTTTGACCTTCAAGCAGTGGGTGAGCCAGTAATTCTCCTTTCTCATCGAGAACGAAAAAGTATCCGTTTTCCCCCAAATCGATTTGTTTATTAATCGGTCTTGTATGATCAGCTCGTTGTTCCCCTAACAGCATAACACGTAGTTGGTTCTGAGCATCTTCTTTTGTGAGAACCCCTTTTTGCACATCTTTATCCAGCGCATTCAACATCTCAACAGCTAATCTTACGTTATTTTTTAGACCCGTTTGAACAAGGGCATGGGTTGAATCCCCCGATAGCTTATTGGTCACTAATCCTAACGTTATAATAGGTACAACTAATAACAGGAAAGATACAAGCAAAAGCTTTTTACGAATCGTAAGTTTAAACATGATTTTTCACTCCATTCGACAAGATCCGCGTTTTCTTAGCAAAAATTGGTTATCCCTCCCCTTCAGACTAATACTATTAGACTATAAATTCAAATTTTCCAGCCTTAAAAATTTATTTACAATTATTTTTTTGACAATTCTGTGAAGTTGCCTAGCACCTTCCCCTACACGATTTGAAAACAAAAAGAAACTGCACCGCATTCAAGCGATCCAGCTGCTTTTTAATGAATAAAAGCCACCTTGACTTCATCATTTTTTTCATTCATTCGGACAACGACAATACCATAGAATTATTAAACCAGATTTCAGCGATAAGTCAGACTTGTATCACAATAAGGACACGGTTTAATTTCACTCGGTTGAAGCAGGCTGCTTGAACCACAACCCGAGCATTCCACCATCTTCGGCAACAGCTGAGGGGACTCTGGGCCATTATCGCTTATCCAATCATCACGCTCGATGATTGGATTGTCGACTTCCCCATTCTGCGTCGTCCTATCATTGTAAAAAACGATTCTCATCGATTGTTCATCCATATAACAATTCGTTAACAGACCTTTATTAATCATGCGCAGGAAATCATTTTTAACAGTTGCGGGAGCCAGTTGGTTAATATCCGCTATCCCAGTAATGGATCTATTTCCTTGTACCATAATGAGGTTACGATAATACTCGTATCTCGCCTGAAGTTTCTTAAGGTTCTTCTTTCTTCTCCTATTTATCAATAGAGCAGGAAGCAAAAAGAATAGAGAACTTGTAAAAGTACCTGATATCGCTGCTCCTTTATTTTGTGGCAACATAGTTAAATCCATAATTGATATCATAATAAATAAGACAAGAAGTATACCAATAAATATTCGTGAATCTTCAATTTTCTGATAACTCAAATGGCGATGCTTGATTAAACGAATGATAGTAAGAATGGCACCTATTGGAAAAAACAAAAGTAAGAAAATACCAGTCACAGTATTGCTAATAGCCGGCTTGTCACTAAATTCAGTCTGTATGTCCTTCTCCCCCTTATTTTAAAGCCACTAATTGGCTGTTTCTTTTGGACAAATCGTTCGTGATGTCAGCAATGAGTTTGCGGGAAAGCTCCACATTCCCGATGTCCGCCTCATTCTTTATAAGCAGCTGCACACATTGCTCCAGTGCCTCCATCTGCCAAAGCAGATTGTCTTCTAAAACCTTCATTGAGAGGCTTGATAGGGGATCACTGAACCGCACCTTCTCGCTAAGCTGCTGCAGCTCGGCCTTTAATTGTCCATACTCAGCTTCTTTCTTCGTTTCTAGCTGCTGTTTCATAGCACGTAAACTAAGCTGCATTTGCTTAACAAGCCGCGTAAGGGCTTCTGTGTGTTCCTCTTGACGCCTAACATAGCCATTAAACCATAGTAAAATGCTCGTACCCATAGCCCATATGGCTAGTGTAATCAAATGAATGAGGATATAGGCATATAAAGAAACCCCTACACTCATCCAGAAAAAAACAATATGGAAAATGACTGCTAGCGCATATAAACTCCTTAATACAACTACCGCCAAAAAACCGGCGACTGTTTCTTCCTTTCTGGTAACCTTACTTACGACGTACACACTTTGATAACAGATCGCCGCTGCGAACAAAAGAGCAGCAAATGAGATTAACCCCTGCCAGAAATCTGTTCTCCATGGGGTTATCCCTGTGAATACAGCTATCATCACGATAAGGCCAATACCTAATATCAGAATAGGGAAACGATTCGCTTTCACAGAGAATCCCCCACTCATGCTAAACTATGCCCGCATTCGAAACAAAACTTCTGTCCTGGTTGTACGGTCTGCTTGCATTGACCACAGGTCAGCTGAAAGTTTGTCCCGCATTGCGTACAATGAAGCGCCTCTTCCTTATTGTCGGCTTTGCAGCTTGGACACGGGCGGTAGGCATCTCCACAATGGGGACAGAACTTTGCACTTACGGGAATAGGTTGACTACACCCACTGCAGGCTACGGTCTCAGGCGCAGGCGGCACCGTTACCTGAAGGGAGGCTCCGCATCCCATACAAAATTTAGCTCCTTGCACATTGGTAGCTCCACACTTGTTGCAGTTTACATGCTGAGCAGGATTCCCGGGCGTTCCTGACAGATTATTCGAGAACAAGCTGCCTAGCGACGAACCGACTACTTGTCCCATCCCAAATCCAAGTCCTGCCTCCGCATACATAGACGGTCTTCCCTGGTTCTTCGCTGCGCCTTCTAGCGTATCAAAAGTTCGCTCTTGCCCATATGTATATCCAATAATGTCCATTTCCGCTTTTTTAGCCAAAGCTTCTTTTAAACGAGCCGTGGCAGGATCATTTTCTGGAATGTTGATTGAATCGACTGTGAAATTAACCAGGATAAGGCCATATTCCTGAAAGATAGGTTTAATACGTTCTTCCATATGCTTAGATATTTCCGTTACATACGCGTTAATGTTTAAAATACTAATTTTCTTATGTTACCAAATACTCCGAAATAATTTCAACGATATTCATCATCAAAATACCTCTGAAATACTTGACAAGCGATGTTTGGTCGAATTCCGAAACCGTCCCTATTAACTTGAGCAAAAATTTCCGTGTATCCTCTATCTGTATGCCAAACTGTCCAAAGGATCGTACGGATACGAACATCTGATATTTAGGTTCTTGCAGTTGAATCGGTGTAGGCGTTCCCCACTTGACGTCCAACTTGCTAAGCTTATTAACAAACCATACTTCCGCCGCAAAAGGTGATTTCCCCCCAAAGGGCAGGTTCACAAAGGTGGAGAGAAGTGGAATATTTTGCGTCTTTAACGTATGTCTGCCTGCTCCGAAAAGGTCCAGCGCCTGCCCACCTTTAAACAACAACGCTTCCTGTTGTTCACTTACGATGAGCTGAGTCCATGTGCTCAACTCCTGATTCGGAAATCTCCATACCAATATGTCAGAAGGACCATCAAATTTCGCTACATCAATAATTGCCATATCCGCAACCCTCACATCATATAAAATTTACCATATTACACACTATTACTATACTACGAAATAGATCCTTTGAGGTGTCAATATTAAAAATTTTCAGACCTTTTCTGGGTTAATCGACGCTATGCTCGCGGTTGCCTTCCATGCGTCAGCCTGAATTCGTTTCTCTTGCCTTTGATGCATGAAAAAAACACCGAAATTTCCTAGAAAGGAGGGATGATATTAATTCTAGGTCCGCCATTCCATTTGTCCTACTTTTTTTCGATAAGTTATTACAAAATATAACATGTAGTGGTATAATAGTCCTATACATCATTGAAAAGCGAGTGGTCATATGGTCACGATAATATGGAATTTAATTGGTTTCAGTTTATTCGTATCCGTTCTATGGATATCCTTACCTATTATATGTAAGAGAGATACCCCCGAACAGCGGTCTTCTGATGAAATAAAAGTAAGCACAAATTATGATGAACGATTGAGAATGTCGATGCAACCATTAGTCTGGACCATGGAATTAGCAGAGAACAAGACAACCACACATGAATCACGAGCACCTTTTGCAGAGATCATCCAGAACGCTCACGACGAGGAATGCAAGAACATGTCTCTACATCGAACATCACCAGAATCGTAAAAGTACTAATCATGAATATGTACGATTAATTGCCCAAGGAGCTCCTCCTTGGGTTGTTTTCATTTATACAGGCATAGACAAGCTAATTGAATCATATCTATGAAGGAGAACTCCCTGAAAGGATGCGATTCACTCCGTATGGAACATCTTTTTTCAAAACAAGTCGAGCAGCTTCTGCAGTTTGGGGTTGCCTTTTTTTGGACAATCACTTATATAATCATTATATATAAAGGCTTTCGGGATCGAACTTGTGGGATGCCAATCGCCGCTCTGTGCGCAAATATCACTTGGGAATTTCTATTTTCCTTCGTTATGCCCTTTCACCCGCTCCAACAAATCATATCCATCGTATGGTTTCTATTAGATTGCCTCATCTTATTCCAATTTCTTTATTATTCAAAAAACTTATATCCAAAATGGCGTATGCAAACGATTGTCTTCTCTTTACTTATTATTGCTCTTCTGCTGCACTATGGAATGGCTATCGAATTTGACGATCCCCAGGGCAAGTATTCCGCTTTTGGAATCAACCTCATGATGTCCATACTGTTTATCAAAATGGTGATCGAACTAGATCTGTACGGGCAATCTAAATACATCGCCTACGCCAAGATGATTGGTACCGTGTGTGCATCACTTTATTGCTACTCGCTATACCCACACTCCTTATTATTAAATATGATGTATATCCTTACCTTTATTCTGGACGTCATTTACGTCACGCTGGTGGTGAATAAGTCCATAAAGGTTATCCATAGATCTGCTAAATATAAGCAGTTCTGAACAGAGAAGCGTACCTACCTCTGGATGATGTGGGCAGGTACGCTATTTTTCGTTTGGATTGAACATAGAGGATGAGTGAAGTCTCATCCTGGATCATTTTACTTTTTAAACTTAATAAAAAATGCAGTTCCGTCATCTCCGCTTTTCAATTCGATCAACGCGTTATGTCGCGCGGCAATACTGTAACATACGGCCAAACCGAGTCCCGTGCCCGTTTCTTTTGTAGTAAAAAATGGCGTCCCTAGCTTCTCTACATACTCTTCTTTAATTCCGCTCCCTTGATCCTCTATTTTTAGTATGATTTCCTTCCCTTCCGTATAGGTACTGATCGTAAAAGCACCACCCGCGGACATAGACTCCAGACCGTTCATCGCCATATTTAGAATTAGCTGACGGATTTCTTTTTCATCCAATTGCAAGTCCGTAATCATGCCGTAATTCACATGAAAATGCTTACCCGAGAGCATAGCTTCCGCTTGAATAAGCGGATGCATGGACGTAATAATGTCATTCAAATTTGTTAATTGAAGATGGGTCGTTTTATTTTTGGCTAAGGACAAGAATTCAGTGATAATGCTATTGGCTCTGTTGAGTTCCTCCAGCATAATGTCAATGTATTCAACCGCCATATTCTGGTTTCTTTTCGACATCTGCAAAAAACCGCGAATCGTTGTCATTGGGTTTCTGATTTCATGCGCAATCCCCGCAGCCATTTCGCCGATCAAATTAAGACGGGCCAATTTCGCCATTTCCTTCTCCATAGTGACTCGCTCTTCGTTGGCGATAATGAGTTCCCTAGTCCGTTCTTTCACTATTTGCTCCAGAAATTCATACTGATTTTTATGAAAACGATGCATCTGTACGAAGGCATCCACCTTTAATTTCAGAACGGCAGGATGAAAGGGCTTAAAAATGTAATCAATAGAACCAGCTTGATATCCCTGGAGAACATGATCTGCCGATTTGTTGATAGCCGTAATGAAAATGATTGGTATATCCTTCGTTTTTTCTCTATTTTTAATGAGTTTAGCCGTTTCAAAGCCACTCATTCCAGGCATCTGCACATCAAGCAAAATGACCGCAACATTTTGCATGTCCTCTCGTATCGTGTATCGCAGCGCATCCTCACCTGATTTTAGACCGATTAAACGATATTCAGGAGAGGCAAGCGCCGCTTCAAGCGTCAGTAGGTTTTCAGTACGGTCGTCAACCATTAAGATATCGATCTTGGTTTCCATGTTTCTACCCTCGTGGATTCAGAATTTGATGATCAGCAGGTTCGACTCTTTTTCGAAATATTTTTTCTTTTGAATCCATTTCTTCAAAACTATTCGCATGTGCCCTAAGGAGTCCTTCTTTATTTCCAAGGCCTAAATATCCTGACCGAACCAGACTTTCATTAAATAGCTGAAGAACGCGCCGCTGAAGCGTTTCGTTAAAGTATATCAGTACATTTCTGCAAATAATGACGTGAAATTCATTAAAGGAGTGATCGATAGCCAAATTGTGCTGCGAAAACATCATATTTTCGGAGAGATACGGCTTGAATTCAACTCCATTGTCATTAACCGAATAATATTCTGAAAAGGCCTTTTCCCCGCCTGCATGCAGGTAATTTCTCGTATATAATTGCATCCTTTTAATAGGAAACATTCTTCCGGCTGCCCGATGCAAGACTTCTTCGTTCATATCCGTGGCGTACAACATTGACTTGTGATATAAGCCTTCTTCGTGTAAAAGAATGGCCATCGAGTATACTTCTTCTCCGGTGGAACAACCGGCATGCCATATGCGAATAGCAGGAAGGGACCGAAGCAGAGGAACAATTTTTCTGCGGAAGGCAAGAAAGAAACTGGGTTCTCTGAACATTTCCGTTACATTAATAGAGAAATCCGCGAATAATCGATCCATCGCACTTCGTTCATGAAGCACTTTATCCAACAGTCCCAGAATCGAGTTCACTCTCTCACCTTGCATACGATTCATTATTCTTCTTCTTATCGATTGGAATGAATAATTCCTGAAATCGTAACCGTAGTGTCGGTAAACACCTTCCAGCAGCAAAACAATTTCAAGTTTTTCGATATCTTCTTTATGTATGGAAGCGTCCATTTTTTTAATCATTTAAGCTCCTATCTATACAACCATACTCGAAGTAACGACATCAGTTGATCCAAAAGTATTGGTTTGCTGATATAGTCGCTTGCACCTGCTTCTATGCACTTTTCCCTGTCATATTTCATCGCTTTAGCCGTCAAGGCGATAATAGGCAAGCTTTTAAACTGCGCATTTCTGCGAATTTCCTTAATTGCTTCATATCCATCCATTTTTGGCATCATAATGTCCATGATAACAAGATCAGTATCCGTGTTCTCGTATAAGAGATTTATGCCTTCTTTTCCATTTTCAGCAAAAATAATATGAATGTGATGAGCTTCCAGCGCTGTAGTCAACGCGTAAATATTACGCAAATCGTCGTCCACAAGCAATATTTTCTTCCCTTTTAAGGAAATGTCCATTGGCCCATCTGATTCTTTAATGGCGTCGGAGCTATTTGAATCGATCGTTGCTGCCGCTTCCTGGTTGGTTAAAGCCGGTAACTCGCTGCGAACTCCACTGATCGGAATGTAAACTGTAAATGTACTCCCTATTCCTTCCTCGCTCTCGATCCGAATAAAGCCGTTTAATAACTGAGCGATTTTCTGGCAGATGGATAACCCTAATCCTGTCCCTCCATATTTACGACTGGTCGTCCCATCCGCTTGGCGGAACGCTTCAAAAATGACCGCTTGTTTTTCCTTGGCAATACCTATCCCTGTATCCGATACGGAAATGGCAAGCGTTAATTCACTTAAACTATCATTCGGTGCGCCTTGCACTTCCTCCTTCGCAATCATTTGTATCTCCAAGGAAACGCTTCCTTGTTCTGTGAACTTAAAGGCATTAGAAAGCAGGTTTTGCAATATTTGTTGTAATCGTTGTTCGTCCGTATAGATCATAGTGTCAAAGATTTCATCGGCTACCCTCACGTGAAACTGAAGCCCTTTGTTACTGGCGATGGGGTCAAATTGACGTTCGACAACGTTGGCAACCTTCTTTAAATGGACCCAATCAAAATCTAATTCAAGTTTCCCCGATTCTATCTTTGATAGATTTAACACATCATTAATTAAACCGAGCAGATCTTTTCCCGAAGAATGTATGGTTTGCGAAAACTCGACCTGTTTGGGACTGAGATTGCCCTCTTTATTTTCGGCTAACATTTGAGATAAAATCAGCAGACTGTTCAGAGGCGTTCGCAGTTCATGCGACATATTCGCCAGAAACTCCGACTTATAGCCGGAGGCAAGTAGGATATGCTTATTTTTTTCTTCAAGTACTGTTTTGATCTTTCCTAGCTCCATACTTTTCTTCTCTGAAGCTTCAATTTGTTCTTCCAATTGTTCGTTTAATGTCTTCAGCTCTTCTTGCTGCAACTGCAGTTCTTCGGACTGCGTTTGTAGTTCTACGGTAAACATTTGCGATTCATTCAATAATTGTTGGATCTGCATTTGTCCCGCAACGCTATTGACAGTAATGCCTAATATATCCGTCAGTTCCTCGAGAAGCTGCAGCTGTGATGGAGTAAACTCTCGAAATGAAGCTAGCTCAATGACAGCTATCACATTGCCCTCGAACTGCACGGGCACAATCGCAATTTGAACGGGAGACGCCGTTCCCAAACCAGAGCTGATTTGTATGTAATCTTTCGGTGGCTCGGTAAGAACAATCACTTTATTCTCCGCTGCGCATTGGCCTACAAGTCCCTCTCCAAAGGCAAAGCTGTCGAAACCAATTTCTTTATTGTCTGCCGCATAAGCACCAGCTCTTATCAAACGGGGTAAGCCCTGTTCCATCTCCTTCCGATTATAGAAAACGCCATAACTCGCCCCAATAGCAGGACAAATCGCTGTTATAAAAATTTTAGCCAACCCGGTTAAGTTCTGAACCCCTTGGTACATAGCTGTAATTTCGGCAACCTTCGTTTTATTCCAGTTTTGTTCCTGTAGAATGAAGTTCGCCTGTTTTTGATATTTGGCATGCTCTTCAAGAGCAATGGCCATTACATTATAGACATGGCCAATGCTGGCCATTTCGTCCTTGGTTTCTACTTCTATTCTTGGCAGCTGATCACTGCGTTCAGATAGTGCGGCTTGCTTCATGACTGAAATAATATGGGCCAAACTCTTGGTCACGCTTCGAAAAACCCATATAGCGACAAATATTCCACATAATAATGTAATGATAACCAATCCAATAATCAGACGGATAGTGAAATAATAAGTATCCGTTGACTTTGCTAAAGATTGATCCATATCATATTCCTGCAGTTTGTTGAATTTCATAATACTCTCGAATAGGGTAACTTTGATAGGCTCAGTGTTACTGTTATGCCAACTAATAGCCTGTTCCTTCTTATTATTTCTCAAAAGTTCGACAGCGGCATCATTGCTTTCAATAAATAATCCATGCAGCTGCTGGATCTGCTGTGCCAATTTATTTTCATCTGACTGGCTTTCAAACATTTGTTCAAGCTTGTTCAGATTGGTGTTCAAACTTATTTTCGTTTGACGAATCCTATTGGACCTTTCATTCAACAAATCCATATTGGCGTCCAGCAGAAGTTCGTTGGTTTCCATACTGAGACTGTTAATATCTGAACGAACGTTGTTCGCAAGTCTCACCTTCGTATAATTGTCGTCAACGATTCCGTGCATGTTTTGATTCATAATAAAAAACATGCGAATAACAATAAAAGAAAAAATGAATAACAATGACAGAATCGTTGCGAAACCGACAAATAGTTTTGTGCGAAATTTCATCCGAAATAGCACCTTCCTAGAATTGAGAAATAGCCTTCAATAATAGTTATATCTGAAATCTATGAGATGTACCAGTAAAAAATGGAAGTCGATAGAATTCGCCAATTTAATTCATTTCCTGCAGCCCTTAAATCTATTTTTGGCAATCACATGTTTCATCTTTTCTGCTTGGATCGATTATGCAAAACATTAGTTGTTATTGTCCACACACACTGTACATGTTGGCAATATGATATTTCTAAGATGCACTTAATGAGGTGCACGAGCAAGCAAGAAGTCGTCGTTAACATTGATCTTTCATTTGCTATTTTCGAAGTATATATGATTAAAGCATGGGGTGATGATATGGTTATGATCTATACAGCTCTTGGAGATTCCATCACATTTGGGGAAAATGCTTCCTCTTTGGTAAAGGCCTATCCTCAATTAGCCGTATCTACTTTACATTCAGGCTCCCGTAAGGTAACTGGGTATGTTCTGGCTCGTCCTGGTTGGAGCAGTTATGATTTGTTAGATGCTGTGATATGGCATAGGGCCTCCATTCTTAGACAATCTGCCGTTATTTCGATATGGATTGGGGGTGTTGATTTGGCTAGCGCAGCACTATCTTCACTCAGAAACCAGCAATCCTTAAATGCAAAACAACTTATAGCGGACTATAGACGAAATATTGGTGCGATTCTAACTCAATTAACAAATTGGAGCCAAGCTCGAATTATTTGCTGCACGCAATACAACCCATTTCCGAACAGTCCTCTTGCTGTTGAGTCCATAGGCCAATTAAATCACATAACAAAAGAACTCGCCCAAAGTCACGGTGTAATTATCGCTCCCGCCCATTCGTGGTTTGAAGGCAAGCAAGCCGATCTTATCTATGGATATCGAAAAGGGAAGATTGAAGATGCTATAAGCGGATTTCTGCCCATCCATCCAAACGATCGGGGACATCAGGTGATTGCAGCGGGATTGGCTCCTTATCTTATGCCTCGCAAGTAGCTGAAAATTGAAATGGCACCAACCTATGTTAGGTCAATGCCATTTTGTCTAACTAGTAACCAGCCATCGCGTGAGACAGCATCCAATGGCAGCCCTCTCATTTCTTTGACAACGGACAATCGAATCTTGATTTCATCAAAGCTGCAGTTCAATGACCGTATCCATCTCGTCCGGCAGCATGGCACCTGAAAGTGTAATGAACGCACCGCCTTCAATATCGGAGTATTCTTGGGCCATCCATGGAGCTTCCACTTTCAGCTCGGTTCCATCCCGCAACAGTCTGGCTTTCATGATCTTGCCCTTCAGCCCCTCTAAATAAATCGGTCCAATTCCACGATCATACACGTGTGCGTACAATTTATTGCCATTCAGCGTAAAACGGCCCCACTCTGGCTTCGGTAATGTCGCGCCTCCACAACCGTAGATGCTGTCACCGTTCAACCGCAGCCATTCGCCTACATCACGCAACACGTCCAGCGATTCCCGGTTGATTTCACCTTTGGCATCAGGGGCAACATTTAACAGCAAATTGCCATTTTTACTGACACACTCAACCAGTGTGCGAATGACCTGCTTAGCAGACTTATAATTTTTATCTGTGGAATGATAGCCCCAGTTGTCGTTCAATGTGATGCAAGCTTCCCAGGGAATCGATGCACCCTTTACATCTAGAATGCCGCCTGGCGGAATAATTTGCTCCGGTGAGAAGAAATCACCTGCGTATTCTTCAGGCTCTGCTGCACGGATATTCCCACCGAGACGATTATCGATGATAATGTCCGGCTGAATGGAACGAATCATTCTGATGAGCTCCGTTGCTTTCCATTTCTCGCCGGTCATATTATCATAGGAGAAATCGAACCACATGATGTCGATCTTACCGTAATTCGTCAGAAGTTCCTTAACTTGACCATGCATGTAGGTCAAATACCGGTCAAAATCAATGGGTTTGTCCTTGGCCAATTCGTTGTCACGATCCGGATGCGCCTTGTCCCCATAACCAGGATAATCATCGTGATGCCAGTCGATGATAGAATAGTACAAGCCTACACGAATGCCTTCCTCCCGGAACGCGTCCACGTATTCCTGAACAAGGTCGCGCCGGCCGGTGTATTGGTGGCCTTAAAGTCCGTCAGCTTGCTATCGAACAAGCAGAAACCGTCATGATGCTTCGTCGTCAATACAGCGTACTTCTGCCCAGCGGCCTTGGCCGCCTTAGCCCATTCTCTTGGTTTATAACGGGAAGCATCGAATTCATCAAAATAAGTTTTATATTGCTCGTAGCTCATTCTCTCATTGCCACGAATCCATTCCCCACGAGCGGGGATCGAATACAATCCCCAATGAATGAACATACCAAACCGATCCTGCAAAAACCAACGGGTTCTTTCCTCTCTTGTACTCATTCGGCAATTCCCCCTATCTTTATATGAATGACGGCTGTTGCACGGATACACCGTCCAACAAGAGCCGACTCATTGTCCTATTCAGAAAGTGTGAAACAGCGCGGCTGCACCGATTAGACCGACATCGTCCTTTAAATCAGCCGATACAATGTTGTAGGTGCCGCGGTAAGGTTTCATTACGAGCTTATCAGTCTGAGCTCGCAGAGCATCGAAAAGTTCGTTACCAACTTTGCTCACGCCCCCTCCGATCACAATCCGGTCCGGATTGAAGGTGTGAACCGCGTTCGCAATACCTAATGCCATGTAATGAATAGTCCTGTCAATAACTTCAACAGCTACTGGATCTCCTTGCTTTGCTGCATCGAACACATGTTTAGCGGAAATAGCTTCCGTATCTGAATCGGTAAGATCTGAAATCAATGATGATCGGTTCTGCATGAATTGCAGCGCAGTGTCCCTGATAGCTGTCCCCGAGGCAAACACTTCCCAGCAGCCGCGATTGCCGCAGCTGCATGCCGGTCCATTAGGATCGATAATATTGTGTCCAAGCTCGCCAGCGAATGAGGAGGTGCCCAGCAGTAGCTTTCCATCCAATACTATCCCGGCTCCGATCCCTGTACTGAAAGTGACGTAGACCATATTCTCCGAGCCTTTGCCGGCTCCTCTCACATACTCGCCCCAAGCTGCCGCATTAGCATCGTTAACAACTTGAACCTCCACCCCGAGATCCTCTTCCATCCAGCTCTTCAAAGGGACATTCTTCCACTCGGGGAGGTTGGTCCCATGAAGAACGATTCCATCCCGGCTGTTAACCGCACCTGGGGAAGCAAGCCCTACGCCAGATAGTGAATAACCCTCCGAGACGGTATGAATCATACCGAGCATACGCTGCACAACCTCTTTCGCGGTATGCGCTCCAGCAGTTTCCATACGTTCGCGGTTCACTAACGTTCCCCTCGAATCGAAGAGCGCTGCTGCGATCTTCGTTCCTCCCAGATCGATTCCAACTACATATTTTTCAAGATTTTGCAATATCATTCACCTTTTTTTCAAATCAATAATCAGCCCTTAATGAAGGCTGTCCGCTAAAGCTCGCAGCTGTTTCGGATCTATCGGCGCAAGGCCTGACCTGCCGTAACGAACTGCGGAGCCAAAATGTACTTCCGTCACCCCAGTCAGTTCAATGAAGGGCTTAATGACTTCCGGCGTCAGACCGTTACCAGCCAGAATTCGCAGCGAGCTGCCGTATGACTCCTCGACCAGCCTCCGAATGGTTGGTATAGCTTCAGACGCAGGCTGTAATCCGCCGGAAGTCAACACACGGGATATTTGTGGATAACGAGTGAGAATGCGCAATCCGGCAATCTGATCCTCCAGTTCATCGAAAGCCCGATGAAAGGTTACGTTTAGTCCGCCTGCCCAAGCTAGCATAGACTCCAACGCTTTCTCGTTAATCTTTCCTTCCTCCGTCAAAGCGCCGACAACGATGCCAGCTGCTCCCGTGGACGTTATAGCCTTTATCTCAGCTATCATCGTCTCCAGATCATGCTTATCGTAGACAAAAGATCGGCTGTGTGGCCTAACCATTACATGAACTGGTATGTTCACCGATTTCGCCACCTGCTCAATCATACCGATGCCAGGCGTTAATCCGCCTTCAGTAATGGCCGTTATCAATTCGAGTCGGTCGGCCCCGTTCTCTTCAGCTCTTCGTGCATCATCCATACAAGTAGCGATGACCTCCAGAATCATAACGAAACCTCCCGCTCTCCACTTTCATGCTTCCGAGCGTATTGTACCGCATAGTCTGCAAGCAACCTCGCCCCGTAGCCCGTAGCACCGGCCTCTGCGTAACCGACATCCTGCTTGAATTGCACGGTCCCGGCCATATCAATGTGTACCCAACCCATCGCCTCGGCTACGAAACGCCGTATAAAGAGCGCTGCAATAATCGCACCCGCAAGCGTTGAGGTACTCACGTTTCGCAGATCAGCATAATTACTTCTGAGCTCGGCTTCATACTCCTCCATCAGAGGCATCGGCCACAGCCGTTCCCCATTCCGTTCGCCGATTTCGACCAGGCTGCGCGTTATATCCTCATCGCCCCATATTCCTGCGATGCCTAGACCAAGCGCAGCCCCAACATTGCCAGTAAGCGTGGCAATGTCTATCGCTTGAGCAGCACCCAGCTTTGCCGCATGGATTAGCGCGTCAGCTAATACTAGTCGACCTTCCCCATCCGTATTTGCGACTTGAACGGTCAGACCGTTCGGATAACGAATAACGGAGGATGGCAGCATAGCTCGGGCATCCGGTAAATTATCCGCTACAGCTATCAGTGCAGTTACACGAACTTGGGCACGCTGCCGGACCAGAATATCCAGGCAGCCAATGACGGCCGCCGCACCGCCCATATCCATACGGGCATCGCTGATGTCGCTCCCCGTCTTGACATTCATACCACCCATGTCGAAGGTGACCGCTTTACCAACCAAAGCAAGCAGCGGCAGCTCTGTGTTGCTTTCGTACCGAAGCTCTACGAGCGCCGGGGCATACTTGCTGCCTGCTCCCACTGCGATCAAGCCGTTCATACCGCGGTCAACCAAATCTTGCCCGCGATACACTTGAACGCCTACAGGCTTATCCTTGAAATGGTCGATGATCCAATCTACGAAGGCATCCGGATTCAATGTTTCGGGAGATTCATTCACCCAATCTCTAGCCAACATGGTTCCCTCAGCTCGATTACGTGCAGAGTCGACTACTGCCTCCAGTTCAACTTGTGACAGCTCCTTCCAATCTTCCAGACGAAGGTTTAAGTCCACTTCACGGCTGATTTTGGTGGCGTTTCTGTATTTATCGAAACGGTACAAGCCGAGCAGCCAGCCTTCTACCCAGGCCTGTAGCCATTCAGCTGCTGCAACCTTACTGTCGTCTCCTGTAGGGCTTGCATGCCGAACGAGCGTTCCACTGCCGCTGCGATCTTCCCGCAGCAGAGCGCGGGCGGAGGCTCCGCCTGCTCGACGTACCTTCTCAAGCGTCAACTTCTTACGCTCGCCAAGTCCTGCCGCCAATACATCGGCTTCACCTTCAGACCTGCCGTACAGCCATGTCACGGTACCCGCCTGTTTGTGACTTTCGCTCAACCGGTGAGGAAAGGACTCGCCCTGATACACCGGGTAAATAAGAATCTGTTCCGGTTCTACGGTATCGATTGTAATTCGCATGGGGATCCCTTCTTTGACAAATAGTGTTGTTATTTTCTTCTTATTTCAATTGATACACACGATTACCTGGGTAATTTCATCATTTCTTCATCATATAAATGACAGGCAACCTGATGCCCCGGCTCGACTTCCCTGAAAATCGGTTCATGCCGCTTGCAAACTTCCATACAAGAAGGACAGCGTGTATGGAAACGACAGCCCGTTGGGGGATTTACAGGACTTGGCAGATCTCCCTTCAGAATAATGCGTTCCTTCTTCTGACTTGGATCTGGAACAGGCACGGATGATAGTAATGCCTGGGTGTAAGGATGAAGCGGAGAGTCATATAGCGTGTCTTTATCCGCTGTTTCAACCAGCGTACCTAAATACATAACGCCAATACGATCGCTAATATGCTCCACAACGCTTAGATCATGGGAGATAAAGAGGTAGGTCAGACCGTACTGCTCTTGAAGATCCTGCAGCAGGTTAAGCACCTGAGACTGAATGGATACGTCTAGTGCGGACACCGGCTCGTCCGCCACGATCAAGCTCGGCCGAACAGACAGAGCCCGTGCAATTCCGATCCGCTGCCGTTGTCCCCCGCTGAACTCATGGGCAAAACGTTCCGCGTGAAAGCTGCTTAGACCCACTGTGTTCAGCAGCTCATGGGCCAGTTTGTCGCGTTCCTTCGTACTCAGCTTCGTATGAATAAGCAGCGGCTCAGCAACAAGATCCTTAACTTTCATCCGAGGATTAAGAGAAGCATATGGGTCCTGAAACACCATCTGCATATCTTTACGAATTGGTCGCATCTGATCACTAGTCAGTGAGCTAATATTTTGCCCGTTAAACCATACTTCTCCATTATTGGGCTTCAGCAGTCGAGTCACCAAGCGTCCTGTCGTCGACTTGCCGCAGCCGCTTTCTCCAACAAGGCTGAATGTTTCACCTTTATGAATAGCAAATGAGATGCCATCGACCGCTTTCAAATATTTAGTGGCGCCGAACCAGCCTTTTTGGATGGCAAAAGATTTTTGCAACTTTTTTACTTCTACCAGTGGAGTCTGAGTCTCCTTCATGCATGTTCTCCTCCTTCCGGCTTCTCTGGCTGCGTTAACCAACAGCGGCTCTTACGCTCTGATTGTCCTTCTATCGGAAGAAGCTCCGGTTCTTGTGTCAAGCATCGATCCCTAACATCCCGGCAGCGGGGCGCAAACTTGCAGCCTTGTGGCATTGCGGTCAAATCTGGTACGTTACCTGGAATTGAATCTAGACGTCGAACCTTCTGACGCAGCTTAGGAACCGATTGAATAAGCCCCTTCGTGTACGGATGCTGAGGCGTCTCGAACAAATCCTTAACAGATGCTTCTTCTACGACCCTTCCTGCATACATGACAACAACCCGATCACACATCTCCGCTACGACACCAAGATCATGTGTAATGAGCAGCATGCCCATCCCTTGCTCATCTTTCAATCGCTTCATCAAGTCAAGAATTTGCGCTTGAATCGTCACATCGAGTGCAGTTGTCGGTTCATCAGCAATCAGAAGCTTCGGATTGCACGCCATCGCCATCGCGATCATAACCCGCTGCCTCATCCCACCGGATAGCTGGTGAGGATAATCGTTCACTAACTCCTCTGCCCGCGGAATGCCTACAAGGGTCAACGTATGAATCGCATGCTCTCTCGCACGCTTGCGCCCATAACCCATATGCAGCATAATCGGCTCTTCCAATTGTTTTCCGATTCGCAGCACCGGGTTAAGTGACGTCATCGGCTCTTGAAAAATCATGGCTAATTCATTGCCGCGAAACCGACGCATCTCCTTCTCTTGGATCTTCGTTAGGTCGGTGCCTTCGAAGCGGACTGTTCCGCCAGCAATCCGTCCCGGTGTGTCCTTAAGCAGCCTCATTATCGATAGGGAGGTAACGCTTTTGCCACAGCCTGATTCACCAACTAGACCCAGTACTTCACCTTTATTTATATAAAAGTCAACGCCAGCTACTGCCATTACACTGCCGCCTTCGCGTTTAAACTCCGTTTTCAATCCTTGTACTTCAAGTAATCTTGACGTCACTTTCTATCCCCCCTTAGTTTTTCGTCTTGGGATCAAGGGCATCGCGCAGTCCGTCCCCAATCAGGTTAAAAGCAAGTACAGTCAAGAAGATAGCCGCACCAGGAAAATACACGATATGGGGTGCGATACTCAAGTAATCGCGTCCCATGCTCAGCATGGCTCCCCAGTCGGGATTGGTTGGCGTAGCACCCATACCTAGAAAGCTTAATGATGCTGCGGCCAGGATCGCGCCGCCAATTTTCATAGTCACATTCACAATCATGCTTGGCACCGTTTCTGGAAAGATATGCTTCCAGATAATTCGTCTGTTCTTCGCACCCATCGAGTGGGCTGCTTCCACGAATAACGTCTCCTTTGCGGACAATGTCACGCTCCGGATAATCCTGGCGAACGAAGGAGTGCCGAATACGGCTACCGCAATCACCACATTCATCAAGCCAGGACCTAGAATGGCCACTATACCAATCGCAAGCAAGAGATCAGGAAATGAAAACAAAACGTCGCTGCTCCGCATAATAAGGCGATCCAACCATCCACCATAATATCCGCTCAACAAGCCTAGAATCGTTCCAAGAACAGCCGCAATCCCAACTGCACTTAAGCTTACAGCTAAGGTCAGTCTAGTCCCTTCGATAAGACGACTTAAGATATCTCTGCCATATTCATCTGTCCCCGCCCAGTGGGCCATGGAAGGGCCAGACATCAACACATTATAATCTGGATCATTCGAATTATACGGAGTTAGATAAGGACCGAATATCGCAATGATGATTAGGATGACAATAAATATACCAGCGGCAAGCGACAACTTCCGTTTACGAAATTTGCTTAAAAAAACAGCTGCTGGGCTTTTCTTTCTTCCAGAAACAAGCGTCTCTCCAGGAACGGCAGAACCACTCCCAGTTATCGCCGAATTGTCGTTCATAATATCTCCTCCTAAGAGTTTTGCTTTAGCAAAACCTGCATCGTAAGCGTAAACTGAGCTTTCCGTAGGAAAGCTATCTTCGTAAGCATTGTCTACTTCGACGCATACCGGATTTTCGGATTAAGTACACCGTACAGCATATCGACGATTAAATTAATGAGTATAAATTGCGTGGCAAACATCAGCAGCAGCGCCTGAATGACGGTATAGTCCCGGAATGAGATAGAATCGACTAGTAATCTCCCGAGACCCGGTATACTGAATACCGTTTCCACCATAACAGAGCCGCCCAGTAAAAATCCGAATTGCAAGCCAGCAACGGTAACGACTTGGATAAGCGAATTCCTCAGCGCATGACGACCGACTACAACGAATTCCCGAAGACCCTTAGCTCGTCCAGTACGGATGTAATCTTCCCGCATTGTCTCCAGCATGGATGAGCGGGAATACCTGGCTAGCATCGACATGATACCGGCTCCGAGTGTAATAGACGGAAGCACGTAAGATGTCCAAGAATCAACCCCACCAGTTGGAAACCAACCCAGCTGAACTGAAAATATTTGGATCAATACCAGACCCAACCAAAACCCGGGCACAGAAATACCAGAAATTGCAGTCAACATACCTGCATGATCCTGCCATTTATTTCTATTCACCGCAGAGATAACGCCGATTAGTAGACCCATGACAAGCGCCCATCCCATGCTTACAAAGGTTAAAATAATGGTAGGCATAAATCTGCTCTTCAGCATATCTGAGACGGCAAACCAGATCTTAGTGAATGACCCATATCACCTTGCAACAGTTTGCCCATATAGTTAATATATTGCTGCCACAGCGGCAGATTGAGTCCGAGCTGCTCGCGAATGCCGTTAATTTCTTCAAGCGTAGCGTCCTTGCCCGCGACAAGCCGAGCCGGATCGCCGGGAATTAAATGGATGAACATGAAGACCAGCACCGATACGACGAACAACAACGGAATAACCCCGAGGAGTCTTTGCAAAGCATATTTTCCCAACTCGTGAGCCTCCCTTCAGTTTCAACATCCTTAAATAGCAGAGGCCGCTTCTCAGCAAAATATAGAAACGGCCCGTTTGCTATTATTACTTCACTTTTATTTCTTCACTTCTGCATCACGAACGGTAATGGAACCGTCAGGCATTACTTTAATGCCGTTTATATATGATCTTTTACCTGAAATAACTTGATCAACACCTAAGAATGCCCATGGAGCTTCATTCCATATTGTTTTCTGAATATCCGCGTAGATCGTTTTTGCTTTTGCCGGATCAATAGCCTTGTTCGCCTCAGCAATCCATTTGTCTACATTCGCGTTCTTGTAATAGGCTGTGTTTGATCCAGCAGGAGGGAACATCTCGCTGCTGAACAGACCTCTTGTCGCACCGTCTGCATCACCTGAAGATGGAGACCAACTCACATACCACATTTGAATCTTAGCTTCTTCCGGTGTTTTTGCGGAGTTAATTTGTCCTGACAACGTACCGCCTTCCATCGATTTCACTTCTAGCTTGATACCAACAAGCGCAACTGTTGTTGGATGAACTGCATGCCCTTCATAGTTTCCGAGTCGTTCTCACCCCAGATTTCAGCCGAGAAACCCGTTGGCAAGCCTGCTTCAGCAAGCAGTTTCTTTGCTTTTTCTGGATCGTAATCATAACCCGTTTGCTTGGAATAATGCTGCGTTTTGGAAGACATTGAAGAGTCTAGCTTCGAACCCAAGCCCGATTTCACCACTTTAATATAAGCATCTTTATTGATTGCATAGTTGATTGCTTGGCGTACCTTAATATCATCATATGGTTTTTTCATTGTGTTCAAAGTAATATAGCGCACGATTGTAGAATCGATCTTGTCTAAAACGATATCCTTTTGTCCTTCAACTTCGGTTACTTGCTCGGTAGGCATCGGATAAATAAAGTCAGCCTCACCCGTCTTCAGCATAGCAATCCGCGAGCCATTCTCAGGCACTGGCTTAAAGGTAAGGCTATCAATCTTAGGAAGTCCTTGTTGCCAATAATCAGGATTCTTTACGACAACCAGACGGTCGCCCTGGACCCATTCCTTGAACTTGTATGGACCTGTTCCTACCGGGTTCTTCGAAATGTTGGCGCCTTGCTCTGTCAACGCTTTAGGGCTGATCATAAGAGCCATAGCCATTTTGTTCAAAAAAGCGTTATACGGTTCGCTAAGTGTAATGACGACCGTTTTAGCATCAGGTGCTGTTATGTTAGTCACTTTTGCAAAACTTTTACGCAATCTCAGATTGTTTTTCTCATCGCGGAGGCGATCTAGATTAATTTTTACCGCTTCAGCGTTAAAGTCTGTGCCATCGTGAAATTTAATTTTTTCTTTAAGAGTGAATGTGTAAACAAGTCCGTCATCGCTAATTTTATGGGATGCTGCCAAAACCGGCACTACATTCATGTTCTCATCAAAGCCCATCAGACCTTCATACATCGTTCTTGCACCAGTAATCGAATGGGTGTCGCTCGTGTTATGAGGGTCAAGCGTAATAAAGTTGGTATTGATCGCAACAACGACATCCTTATTGTTCTTAGAGACCGCCTTGGTGTTCTCGCCTTTCCCTTCATTTGTTTTCCCCGCATTTCCTCCGCAACCTGCGGCTACAACTGCAACAATCAGCAGCAGCATGAGCATCGACCATGATTTTCTTTTGACTTTCATGTTTGTTCACTCCCCTAAATAATGTTTATTAGAATCTCTCATCATCCTGTAATTCTTAATATCAGGGTTAGAGGTTATTCTTACGTTAAGCTTTCAGTTCAAATACGGCACATCGTTCGCCAACTATCGTTCCTCCATCATTGACGATGGTATTCGGAACTAGCTCTAACAGCCTGTCGATCGTTTCTCGGTTGCTGTACCCAATGCTCTCTAATATGGAAGCAATAATACAAGGCCACACTTGCTCAGAACCGTCGGATACTTTAAGTGAAATAGCGATTCTTTCTTTTCTCAATCCAATTCCGTATACGCCTTTCGCCCCACCCTTCGCTACCAAGTTTGCATCCTTAAGCAGCGCCGAGCACACGAATTTTGTATCCGCTATCATATTGGGGTATTCATTCATTAGTTGGGCCATTCTGGCGGCTGCATCCTGTGTATCTATGTCTTCGATGAGATCGGGACATGCCAGCTTCAAAAATGAATAAGCAATTTTATTTAAAGGAAGTGCGAAGATTGGCAAACCGCAGCCATCTACTCCTTGTGGAATAGAGTTTGTGGGAACCCCGGCCATGTAAGCTAGTGTCTCCACAATTTCTTGCTGCACAGGATGTTCAGGATCATAGTAACTATCCTCATCCCACCCCATATGTTTGCTAAGCGCGATTAATCCAGAGTGCTTGCCGGAACAGTTGTGGAATATTCTCCGCTTGGATTCATGTGCCCGATGGCGCTCTGCCTTGGCGTCTTCGTTAAGCGGGTAAGTGGCGCAGCAGTGAAGCCTTTCCTCCTGAATTCCTGTTTTGTGCAAAATAGATTCCAGTGCATCAATGTGAAAAGCCTCTCCTCGGTGCGAAGCCGCAAACAGTGCAGTTTCTTGGCCTGTCAATCCGTAGATCTTGTCGATCTTTCTTTTCATAACCGGAATGGCTTGGAATGGCTTCGCGGCTGACCGCAGGAACGTCATATGCTTCGGATCCCCCGCTGAGTAAAGTATAGTCCCCTTTTCGTCGACCACACTGATGGCTCCGTAATGTACATTTTCTAAAACGCCGCCACGATATTCATTAACCAGTGCTGTGAATCCCATCATGATTGCCTCCCCTTATGCGAACCTGACATTACGTCTTACCCGCAAACAAAATTTCTTATTCTACTAACTGATTGCTTAGCTGTCTGCCCTACAATTCTTCCAAACAGTAGTATTGGATTAGGCATCCCTTACTCTAATTCGAATAACCTGATTTGAGATAACAGCCCCGAACCAATCATGACACCTTGTTCCTGTAGCTCCGAACGAAAAATGCTAAACGACTCACGCAGAGGCTCCCAAACAAATCGCGACATACAGAGTTCTTCAATCTCCTCGTAAACTTCTGGGTACTTGTCTGCCAACTCTACGCTCAATATCACACTATCAGGGTTGTACATACAAACTACGTTATTGACTGTAATGGCGATGTACATCAAAGCGCGTTCGATCAAATAACACGCCCATCGTTCTCCTGCACGCCTTGCTTCGAATAGCTCCTCAATGGTGCGAATCGGCCGAATTTTGTTCGCTTCCGACAATAGAGAGCTGATATTAATGTAAGTTTGCAGACAACCTGCTTTACCGCAATCACACATCATCCCGTTAGGATCTACCGTTGTATGGCCGATTTCACCTGCGCTATTCGTTTACCTCGGTAAATTTCGCCTTCAAAGATGAGTGCAGAACCTACCCCATTACCAAAGCCGAGCAGCGCAGTCCGACTAGATCCCTTAGCAGCACCCTTCAGATGCTCCGCAAGCGCTTTCACTTTGAGTTCGTTGTCAACAACCACATCATAACCAGTAATTTCCTTCAATCGTTCAGCTAAACGTACGTTCTTCCAGCCAAGTTGAACAGAGAAGACAACAACTCCCGCATCATTGTCTACAATCCCGGGGAGTCCCACACCGATTCCAATTACTCGATTGCCATCGATTTCATTCAAAAGCGTTAACTGATTGATCTTATCTCCAATAAGCTCTAGCGTAACATCCGGGCTTTCTTCCGTAGACCGGGGATACTTGCCGCTGCATACTACATTACCCAGAATATCGACAATGCCGACAATCATCTGGTGGCGATCCAGCTCGACTCCAACTGACAATACGGAAGCATCAACCATCTCGAGCAGCGTAGACCTTCTTCCGAGTCCAACAGACACTTGTTCGGATTCCAACAAATATCCTCGTTCCGCCAGTTCTCCGACAATGCGACTTACCGTAGTAGGGCTCATTCCAGTTCGCTTGGCTATAGAAGCACGGGAAATGGGTTGATTGTGCTTAATGATTTCAAAAACGGTTAGCCTATTTTGCTGCTTCATAAAGTCTTGATCGTGCTTTTTCATGACATAATCACCTTTTTTTCTCCAATGAATTAAATCATGGGAATTTTCATGTATTATCAGCGAAATTCATGTGAATTCCATCTTGAATTGTTATTAATCATATTATATTCTCCAGTGGTATTAATAATAAAGGACATAATAGGAGTAAGTCAATATAAATAACATAAGAACTTCTCCATTTCCGTTGACAAGAAAAGCTGTTTCAATTGCATTTCGATGGAAGTGTTCCAGATAGTGCAGGAGAAGATTTTCAACGAGGAGGCCCTATCGCTGCTTACTAAGCAACTAAATGACTTTCAGAAGTCCAAGGAATCAAGGTAAAAGGCGAGAAAGAACGCCTGGCAAAGAACCTTGAGGGCATCGAGAGTGACACATCCAATGCTGCGATGCTAATGCCTCCATAAACGTTTCAGATCCTGATGGGAACTCACTTTTAAAAATATTTAATTACTATGGAGATATTCCAGCAGCGAAAAAATTCGAAATCTCTTAGAGGCCAAAGGAGCCAAATAATTAATTCGCGAAGTGGCTACACTTTCAAATCCTGGCGTACCGTTTGTACCAGCATAAATGCCGAACTTTACTGGATCGATAGCAGAAGCCTGTAAAGGACCCATAGTAGCCTCCTGTACGATATTATAATCCGAACTATTAAGAGGCTCCGAATGAACAAGCCAGCCTCAGACTTATTCATTCGGTTGTCGATCATGTATACATCCTTGAATTCGAAAATATCTTAATATTCCATATATAAATAAAATAAGAGCAGGCTCTTTATGATCTGGACCCTCTGTCAAGGACACTTGAAAAAAGCCTGGTTTAGTTTAGGCGGCTAACAATAGATGATTCCTGTATTGTACAGGGGTCATCTTTTTTAATCCCCATTGATATCGATTATTATTGTAGTAGCGGATGTAACCGTCAATTTTACGTTGTAGTTCTATTAATGT
>NZ_VRTT01000028.1 GCF_008017805.1 Paenibacillus sp. N3.4 | reverse complement strand
ATGCTGAGTTTGCTTCTGAGGGCGAGTTTGGGTTTGGGTTTGGGTTTGGGTTTGGGTTTGGGTTTGGGTTTGGGTTTGGATTTGGGTTTGATCTTGATCTTGAGTTTGGTCTTGGGTCTGGTATTGCGTTTGATCTTGCGTTTGGTGTCGGGGTTGTCTTTGAAGGTGAGTGAGATCATGCTCCTGAGTATGTTGTTGAAATAGTGATTGAGCACCATGACCTGTCGCAATGGACTGGGACTCTCTCATTTTTTGAAATAGATGGAGCCTATTTTCTTTATTTAAATGAGCAAAATGCACTTTGTGTAGCAACAAGCGAGCACTCCTATAATTGATACCAAGTGCAAGAGAAAGAGAACTAGCAGTATGTTCGAGTTCGTCTTGAATCAGCATTTGAATAGCTTGGAACCAAAGCAGCAATGACAGCTTAGATTTGTGCATAATGGTCCCTGCTGTTAAAGAAACTTGCATTCTGCAATCCTTACATTCAAGTAATCTTCGAGTCCGAATATGATAGGCTTCATGATAATCACAAAACGGGCAACAAAACCTATTCGACCACCGTGAAGTCATTAAATAATCTTCACAATCCTCTACGCTCTTGAAAGATAGTAAATGAATATCCGTTAACGAAAGTTCCATAATAGCACCTCACGAAAAGAACTTATGTTCCTATTAATATTATACCGAACATTCGTTCTTATGTAAAGCACCAAGCTACCCTAACTAAAAAATAAAATTCTGTCATATATACAAAGATACGACTAATTCACCTTCCTTTTTAAAGGTATCAGTCGATAATTGTATGTACCACAGAAAACCCCTTTTATCGCATAGTAGCTGAGTGTACCTACCAAAATCGCGTTTCATGATACTGTTAGATTTCCTGACTGGTTATTTTTTGACTGGTAGATTCTTGACTGATTACTTGCTGAGTATTGGATGTTTTCTTGAATGGTGGATTCTCGACTGGTTACTTTCCTGAGTGGTTGTTTTCTTGAATGGTAGATTGTCGACTAGCTGCTTATCTGAGTGGTTGTTTTTCTGACTTATTTTTATACTGATTTATGGCTTTCCTGCTGAATACAAGCCTTGAATTCATTAACTTAAATCGTGCTTATGCTCATGTAAGCTTTCGAGGATAATGCCTTAGGATGTTCTTATAAGTATCCTGATATATGGCTTGACAATAAAACATATATTCTAGACCAACAAATGAAAAGCTAGTCATTCGTATTTCTCAGTTAACTGATGTATTATTTTGTACATAACACAGAAAGTTCGTTTTGACGTTGATAGAATGCAATCAACTCATGGGAATTTATGGAGATCTAGAGTGATTTAGAGGATTTATAGTAGATTTACGTAAAATCATTGGATCTGAAAGATAAGTTGTCGCCTTCCAAACAACGGATAAGATAGTCTCTGATGATGATTCACAATAATTCAAAGAATAATAAATTTCGAATTTATGCAATGTTTGGTTTATAATAAAAATATAGTAACTATTTTTTAATAAAAGGAGTTAGACCTTCAATGATTATAGAAATTTTTCAGGATATCGTCTGTCCCTGGTGCCGTATTGGTAAAAAGAATTTAACAGATGCATTAGTTAATTTTACTTCTGAGCCTGTTGAAGTTCACTACCGCGCCTATCAGCTCAACCCGCATACGCCTGTAGATGGCTCACCCTTTCGTGATGTCATGCTTCAAAAGGTCAGATCTGATGAAAACAAGCTAGCGAGTATGCTCGCCCAGGTCACTCAAGCTGGAGAGGCGGTTGGTTTGCATTTTGATTTCTCTAAGGTGGAGCGGACGCCCAATACATTAAAAGCGCACCAGCTTATTGCCATCACACCTGATCCAATCAAAAGAATACTCGTCGATGAGCTGTTTAAAGCTTATTTTGAAGACGGAAAAGACATCGGGCAGATCGACACTCTTCTTGCAATTGCTGAACAGCAAGGGATGAATCGCGAGGAAACGGCAGATCGATTGCAAGCTAAGGAAGGATTAGAACAGGTCGAGGACGATTTGGAGTTTGCTAGTCAAGCTGGCGTGTCGGGTGTTCCGTTTTTCGTCATTAATGGCAAGTACGCCTTAACTGGCGCACAGCCTGCAGCTACTTTCTTACAAGCCTTGCAGCAAATTAGTCAGGAACGAGAAAACGAAGAAGCTTAACACACAGAATAAACCCGCCTCACTCTACATTCGACAAATGCAGAGTAAAGCGGGTTTCATTTATTCTTTGAAGGTAAAGTTTCTTGCTATATAAAGCACCGGTGTCGATGCAACGGATATAACAAATTTAATTCCATATGTTGTCAAGAAAATCTGCATCCAAGTGGACCAGTCGTATAGGCCCCCGAAAGCAATGGAGCAAAATATGAAGGAATCTACCAATTGGCTAATACCCGTAGAGCCATTATTTCTTATCCAAAGCTGGTTGCGTGCAGAGAATATTTTTTTCAAAAACGTATAAATGCGCACATCCAGAAATTGACTGACGTAATAAGCCGTTAAACTACCTAAGGCTATTCTTGGCAGAAGTCCAAAAATCGTCTCTAATGCCGGCTGCCCGATATCGCCTTCTTGCGGCGTAAACATCATGGCCATTTGCATAATGACGATGGACATAATGAGTGTGAAGAAGCCAAACCAAACCGCTTTCTTCGCTGCTTTTTCGCCATACTTCTCATTAAGTAAATCAGTTGTTAAATAAATAGTTCCGTACATCGTGTTACCCAGTGTCATGACGAGTCCGAACATTTCAATCGTTTTAACGACTTGGATATTCGCAAGCACAGTTGCGACCCCGATCCAAGCATACAAACCTTGTTTGCCGAATAGCCGATAACAAATAAGAAACAGCACAAAATTGACCAGGACGAAACCTACGCCCCATAAAAAATTAAACATTCCACAAATCCCCCTAGTTTTGATAACGCGGGAAGTTCCCGAACCGCGGCTTTGCTATACAAAGCGTTTTTGATTATAACACGGGATATCTAAGCTTTGTAAAGCTTTTTCCCGAAAATTTGTTTGTAAAATAGCCCACTGATAATGATAATACAAACAAAAATAAGAAGAAGGGCAGCCATTTTATCATAAGAATTTTTGCTGAAAATGGATAAAATAATTTCTAAACAATAAACTGTAATAATAAATATTACAGTTAAGACTGTCAATAGCTATCTTCCTTCTTCCAACAAGATGTAAGATAATGAACGAATGAATATGAATCATAACGAACAGGAGTCTATTGAATGTCAACTTTCTTTCAATTTTTAAAGCATGTTCCCTCTCGCATCATGATTATTATTCTTCCCTTTTTACTAATGGGCATGGTTGAATATTTAGAAAGGGGAACCTACCAGGAATTAATGAAATGGGTAATGAACCACCCGTTATCCATGGTTCTCGCTTATTTCGTTGTTGGTACGCTTTATCTATTCCTTATTGCCCTAACTGGGCGAAGCCGCTTATCTTTCTGGCTGTTATGTGTGTGCCTGCTCCCTCTCGGAGCAATCAGCGGCAGCAAGTTGAAAGCAATAGGTGCTCCCTACTATCCATGGGATCTGGCATTTAACAATCAAATTATGGAATACCAAGCTTTTCTTCGTGGTTATTTAAATGTACGAATTCTGGTTTGCGTAGTCGTTTTTCTGCTTCTTATTGCCATTTTGTTTCATCTCTTTTTAAGACGCCACCGTATCCGATTTACCTGGATCGAACGAGGTATCTATGCGCTAATTGCGATCATTATGTCGACTAGTCTCTATATGGACAAGCCGATTCCCTTCATGAATATGTATGGTCTTTACACGGTCCCTTGGGATCAAACTCTGACATATGACGAAAATGGGTATCTCTTCTCCTCTGTTCAAATGCTCGGGTTTTTGCAGGTCGATAAGCCAAAGGGCTACAGTAAAAAAACTATCGATTCGATTTTGAGCCAAATTCCGGAAAGCAAATCCACCAACGAAAAAAAGCCCAACATTATTGTCATGTTAAGCGAAGCCTTCTGGGATCCGACGATTATGAAAAACATTACGTTTAGTCGGGATCCTATCCCTAATCTCCATCGATTACAGAAAACATATACAAGCGGTTGGATGCTATCCCCCCAATTCGGAGGCAGCACCGCCAATGTAGAATTCGAAGTATTAACCAGTAACTCGATGCGCTTTTTGGCAAATCTCCCGACAAAATATTGCCTTATATCGAATATATGAATCATGGCGTGGACTCCTTGGCAAGTATTACGACTAGGCAGGGCTATACCGCTACTTCTATTAATCCATTTTTCAGCTGGTTTTTTGATAGCAGAAAGGTATACAAGCATATGGGGTTCTCGCGTTTTATTGCTAGCGAGTATTTCCCCAATGATTTTGAAGGGCCGAATTACGCCGACCGTGCGGTGGTGAAGAAGATTATTGAAGAGACGGAAAAAAGTCCTGGACCCGATTTTATTTTCGCCAACACGATGGAAAACCATCATCCGTTTAATCCCGGAAAATTCAGCAAAAACACGATCCAAGTTACGGGAGACATTACACCTGAGTCTAAAGGCATACTGGAGACTTACGCACAAGGCATCACAGACGCAGATAAAGCACTACAATCCTTAGTTGACTACTACTCGCAAAAGGCCGAGCCTACGATCATCCTATTTTTCGGTGATCACTTGCCTTCATTTGAAGAAAATTATAAAGTGTACCGCGATGCCAAATATGTCCTTCCAGACGATCCTGATTTATATACAAAAACGCATTATACGCCATTTGTCATTTGGAACAATTTTTTGCCAAGCAATCAAGAAGAAACCAACCTGCACATCAGTCCTTCTTTACTTGGACCCAAAGTACTACATATGGCTGGGGTACAAGGCAGCTATTACACTGATTATTTATATCAACTGTCACAAAAAATACCGCTCATTCCCCCCAATGAAATGTGGGATCAATATCACATCAAGGCAAGCGATCTGAGTGATTATCGGCAGATGCAGTATGATAACTTATTTGGAAACCGATATGGCTATGAAGCAAAAGGGTATAAAAACACCATTATTCAACCTACCTACACGTTAGGGTACGGAGATCCTGTCATTACAAACATTTTAACAAAAGATAATACGCTTCAAGTAACCGGCACTCATTTCTATTCCTCCTGTAATGTGTATATAGACGGTGTTGAATACAAATCTAATTTTAACGGGGAAGATACCCTGTATGTTGATCTTAACGGGGACCAAACCTTAGACTTGAGAAAATCACATCAAGTTGAAGTACGTGTGCTCGATGATAAAAAAATGAAAATTGGTCAATCTAACCTATATACCCTTCTACCGTCATGACCCTAGCCCCCTTCGAATAGGATGAAATTAGATCCTGCTGCGAAGGGGGTTATTTCCGTGCTATGCCGCATCCCACCTGCCCATGTCCATTTCTTCACCGCAATAACCTCGGACGAATTAGGTCATCATCATTTATTACGCACTTACACATTTAATGTGAACGGAACTGCTTATGACGGTCATGTCCATCAATATCAAGGCATAACCAGCATTCGTTATGGTCACTATCATAATTACTATGGCTTATCAGGCCCCGCCATCGCAAAAGAAGATGGCACACATTACCATGTGCTCGAGGGAACCGTGGAATTGAATCTATACAATACATCCCGAAGTAACGCGCTTGTTCTTTCAGCTCAAAAGGGAGGACTGATTAAGGAGTTGCATCAACACACCTATTCCGGCACTTCCTCCCTTGGATTTGGGTATGAAATTTGGTAAGGAAAAAGAGTCAAGCGGCCCAGGCCCGAAAGCCTTCCTCTTGACTCTTTGTTTGTTTAGCTCATTGGCACTACGTGTATGGACCACTGAAAAGTAAATGTTTCACCGGCTGCAAGGCCTTGAGCGCCTGATAGTTGCTGTGGGAAGGGTTCATTAAACACGTTCATGATGCTTGTATAAGGTTCCAGAGACACGGCTTCCGTCCACGGCGCCGTAAAAAGAACGTGGATCGGGAACCGATCTCCCATATCCAACACAAGCTTCGTCCCTCTCGCTTCATAGTGAAGCTCGCAAACCTGCGGTCCTGGCTCCATTGTCAGCATTTGCGAGCCTCCCGGATAGTCAGGCAGCTCTGTGACGAATTCGCCTTGCTTCAGTGCCACAGTTAGCGGAGAAGGTGCTGGTTCACCTGACGCGTAGCCATCCTCGCTGAGCGGCCACTCTGCGGCAGCGGGAATGACTACCCGCACGCGGCTTGCCTCCCCCTTCGCGAAAGCGAAGTAGGGGTGAAAGCCAAGCGACAGCGGCATTGTCTGCCCGCTGCGATTGGCGATTTCACCGCTGAGCGACAGCGTACCGTCCTTTAGGCGGTACGTAAAGCGAAAGCAGGCGGCGTGTGGGAAATACGCCAGCACGTCGGGATGCTCCGCGAGATCGAACTCCGCGGAGACAAAAGCCCCGTCAGCCGCATCCGCACCGCTGGCAACGACCTTCCACGGTCGCTCGCGCAGCTCGCCGTGAGCATGATGCGCGCCCGATTGGCCGGGAGCCGGTATTCGCGGCCTTCGAAGGTGAAGGCCGCTTGCTTGACACGCCCCGGTGGGAACAGAATGGGCACGCCGTAGCGCGAAGACTGTGCGCGAAGCTCAGCCAAAGTGGCTGGCTTCGCGATGTAGGACTCGTTTCTCACGTCGAAACGGAACAGATGGAGACCTACGGCCGGGATGATCTCCGCCTCGGCCCCAGCTGTATGGTCGACGAGCAGCAGCGTAGACTCGCCGTCCCATTCCCTTGTTTTAACCTCATATGCACACATGATGTTTCCTCCTTAGATCGTTAGCGATTCTTAGATAGCTTGTGGTAATAAGCGTATAACCCTAGTATGCCTATTAATAAAATAACCGTTGTCACGAAGCTGCCTTCTGCTCCGAATATTCCGCCCGATAGATACAAAGACCCTTTGGGCTGCGCTTGCATCCATGATACCATTGGTGTGCCCGAAACGCCGAATCCAAACATACATCCTTGGAAAAAATTCCATGAGACATGCATGCCAATCGGCATCCACAGTCCTCCTGAATATTCCCTGCATACCGCAAAAAGAAGACCTGCAAGAAGCAAATTGATGAAAGGAAGCGGCGAATCCCACATCCCTGGATTAAAGCTGTGGAGCAAAGCGAATACAAAAGTCGAAACCGCCATACCCATCGATGCGCCGAATTTAGCTTTCACCAGCCCTTGCAAAAAACCGCGGGCAAATAATTCCTCATTCACGCCAACCCCAATGAATAGAAGGAAACTCCCGAGCATCTTCAACGTCAATGCCGCGGTCCAAGACGTAAACAACAAGGATGCACCGCCAAATAACCAAATGCCACCACAACTCAACGTTATGAGCACGGCTCCGGCAAGGAATCCCTCACCTAACCTTTTTGGAAATTGCCGAAATTGTAAGCCTAATGACCAGCCCTTGCGTCTTTCAAATATTGCAAAAGTGATTAACACTCCGCCAATGAAGCCAATTATTTGCGCCCATAGAGCCGACTGAACAAAGAAAGGATCTTGAGCAATACTGGACAACGTAAACTCAAGGTTAGGTTGTCTAACAATAGCGGCTACCGCCGCAGCAATGGATAGGATCACAGTTATCAGTGCAATGAAAACAAAAGTCAAGAGCACCTTACCGGCAATGGTTAGTATAGATATGGACATTCGATGTTTTACCTCGATGAGCTTCCCCTCCCTTCTCTCCACTTATTCGAGAACAGTCGCCTATTTCCTGCCAACTTCGCTAGGAAGGATACTCTTGTGCAAATGCCTGCTCCATGCAACAATAGAAGAAACACTCGATTCATTTGATGGAGGAATTATGCTTTTCGTATTATTCGCTTTATGGATTATCGCGTTAGGGCTTTTGATGATTGATCCCCGATCAAGTACGATGCGTTGGATGAGTGCTATCGCTTTCACCGGTGGCTTCGGAGCACTTGCTGCTGTCTTATCGGAAAGCTTTATTCCTTATATCCAACAAACGGTGCCTAATCCCTCTGTAAGCGTACTCCTTTATCACGTTATGGCCGCTAGTTCTCTAATCTGTTACTATGGATTGCCCTACTCATTCGCCGTGCTCTCTTTAAAATACAATTATTCTTGGCAGAAACCACTCATTCGAGATTGGCTACCGGCAGCTTTGCTGGTTCCACCTATTGCCTCATTGCTATTTACACCCGCTTACACCGAGGAAATTCCTATCGCATTTCCGATTGTGGCTTGCTGGGTCGTTCCTTATATTTTCATTGGAGCGGTGTTAATTGCGGTCCGCACCGAACGGCTTCCGGCCATGAAACGAACGCATCTATTCACATGTCTGGCACTCTTACCGCCTATTCTTTGTGTCGGTATTCTCAACTATGTGATGCCCAGCTTCGGTTATTATCGCATGTGGGTCTATCATGTATGGATTCTTGCCTTTGTCGTGCCTTTTTTTGTTTTCACCTTTTTTAAATATGGATTTCTTGGAATGCGACTTCTAATTGAGCGCCGCAAGCTGGATTCTACGCTTCGTGCCATCACATCCGGAACCGCCATTCTAAACCACGCGATCAAGAACGATGTTGGCAAAATGCGATTATTTCTCGAAAAAATGAAGCAGCACGCCGCGGATACGCACCAACATGAGCTCGTGCAAGACATTGATGTAGTTATGGGCGCGTCTATGCATATCCGCGATATGATTACACGTGTACACGAACAAACACAGGAGCTCCCACTCAGGAATTCTCAAGTGAATTTAGCAGATCTTTTAAACGATGTTCTTCTTCCCATTGAGCCTTATCTAGCGCGAACGAAGGTGCAACAAAGTGTTCCGGAAGATCTGGTTTTGCAGTTGGATCGTGTCCAAGTGTTCGAAACGCTGACGAATGTATTGATGAATGCAGTTGAGGCTATGCCACATGGTGGCGAGCTAATACTCAGAGCCTTTGCCGTCAAAAAGAATTTGGTATTGGAAGTCAAGGATACCGGCATCGGTATGGAAAAAGCAGTACTCAAGCAAGTATTGGAGCCTTTCTACACAACGAAAAGCGGCAGCCGTAACAATTTTGGACTCGGTCTTGCCTATTGCTACAATGTAATGAAAAAACATGGCGGATCGCTGGAATTAAGCAGTGCGCCCGGCAAAGGAACGAGTGTATTTCTCACCTTTCCAGGCAGCCGATTATCGACTTAAAGGGGATTTTGGATATGGAATCAATTCGAGTTTTAATTGTTGAGGATGACCTTGACTGGCTGCGCGGTCTCAAAGCATACTTGAATCGCCAACCTGATCTGGACGTTATTGGTACCGTGTCGACAGCCGAAGAAGCTACAGAGCTATTTCATTTGTCAGATCCGCAAGCGGATGTTGTCCTCATGGATATCATGCTGCAAGATGAACCTGCTGGCATCGGCCTAGCCGAGCAAGCCCTTCTGTCTTGGGGAGTGAAGGTTATCATGCTAACTTCCATGGAGGAAAAAGACTTCATATTCCGCTCCTTCCAAGCCGGAGCCATTGATTATCAGATCAAATCCAGATTTGAAGAACTCCCCGCTATCATTCGGGCGGCCCATGCAGCGAAATCATCGATTAACGCGGCTGTTGCCGAGCAAATGCGCGAAGAGTTCCGTCGACTCAAACGACTTGAACACCAATTCAAAGTGAAAGAGATTAGCGATCTTATCACACCGACAGAGCTTCAAGTTCTGGAAATGATTGATCAAGGACATACTCAAACTGAAATTGCTAATCGTTTCTTTATTTCCTTACGAACGGTCAAAATTCATGTCGGACATATTTTGAAAAAGCTGGGCAGTCCGAGCAGCAAGGACGCCGCTCAAAAAATAAGAGATTTAGGACTGTTTAAAGGAGCAAATTCATCCGAACAGGACAGAAAGTAAATTTAATGGATATCGCTTTTCTTGAATCGTCCGCCTTTGACATCGTGGATATTGCCGACTGCCAGAAATGCGGTGGAATCGAGCTCATCCACGATCGATTTGAGTTTCGCTTCCTCCAGCCGCGTAATGACACAAAAGATGACCTTCTTATTCTCTCCGGAGAAGCCGCCCTCTCCTTCCAAATAAGTAACTCCGCGACCTAAGCGGTCCAGCACAGCTTCCCCAATTTCTCGAAATTGGTCACTGATAATCCATACAGATTTGGACTCATCGAATCCCTCTATCGTTACATCAATCATTTTATAAGCAATGAAATAAGCAATTAAGGAATACATGGCTCGATCCCAGCTATATACGAAGCCTGCACTGCCCAGGATAAATAAATTGAAAAACATGACAATCTCGCCTACGGAAAACGGTATTTTTTTTGATGTCAGAATAGCTACAATTTCAGTACCATCGAGAGATCCACCGAAACGGATAACAATGCCTACGCCGATGCCCAAAATAATGCCTCCAAATACAGCAGCAAGCAAAGGATCAATGGTCAATGGCGGAACGGGATGCAGCAGTATAGTCCCCGTTGACATTATCAAAATCGCGAAGAGAGTCGACAATGCAAAGGTTTTCCCAATCATCTTGTATCCGAGATAAAGGAACGGTAAATTCAGCAAAGTGAGGAACAAACCCACTTGTATGTTTGTGATATACGATAAAATAATGGAAATACCAGTAATGCCCCCATCAATAATTTTGTTGGGAACAAGGAAAATTTCAAGTCCGACTGACATTAATGCTGCGCCCAAAAAGAGAAACACACCTCTGCGCAACAGGGCTTTCTTTGTCATTCTTCGATGCTGCGTAGGAAACTCTGCTTTCTTCTGATAAACGACCTGTGCATTAGACAAGATAAACCCCTCCGTCTCTTTGTAATCTACTACTTTTCTTTTTCTCGATTTATACCTCTTTTTCCTGCTTAAGGGCGCATTTCATTACACACTTTTGCACAAAAATTGTTAGATATGCTGCCATCGAAATATACCTTCTCTCATGATATAATTTCAGTTGTCATTTACAATTTCTTAATTCATTTCATGGGAGAACATATGAGACCTCAATTTGATCGTTTTTTGCTATTTTTTCGGCAGCATTGGCCGTTAGTATTATCAGCCCTCATTCCCATGTTCATTATGGAAATCTTGAATCGAGGACAATATATTGAAATGATGGTTTGGAGCGGCAAGCATGTGCTCGAACTCCTGTTCAACGAATGGCTCGTTCTCAGTTTATTGCTCTTATGCATAGCTGTTATCGGCAGAATTCGAATTGCCTATTGGGTCATTTCAGGGATTTTGATTATTTTATCGCTAATTAGTGGGATCAAGCTCAAAATCTTAGGCGTTCCGTTAACACCATGGGATCTGGTTATAGCCGGTGAAGCTTCGGATATGGTCAAATATATTTCCAATATTTTAAACTTCAAAATAATGATTGTCTTACTCTTATTTGTCGCCACTAGCTATTACATGCTTTACCGCACTTCTTTATTCAGAAAAAAAGTAAGCTTGAAAGAACGTGGCCTTTTGGCTGTTCTTTCGCTTGTTATGATAGCTGCCGTATATACAGATCTCCCTCTTCCTATCCAGAAATGGGCAGGTATCCAAGCAATGGTTTGGAATCAGTCAGAAAACACGAAGACGAACGGGTATGCCTTAGCTACCTTTCTGAACACAAAAGCCATGTTCGGGGATAAACGTGAAGGCTATAATGATCAGGCCATCGAAACCATTGTGAATCAATCTCCCAAACCTATAAAAGCCGGTGATACAGCCACAAAAATAAAACCGAACGTTATCGTCGTATTAAGCGAGGCCTTCTGGGATCCAACGACGATTAAGGGCGTTTCCTTCAGCCGTGACCCTATTCCTTTCTTCCACAAGCTTCAGCAAAGCGGAACAAGCGGTACGATGCTATCTCCACAATATGGCGGGGGTACGGCGAATGTTGAGTTTGAAGTTTTAACAGGGAATTCGATGCGTTTCTTACCGCAAGGCTCTATCGCCTACAATCAATACATTACGAACGAAGTTGATTCCTTGGCCAGTATTTATGCAAGACAGGGCTACACATCAACGGCAATCAGTCCTTTCTACAATTGGTATTTCAATAGCAACAAGGTATATCAAGATTTTGGATTCTCTAAATATATTCCGATTGAATATTTCAAACCAAACTATTCAGGCCCTTATATTGCGGATAGCGAAGTCGCTGCTAATATTATTCGTACGACCGAGCAAAGCGCTGGTCCCGATTTTGTTTTTGCCAATACGATGGAAAATCATTTTCATTTTTATCCGGGCAAATTCCCTAAAAACACGATCGATGTAACAGGCGATATGTCGCCTTCTTCAAGAGGCATGCTAGAAACTCTGGCACAAGGTATAAATGCTGCAGACAATATGTTGAAGCAACTGGTTGAGCATTATGAGAAAAGTGGAGAACCTACCATAATCGCGTTCTGGGGCGATCACTTGCCTGCTCTGGGGGATGATTACGCCACTTATATTGATACCAAATATATTAGCGGTAAAAATGATCCTGATTTTTTGAAGAAAATGTACAGCGTTCCTCTTGTTGTATGGAACAATTTTGACAACCAGCATAAAGATAATCTCCACATTAGTCCATCCTTTTTGGGGCCTTATCTCATTCAATTGTCCCAACAGGAAGGCAATTATTACACGAATTATTTGCAAGAACTTAGTAAGAAGATTCCTGTGATTCCGCCCAAAGACCGTTATGCGGAGATGCACATTAATGAAAAAGATCTTAAAGACTATGAAACCTTGCAATACGACATTTTATTCGGCGATCGGCATGCCTACAAAGATTACAAAGTCCCGATTATTGACAGTCGTTACAGGTTAGGCTTCGGTCCCATTACCATTGATAAGGTTGAAGCAGACACGCTAGATTTATCCGGCCGCTCCAATGTAACGGTAACGGTACAGGGAAGTCAGATTCCCCCTCTTGGTTACCTGACTTTGAATGGAAAACCATTGACCAGCACCTGGAAAGATGAACATACATTGTGCGCCAAAGTAGAAGCTGATCTGCTTAAACCCGGTATATGGGACATCCAGGTTAATGTCAAAGATTCGAAAGAAACCGTGTTAGGCAAATCGAATACCCTCTCTATTGATATGGGAGGACGATAGGTCCGCACATAGAGACGAAAACCCCTTGCATCGTTCGTGAGTTCACGAGATGTGGCAGGGGTTTTCTTTTTTAACTCGTCGAAAGACGTCCAGACTGTTGAATCGTCTGATACATGAAATAGCTAATTCCCGCCAACAATACAATGACAGCTATCCCCCAGTAAATATGTGTATATACATCTGCAAGAGGGAGCGCCTTTTGCCAAGCAATGCTTTTACCGCTTAGTGCTACGCCAAATGCACCGCCAACAAATTGAATCAACTGCGAAAAGCCCATCCCTGCACCGATTTGCTCCTTCGGTAGGATGCGGGACATCTCATTGGACACACTTGTTGTCAGCATGGTCACTCCTAAGCTCAGAGGAATATAACTGAAAAGAATGGCGTAAGGTGAGCTATGGCTTAAAAAAGCAAACAGAACGGCACCTAGGAGCATCAGCATACTTCCACTTCGCAAAATGAGATGATTGCCATAACGGTCAATCATTCTACCTACGACGTTAGAGAACAAAGCCGAAAGGATAGCTCCCGGGAATATAATTAGGCCTGTGTAAGCCGAGCTAAGTCCAAACAGTCGACTGAGCATAAGCGGCATGAGAAACAAGGTAGCAAAGTGAGCCGCGAACGCGGCGAAAACCATCACGCTTAGAAGCATATACGGTTTATTCGTAAGCAGTTGCGGTTGTACGAAAGGCTGTTCAGCCCGCTTGATTCTTTGCCAGAATACGATGATAAAGATGACTCCCGCGGCGAGAGCCAGGAATGATCCTGTTGTCATGAACAACAGCAGTCCCGTCACGCCAATCCCAATAGAGGCTGCGCCGACGAAGTCAAAGCGGACGTGAACCGCCTCTTCTTTTGGCAACAAGCGAAATAATACAGGGAGTAGCAACACGATAAGACCTGTTACAATAAAAAGCCCATTCCAACCCCAATATTGGTGATAGCTCCGCCGAGAACGGGTCCAAGGCCCATCCCAAAGGTTGCTGTGGAGATGACCATTGACATCGATCTACCGCGTCTGCTCATCGGAATATAGCGTGTTACCAACATGACACCCAGTGAAATCCCCGATCCTGCCCCTGCCGCTTGGAGAAGCCTAGCCGCAAACAGCATGATAAAATGATGGCTAAAAACGCCAATTAAAGAACCAGCTCCCAAACAAATGAGCCCAATCATCAGTAATCGACGAATTGGCAAATAATCGGATAGGCGACTGAAGGTAATGGAAGATATCGCAAAAACGATGGAATACCCTGTCACAATCCACGAAGCCGTTGTGGAACTTAAGGAAAATTCTTTCATGATTTGAGGCAAAGCTACATTAAACATAGTTGTATTCATGGTAATTAGCATTACAGCAATACTCCAGAAGCCAAGTACTAATCTTTCTCTTATGACTTCGGCATCCATGTGCCCAGCCGTTATAGGTGCAGCTGTATTTGTCGTCATCGTTACCACACCTCCTTTTATTGTTCGAATACTATCGAACAATTAAACTTTAACATAATCCTTTTCTATATTCAAGAGAAAATAAAGAAGCCTCATCCACTATGGAGGGGCTTCTTGTTAGGTAACGCAGCGATTTTACAGTGAAATAATTTTGCCTGTTGCTTGCGATTCGAAAGCTGCAAGAATAACATTGAGCGAACGCAGTCCCTCTTCACCTGAAATACGCGGCTCTTGGCCTTTCGTAATACTGTCGATAAATTCATCAATAATACCGCTTTTGGTTTGTTTCTCATTGGTTGCAACTGCGCCAACTTGATAACGTTCGATGGTGCCATCGCGCAGCTCAACGATCACTTGATCCTTAGGATCCGTATCGATTTTGATAACTCCATTTTCACACCACAGCACCGTTGAGTTATCTCCGCCTTTGTAGTAAGTCCAACTTGCTACCAGCGAACCAACTGCTCCCTTTTTCATACGAAGTATGCAGGTTGCATTGTCGTCTACATCTGTTCCCTCTTTATGAAGGGTATCAATGAAAGCTCCTACTTGTGCAACTTCATCGTTCAATAACCAACGAATCAAATCTGATTTATGTACCCCAAGATCACCCATTGCGCCCATAATCGCTTCTGATTGTCGGAAGAACCAGCTTTCGCGGCCATCCACACTCCAGCCTTCAGGGCCAGGATGACCGAAGGATGTGCGGAATGTAAGCACTTTTCCCAATCTGCCTTGATCCAAAATTTCTTTGGCCTTAACATGGGGAGGCATTAACCTTTGATTATGTCCAACCATTAAATAAACGCCGTTTTTCTTCGCGGCTTCATTCATTGCCTGCGCCTCTTCAGCCGTAGTTGCCATCGGTTTCTCAACCAGGACATGCGCTCCTGCGTTTAGGGCTGCGATAGCCACTTCGGCATGAAGGAAATTCGGCGTACATACGCTAACCGCATCTACTTTCTCTTGCAGCAGCATCTCCGTGTAACTGCTGTATGCTTTACCGCCATGGGCTTGTGCGTAGTGTTCCGCTCTTTCCAGAATTGGGTCCACGAAGGCCACAAGCTCCACATTTGGATTTGTAGCGTATTCCGGTATATGGCGATGTTTGGAAATCGAACCGCAACCTACGACAGCAACTTTAACTTTGCTCATTGTGATATAAGTCTCCTCTTTACCATGAAATCATGGATTCATTTGATAATGATGAAATTAATTATGAACGTTTAAATAATTCGCTTTAACCCATTCCAAGCTGTTCGCTACGCTAGTTAGCGGCGGCTTCTGGCAATTATCCTGTTCCACAACAAGCCATTCCACACCTGCTTGCTCAGCTGCTGTGATGACTTCTTTCAATGGGACATCCCCTAAGCCCAGTTCCAATGTTACCAATTTGCCTTCTTCATCTTTCGTGAAATCTTTGAAGTGGACAAGCGGCAAACGTCCCGCATATTTAGCAATATACGCTAAAGGATCTTGACCGGCGAATTGTACCCAGCAAACATCCATCTCTACGTTAATGGCATCTTCACCTGTTTTAACGTACATCGCATCGAAGACGAATTCCTCATTGATTTTGAAGTGGAATTCAAAATCATGATTATGATAAAGGAATTGCAAACCTTGCTTATTCGTTTCTTTGGCAAATGCTTCGCACTCTGCAATAATAGCTTTCCATTGTTCAACATTCTCACGGTCTTCTGCCGCGACATAAGGACAGATTGCATATTTGGCACCAATCGTATGCAAATAATCAATTTCACCTTGGAGATTATTTCTGAGTCTCTCCAAGCTAATGTGACTTCCTATAGCTTTCAGGCCAAGCTCGTCCAAGAGCGCTTTAAGCTCGTCAGCAGGTTTATCATAATAACCAGCAAATTCAACGCCTTCATATCCTAACTTCGCCACTTGGCGAAGTGTACCTTCCATATCTTGAGCCATATCGTCTCTAAGCGTGTACAACTGCACACCTATTCCTAAACGTGTCATTTGCTCTCCTCTTTTCTTATCCATTAAATTTGAAAAGCTATTTCATGCTTCCAACTAAGTATAACGGAATGTAGTCTATTTTGACCATTCACGATATAATCAAAACATCTCTTATTTGGCTACGAAAGGTGCATAATCAAGATGCAAATCGAACTTTTAACCTGTGGCTATTCGTTCCATATGGAACCCTTCTTTGCCAATGCCAAAAGCGGACTTCCTTCTTACTTATTTCGTTTTCAAGTAGAGGGCTCCTGTGAAGCGCTCGTCGATGGTCAAATGAAAACCATTGAACAAGGCAATTTGTTGCTATATAAGCCAGGTGAACCTTATGAACTACGAATTGAAGAAGCACACGGACAATTAGATGCCAAAATTGCCAGCGGTGATTATTATTTATTTTGCAAGGGTACTTGGTTGGATGCATGGTGGCAACGCAGTTCTAAGCGAACTTTAACGCGTATAGATACGGATCCAAGGCTAATATCCTTGTGGCGACAACTAATTCTTGAGAAACGGAGAATGGATGAGGAGGATTCGGAGCTCATCGGCTACTTGCTCAAAGCTCTTTGTCTCTATTTGGAGCGCGCCACTACAGAAACCGCTTCCTTACAGGGGCATTCTTTCACAGGAACACGCATGAAACGGTTCATCGAAGCTCATGCTACGGCAACGTTTAAAGTTGAAGATGTTGCCACTCATGTGAAGCTGAGTGTTTCCCGCGCCGTCCATCTGTTTAAAGAATGCTTCGGCAAAACGATGATCCAATATGCCTTGGAAGTTCGCCTCTCCAGCGCGGTAGAACGCATGCATGACAGTTCCCTTTCCTTAGAGCAAATCGCATTAAGCTGCGGATTCGGCAGTTATCCTTATTTCCACAGAGCCTTTAAACAACGATATGGGCAATCTCCCAAACTTTTTCGCCAACAAACGCCAGCAGACTGATTTTTTCGAATCCATGTCAAGCTAATTTGAACTACAAGCAAAGTAGAACCGTCAATATAGTATGTGCATGATCAAGTCAACTTCGAATATACCGATTCGGAAACTATCGTAGAGACCGAGATCGATCGGCCGATCTAATAAAGTGAGGATTTCTCATGCATGATTTTTGAAGCTTTTATGGTTATGAGTTTCGGTGTTAGACTAGAGTCAATCCAATAAAAAGGGGTGATTTGCTTCTCAATTAAGATGAATTTCGTCTGCTTGGCTGAAACAAGGCCGATTGACAGCAACCTATTGTGAATCTTCCCATTCACTTTACGATACAGCAAAAATTTCTTGATAAAAATCAGGGAAGAGTGAAACATTTCCTCTCTATCATCCGTATTAAAAGAGAAGAAGTTAAATATATGCAGGTAAAGACACAAAAATTTACTTTTCAACGAACAATTATGAATACATATGGATAAATTCACAATTGTTTCAAAATTGTAAAACTATTTTAATGTTAGATTAATAATCTTCATATATGCTAGAGTCATATCCAAATCTTAGGATGGTGAAATTAATGAAAATGTTTATTACAATTCACAACAAACCCGTACCTGTTTACTCCGATGAGAAAAATAAAAAGAAATTCAATCTTCTAAAGTCTGCGCTTGAAGCTAAAGTAACCAAAGGCAGAGCTACGATCAAGAAATGTTTAGATTCAATCATTAGCATTGAGATTGTAGGATGTGAAGCGATTCTTCATTCGCTGAAGAGCGTGATTCGCTTGCTTTGTCACTCTACTAAATACGAATAAAAAAGGAACGAAGTCCGACTGGACTCCGTTCTTTTTTATTCGTATTTATGTTGGATGACACCTAGATGATGTTGAGCGTGTCCGGCAATAATGTAAGCAAGTGCTCGCACGGTTACTTCCTTTTTGTTCGCGACCCCTTTACGCTGCCAGGCCGCATCCGAAACGGTGCTTATTAAAGTAAAAGTTGCCTTCCGAACGGCGAGGAAATCCTCTAGCAGTTCTTGAATGGATAGCTCATCAAATGCGGCATTAGAGATGAATACATCTTGATCGAACCCAGGTAATTCGGCTGCGTCCCGCGGGCAAAACAAAGCAGGCGGTAGCCCATGACACGTTCCGTATCTGTCATATGCCCAAGAACTTCCTTCAGGCTCCATTTGTCTGGAGCATAACGAGTAAGGGCCCGTTCCTCCGTCATAGGAGCAAATAAGGCTGTTACATCTTCCGTCTGTTGGTGTAGCATCGAGAAATAATTGCCATCCGGAACTTTATCGATGTAAGTAGCAAAATAGGATGAGTATTCTTCTTTCTCTGGCCGCTGCAGCATATGGCTTCCGTCTCCCTTCAACATAACATCCACACTATCATAGCGTAAATAAAGGAGCTAGGGAAGATTATGCTTTGCGCGAAAGCACCCATAGTTTACTTTGGAAATCTCCCTGAAGACCGGAAACGGCAAGCCCCGCGTACATCAGATGATCACCCGGATAGATACCTTCCAATCCGGAGATTTCGTAATCATAGGCAGGATTGAGTCCTTTGAGACGCAACCATTTCAATGGCGCATTAGGTTCAGCAAGAACGCGGAAGTAAGCAACCATAGCCTCTGTTTTATCCTCGGAGACGATGACCCAGGCGGTCTCATTTCCTTCAAATGGACTTAATAAGCGATACATCTCACCGAATTGAACGAGCGGACGAATCTGTTTGTACTGAGCAATTTGTTCGATAACGATCGCTTTTTCCTCTTCCGTGAACTTGGTCAGATCCAGCTCATAACCAAAGTTGCCTGACATCGCAACATCGCCGCGCATTTTCAATGAGGTTTCGCGATGAACCTGATGATTCGGTACGGCAGATACGTGGGAGCCCATCGTACTTACCGGATATACGATGCTTGTTCCGTATTGTATTTTTAGACGAGAAATGGCATCGGTGTTATCGCTTGTCCATGTTTGCGGCATATAGTACAGCATGCCCGGATCGAAGCGGCCACCGCCGCCTGAACAGCTTTCGAACAAAATATGCGGGAATTCGGAAGTCAGCGTTTCCAATACTTGATAGAGCCCCAGGATATAGCGATGTGCCGTTTCACGTTGTCTTTCCGGCGGTAAACCGGCTGAACCAATTTCGGTCATATTCCGATTCATATCCCATTTGACATACGTAATCGGTGCGCTGCCCAAAATATCGCGAATCATTCCAGTGATGGCCTCGCGAACATCTTCACGAGAAAAGTCGAGAATTAATTGCTGGCGTCCTTCCGTTCTTCTACGTTTCGGAACATGCAAGCACCAGTCCGGATGTTGACGGTATAAGTCACTGTCCGGTGAAATCATTTCCGGTTCAAACCACAAACCGAATTCTAGTCCCATCCCATTCACTCTGGCCACAAGATCCTCTAGGCCATTGGGAAGCTTCGCTTTATCAACAACCCAATCCCCCAGTGATCTGTCATCGTTATCTCTTTTCCCAAACCAACCATCATCGAGTACGAATAACTCAACGCCCAGTTCTCTTCCCGCACTGGCAATACTTTCGATTTTCTCAGCATTAAACTGAAAGTACGTGGCTTCCCAGTTATTGACGAGCACAGGTCTCGTACGATCGCGGAACTCGCCGCGGCAAAGCCTTGTGCGATAAAGCTTATGGAACGTCCTCGACATATCCCCAAGACCGCCGTGGGAGAATACCATGACCGCTTCCGGCGTTTGGAATTGTTCACCCGGCGTTAACAGCCAACTGAAATCGAAGGGATTAATTCCCATAGACACTCGAGCAGTTCCATAAGGCTCCACTTCTGCGTGTGCAGCAAAGTTTCCGCTATAAACCAAGCTAAAGCCATACACATCCCCATGGTCTTCGCCGGCATCTTTGGCTAATAAGGCAATGAATGGATTGTGCTGATGACTGCTTGATCCCCGTCGACTTTCGACCGTTAGTTTTCCGGGAGCGAGCGCTCTGCGTTCAATATGTCGTTCCCTTACCCAACTTCCGGAAAGCTGAAGAAGATCGAAATCGCTGTGCGAATAATCTAAGCTCATACTAAGCGCACGAAGCAATTTGAGAACTGCCGAGCCTTCATTGATGAAACGAACAGATCTTGTCAGTGCCGCGTGCCCCTCGAATAACGTGTAGGAAAGAATCACTCTTAGACCAATCGCTGCATCTTGTAATTCTAACTCTAATGTTTCCGCTTCTTCTTCGTGCTCCACATACGTTGACGGAAGACCTTCTAGTTGAGGTTTCCCCTTATAAATTCGGTGTTTATCGTAAACTAGCTCTGTAATGGTAGAGCCATTGGGAAGTGCTACTTGATAAGCAGGCTCGCGATAGTCACTCGTGCCATAAGCCGGATATTCCTGCGGCAGCGTATCAAAGGAAATGTTGCGATCATGAGCAATCGGGTTCGGCGAAAACGAGCACCGTTCTTGGTATTGCAAGATCGAAGCCAATTGACCTGATCGAATAGGGCGACCCCAGTAAACATGTGCCGGATATAAAGCGTGCACGAGTTGAATCACATAACTCATCTGCTTATTCTGTAAGTGAAATAATCCTTGTGTAGGTTCAAACGAAATCGTCATAATATCCCTCCTGCTACTATTATCTAACGCCTACAATAGCAAAACTATGGAGGATATGCACATACATATGGACAAAAGCAATTTATTAATAGATCTTTTTGGCTATATATCTAACGACTTTGGTATCTTCCGCATTTCCCCACTCATCCCAGGAGCCTTCATAAGGACGAATATCGGTATACCCCAACAAGCGTAAAACAAAATAGGAGTGAGCGCCACGTTGATTCGACTGGCAATAAGGAACGATTGTTTTACCGCTTTGCAGGCCAATGGCATCAAATTCTTCTCGAAGTGTCGCATAATCTTTAAATCTAACAACACCATCCTCATCAACAGGAGCTAATGCATCCTTCCACTCTTTGTGAATGGCACCTTGAATATGTCCGCCTTTGTCATTCGTCCGCTGATCTTCTCCGCTGTACTCTTCAGCAGATCGAACATCGAGTAAAATTCGATCGGGAAATTCAGTTTGAATTTCTGCCTTGCTCATGACTAGGAGCGCATCTGCGTGAACGGTAACCTCACCTTTTCTTACAATAGGTGTTTCTGTAGAAATCTCCTTGTTCGCGCCAACCCAAGCGGTAAATCCGCCGTTTACCAGTCTCACTTGATCCTTTTTCCCAAAATACTCCAATACATAAAAAGCTCGCGTCGCCAGCACACCGCTTCCATCATCATAGACGACAATGGTTGCTCCATCGCTTACTCCGTTATGTTGCAGGATTTCCCTAAATGTCTCTTCTGAAACGAATGACTTGCTAACGTTATCCTTTATCGCTTTGACATCGAACCAAGAGGCGCCCGGAATATGTCCGGCTTCATACCCTTTTGCTCGTGTATCCAAAATAACTACGTCCGGTGATGTGCGATTGGTTTCCAGCCAATCTACATCGACTAACAAGTGTGCGCCAGGATATTCGGTTTTTTTCGCTGCAGTCATATTAAAGCCTCCCAGCTATTTGGATTTAGATTTTTGAAAACCCTAGATTTTCCCTTAAAGTTTGGCCTTCATAAGTCTTTGGAAACAACCCTCTGCGCTGCAATTCGGGAACGACCAAGTCGAGGAAGTCTTCGGCACCACCGCAGGCTAGCTGAGGCATGACGCTAAAACCATCTGCAGCGCCATTGTTGTACCACATCTCCATGACATCTGCAATTTGTTCAGCTGTACCGGCAATATTCAATTGCCCGTTGCCTACCCAGTATTGATCAAGCAGCTCTCTAATCGTCAGTTTTTCCTTATCCACAATTTTCTTAACCATCAAATAGAAGGATTGATAAGCATTGACTTGGCTTAGATCGGGCAGTTCAGGAAATGGATCATCCAGCGCATATACGGAGAAATCAATACCAAGTAAATTGGAAAGTGACATCACGGATCGTTCAATAGAACCAAGCTGGCTAAGCTCCTTGGCTTTTTCTTTGGCTTCTGTTTCTGTTCTCCCCACAATAACTTGCAGACCAGGCAGCACCTTGATATCGTTTGGAGACCGTCCGGCTTGAGCCGTCCTTTCTTTGACATCAGCGTAAAACTGTTGAGCGTCTTCAAGCGAGTGTTGAACGGTAAAAATGAGCTCTGCATATTTGGCCGCTAGATTTTTACCCTCTTCCGAGGCTCCCGCTTGCACGAATAGCGGTCTGCCCTGTGGGGAGCGCATAATATTAAGTGCCCCCCGCACAGCGAAATGAGTCCCTTCATGATGAATATCATGCACCTTATTTACATCGGCATAAATGCCTGAACCTTTGTCCTGAACCAAGGCATCTTCGGCCCAGCTATCCCATAATTTCAAAGCAACCTCAACAAATTCCTGAGCTCTTTCATAACGATGCGTATGCGACGGTATTTGCTGCAAGCCAAAATTATAAGCCGTTCGCTCAACACCTGTCGTGACGATGTTCCATCCGGCGCGACCGCCGCTAATATGATCAAGCGAAGCGAATGTTCTAGCTACATTGTAAGGTTCATTAAAGCTGGTTGTCACGGTTGCAATCAGACCGATTTTTTCAGTCACTGCAGCTATGGAGGATAATAAAGTCAAAGGCTCGAATCCGAAAATAGGGCCATGTTGAACAGCCTTCGCCTCAATGGATAGCCCATCTGCAATAAAAAGAGAATCAATCCGAGCCTCTTCCGCCTTAACAGCGAGTCGCTGGAGATGCTTGAGATCATGAAGTTCATCTAAATTCGTACTCGAATGACGCCAAGCTCCCCGATGAGAACCTGCATTTTGTAAAAACAAATTTAAAATCATTCTTCGCTTCGTTTCGCTCACCTTCATCACCTCTGCCAAAGTATGTTTATTATATTGTAATAAGGTTCCTTCTATTTGTAAACTATGCTTAGTGGATTACTCGGATTTAATTGAAATAAATGAGTCCATTTTATTGTAATTCCAAGCAGATGGAACAAAAAACAAGGTTCAATCAAAGAATAACTTCTCTGATTGAACCTTGTTTTTTTCACTGGTTTACTTTATTACTTGGCATCCCCTGCTGGCTCTGTCTCCACTTTATAGTTGGCGGAAACATAGGTCACTGTTTTGGCTTCCGTAATCACATCCGCATACATTTCATCCGGTTTTGGATCGCGAAGTGTATATGTAACGACGGCTCGACCATCTTGTTCAAAACGGATGCCCGTGATCGCAATACCGTAACCTGCGTTCGGTTTTTCACCGCGAGTCAGCGTTACTTTGTTCACATTGTCATTTACTTTCTCAACAGTAACCGCTACTTGTTCAACAGGTGCGGGTAACGCTGTGTTTCCGTCCAACTTACGCATTGCTTTGTATACCCAAGATGCTGCCTCACCACGAGTTAGCTCACTCTTCGGATAAAAGTTGCCATTGCTGTCAAGCGCTGCAATTTTATAAAGAAGCAAGCGCTGCAAGCTGCCTTGATATCCTGGCGTGATTTGTTCTTCATCCTTCACCTGAATAAACATTTTAATTAACGGGAAATTCCCTTTCTTTTCTAAAGCACGAACAAGCAAGTCGCCAAACTGTTCACGTGTAATGACAGCGTTCGGATTTACATCCTTCGGAATCTCCAAGCCATTGTAATGCGCAATAATAAAAGCATTTGCATACCACGCATCATTGGGAACATTTGAATAAGAATCGGAGGCCAAAGGCTGTTTAACAAAGCGCAGTGTGTCCAAATTCAAATTCAAGCCCTTGACAATCATTTGCACACTTTGTGCATAGCTGATCTTTCCCTTGGGAACAAAATGCTCATTATCGATTCCGCTCACCACGCCTCTGTCTTTCAATGCGGAAACAGCCTCTGATTGTGCCGCGTCTACATCCGAAAAAGCAAATGCCGAACTGAAAGATAAACTGCTTATTAATAAAGTAGCTGCCGTTATCGTTGCTATTTTTTTCATTATGAATGCCTCCATATGTTTCACTATTTTGTGTTGTATCCTCTAGAGTTACTCTATAAACGACCCCCGCAAGAAAAAAGTTGCAAAGATCAAATAAAAAAAGACCCCAAACGTTTTTTACGTTTGGAAGCCTTTAACGAAGTTTGGTTCGGTATAGAGCCATCTTCTCTCGACCCTTCGCAATTTTCTTTCGCCAGGTATGAATGAGTAAGAGGAAAATTGAACCTCGGGCATTTGACAGCCCACTCGCGAGCATAGATCTTGTAGAGAATATAGGATCGCATGCTGTGCCTCGTTACATTCAAGCTCGTTAACCTGTAAAGATATTTCTAACAGTTCTGGCGCATGCATAATCACATGATAAGCTTCAACCGCCCCGGAAGCCGAAATAATAGCTCTGGATATATAATCCGGAAATACAGTCACCCAATCATCACCCGCAATTGCGGGAAAATAAAATAGATCGTCACAACGGCCTTCAATCTGCGCAATAGCCGTAAACAGGGATCCACAGGCGCACGGCTCGCTTTGCTCTGTTAACAAGTCGTTCAACCGATAGCGAACAATCGGCTGAGTGAAGCGGGAGAAATCTGTAACGATCGGCACAAATTTGCCTAATTGGCGATCCACATACTCTTTTTGAATACAAACAATATCTTCATTCAGGTGTAAGGTTCCTTGTGAGCATGTCGCAGCGAGCAGCCCTTCCGTACATTGGTAGACCTGATGAACCTTACTCTCAAATACCTGCTCAATATACTTTCTATCGATGGGATCAAGGACCTCGGCAACAGCAACAATACGTTCAGGTCTAATGTGCAACATACCGGAATGCTGTAATTGAGCCAATACGCGCAGCATCGACGGAGGCGCGACCAATAGAGTAGGTTGCTGATCATTTAAACGCTCTAGATGATGCTCTATCTTGTCCAGCAAATCATAGAACAGAAACTGAAGTCTGCGACTACCCACAGTTCCGTACAAATTGCTATTGGCTCTCAGAAAAAAACTGATGCGTTGGGGCGTAAATATCGATTGGGGCAGCACCTTGGCCAGAATCGTCCCCGCCCAGGTGAGCCGTTCTTTGCGGTTTACAAGGAAGAGGCCTCGATTGCCGGAGGTTCCTGAAGAGAGACCCACTGTAATCTCACCGATCATTGGTGTGAACTGACGTGATTGCTCAGCATCAAGCGCTAGCCTCATCGCGTCTTCTTTCCGAATGCTTGCGGTATTCAATTGATCAAAATGGTCCATCATCATTTGTTTATCAATGATCGGAAATTCTCGCCATTCCTTCAGTGGCCGATCTTCCCAAAGCTTTGCGTAAAAAGGTGACTGTTGTCGTACCACGGCCAAGTGCTGCTGTATTTTTTTCTCTTGCCACTGCGCTAAGGCGTCACGATTGTTGAACTTTGGGCGGTATCGGGTGCGCACATACTGCGCCAAAACATGAAAAGTATCCATGCTCTTCATAGCCGTTCTCCTCCTTGTACCCACGACCATACTTCCGGACAATGGGATGGAATGATACGCACATGAGGATGCATTCTCTGCAGGTCCACAACTCGTTCGAAACTTTCCCGATATCTCGTTTTATCAGGCATAATCAGGCTCGCCACAGGATGTGGTGGACGATTTTCCTCCACCGCTTTCCTTGACCATGCAGCATCGGCGCAAAGAAAATAAGTGCGCTTCTGGGTAGAAAGAAATAGTCCAATCTGACCGTCTGCATGGCCAGGCAAATCAACAGCAAGCAATCGACCATCTCCTAATACGTCCCATGCATATGGAAATGGCGACGATTCTGTTCCAAGCTCAACCTTGCGGTCGTTAGAAATGAGAGTCGAACGAGCCTCTAGATCACTTGGCAGGAGCTCTGGTAAAAAGGCACGCCGCAGTGCAGCGATACCACTTAGTCCTTTCACACCATCGTATGCCTCAGCCACAAACATGAATCTTGCGTTGGGAAAATCCTTGAGACCCGCAATATGATCCGCATGAAAGTGGGATATAATCACGATTTTGATATCCTCAGGCGCAATGCCTTGAGCGCGAAGCTGGTTGACTGCGCTTTCCGAAGCTCGGTAGTTAACCGGCGTCAACATCCGATACAACCGCGCAGGGAACCGATGCGTCGCCGCCAAAAACCGCTCCGAATAACCTGTATCCCAAAGGATATAACCCTTCTCTGGGTGATCGATCAATGCAAACAGGGCAGGAATCCTAATACGGCCAAACTTACCTCCGCGTATTGTCACCCATTCAGGATGTATACAATACCCTGCTGCAAATAGTTGAAGCTTTACTTGAGGCAGCTTCCAATCGCTATTTCCCATGTTCGTTCCTCCACCACTTCGCAAAAGCATCCAGTCCAGCTGCCACACTGACTCGTGGCGAATAACCTAGTTCGTGCTGCGCTGCGCGAATATCCAGTGTTTGGCTGCGACCCAACATGCCCACCATCGCCTTGGTTAGTCTTGGCTCACGTCCATCCCGTGACAATCCGGCCATCGTCTCCATCACTGACGCGGCGGCAAAAGCCACGGGATACGACAGCTTTTTCATGCGCAATGGCATGCCCAGCTTGTCAAAAAGCGCTGCGCAGCTTGCACGAAAGGCATCGGTTCTCCGTTCGTAATATGATACGTGCGCCCAAGAACCTCGTCTGGCGCACGCTGACTTAAAACAAGCGCATCGACCACATTGTCGATGTACGTCAGATCGATAAGCGCGCGTCCGCCATCAATCATAGGCACACCAGTCGTCGTGTTCGCCTCGATGATGCGCGGTAAGATCGACGTATCGCCAGGACCGAAAATAGCCCGCGGCCTGATAATGACAGCCCGCAGCCGGCCTAAGGCCGCTTGTGCGATCGCTATCTCTGCTAACCGTTTCGTTGCAGCATAATGGCTTGCTTGTCTTTGGGGCAAAGCATACCTCTCGGTCACATTCTTCCTGTCACCATAACGGAAGCATACACTAGGTGTCGAGACATGAATAAGTCTTTCAACGTTATGGCGCATGCAACCTGCAATGACATGTTCAGTTCCCGTTACATTACTCGCATAGAAATCTTCGTAAGCTCCCCATGAAGCTGAGCGCGCCGCACAGTGGAATACAACATCTTGTCCTGAACATGCGTCCATCGCCTCTTTCTTTCGACGAATATCCAGCGAAATGTACCGGACACCCTGCTGCTCCAGCTGCGCGCCGATCTTGTCGTTGCGACCGATGACGGTAACTTCCCAACCCTCATCCCGCAATCGCCAAGCCAGTCTTTTACCCAGAAAGCCTGTTCCTCCGGTAACTAAAGCTCTCATATGACTTCTCCGTTCCATTCGATATCAGCCGTTGAAGCCTCGACTAACGTTTGTTGCCTTCGTTTGGCCATCTGCCTTATTTCCAACAGCATAGCTGCTTGTTGAAAAAAAGGCCTCCTATCTTCCCAACGAAAGATGACATCGCGAGTCGTTGCCAATTTCTTTAACCAGATGAGGCGTTTTTGTTTACGGCTTAACAGATTCTTAAATCCATACAGCAGCATTGGCAGAGCAATCATCGCTCTGGATTTAACTCCAGGTTTCAAAACCGAGCTCCTTACCTCCTCCGGTTTTAAAAACACATCAGCCATCCCATATTCAGCAGCAAGCAGATGAAGACCGCTTGTCGCTCGCGGATTGCATTCCAGAGGAAAAAGGTTGCCTTCGGCCGTTTCAATGAAATCGAAACCAATCTGTCCAGTGAACTGTTCTTCGCCCACAAATCGAGCTACCCACTGCTGTGCTTTATCGTGGAATAAAGGTTCGAAATAAATACAAGCGCCGCCATCTATCGCATACTTTGCTTCATAATCAGCGTGCGCGATAATCTTTCCTCGATGAACGACACTATAGGTGCAAATACTTTTTCCCGAAATAAATTGCTGAGCGACCCATGGATAACTCTCCTGATCTAGGTCATCAGTTGGAGGTTTGTGGTGTCGAATTACCCTTACTTTTGCTGCGAATCTCGAAAATTCAGGCTTCAGCACATATCCGTCTCTAAAAGTATCGGTTTTGGCTATGATTTCACCGGGAGACTGAATTAATAAGGTTTCTGGCACTTCAAATCCAAGCTCCTCGGCTCTTCGAATGAAGCTCCATTTGCTATGTAAACGCCGCAGCTGCTGAATCGGCGCACAATAAATACGGCAAAACTGCTGCAATTTTTCCAAACCTGACGCGATATAAAAGATCTCCTCACAAGTAGGGATTAACAGATCGATCTTTTCATTTTCAATAATTTGCACCAACGTCGCCAGAAAGCCTGCTGTGTTCTGAGCGGGACTCGGTACTGTGTGCCAGCATTTTACTGCCTTTGAACCGATGCATAGATGCTTCTTGGCGCTTTCGGCAACATGGACTTGGCAGCCTTCAGCAGCTAATAGTCGAACTAGTTCTAATGCTGCTGGTGCCCTTCCTCCCGTGATCAACACTTTCAATCCCTTAATCCTGTCGTTACCTTGCTCAGTAATCAAAGATAACGCCTCCCATTGAAAACCCGGCAGATGTGCCGAGAAGCAGGATACGATCTCCCCGCTCGATCCTCATCTGACGAATGGCTTCGTGAAGACCCATCGGAATCGATGCTGCAATGGTATTGCCATGATCTGGTGTAATATTCATCATCTGCTCTTCAGCAATCCCCAGTTTTCTGCGCAAAAGACGCATGGCCATCGCACTGCCTTGATGAGGAATCACCAACTTACAATCTTTCATCTGCGTTCCGGCAGTACGAAGCAAATCGCTTAAGAAATCAGGCAATAATCGCGAGGCCATGCGGAAGATGGCTTCCCCGTTCATATCGAACGAGTAATCCTCATCTTGTTCGGAACTATATAAGCGCGCAGGCAGCGCTGTGCCCCCGCCGCGGATTTCTGAATAATGGGCGCCTGAGCTGTAGGTCTCCATCTTCGCATGCACGATACAAGAGCTGCCCCCAGCCTCTGTTCGCTCAATAATGACTGCAACCGCCCCATCTCCGAATAAAGCCGCGCTTTCTTTCTGCTGCCAATTCAAGCCCTTCGATGCGATTTCGCTGGCGACGAGCAGTACTCGGCGGTATCGTCCCGCATCCACCATATAAGACATCACATCCAACCCAGCTACAAAGCTGAGACAGGTTGAATTAATATCAAAAGAAGGAATACCCGAATGCTCGAAGCCCATTTCTCGTTGAATAAGCGCTGCTGTGCATGGAATCGGCTGCTGCATCGTCCCGCTCGTACTGACAAGACAATCGATATCCCCAAACGCAAGACCGGCAGAAATAAGCGCGGCGTGAGCCGCACGTGCGCCCATGTAAGAAGCTGTCTCTTCTTCAACAAAATAACGTGTTTCAACACTTGTTTTTTTCAATACCCAACCTTCTGAAACTTGAAGCTTATCACTCATTTCTTTCGCAGAAATGTTACGTTTGGGCAAGTATTTACCGGATCCGATGATTCTGACTTTACGTGTTGACATCAACTGTCCTCCATTCACAGAAGTAACTCACCCTTATTGTAAAGGAATGCAGTTGGATAAAAAGTACTAATTTTCTGTAGTACCACAATTCGACACCATGTGGGAAGACCCTTTTCCTGCCGTTATAAAATGTGCCTATTTACTTCCTTCGCAGCATGTGATATCTTTATTTCGATAATCATAGAAATAAAAATTAATGACAGGGATGAGTTCATGATGATCGAAGATAAACCGGAAGTACGCCAAGCCGTCAAAGTATACAAAGCACTCGGTGAACCTACCCGAATCAAAATTGCTATGCTGCTTACCGAGGAAAAAAATATGTGCTGCTCCGAGATTATGAGCATGCTGGAATCAGTCGCTGGCTCAACATTATCTCACCATCTCAAGCAGCTAACCGATTGCGGTCTGTTAACCACGCGCAAAGACGGCACATATATTTACTACAGCGTGAATCGTGAACTGGCACAAAAATATGCGCCATATTTACTGGAATAAATTTTTGAGTTTATTTCTATATTTTTAGAAATATAAAATAATTGGATAGAAAGAAGGGAATTATTCGTATGTCTTACACATGGAAAATTTATATGCTGGCGGTCGTCAGTTTTCTTGTCGGCACATCAGAGTTTATTATCGCAGGTATTTTGGATAAAGTTGCTGTGGATATAGGGGTCTCCTTAGCATCAGCAGGTCAGCTCATAACCGTATTTTCGCTAGCTTACGCTTTCGGAACCCCTTTGTTGATGGCCATTACGGCTCGTATGGAGCGCCGCAAGCTGCTGCTCTATTCACTAGTTATATTCGTTATTGGAAACTTTCTTGCCTTATCCGTACACGGTTTTGAGTATTTGATTGCATCAAGAATCATTTTGGCTCTCAGTACCGGTGTATTCGTAGTTACCGGACTGACGGTTGCGGCGAAAATTGCTCCACACGAGAAGCAAGGCAGTGCCATCGCTACGCTTGTGATGGGCTTCAGCACAGCGTTAATCGTCGGTGTTCCTCTGGGAAGAGTTGTTGCTTCGGCGTACCCTTGGCAAACCATCTTTGGAGGAATCGGCCTTCTTGGACTGCTGGCGATTGTTGCCATTGCATTCACGATTCCACGCATGGAAGGTGAAGCCCCTATCCCGCTCCGAAACCAACTTGCATTATTAAAGCAGCCACGTATTGTGGTAGCCTTATCGATCACGTTTTTCTGGATAGCCGGATATTCAATCGCCTATACGTATATTTCTCCTTTTCTTCTTAAAGTTACAGAAATGAATGAAAGTGGAGTCAGCATTGGCTTGTTCGCATTCGGGATCGCCAGCTTGATAGGTTCCAAGTTCGGAGGCTACAGCACAGACCGCTGGGGGGCAGGCCGAACGCTAATTGGCGGGATGCTGTTTCATACCTTAGCACTCATTCTCTTATCGATTTCTGCCCATTCGCCGGCTATCGTGTTCCCTATGCTGATGCTGTGGTCCTTCTCAGCTTGGTCGTCAGGCCCTACGCAGCAGTATAATTTGATCTCTCTCGCCCCTGAGGCTTCCGGTATCATGCTTAGTCTGAACAGCTCTGTCCTACAGCTTGCCATGGCGGCCGGAGCCGGTATCGGCGGCGTGGTTGTGGAGAAATCATCCCTTACATCCATCACTTGGATCGGCGCGGCGGGTGTAGCCGTCGCCGCAGCAACAGCCATCGTTTCCTTTGGCCTATCTCATGCCCGGACTAGAAAAATGGTGCTGGACCGATAACATTAAAAGAACCGCTCTGCGATTTATGAGGCATGTCCCTGCCATAAATCCAAAGAGCGGTTTTTTTGTAGTTTTCGTTGCTTTGTATACGCTGTCAGATTCCCTCGACGATTCGTTTGGAACGCGTCATGACTTCTTTGAATAATTCATCCTCATCAATAGTAAGCAGCTGTCTATGCTTCATAAGCACTTTTCCGTTCACAATCGTAGTATCCACGTCTGATCCGTTAACACTATACGCGAGTAACGAGGCTACATTGTGCAGGGGCTGCAGGTGCGGTTTTTTCATATCGATTAAAATGATATCCGCTCTCTTACCAATCTCAAGCGTCCCTACTTGCTTGTCAATATTCAGCAGCTTTGCACTCTCCCTAGTCGCCATCCGCAGCACTAGGCTAGCGGGAAGCTGCCGGGGATCGCCGTACTCCAGCTTCTGCAGCCATGAAGCTGCTTTAATTTCTTCAAACATATCGACGGTTGTAGCGCTCCCTGCCCCGTCGGTACCTAAGCCAACTGTAATTCCTTGCCTCATCATGTCCAAGATGGGAGCGATTCCGCATCCCAATTTCAAATTGCTCACCGGATTATGAGAGACACCACCGCGCATCCCTTTTAAGTAGCCGATATCTCTTCTATTTACATGAACGCTATGAGCTAACAGGACATGTGATTTCTCCATCAAACCTAAGTTATACAAATATTCAGTTGGCGTTTGGTTATATTTTTCTCTGATTTTGATGACTTCTTCTTTGGTTTCTGCTAGATGGATGTGGATCGGAACATTTTTCTTTTCCGCAAGCTGAATCACTTCTTTTAATGGAGCCGGTGGACATGTGTATGGAGAATGCGGTCCTAGCATCGTCGTAATTCTTCCTTCTGCTTGTCCGGACCAACGATCAATCAGATCAATCGATTCCATGACCCTTCTTCCTCCGTCATCTTCCATAAACACCAACCCTCTAGTTAACGAGGCGCGCAAACCAACCTCCTGAACCGCTGCGGCAATTTCATTCATATGAATGTACATATCGGCAAAAGCTGTCGTCCCGGATTTAATCATTTCTGCCATCGAAAGTTTTGCACCCCAATAAATATCCTCAGGCGTCATTCTAGCTTCTGCAGGCAGCATTTTCTTTTCCAGCCAATCCATCAAAATCAGATCATCAGAAAATCCCCTTAATAAGCTCATGGGTGTATGTTGATGCGCGTTAATTAAGCCAGGCATGGCAACCATCCCGGTTCCTTGGATGACTTCACGGGGGTTTACAGACAGCCCCTTTCCCATAGCTTTAATTTCATGACCCTCGATCAAAATATCCCCGATATACGTGTCCTCATCCATCATAGATAATATGGTCACATCTTTAATCAAAATTGTCATCATCATTCGCCTTCCTCTCCTGTGTTACTCACAACAATAAACCTTTCCTTAAGGGAAAGGTCAATTGCCGTTAGGAACTTGAAAGACGATCTTACGTATCTATTTAGAAGGAAAAAACCTCATTTATGTTTATCATTAACCAATACTGCTTGCGTTTGTGGTATTTGACTTATAGGTTTAAAGTCATATTCGCATATAAACCCACTTTACATTTACGTAACGTGAATGTTTAATGTAAAAGTAGAGAAAGGCGGCTGCTATGAAAATTAAGGAAATTGCAGATAAACTTAAAATCTCTCCCCGGACTATTCGCTTTTATGAAGAAAAAGGGCTGATCGCCCCCGATAAGCAAGATGACAATCAATACCGCGACTTCACCGAGAAGCACATTTGGCGGCTGCAAACCATTATTTCCTTAAGAGAAGCAGGAATGAGCATTGATCACATCAAAAAAGCTCTGCAAGACATCGATGGACAGGATCATGAAGAGCTGCAGTATTATCTAGAACTTCAGCGTTCCGTCCTGTTTGCCAAATGGGTTGAAATCAAACAAATTATTGAAACAACGGACGATATGATTCAGATTGTAAAAAATCAAAAATCACTGCCCTTACCCGATATCTATGAACTCGCGGAAGGATCCCGCAGATTGCGAGAGCAGCGAAATAGCTGGCAAGACAAGTGGGGTTTTGATCATTTGGCAATTGCACATGACCAAACCGTTTTTAGCGATAATGGGGCATACAAAGATTATGAGCGAGCATTGGAGTTGACTGTAAAGTGGCTTTCACCAGCTTTCGGTGAAATGGGATTGGATTTAGGAACGGGAACAGGCAATTTGGCCGGTAAAATCATTATACAAGGAGCAAAAATGGCGGGAGTCGATCAATCGAGGGAAATGTTAAAACATTGCCAAAAAAAATTCCCTGGGATTGAAACTAAACTTGGGAATTTCCTAGCGATACCTTACTTGGATGGAAATTTTGACTTTGTCGTCACGAGCTTTGCATTTCACCATCTTACAGATGATCAGAAACTGCTCGCCATTGAAGAAATGCGCAGAGTCCTAAAACCCCATGGGCGTATTTGTATAACCGACTTCATGTACACGGATGAAGGATTCCGAAGCAGCAGCGAGCATCATCATTACACTTCGTTAAGTACTTTAGTCGTGGTATTCGAGAATCTAGGCTATGTAACCAAACACGAACAAATCAATGAAAGCCTCCATATCGTATATGCAGTGCCGATTAGATAAATCGTACCTTTCCCTTTGCTGTAAGCATGTTTTTCGAGCTTACAGCGGCACTTATGAGCCGCTCCACTTCTGTAACGCTGAAAATCAGTGTTACAGCTCCACCTAACGACCTTTTACTCCCTTTTCCTTTGCTGTAAGCATGTTTTTCGTGCTTACAGCGGCACTTACAAGCCGTTCCACTTCTGTAACGCTGAAAACCAGTGCTACAGCTCCACCTAACGCCCCTTGTTCTGAACGATGTTCTCCTAAAGTTGAAACTTTTTTGCCTATTGGATTTGCGAATTAACGGAGAAATAGCACCAACAAAAGGGCGATTAATCCAGGAAGCCCTTGAATTAGCAAGATCGATTTCTTAGCTGTAGCACCTCCGTAAAGGGCAGCAACAATGACACAAGCCAGAAAGAAAATCTCTATGTGCTTGCTTACCGAAGGATCCCGATACAGGATGCCCCAAATTAAACCAGCAGCCAAAAATCCGTTATACAATCCTTGGTTGGCAGCCAACGATTTTGACGCTTCTGCAAACTCTTTGGTCAATGAGAATGCTCTCAAACCCCTCGGCGATGTCCAAAGAAACATTTCCAAATACAAGATGTATAAATGTAAAAGAGCAACAAGACCGACAGCGATTAAGCTAATCATAGAACACCTCTTCGTGGTTAAGGCTTACCCCTCTATGAGCAAATAAGCTTGTTATTCTCATCATACTCATTTTCAATGGATAACTAAAGTCCTAATAATATGTCAATCGCCTTATTGTATTTGTTTAATCTTTCATAATCCTTCTCCGTTGGCTTCGGAATGCGGCTGATGTCTTTATTATCCTCAATATCCAAAAGCTTGACATTCGCGGCTAACGGATTTTGTTTGATTCGCCTTATAAACTGCTCATACGATTCGTCAGCTCTGCGCGTCAGACAATCCAATGCTTGAATAATCTCTTCACTGAAGCCTTCTTTTTTCAAATCAAACAGCGTATAACTAGAATCCTCCACGACATCATGCAAAACAGCTACGATGGATTCTTCCAATGTTCTTGTCTTGCTGGCTAGCCGAATTGGGTGCAAGATATACGGATTACCGCCTTTATCGGTTTGACCGTCATGAGCTTTGGCCGCTAATAATATCGCCTTCGTCAGTGTACCCATATGTACCTCCCCATTCACCTATGTTAATTGAAGCTATGAAGCAGACGTACGCTGATTTCCAAAAAGACAGAAAAAAAACCGGCAACGCTAGCTACCGGCTTCTTTTATGACCCTTCGAGCGTCTTTCTCCTTATTTGGAGATTCGATTTACGATTTTCAAAACCGCATCTCTTGTCAATTTACTTCCGCCCATGGAAATCAAATTGACTGTCGCATGAGCTAACGCTAAAGGAATCTTACAAAATTTCAAGGCCGGACCTTCCTTTAAATCAGCGATATAAGCATCCGCGATATCTAGGTTACGACGCGTATACTGCTGCATTTCTTTGAATCCCCAGCCATCAGGGTAAAAGTCAACGCCACGTTTAAGATCTTCTTCTCGATTTCGAAGAATATTAACAGCTTGCAAGCCTCTTCCGAATGCGACTGCTTTCGTAAGATCAGACTGCGTCCCGTCATTCCAAGCCCATAGTTCTGAGAGCATTTCTCCAACCATACCCGCTACACTATATGTATAACGATCCAAATCTTCTTCCGTATGAATATGCCATCCATGCTGCACCCATTCTGCCATTTCCAAAGCCATTTTCGCCATATAGCGGCTTACTATGGGAAAAGCAGTAGTCGGACAAAGTAGAGACCATTCATGAAGCTGCATCGTAACATCCGGTAATACCTCACGATACGGTGAAAGCACTTTTTGCGTTTCTTCAATAACATGCGGGGATTCGAATGCTTCGTGTATGCTCATGAGAAGTTGTACTTTCAACGGATCTTCAAGCTGTTCATGATCCTCGATTTCATCTATAGCTCGCATACATAAATAGGCAGAAGAGACAGCCTCTCTCAAGCCTAAATCCAGTTGACTAATCGGAATATAAAAAGTGCGGCTTGTCTTCTTCAACATGGTCATAGCGTCGTTCAGGACAATGTTAGTAATGGGTACTACCTCCAAGTAATCGCTTAGCTTAGCATATATACATAACTTAATATTATGATAACATACTTCGCCATTGTCAATGCAAATTCGTCCTCAAAAAAGTTCGCTACAGGATAGATGATGACATATTTGAAGTTCTAGCCTATTTACGCGTATAGTAAAGATAGATGATCTGCGAAGAGGAGTCAGAAATGAGAACAGAAAACCAAATTAAACGCAAAGTCAACGAGCTGCGCCAGCAGCAGCAAACCCTTCAATCGCGTGTAGCACAGGCGGGGAACGATGCCGAGCATGAAGCGCTAAACATTCATAACGAACGACTTACTGATATGATTGACCTTTTGGAATGGGTATTAAACGAACCGATGGGAAGCTATCACGCGTAAAAAAGAAGCGACGAAACAAAGAACGGAGCAAGGCTGCTGCAGCCCTTTGCTCCGTTCTTTGTTTCATGAAGCTCAGCCAAATTTATACGTGATTCCGTGCCCGCCTTTCGGATATACCCAGTCAATATTATAAGAAGGGCAAGCGATTCGGCAAGTTCCGCATTCAATACAATTTTCGAAAGCCACGGTCGTAATTTTAAGCTTCTTCTCCCATTCATATACATCCGATGGGCAGAAATAGTTGCAATCCTTGGTCACACAGTTCAGACACGTTTGCGTATCCTTAATAACGAGGTGCGATTTATCATCACATTTGTAACGAATGGTAAATAGCTTATCCGCAATATCGCTTTGCGTCATCCGTTCATCGCCCTCCATCCTTTATAGCCAAGCTTCATTAGATTCATCGTGCCTCCGGCAGCATTCCTAATCAGCTTCACGGCCATTTTTTGTTTGTCGGCTTTGGTGATCCCATCGACGAGGAACATGTTATAAGCGGCTTCATTCAACGCTCTTGGCAGCTTATCAAAAAGGAGTTCAGGGTCTTGTTCTCTGAGGAATTGATGCATTCCTTTATATTTTTGCAAGTCTTTGTGCACAAATGATTCACGAATCTTCATGTCGTAAGCTTTCAGCGATGCTGCTGAAAAATCGCCGCGTTCCTTTGCTTCGACAATGGCCTCCCCAGCCAAACGCCCTGAAGTCATCGCTAAATTCGTGCCTTCCCGATGCACAAAGTTGATGAGCTGCGCAGCATCGCCACATACGCACCAACCTTCGCCGGATAGAGGCGGAATGGAGTGAAAGCCACCTTCGGGTATTAAATGACCGGAGTACTCCTTGGTTTCTCCGCCTTGGATGAGCTTGCGGATCATGGGATGCTGTTTAACGGCTTCTAGTACAGCATAAGGCTTCACTTTTTTGTCTCGCAGGTGATTGACCATGACACCTACTCCGAGAGAAATGGTTTCTTTATTCGTATAAAGAAAACCCATGCCTGCCATACCGAGCGATGTTTCTCCCATGAACTCTATCGTGACGCCTTCATCGCCTTCCAAGCCGAAACGATCCTCGATCTTCTCTCTCGGCAGCGCAATCACTTCCTTCACAGCCAAAGAGACTTCATCCGGCATCCATTCTTTATGAATGCCCATCGCTTTGCCAAGCAGCGAGTTGACTCCATCGGCAATGATGACAACGTCGGCATACAAGTCGCCATCTTCTCTATCCGTACGCACACCGACTACACGATTACCTTCTCGTATCACATCCAAAGCAACTGTTTCGTAAATAGGGATTGCCCCTGCTGCAACAGCTTTCTCGGCGAACCATTGGTCGAATTTCACGCGCAGACCTGTAAAGCAGTTGTAAGGCTCTTTATACGCTTCATTCCGATGTCCGAACGTTACCATCGATTCTTTCCCCATCATCCAGATCCGTTGTTCGACAATATAACGCTCCATTGGAAAGTTTTTTTCTTTCCAGAACTCAGGGACAAGCTCCTCGATTTGCTTGCGGTAAAGAACACCGCCGAAAATATTTTTGGCTCCTGGGAACTCACCGCGTTCTAATAAAACAACGGATAAGCCAGCCCGAGCCATCGTCAAGGCAGCTGCGACCCGGCAGGCCCACCCCCGACAACAATGGCATGAAACTTCTCATTCATCCGGCTTCACTCCTTTCGCGAATATCCGTTTCCTCGGAAGATGTACTTCGAGCGGATACGGGAGTATCCGTTGCAGTCGGCGGCATGCTTGATTGCGGTTTGCGTTTCCTCGCTTCTTCCGTTATCGCGGGTACGATTTTAAATAAATCGCCCACAATTCCGTAATGCGCAAATTGAAAAATCGGTGCTTTGGCATCCTTGTTAATTGCTACAACAACGTCCGCCTGACCCATGCCAACGGTATGCTGGACGGCGCCGGAGATCCCGACGGCGACATACAGCTTCGGCCTTACGGTCGCACCGGTCTGACCGACCTGGTGCTCATGTCCGATCCATCCCGCATCGACGGCCGCGCGGGATGCGCCAACGACACCGCCGAGCGCCTCCGCCAGCTCGGCGAGCAGCTTGAAGGCCTCGGGGCCGCCCAGTCCCCGGCCCCCAGCGACAATAATCTCGGCTTCCTCGAGATTCAGCTTGCCAGTCTCGCGCAGGAAATTCAGTACCTGCGCGGCGATCTCCTCTTCGCGCATCGTCGAGTCGATGCGCACGATCTCGCCTTGACGCGCCGCGTCCTTCGGCAGCGCCTGAAACACGCCCGCGCGAGCTGTCGCCATCTGCGGTCGGTACTGCTTGCAGAGGATGGTTGCCATCATCTTCTCGGAGAAAGCCGGCCGACTGGCCAGCAGCAGCCGCGACGGCGGCGGCTCGACATCGAGCTGCGTCGTGTCGGCCGTAAGACCTGTCGGCAGGTGCGTCGCAATCGCACCTGCCAAATCGCGCCCTGTGGCTGTCGCGCCAAACAGCACGATCTCGGGCTTCGCTTCCTCGATCAGCTTCAAACAGACCCGGCTGTAAGGCCGGGTACGATAGTCGCGAAGCTCCGGCGCTTCGCATAGATAAACGCGATCAGCGCCGTATTGTATGGCTTCCTCAGCGAGATGTGCCACATCCTCGCCGATGACGAGCGCCATGAGCGGCGCCTCCAGCTTCGTCGCAAGCTTCCTCCCTTCGCCCAGAAGCTGCCACGAAACCTTCTTCGCTTCGCCATCACGCTGCTCCACTACAATAAGTACCCCGCGATATGCCGACCAATCCGGCATTGCCGCTTCCGTAAGCTCGTCTGCTTGTTCTTTTGCCATGATTCCTGCCCCCGTTCATTTGACATGTTCAAGCTTTGCAGCCTGTCTCATCCCTTACGAGCCCCAAAGCTTATCTATGAGTATATGAGCCGCCTCTTCCGGTGAATCATACGTAATAAAGTGTGAATGAACCGCTCTTACTTCCGGTACCCACGTTTTGGCTACAATCGTCGGAGATCCCTTCAGCCCAATTTTGGCTCGCTCCAAATCCGGAAAATCCGCCGTTGTCCATACGGTCGGCTTGTAACGAGCTGCTCTAACCATGCCCGGAAGCGATGCTCGCCTCACCTTGTTCATCTCTTTGAGAGCCGTTATCAAAACAGGCATGCTTGTCTCAACAACTTCGATACCGTCTTCCAGAAGCCGGTGCACCGTTACTTTTCGCTTCAACTCATTGACCTCAACCACTTTGTTCACATATGTCAGTTGCTCCAAATCCAGCCTACACGCGACGCCAGGACCTACCTGTCCGGTATCGCCATCCAGTGTCTGTTTACCGCAGAAAACGATATCAACCTCGCCCCATGTTTCAGCAATCTTACGAATGGTCCGTGCCACCACATATGAAGTGGCAAGCGTGTCCGCTCCCGCAAAACCACGATCCGTCACTAATACGGCTTCGTCCGCGCCCAAAGAAATGCATTCCTTCAAGCCCTTCTCCGCAGGCGGCGGCCCCATTGTCACAACGGTGACTCTAGCTCCTAGCTCATCTTTGATGCGAAGTGCCTCTTCCAACCCATGCATATCATAAAAATTCACAATGCTTGGCACACCTTGGCGAATTAATGTATTATTTTTGGGATCAATACGAATTTCTCTGGAGTCGGGCACCTGCTTGATACAAACGACAATATGCAGCATAACAGAACCTCCGTATCTTCTTAATGAGCAGCTATCTTCACTTTTAATCCCTTGCAATTTCTTTTGTAATCGTTCGCATAATACTATATGCCGATTCCTTGTCTATATGACAAGGGAATCATCGAAACAAAAAAAGAAGTACATTCGAGTGGGCAACACCCACGAATGCACTTCTTTAATCTTTATTCCTCTTCGTTTGCTTCTTCTACTTCGTAGACACATAAGAAGTTTTCCATACCTGGGTATTTCTCCCCTAGGCTGCTTATACGGAATCCAATATTGCGGTAAAACTGGACCGTCTCTTCATCCGCTTCCACTTCAATCGTAACAGGATGCATGTCTTCGATAATTTCCAGAATGATCCCGCGCCCGAAACCAACGCCTCTGCTTTCAGGTTCTACAGTCAAGTGGGTAATCCTCATCTCTTGGCCATCATTGATTCGGAAGCCAATTATACCTACAAGCCTGCCTTCCGATTCATAGCCGAACAACCATAAGTTTTTATCGGTCTCATATTCCTTTGTTGCCTGTTCGAGTCGATCCGGGTCGGGAAACACGCTATAACTCAATAACTCTTGAATGAGATCCTCATGGAGTCGGGATTTAATGTCGATCAGCATATACAGTCACTTCTCTCTTATTATCTTTTGAACATCTATAAATAATCTAACAGATCCAATATATTGTCAATGTGAGCAACGACCTTAACGCCCTTCTTTTCCATCCATTCCTCTTCGCCTCCATAGCTAATGAATGGAATGCCAGCTTCCATTGATGCCATCCCGTCTATCCATGAATCACCGATTGAAATCCATTCCCTATCCTGAATGTGTGGAAAATGCTTTTTGGCAGCCAAATATCCCGAAGGGGAAGGCTTCATGGCTTCCATTTGTTCTCTTCCTATCACCCTATCAAAGTAACCTGCAATTTCTGTAAGCTCAAGTACATGCTGCGCTGCCGCATAGGCATTATTCGTTACGATGACAAGAACATAACGGCCCATCAATGTTTCCAGAAGTGGTTGAACAAAAGGCTCCAGACCCGCCCCCTCCATACCTGCTAACTCGTGCCGAGCAGCGATTCCCATAACCTCATAAAACATGTGTTCCGAAAGACCACGCTCCTTGGCAAATTGAATGACCGTGGAAGTCGTATGCTCCTGCATACAGAATGATTTCGGCAACATATCTTTTTCCGTTAAATAGCTGACTATTTCCTGCTTCATGGCTTGAAAATTAATGTGAGAACGAAGTAAGGTATTATCCATATCAAAAATGATCCCTTTTTTACTCTGTTTATTTCTCATTTCGTCTCCTGCCATTCATTTATTTTAAATATTTGTGCGTTTCGACACAATTCGATGAAATGAAACATTTCCCGCTATGTACATGTCATTTTTTGGATACTATAATAAAACACAGATTACAGGAAGCACAGAAAATGGTCAACTCGGTTCCCTCGATTTTTTATGTCGCCTCTAATACTTTACTGAAAAAAGGAGAGGAATTACGCGTGCCTTACGCTGTAATCAATGAGTATCATTTCCATCTTATTCTACTATCCTTCTTTATCATTTTGTTTGCTTCTTACACTGCTTTAAGTCTAAGCAAAAAAATCTCCATATCAAAAGGCTGGTATCATAAGTTATGGGTTTTTTGCTGCGCCATCGTTATGGGAGTAGGCATTTGGTCCATGCATTTCATTGCGATGCTGGCATATCCGTTACCTCAGAGCATTTCATTTCAATTTCAGACGGTGCTTGTCTCCATTCTTCTAGCTTTAATCGGTTCTGTCGTCGGTTACTTCATAACCTTTCTCTCTCATCTAAAAGTAGCCCATTTAATCATCGGCGGTATTTTTATGGGACTTGCCATAAGCGGGATGCATTATACTGGCTTGACGGCTCCCACAGATATGAAAATCAGTTATCTTTCGATCCCTTTTACCTTATCAATCGTCATAGCGATAGGAGTTTCTATAACAGCACTTTATTTATGCCGTTATCATTATCAACGATTTATGATTAATAGTATATTCATGGGTGTGGCCATCACTTCCATGCATTATATAGGAATGGTTGCGACTGAGATCACCTACTGCAATCTTGACTATCCTAATTCTCCAATGTATGACGTAACCATGGGCCCCAGTCTTCTCGCGATGTATGTAGCTTTTGGCGCCGTCATTCTCTTTTCCATCAGTTTGATCAGTTCATTGAAGCATGATCGCCTGCATGAAGAACAAATAGGACTTAAAGCCTCCATGATGGACTCAAACCCGGACTGTATCCTTTTATTTAATCATCGTGGATGGACTATTGATCTTAATCCGATTGCGGAAACAACCTTCGGTTATTCAAGGAAAGAAGCGCTGAATCGTACGCTATTTGATTTTCTGTTTCCCTTCGACCAAGACGGGCAAGCTGCTGCTTCCATGTATCGGTTGCTTATCCGACAAGATATCACACTCATCGGAAAGCGCTTCGAAACGATTGCTTTTCGTTCTGATCGTACGAGCTTTCCTGCGGAAATGTGGATAACCAGCAAGCCATTTGAAGGCAAGTTTATTTTTGCTGCTTACATACGCGATTTGAGCGCTGCTAAGAACTCCGAAGCTCCCGATAAGCAGCCTGCCTATTATGATGTCCTGACTGCACGGCCTACACGAAATTTCACTTCTTAATTTCGATCAGCTCAGTAAGCTCATTAAATCACTCAGCTTTATACATAAAGGAAAAGAGCCAGGAAGCGGTTTTCACCGCCTTCAGGCTCTTTTCCTTTTGCTTTCAGACCTCAAATTCCTTAGCCCATTTGTTTTGCTTTGGAACGAATGGCTATCGGAATGAGAAAGGACAGTAAACTGACTAATAAACCGAACACGAACATTCCATGAATACCCGCATAGAATGTACTTGATTTCGTTATGATTGCCCCCATGATGGTTACACTCACAGCCGTGCCGATATTGCGAGCAAACAACTGTAAGGATGTAGATATCCCCTTCTGATGCACTTCAACAAGCTGTTGTGATCCAATCGTAGATACAGTGAAAATTAATCCAAATGCTAAACCGAGCATGGTCAAAGCACCGAAAGCGTACCAGAAAGAAGTTTCTTCATGAATGAAGAACAACAGAATGGCCGTGATCACAAGTAACCCGTTGCCAGCCAAAAGCAGAGGCTTATACCCAAAACGCAGTACCCATTTCCCACTGGGAACAGCAACAGCCATCCAGCCGATCGACGTTCCCAATAAGGCAATTCCACTAATAAATAACGAATGTCCTTGGTTTTGAAGGAATAGCGGTATAAAGCTGGACGTTCCAAACAATGCGGCACAACTGACGAAAGAGCCCGCGATCATAATGGCAACTGGACGATTACGCAATAAATTCAAAGGCACGATAGGAGCTGGATGCCTTTTTTCATAAAAGAAGAAAGCAATCATAAGCAGGATTCCTACTGCTCCATACACAAGACTGTAATGATCAACGGCAGTTGTGAGCAGCAGCAGTGATATGCCTCCGGCGAATAAAATCGCACCGCCATAATCAATCGAAGCTTTTTTCGGTTGATACACTTCCTTGTATGGCTTTAAGGTAAGCAGCGATATGAGACAGATGGGAACATTAACGAAGAAAATCCAACGCCAGCTCAAATAGGTAACAAAAAATGTTCCTAGAAGCGGAGCCAGTACAGCCGATAAACCCCACATCGCCGTAAAGAAAGCTTGCACTTTGCCACGTTGTTCGACGGGATAAAGATCTCCGGCAATAATCGAAGGAAACGGCATCATAACCCCTGCCCCGATCCCTTGAATCGCCCGAAAAATGATCAATTCCACCATACTATGAGAAAATCCACAAAGTACGGACCCGAACAGAAATAATACGATCCCCGCTGCGTATATCCTTTTCCGTCCGAATAAATCAGACAAACGGCCAGCTACTGGCGCAAGGACCGTTGACAAGATCATATAGGAAGTAAATGCCCATGCATATAAATCATTTCCGCCAATTTCATTTACGATTATCGGCATGGTCGTATTGGCAATCGTTGTATCCATCGAAGCTACGAGCATGGCAAGAACAATACTTACCATGACAGTCGTTCTATTGCTCATTCCTTTTCCTCCTAATCAACCTCTCTTTTTGACACATCTTCCCATTGTAACGCAAAGTTAAAAATATTTCTTTACAAATTGGTTTTATTTATAATAAAATAAATCCAATTTGATTAGTAGGAATTCGATTGGGGACATGACAACATGACTTTGAGTATCTTACTGATGGGTGTATTCGTCGGTTTTTTAGTCGGGCTGACCGGTGTAGGCGGAGCTTCGCTGCTCACCCCCGTGTTAATCCTGATAGGCATTCATCCTTCGATTGCCGTAGGAACTGACCTTCTGTACAATTCCATCACCAAGCTTTTTGGTACGATCCAGCATTGGCGGCAGAAAACGATTGATTTCAAGCTCGTTAAAATGCTGGCAACAGGCAGTATCCCAGGCGTAATTATCGCCGTCATCCTTTTGCGATTGTTTGAATCCTCCTACCATAATCAAGAAACGATCATTAAACATGCTCTGGGGTATGTGTTGATTATGGTAGCCGTTGCAACCATGTTCAAGGTTTTTTTCGGCCACAAGCTGAAAGAAAACCGTTGGCAGCTTCGATCGTTAGAGGAAAAGCGCGGACTCGTCATCACGATTGGAGCCGTGCTTGGATTTATCGTGGGCCTAACGTCCATCGGCTCCGGCTCCCTATACGCGATAGCCATGTTGTACTTGTTCCGTATGAGCCCAGCACTGCTTGTAGGTACAGATATCGCGCATGCTTTTTTCCTTGCAACGACGGCTGGCATCTTACATGCAAGCATAGGCAATGTGAACTATACCCTCGTATTGAATTTGCTCATTGGTTCCATTCCCGGCGTAATCATTGGCAGTATGTTATCTACGAAAGCACCAACGAACGTTTTGCGGACGATTATTGCGAGTTTAGTTTTAATTAGCGGTCTAAAATTAATTTAAAAAACGGAGCTGCGGCTCCGTTTTTTTATCGTTGTCCTTGTCGATTCCTGCGCTTCCCTGGGAAATAAACAGCTTATTTCAAAGTCATTTCCCTGGTAAACCACAAATTATAGCTAAGGAGGCTAAGGAGGATACTCGTGATTGCAGCCGATGCCGCAAAGGCACATAATATCAATATTTGATAGCGAACAGCTTCGATCGGATTTGCGCCTGCAATAATCATGCCCGTCATCATCCCCGGCAGTTGCACAACGCCTACGGTCTTCATGCCGTCGATCGTTGGTATCATACTCGCTTTCACGGAACGCTGCAGCGCTTGTTGGATCGCCTGTCGAACCGTTGATCCCAGTGCAAGCAGCGCCTCAATCTCTCCGCGGGACGAAGCTACCTCACGGTTCATATGGTTTAAGAATAATCCGCAAACAATCATGGAGCTGCCAATCGTCATGCCACTGATAGGGATAATGTATTGCGTCGTTGACTCAATGATATGCAAGCTGAGCATAAGCGACAAAGTCAGTACCTCAGTAACCGCGATGGCAATGGCAATGCGCCAATAAATGCCTTTCAAGCCTTCTCCACGCTTGCCTGCGTTTCGGGTAGCTATAACAATCATGACAGCGATAATAAGCAGGATAAGTCCAATATGATTCGTTTTAAAAACGAAGTGAAGCACATAACCAATGAACAAAAGCTGCAAAGCGCCCCGAATCGTTCCCAACGCGATGTCTTTCTCCAGTCCAAGCTTCTGCCATTTGGATAAGGCTATGGTTATCATGACAAAGGTTAATGTAAACCCTAATGCTAAAGTAGACAATTACTCCGCCTCTCTTCTGCCTGTAAAAAATGAATGCGAGATTGTCGTCAGGCGATCCCCGGCTTCCTCGATAAGTGAACCGCTATCCAAAACCAAAATCGTTGACTGACCCTTGCCGCCTGCTCATGATCATGAGTAACCCAAACAAGACCCACACCCTGCTCTTCATTCCATTGCTTCAACATATGCTCCACGGCTAATTTACTTTGAGCGTCCAAAGCAGATGTGACCTCATCAAGCAGAAGAAAATCGGCTCTTAACAGCATAGAACGAACAAGCTGAATCCGCTGCTTCTGGCCGCCGGAAAGTTCGATTGCTTTCTGCGACCATTTCAAATCCGCGAGTCCAACCTGTTCCATTAGCTTCCTTGCCAATGGTTGATCAAAAGGACGCTGATGTAGTTTGCTCGCCAGTGCCAGATTATCTTCAACCGATATCGGCAGCATGACAGCCTGCTGTGGGACATAACATACTTTTTTTCGCCATTCGCTTGGGTTCCATACAGAAACAGGTCGACCGTCTAAAATCAGACTTCCACTGTCAGATTGCTCTAGGGCAGCCATCATACGTAGCAGCGTGCTCTTTCCTTGGCCTGAAGGTCCCAGAATCGCAATCCGGTCACACTTTGCTACTTGTGCGCTTATACATTCAAATAACGGCGTTTGGCCTCCGTTTGGGTGTTTTTTATGTATGTGTTCAATAAGTAGGTTCGGCTCCAGTTGTATCACTCCCATCTGCTAATTTCCATTATTCGTCTACTGAGTATATCACAGCCGAGCACGTTCGGGTCATCTTCCCATTTTTCATCCTCGTAGGTCAATGTCTCTATCAGGATGCCGCGTGTGCTCATACCTTGTGAGGAACAACCCATGTGACTATAAAGGAGCATTGCTCATGCAGCGACTCATGTGTAAGGGTAAAATTCATCGAGCCACCGTAACGGAGGCTGACTTGGATTATATAGGAAGTATAACAATTGATGGTTTACTCATGCGGAAAGCGAACATTTCACCCTACGAAATGGTACAAATCACTTGTCTGCGAAACGCCACGCGTTGGAAAACTTACGCGATTCCTGCTCCTGAAGGCTCCGGTAAAATTGGCTTAAACGGCCCTCCAGCGCACCTTTTTGAACCCGGAGATTTGGTCATTATCCTTAGTTTGGGGCTCATGAATGAAGAAGAAATTGCCGCATTGAAACCTCAGATCGTGTTTGTTGACGACCATAATCAATTGATACGAGTTGTAGAACATAACCTGGTGATTAAAGAGCAAGAAGTGAAGCCCCATGACTAAGCTGAGCACAAGTAAATGGACGAAATACAAACTGCTCAAGAAATCGGCCCAGCTTCAAACCTATTTGCCTGAAACCGCATGCCTCAAAGAAGCTGCTTTCTGGCGAATGATCAAATCTTATCAAGAAGTCATCATTAAACCAACTGGCAGTTACGGAGGCAAAGGCGTTATCTGCATCAAGGAGATAGCTCCTTCCGCTTACGAACTGCATGATGGTGCCAAAAAGAAGAATTTTCAAAATCCGAAGGAGCTTTATTCCTATATAAAAAAGCTAACCGGCAAAAACTTTCTTGTTCAGGAACGTATCCCGCTCGCCACCGTTAAAGGCCGTCCATTTGACCTTCGAGTCATGGTACAACGACGCCCAAATTCTTCCTGGCATGTTACAGGCAAGCTCGCGAAGGTTGCAGGTGCAGGCTTTATCGTTACGAATATACGCAGAAGCAGCGGCAAGGTTGTCTCCGTCGATGAAGCGATAAAACAATCCAACATGAACAACGTTCCACTTAACAAGATTCTTACGCAATTAGACACTGTGGCCTTACGAACCGCAGCGCAGCTGCATCGTTATTATCCATCGATTCGCACGATGGGAATCGATATGGGGATAGACTCACGGGGACATGTTAAGATCATTGAAGTTAATTTCATTCCCATGCTCAGCTTATTTTTGAAGCTTAAAGATAAATCGATCTTCCGACTCATTCGATCATTTCACAAGAAATAACCATTCCGAATGACACAAGCCGTTTCCTTCTGTATGTCCTAATAATCTATGCAGAGTGCCAGTTGCACTCACTCCGAACTTATTATTAAGGAGCATTTTAGTAATAGGAAGCTGTATGGTGAGGAGGCCGGAAATGAACCAATTGGGGCTTTTTTGCTCACGATGCTCAGCAAAGCTCGCTTTTCGTTATGAGCAATTAAAGTGCAGCTGCGGCGGCACTCTGCTTGTTGACTATGATCTGGAGCAAATTCGCAGAAATGTAAAGAAGGAAGCGCTTCAGACTCGCTACCCATCCATGTGGAGATACAAAGAACTGCTTCCTGTGAGAAGCCCGGAGGCCATTATCAGCTTAGGTGAAGGCTGGACACCACTACTACGCTTACAGGCTTGGGAACACAAATTACCACTTAGACAGCTTTGGATAAAAAGAGAAGAGCAGAACCCGACAGGCAGCTTTAAATCAAGGGGCTTCTCCGTTGCTGTCTCCCTGCTCAGAGAAGCCGGAGCGTTGAAAGCAGCCGTTCCCTCCAATGGCAATGCTGCTGGAGCATTAGCTGCCTATGCGGGGCATGCTGGTATTCAAGCTTACGTCTTTATCCCTTTGGATTGCCCACCGTTGATTGTGCAGGAATGTCCCCTCTATGGGGCTCATACCTTCCTTGTCGATGGACTGATTCATGATGCCGCGGCCATTATAGAAGTTGGAAAACAGGAGCAAGGTTGGGTAAACGTCGGCACGCTGAAAGAACCAGGACGCGTAGAAGGCAAGAAAACCATGGGGTTTGAGCTTGCCGAGCAGTTGGGTTGGACGCTCCCTGACGTTATCATTTTCCCAACCGGTGGGGGTTCCGGCGTAATCGGCATGTGGAAAGCTTATCAGGAGTTGAAGACTTTGGGTTGGATAGATGGCGATATGCCCAGATTCGTTTGCGTCCAGGAAAAGGGCTGCCAGCCCCTTGTCGACGGCTTGGGCGCACGCGGCAAGTTAGCTGCAGCGCAGATACCCGACGTAACAGAAGCGAGTCCTACAGGGATGCGCGTGCCGAATCCGCCGGATTTGGAGCTCATCCTATCGATTATTGAGCAAAGCGGCGGCACGGCTATCGCCCTTTCTAAGGAGCAAATCGCCGAGGCTGCTTTGGCCTTAGGCTCACAAGGCATCTCTTCTTCGCCGGAAGGTTCAGCAGCTTGGGCAGGCATGCTTTCGCTTTGCGACAGCGGTTGGCTGCATCCAACGGATTCTGTCGTTTTATTCAACACATCTCACGCAATGAAATATGCCATATTGGATGCAAAGTCTCAAATGCCTGTCATTAAAAATTACGGCGACTTTCTGCAACGTCTGAAGTAAAGATAAACGAACTCCAGAAACGTTATTTCAATAAAAATCTCCGCATTATACAGTTTGCTTAGCCATAACGCTGCGTCAGTTCGTTAGAACGATAATCATGCAGTTTTCTCGTCCATAAAGACCATACAGTTCGTTAGAGCAATAACGCTACCCATGCGGACTTTGAGTGGGCTCCACAGTAAAAATTCTATATACAGCAAATAGCCAAGAAAAATTTCTCTTGGCTATTAATCTTGACTGAACCGTAACATGAAGCTAATCATTATTGACCTAAATTATTTTCTTCATACAAACGATACATCGCTTGAATCAAGGGCTCCGCAGGGTCGCGATTTAATAAATATAAGGTCATTAAATATTGCAGCGGCAGCGCGCACGTATTGTTGCCGGTTTCGACAGCTACGAAGCCGGCTTCCAGGACGGGGCCATGCTCTTCATGCAGTTCAAGGTCCACGTAAATCTTTTGATCCGGGAACTCTTCACGCACCGTGGTTGCGCAATAAGGAACGATATGCTTATCCAACAGCTCTTTGGCATCATCTTCGGATTGCGGCGGATTCGGCAGTGGGTGACTTTCCGGGCTTCTCAGCAAGTCAACGAAAAAGGAGGAAAGCCAAAGTCCTGCATTCGGATTTGTTTGAAAGTTTCTCATGATTTCATTCAGGAAATATCCGCATGAGGTGGTCTTCTCATCTTTTGTTAGTGTAAAGGCAAACATCGGACCATAGGTAGGATTATTACCGATCTGTCCGTCTACTTCATACTCTTCGAATTGTTCTTTCAATACACCTTGAATGTGCTGAAACCAAGTCATAATGATCTGCGCTTGTTCGCGTTCTTGATCTTGTTCGTTATCTACTTCAACTTGTGTATCGATATCTTTGTCTGTCATTGTGGTTAAAGCCTCCTGAATCATTCAAATTGGCACGAATATTTCTATTGTACCGCATTTGGACAAGTTCAGAAAGCTATTGTTGTATTCGATCATCACTTGGCTATACTTCTCTCTTTCTCAACCTGCTGATTCATAATACCGCTGCCTACGAAAACAAACAGAGAAATGATAAATAAGAGCGAAGTAAACAGAGATACCGCTTGGAATCCGCTGAAAGCTGCATATAAAGCGCCGCCGGCAAAGCCGCCTATTGTTGTTCCACCATACATGGCCGCATTGGAAAGAGCCGCAATGGTTCCTCTTGCTGTAACACTCAGTGATTGAAGCAACGACAGCATGATTGGAAACACGACACCGCCGATGAAAAAAATAACGAGAAAGTGAATCTCGACCATAGTCAGTTGAGCAGCAAAAGGTAAAACCACATAACAAGCGGCCAAAATAAGAAGACCCAAAGATAAGCTTACTTTGATTCCGAATTTACGAACAAGATAACTGCCGCTCAAACTGCCGATCGTATTCCCAAGCCCTAAGATCAGCATCGCAGTCCCCAATTGTTGGACGGATAGAGAAAAATCATTCGCTAGCCAGGTCCCGAAAAAGGAGAAAGCAGCGAAATTTCCCGTCTGAAATAGGAAATAGGCCACAAACGCTTTAATTGCCTTTGTTTGGCTAAAAATTGAAGCGTACCGGGACCTCATGGTTTCCTTTGTATTCGCCATATTCACAATCGGTTCCATATTAGGAATAATGAAACTCACTCATAGCAAAGAAAATCGATAATGATTTCCCCACGCTTCCACTCCCCTAAGTTTTATAGTTTTAATATCATTGAACTATATGTATAAGAAAAAGACTCTTAAAGAGTCTCTAGAAATCCTGGTAAATACGTTTCGAAGGTTTCCAAGTTGAGTTTTACAAACTTCGTTCTCGATTCTTTTCGAAGTGTTGTTAGACCTGCTTCTCGTAAAGTCCTAAAATGATAAGAAGCAGTCGACTTTACGAGATTACATTTCTCACCTATCTCTCCGCAATTAAGCTCCACTTTGTTGGTATATAGTACCCTTACGATTTCTAATCTGGATTCGTCGGCTAATGCTTTAAAGATCTGAGCGCGTGCAGCATCTGATTGTTTTATATTCATGGAACTATCATACAATTAGATCAAACAAATGTAAATACGCCATTTATTCCACGACCAATTTCATCAAGATAATTCCGATAAAAGCCATTGTCAGACCGGATTGCTCCATTTTAGAAAATTTGTCTTTTAGTACAAATCGCGTGTACAGCAATACAATAAGCACATTCAGAGCCACCACTGCAGAAACAAGTCCCGTCTTCCCGAGATGAAAGCCTTGAATAATGAGAATCATCCCTACCACATTCGTAATGCCTACCGCCATCCCGAACAGAAACGTTTTTCGTTCTGACCAGTTAGCTCGCTTCTTGCCTTCATCCACTTTTTTACCCTGAATGTGGTCTTTCAGCCACCATAAGCCAAAGCAGCAAGTTCCAGTTGTAAACATAAAAAATAGTGTTGGGAATAAAGGCGCATCCACCAATGTCGTCCATTTACCGGAAAGATCATTGCCCGCAAAGAGTAATAAAGCAAGCAGACCCCAGCCTGCTCCTTGTAAATTCTTAAGCGTAATATCATTCGAATAACGAACAAGTAAGATACCGGCTACAATAACGACAAAAGATAGAAGCTGAAATACATTCAAACGCTCTCCCCAAATAACAAAAGCCATAACGACAACCACGACAGATGGGAGCCCTGTCAAAATGGCAACCAAAGAAGCTTTCCCAACAGCAAAGCCTTTGAACATACTTGCGTTAGCACCGAAGGAAAAGAGTCCCATTTGTACACCAATAAGGGCAGATACCGTCCACTCTTGGTGAAAAATGATCGCGCAAACGATACTGATCAACGTCCCCATAAAGAATGTACCGCATAATAGCACATTCCGATTCAGCGATTGCTGGCTTGCCCAATGATATAGTATGCCTCGCAGCCCGAAACTAAACGCTGCAAGTACTGAAAAAATAAGCCACATGAAAATACGAACCCCTCTCTTTTACTCCAAGGTATTTCACGTACTTGTACTTGGCTGCGACAAGAGTCGCGCCAGAATCGTTCACTTCGCCGCCCTTGGAAACTTTCAATCGGCGAATTTGGCATTCCGTTTATACGCTCTCCCTGATGGAGGAGGCGCTGTGCGCTTTATCCATATTTCCTTGCGCATATAGAAACAGCTGTTCATAGTAGCCGTGAAGCTTAAGTAATTCGGTATGGTTCCCCTCTTCCACGATCTGTCCCTGCCTCATCACAATAATGCGGTTAGCATGCATAATCGTTGAAATGCGATGGGCAATAACAAGTGACGTTCTGCCCTCTGCGACAACCTGTAGAGCCGATTGAATCAACTGCTCCGTCTGTGAATCCAGATTCGCTGTCGCCTCATCGAGAATAAGCACCTTCGGCTGAAAAACAATAATACGCGCGAAGGAAATTAATTGCCGTTCTCCGGCTGACAGCCCGCTCCCTCTCTCCGAAATGCGCGTCTCATAGCCATCCTTCATTCGTCCGACCAGCACATCCGCGCCGACCAAACGACAAGCCTCCACGACGAATTCGGGAGAGATGGTTTCATCAAACATCCGAACATTGTCCATAATGCTTCCCGCGTACAGATAAGGCTCTTGCTGCACCAGTCCAACCATCCGGTGAAGCATAGACTGCGGAATATCCCGAATGTCCGTGCCATCAATCTGTATGCTTCCTTCCTCCACATCATAAAAACGACAAAGCAAGCTGATTAACGAGCTCTTCCCTGCACCGGTCGTACCTACAATACCAATCATTTCACCTGGCTCGACATGAAGCTGAAGATCATCAATAATCGTCCTGTCCTTTTGATAGCCAAAGCGAACATGATCGAAACGAATATCTCCTTTTACAGACTCCAAAGTCATTTTCGCAGGGTTCTCCTTGTCCTTAACCTCAGGTACGATGGAGAAAATATGCCAGATCCGGTTCATCGATACCGTCGTCGATTGCAGCGTATTCCATTGCTGAGTAATGTTATTGATTGGTTGGAAAAATTGCCGAATATACGTAATAAAAGCATACAGAACCCCGAATTCTATCGCTTTGTCAAATACGGCCATACCGCCAATCCAGGTAATAAAGGCGACCGATAAATTACCCAAAATATCAAAAGAACGGTTAAACAGGACATTCGTACGAATTTCTCTCAGATTCGCTCGAAAATAGCTATGATTGCGTTCCGAGAAGCGACTCATCTGTTCCTTCTCCTGATGGAAAGCTTGGATGAGATGCATACCAGATAAATTTTCAGCGGCAAAAGCAACCATCTGGGACAGCCGCGTCCTGGAAAGCTGATATGTCTTACGCATATACCTTCGAAAACTAACCGCGATAAGGACGATAATTGGAATCACGATCATACTGTATAGCGTCAGCTGAGGGTCCAAATGAAACATAAGCACAATAATAAAAATTAAGGTCATTCCATCCCGTACCAAGCTAAGAAGCACTTGAGTGAAAAACTGATTCAGTGTTTCTGTATCACTCGATACATGTGTAATCAAGCTCCCGCTCGGTGTTTTATCATAATAGGACATAGAGAGTTTGAAAATATGCGCAAACAAATCCTTACGAATACGAGCGACGATACTTTGCCCTGCAAATTGCAGTAAATTATTTTGCAAATAGCTGAAAAACAAACTGCTGACAGAAAGACCTACATAAACAAACAGATCATTAGCAAGGAGTGATAGTCATTCTTCCCAACCATCAAATTATCATCAATCGCGATCTTCACCAAATAAGGCTGAAAAAGATCGGCAGCGATGCCTAGCAACGCGCAGAACAAAATAGCTATAAAAGTGAATCTATGCGGCTTCGCATAGGCAGCTAAAGAACGGAAGGATGCGATTGTTGCTTGCCGTTCTTCTGGCGGTTTGCTTTTAAACAAGGGCATCTCGACTCCCTCCTTCTTGTATCGCATAGAGTTCTGCATACAAGCCTTCCTGTAAAAGCAATTCCTGATGCGTGCCGCGCTGAACGATCCGCCCCTCATGAAGCACAATAATTTCATCCGTATGCTTCAATGCAGAGATACGATGAGCAATCCAAATCGTCGTCTTATTCAAGCGTTCTTGGCGAATGGTGTCAATGATATGCTTCTCCGTCACTGAATCAACAGCACTCACACTATCATCCAAGATCATGAACGGCGAGTCTTTGATGATTCCCCGCGCCAAACTTGTTCGCTGCCGCTGCCCGCCGGATAAGGTAACTCCACGTTCACCAAGTTTCGTCTCGAACTGCTCCGGAAATGACGTGATGCTTGAAAGAATTTGCGCCTTCTTAGCAGCACCTTTAACCTGTTCAAGTGGTGTTTCTCTTTTGTAAAATGCGATGTTGTCTCGAATTGTTGTACTGAACAGAAAGCCTTCCTGCGGCACATAAGCAATCTGATTTCGCAAGCTCTCCAAGGTTACTTCGCGAATATCTGTCTCTCCAATCCACATCGTGCCCGCTGGCGGTTCATAAATCCGCAGCATGAGTTTGACTAAGGTCGATTTGCCGCTGCCCGTTTTACCGATTATACCGATAGATTTACCCGGCTCAATTGACAATGTAATGTCATGAAGAACCTCTTCCTCATCATCGGGAAAAGCAAAAGATAAGTTTTCAATTCGAAGCACCTCATGATCAAGATCTGCTGTTTGATCGAGTTCATGCTGAACGATATCGGACTTCAAATCCAGTAGATCATTGATTCGTTCTAATGAAGCCTTGGATCGCTGCATCGCATTGATAACGCGCCCAATTTGCTGCAGCGGATTGACCATCATGCGTATGTACAGGGTCAGTTCCACAAAATTACCAATCGTAATCCGTCCTTGAATGGTCAGATAGCCGCCAAAAGCAATCGCAATAATCAGCGATACGGCGCCCAGAAACGGAATAAGAGCTTCAAAAAGGGAGGAAAGACGAACTAATCTCAGTTGGTTGTCTCGAATCCGATCTACCGTTTCTCCAAACCTGCGAACCATGATCGATTCAACTGCAAACTTCTTTGCAACGCGGATTCCACCAAACTGTTCTTCCGCTGACTCCGTCATTTTGCCAAGAGCTTCTTGCACTTGCAATGAATGCTTCTTAATATGCGGTTGGAACCGAACGGTAAGAACAGGAATCAAGAGCAAAGGCAAAATACATACAATAATTAAGTAAAGCGGTATCGCACTGAATAACATCGTCACAATAACGGCAGCAATCAATATCGTGGAGTTGACAACTTGATTAATCCCCATCGAGATGGATTCCCGAATCACGGTTACATCATTCATAACATAACTTAGAAGTTTGCCTACACCGTGTTTGGAATAAAAAGTAGCACTTAAATGTGTAAAATGGTCGAACAACCGATTGCGTGACACATACTCGAAGCGTCTACCGTTTCGCATAATGATATACTGGCCAATCGCCACCAAAATGCCAAAGGATATACCGATAAAGAGCAGCTTCAAACTGTAGTCTATAATGAGGCCTTTGTTCAAACCGCCCTGCTGCAATTGGTCCGTAAACATACCGAGCTGCTTGGGATAATACGATTGAATAATGTTGCCTGCCGAAATTGATAATGCAGCAACTACGTACAACGGCCATTTCTCCTTGAAGAAATCAATCAGTAACCGTGTAGATTTCAAAACCACATCACTTCCTAATACTTGGTGTGAAAACGCATACCTTTACTCGGAACATCAGATTGTTTCATTTTTACATTATACGCCTATTCAGTACTACTTCCTATATCAGAAATTGACGTTATAATAGAAGAGCATTCAAACATTTCACTATCGAATTTTAAGGAGTATGCCGCATGGACTTTATTCTGGACCGCATTGACAATAAAATCGAGTTTTTTCAGGCCTATGATATGAGAACGCTGGAAAAACAAATCAACGAACAAGTCGATAACAACAAAGCGCTGTTGCTCGATGTGTTCGCTATTCAACATCATATTGTTTTTGACCCAAATGCAGGGAAAATGCTATATAGTGCAGTTGTGCATTTTAAAGTGAAGTGATTTTCACCCATCTCAATCATCCAGTAAAAGGAAAGGGAACCTCCACGGAGGTTCCCTTTGTGCTTCTACATCTCGTAGCGCTCCACGATCCCGTCCATTCCGTCCGGGATGCGGATCTCTACCTCTACGCTGCGCGGTGCCCAAACCTGCAGCCGCATGACGCGTCCTGCCTCTTCGAGTCGCCATGCGACATCGATGCGTCCCTCCCGCGGCAGCGGCACACTCCCTCTCGCCCACTGCAAATCCGCCGGCTGCGGCGCGACAACAACCTTCCGCCAGCCTTTATCCGCGGCGGTGACGCCAAGCACATGCGCGCCGAGGAAATAGCCCGGCGCTGCCGACCACGCATGGCAATGACTGCGTGTCAGCATATCGGGATTCGCCCTGTTTTCCGCGAAATTCGGGTACATTTCCCAGCAAGTCGTCGCGTCGTACTCGACCATTTGACCAAAACGATAGCGCATGTCTGCGATCATTTGATCAATGCCTTTGCTGCCCATTTTGGCGAGCGCCTCATAGTAGAAGAACGACATAAACGGACTGCCAATTTGCACAAAATCGGTTGGTGGAGCAAACAAATATGCTTCGATCTGCTTAGCTCGCTCCTCATCAGCGATGCCACACAGGTAGGCCATTACCTGCGTCTGCATACTGAACACCTTGGACACGGGTCCATTTGCATGGATACAGTCCAAGTATGCACTGCGCTCCTCACTCCATAAATGGTCATTAATCGCTTGACTTAAACGCAATGCTTGCTGCTCATACGCAGCCGCCTCCCCGCTCTCTCCGATCGCTTCGGCTAAACGAACTGCGCTGCGCAAGGTTTTGACCAGAATCATATTCTGATGGGTAACGACACCATGACTCGGCTGATCGATGGGCGCCCAATCCAGCAAATTCCATCCTTTAATGAACAATAATCCTCGTTCATCCAGATTCTGCCCATAATGCTCTAGCGTGAAGCGAATATGCGGCCATAGCTCCCTCGCAAAATCTTCATCATCTGTATGCTCATAGTATTCGCAGCAAGCCATTGCCCAAAAAAATGTCCAATTCGGAATGACACTGCTCCACCCACTAGGTACTTGATCGGCATATAAGGGCGTCTGTGTCCTCGAGCCAGGCACTAGCCGCAGGCAGCGCTCAACAATCTCCGTAGCTCCGAACACGTAATAGTTCACCAACGCTTCATTCCTGCTGTCGCCTACCCAGAATACTTGTTCATAAGCTGGACAATCAACAAACGTATCTTCCATACATAGTCTCGTTGTGTGCTTGCTAATTTGCCATATATCGTTTAACAGCGCATCCGAACTTTGGAACTTTCCTACCTCAGCTACAGGATAATTGCTCTGCAGAACCTTTACGCCATAAAGCTTAACAGCTCTCGCCTCAGCAGCACTCCTCACAGTTACCATCAAGTAACGGAACCCGCGGCGTACATAGGAGCAATAGTCTTGATGTCCTTCCAGACATGTATAACGCAGCGTGTTATCCAGATCGTAAGTATCCTGACGCCAACCATCGCGCATGTACTCAAAACCATAAAAATCAAGAATAGTCCCTGCTGCTGCATCGACCTCAAATTGAATAAAGCCGGATAGCTCTCGTCCAAAATCAAGGATGAATTCCGTATCCGCACCTTCATATTGAGGCAAAATCGCTGGATCAACACTTGGGATGACAGCCTGCTGCAGCGCATACGGGACTGCCTGTGTTTCGGATTCTTTCTTCCAAATACTGAGCACGAAAATGGAATCTCGGCTAACCAACGCAAGGGGAAACGGCCGAATCCATTCGGAAAAAACACTCAAATCATTGGCAGATTGCACCGAACGAACAGCCAAATAACGATTAAAGGAAGGAAAGGCGTCTGCATCTAGTTCATCCTTCAACTCCTCATCTGAAGAAAACAAATCAAATCCTTTATACTGAAATATGGGATTGCTCAGTAATTGGTGATCCACATATTCAAAAGAAGTAAAGGGCCCCATAGAAATAAATGGCGAATCCTCCGTATTTACGACTCCTAAAGGCGAAATGACTTCAAATGATGATCACAATTCACACCCATTTGCAATGCTCTTCCATGTTCTACGCCAGTTGTCTCAATAAGAATAAAATTATCGCCTAACTTCAGATCAACCTCTGCATACCGCTCTGGTAGAACACCCGTATATTGATCAGCATCTAGCCATTCCCCATTCACACTGCATCCTCGGAAACATCCCGCCTGTAGGAAGCCGAGCATCGCCTTGCCAGCTCTCTCCATCCTGATCACTGTCGCTACATAGCCGACGAACCCAATCGGGTTCGCGTGATTGACACTTTCCGGCACCATTTGGTTGCGAATATCCAAGGAGGCTGTCCATGCGACCGGCTTCACCTTCTTTAAAGCTTCAACTCGAACAGGCCATATAAGCTCTTCGGTAAGAAGCGGAATATCTCTGGGGACAAGTGTAGACCAAGGCTCCGAGCCTACAGATCCAACTAAAGAGGCTTGACTCCATGTGGAATCATCGAAATCCGGCTTATGCCAATCTGCCGACCAATCTCTTGCATCCATGCGTTCCGCAAAGCCTTGCTGACAAGCCATACGCCCTGAACGTCTATCATAACCAAGGTGTAAAGAGGTTTTCCAGCTCTCATCTGTGATTTGTTCGTCGATGAAACGGCCATCTGACTCACTCTCAATCTGTACCAACAAACCACCGCGGCCGCGCAAATAGTAGAAATTGGAAACACCAAAATGCTGTACCAATACGGCAACCGTGTTTCTATGCCCTTTGCGTAGCAAGTCAGCAATCTCATAGGTATCATAGGATTGTTCAAAAGGCCATGAGCGAACAGGCCCCCGTCCCACTTTCGTCCCATTCACATATAACGCATACCGCGAGTCCGCTGTTATCAATATGCGAGCTGCGCCCCAACCATCCGCTGGCACTTCAAATGATTTTCTGAAACAATGCCATTCATTTCGCGGACTCGCCTCCCCGTCATTCCATATCCATTGTGCCTGCCATTCTACAAATTCTTGTTTAACTCGTTCTAATGGTTGTGTTGCCGCCTCGATATGTACCATTTATTTTGCCTCCATCTAAACAATGATTGATTCTTCTTTGTCCTTATTTTATGATGAGAGCATGTAAAATTTCAGGGTTAATTCAGACATTCATTAGGGGCAAAGTAGCCATTATAGGAGTACATCACATGACCATCAAACGCAGCGTATCGGAAACACCGGGAGAATTATTTTTTCTTCCGGATCTGCCTCTTTATGTTAACCGCGTTTATGAATCGTTCCATTTGCAGCAGCACACGCATGATTTCATTGAGATTAGTTATGTGGCTCAAGGCAGCGGCGCTCATTATATCAACGATTCGTCGTTACCTGTAACCAAAGGAGACCTCTTCTTCATTCCGGTCGGTGTCTCCCATGTCTTTCGACCATCCTCCACTGAGCAAATGAAACCTCTCGTTGTTTATAATTGCATTTTTACTGCCGAATGGTTAGGACAATTATTACAAGCTCAACCAAGTCGCAGCTCGGATGATTTTACCTTGCTGTTTGCAGAGGCTATGGATAATTGTTACTGGCTATCTTTTAAAGAACGCGATGGTGAATTTCAACCGTTGTTTGAAAGATTGCATTTCGAATATACAGCTCGCCGCAGCGGTTTCATGACGATCCTGCAAGCATCTGTCGCCCAGCTTCTTGTCTATATGCATCGTACTACCGATGCGGATTATTTAAAGGAGATACCCAAGAGTACCTTACAGGATCTAGATAGCTTGCTCGCTCATATTCGCCAACATGTCAACACACCTCTTACGCTAAAACAAGCAGCCGAACGCCTTTCCATTAGTGAACGTCAACTTCATCGCCAATTCAAAAAGCATACCGGCATGTCTTTTATGGCCTATGTTCAGCATGCAAGAATAGAGGCTTGTTGTCAGCAATTGCGGGATACAAACCACAAAATCAGTGATATTGCAGAACGAATAGGCTATCAGGACATGAAGTACTTCAATCAGCTTTTCAAAAAAATGACCGGAATCACCCCTAGTTATTATAGGAATCAGATGCATACAATGAAAAAAAGTGCCCTCCCATCTAAATGATGAGAAAGGCACTTTTGATTCTGGTGAACGTGTAGCGCTACAGACCCAACATAAACTGGAGCGTCTTATCGCTAAAGCCTGGCAAGGTTTCATGACCGAAGTCCGGATAAATTTCCAACTGTTTTTTCGCTGTAATTTTGTTGTAAGCAGCAAATTGCGTAGAAGGAGGACAAATCGTATCGCTAAGCCCTACGGCTAACAGCACTTCGCCTTGGATGCGATTTGCCAAAAATTGAATATCAATGTAACCTAGCTTTGTGAAAATTTCTTCAGCCCGCTTATGCTGTGGATCATGTCTACGGAAATAGTCCTTCAGCTCTTGATACGCGTCCTTCGCCTGGTCCATTTCCCAGACACGTTTATAGTCGCTGAGGAACGGAAATACGGGTGCCAAACGTTTGATTCGCGGTTCCAACGCCGCACAAGCAATGGTCAATGCGCCACCTTGCGAGCCACCTATCACGCCTACACGCTCTGCATCCACTTCCGGCATACTCATCGCAATACCTGCAAGCTGAGCCGTATCTAAGAAAATATCTCGGAACAACAATTGATCAGGATGATCATCGATCCCACGGATAATATGGCCTCGAAGTGTCGTGCCCTTGATACCGCCAACGTCCTCAGACAAACCGCCTTGACCGCGACAATCCATCGAAAAAAACGAATAGCCGAGCGCCGCATATTGAATTTTATCAGACCAGTCACCTGAATTACCGCTGTAGCCATGAAATTGGACAATTGCTGGATGAGGGGTTGCTGCATGCTTAGGACGGATGTATTTCGCATATACCCGCGCCCCTTTGACACCTGTGAAGTACAGATCGAAGCACTCGGCGAAAGGCACTTGAAACTCACTTGGACGAAGCTCGATTTGAGGATCAACAGCTTTCATTTCTTTCAGAGCCCGATCCCAATATGCATCGAAATCGTCCGGACGAGGATTGCGTCCTTCGTACGTATGAAGCTTCTCCAAAGGCAAATCAATTAATGGCATTGTTATGACCTCTTCTCTTTTTTTTCAAGTAACTGTATAGGTAGTGAAATCGACAGCTTTACCGTTCACAAGTCTGGACATCTCGCTATCTGGGCCACTGCCTAACACTAGGATTTCGTTCTTGAAATTCATATACGTGATGCGGAAATCTCCCTCAATTACTTGTGTAAAGCTTGGTTGTTTCTGCTTAGCCGTCTTTGCAAATTGATGGACATCCTCAATCCCTAGGCTATTGGCCGTGTTCTTGTCGATGCACGCTACGACTACAGCGTTCGATCTGCCTCTACTTGTAACGATGGAACGATCCTCCAACACTACCCGTTGATACGGTTGCTGCACATGAATCGCGATATACACATTTCCGCAAAACCCGAACAGCCCGCTCGTTTCTTCAACCCAGTCGCCTACAGGCAAACAGCCAATAATCGTATCAGGTTGATCTTCTGGGAGCTGATAAGACGCGATTATGGTATTCTCGTGAAAAAGCACTTCTGAGTATTCGCTTTGATGACGTAAATCTCCTTCTGAATAACCAGAACCTGGATGAAAAAAATAAACATGATTGGCGCCTTGAACAGCATCCAATGGCAAAGCAATATCCCAGCGATGCTGCTCGTTATCAAATTCAAGCGACCGCTCCCAGATACCGCCCATCGCATAATTTTCTGTGATATATACATAACTGTGCAAGCAGTCATCTTTGTGAGCAGCTAGTGCAGCAGCCTTGGGAACCCGACGTTTGACTTCCATGGGCATAGCTCGTGTTAAAGCCTTATGTTTAACTTCAGTTGAAGCTTCATAGGCAAAAAATCCCGCATACTCCGTTCTAGGCATCTCTTCTAACCATTTGAAATCCCCAAACTGCACATAATCATGAAGCACATTCGTGTCTCTTGGCATATCATGCGGCCAAATTCTTGCATGCGGTCCGACAAAGGCTCCGCCCAAGTAAAAGGTCGAACGCTCTGCCCATAAATAATCCAGCATTTGGGCTAACGTATGTTTGATTTCGACGTTTTCCGAAAGCTCCCACGCGCAAGTAAAAGCTTGTACCCAATGCCAGAACCAAGGTAGGCTTCCGTATTCCGACATCCCCATGGACGTTATACGACTCAATGTGTTTTGCAAGCTTTGATAGCCGTCTTCCAGCAGTTCTTTGTCCTTATAGCGTTGTCCGAAAATTAGCTTTGCAGCTGTATACTTGGCTTCATGGTGCCCGAAATGCTCAAGAGGTTTACGATAAAAGTTACTTTGATAAATATGAAGAAGTGCTTGCTCGAATGAAAAGCGCAAAGATTCATTTAGAACATTCGCATATCGCTCGTAGAAATAAACCATAAGACTGCCCATTAATTCTACTGGCAGCGTGTTTTTGGAAGCTTCTCGTGGCGTAGGTCTGAGTTTTAAAGGCCAATGACCGTAAGTACTGCTGTCTGAATGCTGGTCTTGGAGCTCTAAAACACGAAAAAGAATCTCCTCTGCTTTGCGTTTGCCTTGCTCCCGATCCCACTCTACCTGCTCGTTCTCCTCCTGTGAGGCGGCAAACAAGTATGAAGCATAGTAAAAATTATCACGGATATCATCAAGAAACAATAACCCACTGTCTAAGAGAGGCTGCCAAAAAGCTTTTGCAGCAATTTTCCCTATAACTTCGTCTTTTCTTCGTTGCAAATTCGTCAAATAGGTCATCCCCTTGAATAAATCTAATAAAGCATATGTACATCGTGATCCTAAATGCTCTTAATTGAAACGTTTAATCACAGTTTATATGTAAACAATTTCAGCGTCAATGCGAAGCTGCGGCTTCCTCCTCCCTTTTCTGATGATGTCCTCTTCCAATGTTTTTCTTACACATGACAAAGAGACTCCCGACAAAGGCGGAAGTCCTCTCAGAACATACTTTTTTACTTCAAAAGTGAATAAATGTCTCTATAAGTATAGCCATGCGCCTCTGCTACAGCTTGATAGGTGACCTGACCCGCGACCACATTGATTCCCTTTGCTATTGCCTTATTGTCCAAAGCGGCACGAATATAGCCTTTGTTGGCAATTTGCAAACCGTACGGCGTCGTTACATTCGTTAAGGCAAGCGTGGATGTGCGGGCTACTGCCCCAGGCATGTTCGCCACCGCGTAATGGATAACACCATGTTTGACATACGTCGGTTGATCATGTGTCGTAATGCGATCGATCGTTTCAATCGATCCGCCTTGGTCGATAGCCACATCAACAATCACACTGCCCGGACTCATCGTTTGCACCATCTCTTCGGTAACTAGGCGTGGCGCGCGAGCACCCGGTATGAGCACAGCACCAACAACCAGATCGGCGCGACGCACAACCTCAGCGATATTATAAGGGTTCGACATGATCGTTTTTACTCGTCCTTGAAACTGGTCGTCCAACTGGCGAAGGCGATCCGGATTAAGGTCAATTATGCTAACATCGGCGCCTAACCCCACGGCCATTTTGGCTGCGTTTGCTCCGACGATTCCACCGCCGATAATCGCTACTTTAGCTGGCTCCACGCCGGGCACACCACTCAATAGGATTCCTTTTCCGCCATGTGCTTTTTCCAAGAAATGCGCGCCGATCTGCACGGACATGCGGCCTGCTACTTCACTCATCGGCGTAAGCAGCGGCAAACTTCCATTGTCTAATTGTATCGTTTCATAGGCAATAGCTGTTACTCGATGTTGAGCCAGTGCATGCGTGAGTTCAGCCTCAGGAGCAAGGTGCAAATACGTATAAAGAATGAGCCCCTCATGAAAGTAAGCATATTCTTCGGGAAGCGGTTCTTTTACTTTTACAACCATCTCAGCCGACCACGCTTCTGCAGCCGTTGCAACGATGGTTGCACCAGCTCCTCTATAATCCTCGTCCGTAAAACCGATGCTGTGTCCTGCTAATGTCTCAACAAGAATATCATGTCCTGCTTTTTGATAAGAAAGAACGGAGCTGGGTGTCATACCGACCCTGTACTCATTATTTTTAATTTCCTTAGGAACCCCAATGATCATCGTTCATCTTCCTCTCTTGATGATCCTTAATTAGATATGGATTCATCTCTCTTGTCTCCAAGTATAGGACGAATCGATACCTGTTCCATTAGACAGAATGTAAGGAAACTTCACATTTTATTTTCACAATTTCACGTCTGGATTCAGCAGTTGATAGGCGCGAATGCCAACTTGCAGCGCCAAGCGTTTTTCCGGAAGCATATAGTCGGATCCTAGTAGCTCCTCTATCTTCTCCAAGCGATAATAAAGCGATTGCCTAACGATAAAAAGCTGCTGTGCCGCAATTTGTTTGGAGCCGTCGTGATCCAAGAGCACCTTAAGCGTACGCAGCAGTTCGCTGCCCTTTATCTGATCGTAGTCCAGAACAGGTCCTAGGTAGGCGCGGACGAAGGCATGCAGCACCTGTTTGTCTGCAATGTGAAACAACAGCTGAAAGACACCAAGTTCATCAAAAAACAAAACTTTTCCTTGCCAAGTCGGAGCCAAAGAAATGGCTTGAATAGCTTCCCGATAGCTGATATAAGCTTGCATAAACCCTTGGTTGCTTTGACCAACACTAATGGTCAGCTTGATTTCTTCCTCGGCCTTCATCTGTTGAAGCGACTGAAAAACATGCTGCAACCGTTCTTTGGGCGGCCTTTTCGTCCCTTTATCGAAGGCAACAACAACCAGTCTGTTATTTTTCAGCGTCATAAGCGGATAAAACGTATGCTGCTCAAACACCGATCGTACAGTCAGTGATAGATGAAGTCCTAAGGATTCAATGCCTTCTCCCTCATTCTCTTGTCCACCTAAATGTTCTTGTTCAAATTCAATGATACATACATGGTAGGACCTTTCATTAAGCCGTTTGTACTCGGCCCCGATCAGAGCCTTGATTTGCTCTTCGTCCCGCATGCGAAGATGGAGGAGATCATCTACCCACAGCGTTTGGGAATACAGCTTGCGTTCTTCCATGTACCGTTTGCGCAGCAAATCCTGTGCAATGGACAATGAGGCAGAATCCAGAATCAAATACTCATATTCCGTCGGCTTGCGACTGAGCACCATCATCATATGCGCCCAAGTCTTCCCCATGGCACCAACGGACTGCACGATGATGGTTTGTCCCCCGATTTCAAATAAGAAAGGTGATTCCCTATGTCCATTCTCTAAGTTCTCTGTCAAATGATCCTGCAGCAAAGCTAGCCAACGCCCTGACTCTCTGCTTCCCAGATGCGGAATAAACTTGGGTTGTCCGTCAAGCGGTACGTAAATGACATGCGCCTTCGTGCTGCTTTGGAGCAGCCCAAGCACGTGTGACACGCCTTGCGAAGATAAGGTCATGCGATGAAATTCACGTGAAATTTTTTCTAGATCCTGCAGCGCTTTATGATGTTGATTGATAACAAGCGAATGGATATCTTGTGTAATATCGATGAATCTCACAGCTTGAGGAAAAATGATGAGTGGAAAATCATAGTCCTCGGCAGCAGCAATCCATGCTTCAGGAATTGAACTTAAATAATGTCCCATTTCGATACACAGGCACGACACATTCCTTTTGATCAGCTGTTTCAAATAAGTCATAAACGATTCTGTGTCGTGCTTAAATGCTGCCCCTGTCGTAAGAATCATTTCTCCACCTTGCAGCAATTGTTCAAACTGAATAACCTCGATGATATGAACCCATCGGACAAGGCGCTGTAGACCCTTTTTCCCGGCTGCAAGATAGGCATGCTGGAACACTGGACGATCCAACACTTCTTGTACGGTTAGCTGATATTGTTGATTCACGACAGTCACTTCACTTTCAATCAGTTCGTCCATAATTAAGTTATCCACAATTTATATTAGCTATTGAATGTGGATAACGATAGAAACCATTAGAGCTTGCATCAGGCTAATACCTTGTCTTGAAACATGGTGAGGAAGTGAGATAAACCTGGCCTGAAGCTAGCTTCTCTACCATTCTGTGATCGGGAATAAAAAAACAAAGTTCCACAACAGGAGCCATTCAAACAATGAAGCAACTCCATACTTATGTTGTCTATGCTAACGAACCGTAGCGTTTCTATCGACGCGAAATGAGCCTCTCCATTCATCTAACGAACTGAAGCGACGTTATGTAGTCCATAATTATTAAAATGAGGAGCTTTTACTTGAAATAAAGCGTCTGGAGTTCGTTAAAAAAATAACTCTATGTATTTTAATCAAATAAGCCTTGCTGAGTTCATTAGGCGTCCCCTTCAATCAAGGAGGCTCTCAACATGTTGAAACCGAACCCTAAGTCCAAAAGCATGTTCGGAGTTGGATAAAACAATCAGAAACTAACCATCTTCCCGCATCATAAATAGGATAATCTCAGGCAGCAGAGGCTTTCTCGACACCCGAAGATTATCTATGAAAAGAGTAACTAGCCATAACCACGTTCATCGAAAAAATGTCATCTTAAAAATGGTCGATTCTCGCTAAAAAAATCTATAGCTTTAACGCAATATCCCTACCTACAACTCTATATTACATGAAAAAAGCGTCAGTTTCATTAAGAAACATAACGCTTGCTGATTGATAAACTATAAGGCTTTATCTATGTTGAAATCTTGCCCCGACCATGCTTTCTGAGACGTCCAAGGTGCTGCTGCATGGCTCCAGAATGCATCCGCCGCCGGTAATCCAAGCGGCAAGAAGACAGCAGAACACAGATAGAGGCTGCCTGTGGAAATATAGGATTCCCCGATTTGAGGTTGGTGACCGCTTAAGCCGATCTGGAGCCAGCCATTCTCATCGAATGTACCCGGTGCTTCAATCAACCTGCGGATGACAGCACTAAGCGCGCATCTCACTTGGGCAGGATCAATTTCAGACGGCAGTTCGTGACGAAGCGCAGTTTGAGACAAAGTTTGAAAAGCACCAAAGCGATAAGCGAGCGAGCGACCTGTCACCGGAAAAGTTCCCTCTGGTGAAATCGATCTTTCCAACACCGCCGCATAACGCTGAGAGCGAGCCAATATGGACTCCCGCAGTTGTGCCCAGTCTTCGTATTGCCCACTGACGTGTTCGATAATATCGACAAGCATGGGCTGAATGACGAAGCTGTTGTAATAATCCGCGTGGTAATGCGGGCCATCGCTGTATAAACCATCGCCCAGGTACCATTGTTCGTGTTGTTTAAGTGCAAAATCGACACGCATCGGGTCCCACTCTTCTCCTAACTTGAAGAGAGCTGTTTCCGTCATCGCCGCGAAAAGCAGCCAATTACTAAATACAGGTTTACGAGATCGGGTAGCCTTCATCGCACTCACAATATTACGCTGCACGCGAGGCTCTAAGCTATGCCATAATGTCTGCGGAGCTCTAAGCACAGTATGAGCCAGAAAGGCCGTATCCACAATGGGCTGCATGCCTTCGCCAAAGTTCATAAAATCTGGAGAAGCCGGGTCCGTGGCTGCATCTAGACCGGCTCGAACAAGCTCACCATAGTGTAAGCGAAGCTGTTCTTCCTCTTCATCCTGTGCAGGGTTTTCCAGCCACGGAGCAAGGCCGACCACTGTACGAGCGAATGCCTCCAGATGCGTATAGTTCAGCTGCTCCTCCTTTTTACATTCCACTGGCATGGTTGCTCTTAGCTTTCTGTCAGCCAGAGCAACAAGTACAGGATCAGCGATCCGTACCATTGTACGCAACCAATAAGTCCGGTCATCCAGAGGGGCAGTTGTTTTATTCATACCAATATCCTTTAATCCCTTTCTCCAAACGAACCAAGGCTTCCAAATAGTAATAATCGCCCCAGATCACATAATCGTCAGGTGACACTCCGGCACGAACGCTGTAAGAACCTCGTTCAAGCAAGCCTTGTGCATCCGCTTTGCCAATCGTAGCATATGATTTCACCAAGCCTGTCATCGAACGTTGAACGGCTTCTTCCAGAAAAGCGCGCTCAGGATCATCTTGTGCCATATGCTCAAGCAATTCCAGGGTTCCAGCGGAAGCAATAGCTGATGCTGAGCTGTCCCTTTTGGTATCGGCATGAATTGGAGCATCAAAATCCCAATATACGACATCATCTTCCGGCAAGCGTTCAAAGAAATAACGAGCTAAGCGTTTTGCGGTAGTTAAATACAATGGATTTCGGGTGTAACGGTAGGATAGCGCGAAACCATAAATCCCCCATGCTTGACCGCGAGTCCATGTAGAGCCGTCTTGATAGCCTTGATGCGTGCCACCATGTAATGGCGCACCATTTTCCGGGTCAAAATAAAACGTATGGTACGAAGAGTCGTCTCCACGAACCAAATAACGTCGGCTTAAATCAGCATGAATGACGGCAATATCTTTGTATTTCGCATCGCCTGTTTGTTCGTAAGCCCAATAGAGCAGAGGTAGATTCAACATGCAGTCGATGATGATGCGCCCGCCATTTTCCGCATCGCCCTCAAGACCCCACGCTTGCAGATACTGACCTTTAGGTCGCCATCTTTTTAGAAGGACATCCGCTGCTCGAATCGTCAGCTCCTTTGCGGTTTCGTCCTTCTCAATGATCCATTGCGCCTTGGAAGACAGCGAATATAAAAAACCAATATCATGGTGATCCAAAGCAACATGATTGTCCAATCGATGTTTAAAGCTTGCAACGGTTTTTTGGGCCGCTTCTTGGAACGCCTTGTCCCCGCTATATTGATAGCTTAACCACAGAATGCCTGACCAGAACCCATCGGTCCAATCATTATTGGCATTCAATTCGTACACATCATTGCTACTGACGTGAGGAAATAAATCCCCGAATCTTTCTATATTCACTTTCGTTTTCTGCAAAGCATCTTCAATCGCCTGTTTCCACATCTTCTTTCACTCCACTCTTTTAGATTTAGGTTGTTTCCCTCTGTATGAGAGTAAGGGGGACCTCGACGTCTCTGGCCTCAGGTTCCTGATTGGAATCAGACTTATGACCAATCTTGATCAAAAGCTTATTTATTGCCGTTTGAGCTTGGAAGGTGTAAGGAATATCCCAACTTGTTAGACCTGGAAAGCTATGCTCTGCAATGTAATCATTATTAATGCTAATTATTTTCAATTGGTTAGGAATTACGATTCCGAGTCTTTGCGCCGCTGTTAACAACGGTAAAGATACGTGATCATCAAATGCAACAATTCCCACAGGTGTCGAGTGACGTTGAATGAAGCTTTTCAGAAAATCGTCAACACCTAATCCCTTGCCATCCACCAATTCATGTGGAATTCCATTTCCGTATTGCTGAATACCCGCGATAAAACCGATGCGTCTCTGCTCATCTATGACATTCGATCGTTTGCTGCCCACATAGCCTATGGCCTTGCAGCCACTTGCGGCAAGCAAAGCAACGGATTGCTTACAAGCCCCGGCAAAATCTAGGTTCACCGCACCGATGGCGATGTCTTCCGGCCAGTTCCAGCCGTTTATCAGAACTAACGGGGTTCCGCTGTTCACGATCGATCGTGTAGAATCAAACCCCATCGCCAAACCGTGGCAAATTAACCCTTCCACTCTGCGTTGCAGCAGCACTTCTAAATTCCTGCGTTCAATATCCGGATCAGACCCGCCTGATGAGAAGACAGACAGATGAAATCCTGAATTGTGGGCTTCAATCTGCAAATGCTCAGCTAACTGTCCATAATAACCGTTCAAGCCCGGCACAATGAGTCCAAGCTCGGAGGTTTTGTTTCGACTTAAACCCGCAGCCATTGTATTTCTTCGATAGCCCAATTGCTCAGCGATAATTTCTACCTTGCGTATGGTTTCTTGCGAAGAACGGATACCACCTCGATTTAACACATTGGAGACCGTGGCAATCGATACGCCAGCTGCTTCAGCCACTTCTACAATGGTAATTGACTTTCGCTTGCTCATGCATTCAACCCCGTTTTGTTAAACGTTTAACATCCTCTATTAGCTTAAATTGAAACGTTTAACCTGTCAAGAAAAAAGTACGGATTATATTCGTACAAAGTGAACCATAAATAATAAAACCAAGCCTCTCTATGGGTTGAGAGAACTTGGTTTTACTTCGGCATTTTATTGCTTGTTCTTAGCTAAAATGGCATTAGCATCTTTACGGAATTTGACTGCTGCCTCTTCTACGGTCGTTTTCTTGTACAAAATTTGCTCACTGGCGGATCTCAGTAATTTCTCGATCTCTACGGCTCCTACAGGATTTGGCGGATCCATTGGCGAGCTGTTTTGCTCGGCCCAAGCAACATACTCGAATACCTTCGTTTCATTCAGTGAAAGCAGCGGTTTAAGCGCTTCTTTGACTTTGGAAGATACCGGAACACCACGCTCGCCTTTAATCAGTTTGTTAGCTTCAATATCATTAACGAAGAAGTTGATGAATTTAACCGCTTCTTCCTTTTGTTTGGAACTGTTCGTCACAGAGAAATACATGCTTGGTTTCAAGAATAAGCCTTTGTTGCCATTAGGTCCGGGCAGCGGGTGCATTTCAAGCGGGTGCTTGGAAGCGCCTGCTGTCGCTACATATTGGTTTGACCAGGCATTCGTGGAGATGGAGTTCCCCATCAACATTTCATCATCTTCCGGCGTTCCTTTCTTCTGTGCTTCTTTGTCGAGTGGAAGAATGTAACCAGCGTCATACCATTTTTGGTAACGTTTAAAGTAATCAATGAATGGTTTATCGTCAGCAAAGCCAAGCGAAGTTCCATCCGCACTATACATTTTTTGATCAACGGTTCTCAAGTAGTAAGGGAAAAAGACATCATGACGGAAAGCGAATCCACCGATCATTTTACCTCCGGCTTTAGCCTTTGCTGCAATCGTTTCGAAGTCATCCCACGTCCAATTATTCGCCGGTGCCGTAATTCCGGCAGCTTTAATTGCATCAGAGTCCATCATTGTCATCAAAGCATTGACTCCCAAATTCATGGCGACAAGCTTGCCGCCGACCTCACCACCCGATAAGGCATTTGGGCTTACAGCGGTTACATCCAGTAGACCATTCTTCGTGTAAGGTGCCAAATCCACAAGCTGATTCTTACCACCGTATTGCGTCAAGTAGGAGATATCCATTTGGATAATGTCAGGCAACTGGTTCGCTGATGCTTGTGGCGCAAGTTTTTTCCAATAATCATCAAAAGCTGCAAACTCCGTTTCGATCTTCACGTTCGGATTTTTCTGTTGATACAGCTCAATTACTTTGTTGGTGTAATCATTTCTAGCTTGCCCCCCCCACCAAGCAATACGGAGTTTTACCGGTTCCTTGCTTGCTGTTGTTGGTGCAGCCGTTGCAACTGTCGGTTTGGTTGGTTCACTGCTTGCAGTTGGTGCGGACGTTTTGGTACCTGACGAGCAAGCCACAGCTGTGAACATCATGGATAGTGACAAAGCTAAAGTAAATACTTTTTTCATCTCTATTCCTCCCCTAATTGAATCGAGTGTAATGGATAACGCTTACATGTTTATTATGTATCTTTCTCGTATAAAGTTTAATCCACTTACTAGAGGTGTTTGTTCAAAAAACAGTGATATCCACAGAGCGGCTACCTGAATGCTGCCTTTAACAAAAAATCAAAAAAATAAAACCATTTCCTCGCTTCCTACGTAGTACTTTTCATGCATAACATTCTTACAGGGTTAGGGAGGTTTCTTGCTTATGACAATGACACTTGCTTTTCACCAAACCGTTTCAATCCGTGATTCAATCTCCATGCTGGTCTGGTATTTACGTAAGAAACGAAAAGCGTAGCCTGACTCGTATCCCTACGATAAGAAATGCGTAAATAAGGCTTTTCCTACGTAGAACCAAGACGTAGGAAGAGCCCTTTTTACTGTGGATCACAAGTTATTATTGAAAGACGGACACGGAAGATAAGGTGTTTTTTCATAACAAAAAAAGTCAGATCATTTGATTTGATCCGACCTGTACGGCGACTTGCAATTGGCGGTTTGTATAAGTATGGTTTCAAACCAAAACTAGAGCCAATTCAGATCATTTCCTCTTGTCGATGTAGGATAGCAAAGTGAGTAAAAATAACCCAAATGCAAACATGATTGAAATCGATTGAAAGATATCCATGTTTACAGCCTCCACCTTTCCAGTAAGGTGTCCGCCTTTGTACAAGTCGACTTACTGTAAAGTTTACATCTAATTGGATAATTTTGGTAGTGACTCCAGAACTACTCCCGCACATTTTCTTTCTACATAATTCGATTTAATAATTACTTAAAATCAACCTATTTACAGGAGAGGCCCTCTGGGGTGTTAACATGAACGGACATTGAATCCCATGAACAAGTTTCACCGTCCTCAGGGATATTGACTTGGCCTAGAATACCTCTGGCTTCCAGCTCGTTGCGCAAGTCGGTTCTTGTGACCAGACAATGATTAATCGTATCCATATGGACCGCAATTACTTTCGTATAGGGTGCGTATTGAGTTAAACTATCTACATCATCCGTATCCATCGTAATTGGATCGCCTACCGCGAACCTTGCCCCGCCAGCATTGACGACAGTCACGTCAGGACGATAAGTGTCCAATGCCTGCTTCACCTCGTCACACCAAATCGTGTCCCCTGCTATATATAGAGTAGGTTCGCCATCTGCTTGAAAAACAAACCCTGATACACGTCCCATTAGCTCTCCAATATCGCCTGTTCCATGCTGTCCGCGTGTTCGACTAATCGTTACACCTTTGAACTTTACTGTCGTATTGACCACGGTCACCGATGTGAAACCAGCGGAACTAATCGAAGCATCATCCTCCGGTTGGCACAAGATAGGTATGGATTTCGAAAGCGCTGCTGCAGCCACATCATCCCAATGGTCTGGGTGCAAGTGTGTCAGGAGAACCGCATCAGGAGCAAGATAACGATCAAGTGAAAACGGGAGAGGTACAAGTGGATTCCGCCTATCATTCGTAGAGTTGATGATCGGAGGGTTCGCCCCAACGTCACTAAACATTGGATCAATTAAAAAATGTACACTTCCATATTGCAGCCATATTGTAGCATTGCGAACCAGTTGGAGTTTCATTGTCATGCACCTCTTCATTTGTTATCATTTATTGTTCTGATACAATTATAGGATATACCTAATGAAGCACATACAACCCGGTGAAATAAAAAAACAGGTTTCATTTTCACAATGAAAGGAATTCTCTATAGATGAGTAACTTTATTATTGACGAGATTGATCTACGAATTTTGCAATTTTTGTTGGAAGACGCTACCCGGTCTCACAAGGACATCGGACGGCTCGTCCATATGACAGGGCAGGCGGTTGGTGCTCGTGTTCGAAAACTTCAGGATATGGGTGTCATTGAAGGCTATACGTTACGCTGGAATCCTGAAAAAATCGGACAAATGGTTCATGCCTTTGTTACCGTTTTTACATTATCCAATACGGCCCATCAATCCTTTCAGACATTTGTCCAGCATACCGATCAAGTCGTTGAAACACACCGGGTAAGCGGCGAAGGCTGCTACTGGATGCGTTTGCGGGTTGGCACATTAATTGAGTTAAATACCATTCTCGACGAACTTTTAAAATTCGGAAACTACAAAGTTAGCCTATCGATTGGACAATTGAAATAAAAAACCTTGAAGAAAGTCCTCAAGGTCAATTCCTTACATTCAATTGGCTCAAACTCTATAATGGTCGGCTCTCCAATGTGTGATGGATTTCTTTATCATTTTAGGCTCAATTCCTGTTTCGGCGGCCTTCTTGCATAATTGAGGAAAAGACTCATCCTCCGCGAAACGAAGTGAAATGATCTGCTGCAAGCTGAGTCTTGGGTCTAAAGGTTTCCCAGTAAGATGAACGTGTCGAAAGTTCTCCTCATTAAAAATGCTGCGATCCTGCAACTGAGTAGCAAATTGCCGAACAAGCACCACCAAAATAACCATACATACTGTAACACCAAAAATCAAGAGAGAAGAAAAACTAAATTGCTCTATGAAGATGTGTACAATTGATGCAATGAAAACAATAAGTGAAATCGGTGCTAGGACAAAATGGTACAAGGGTACAAATTTTTTATGATTGTCATAGCTTTGCAATTTGAGATTACTCAATTTTATACCTCCCTTTACATTGACTTGCGACATCGCACTCTCTCCTCATCCCACGAAACGTTTCTGGAGCCTCAACCCTTCCCTCAATAACGGAAAGACTCTTTTCTCCCTTCGGCAAACGGATCGTTTGTAGTTCATTTAACCGTCAACTATGACTGATATGGTGGAGGCTCCAACACCTTGTATGTTCCTTCTCTTTTTTCTACAGAATAAAAAAATGTGTCTGATCTTCTTTGAGTATCACCCACGTCGAATAAGGTCCCATCTGAATTCCGAAAGTTTACTTTATACATAAAATGATTGTCATCTATTTTTGTACATTCCATGATTTCATTCAGGTAGATATGGGTCGGGATCACTTTTAAATAATTTCCGAATATTTTTTTCTTGTTATCTCTTTGTTTAACCGGAGAAAATTGTTCCAAGAATGTATATTCTCCCCCGAATATTTTCACTAACATACCGGCATCTTGATCTGAAATCGCCTGCAAATACATTTTCAACGCTTTCTCGGGATCATCTATCTCTTTATCTGCACCACAAGATGTCATGAGAAGAACAATAGCAATTGTTAAGAACATGACTAAAATCGTTTTTTTCAATAAGACCCTCCCAACTTTTATCAGAATGAATGATTTATCATTTCAATTTCCAATAGTAAAATTATACCATATTATCGAACAGCCGAAAGCAATTAATTCCCCAAATGAGCCTCTCCATTCTTCTAACGAACTGAAGCGACCCTTAAAAAGGCTCGATTCCATCCTTTTAACAAAAATTAAATAAGGTTAAGCTTCCGCTTCATTTAAAAAAACCACTTCATAGGAAGTGGCTTGAATTTATGGTTTGGTAAGGCAAAGCATCAAAGGTTTAACTTTTCACGTGCAAAATTCCTTGTAGAATCACCTCAAGCCCCCATAGAAAGCGTTCATGCCCTTCGGAAGTCATCTCTCCCCCAGTCATCACGTCCTTCAATGCGGTAAGCATCGGATATTTCATCGCATTAAGAGATTGGTAAGAAGCGGAGAGCGCATGCAGCGGTGTCCCTTTCTCAATGCGTGAGACTTGTTCGAATGCCACGGATGAAGTATAAAGTAGCAATAGATCTACTCCCCACGCCGCTGAAGTCGAGCTGATTCCTCCTTCATGCAAACGTGCCAGAATATACTCCGTGATCGCTAATGAATAAGGTCCGATCGGAATCGTCGTAAGTGCGAGCTCTGCGATACCCGGACATTCATATAGTACTTTTTGATACGAGAAAAGCATCTCGAACAGCAGCGATTTCCATGATCTTTCATTTACATCCGGCAATACAACTTTGTGCAGCCCGCCATCCAGCACATAAGCGCTTAGCTCCTGTAGATTCGTCACATAGACATAGAGTGAAGAAGGCCCCGTATCCAGCGCTTTTGCGACCCTGCGCATACTCAGACCGGGCGCACCTTCGTTTTCCAATAATTCTAAAGCGGTTTTTACAATAAGTTCTTTACTTAGCGGCTCCTTAGCAGGCCGAGAACGACGACTAATCACGGTTCGATTTGTATTATTCATAATTATCTTATAGCATACCCGCCAAGAATAGTAAATTATCGATTTAAAAAATCAATGAGATACCGCCTGATCATGAAATCCGTCAAACAATTTCTTCAAATTAGCCGCCGCATCATTGGAGAAAATAAGCTTGAGATTATTATCCGACTGCTCGGCTGAGCGGGAAGAATAAGCGAACATTTTCTCCTCATAGATACTGATTGCTTTATTGATGTCGTCATTTTCAGCTATTGCAAGCGCCAATTCCGATGCATCCAGCATCGCTAAGTTCACACCTTCTCCCGCAAATGGAGACATCAGATGCGCAGCATCACCGATTAGTGTGACACCAGGTTTGTGATCCCATTTCAAATCTACAGGCAGCATATAGATGCGTCTTGGCATAATGGTATCGTTGGCCCATCGGATATAATTTTTCAGCTGCTCATCCCAATCGCTAAAATAGGCCATCAGTTGACGTTTCGCATCCTCGGGTTGGTTGAACGGAATGTTGCAGGTATCTACCCAGTCTTGTTCGGTTCTAAAACTTAGGTATACCTTTATACGACCATCCCCGTTCAGCTGCGCAAGAATCGCTTTATGATCCCCACGGCCAAACAGCTTGCCGCGAGCATTAAAGGCAGCGAGTTCAGGATGTGCTACAGCGGCATCGTCCACATTAAGCTCCACCATACTGAGTCCGCTATATTCAGCTTTGGCATCCGTGAGTAACTGACGAATACGGGAGAAAGCGCCGTCGGCACCAACGACAAGATGGACAGTATCCACATGACCATTCTCGAAGTGAAGCTCATGCATCCCATTATCCAAAGGAATCGCTTCAATTAACTTGTATCCATACCGAAGACACTCAGGATCGATGGCGTTCAGCAGCAGTTCACACAAAGTTCCGCGGTCGATTTCGGGCCGCTCTCCCGCATCATCCATGTCCGCCACTTCATCTATATATACTTTGCCCGTTTTATCGAGCAGCCGGAAGTCTTCTCCTTCATAGCGGGCAATAGCTTGGAACTGCTCGTAAAGGCCCGCTTCTCTGAGCGCAATTTGCCCGGAATCATGATGAATATCTAAAGATCCGCCTCTATCACGGTTTGTATCGGAAAGTTCACGTTCATAAACAACGGGTTTAATGCCATGTCTTTGCAAAATTAAAGCCAGAGTCAGACCCCCTGGTCCTCCCCCAATAATGGCGATACGTTGTTGATCTTTATTAGTTGTTGATGTCATGAAAATCAGCTCCTCAGCTAGTTTGTGAATGTCTTGTAAAATTTATTAAAAATTGAGTTTTGTTCGATCGCAATCATTTACTCTGATTCTGAATCTATTCATGCTTAGGTTTATGAAGAAATAAGCTAAGAACGAGTCCGATAACGGCCAATCCAAATGGAATGTAAAAAGTGTGACTGAATGCTTTGGAAAGTGCGGATAAGTTATGAATATCTTGTACAGCAGTAATCTGGTGAGATAAATAGGCAGTAATTATGGTAATGCCAAATGAGGCAACTATTTGTTGAGCCGAAGTCGTAATGGGCGTGACTCGACTGACAAGATCCTTTGGAGCAGATTTCAAGACATGAGTATTGATCTGCATCATGGTAAGACCTTGACCCAGTCCGAGAAATGCAAGACAAATTGTAATGACCAACGTGCTGGTATCCACTGATATTTGGGTCATGGCGAAGAGTGAGCACACGGTAGAGAGAATACCCATAAAAACAACAGGTCTCGGACCGAATTTATCAAACAGCCTGCCTCCCACATTGATTCCGATGGATGACATAATGGCTTGAGGAATGACGAGCAGACCCGCATCCAAAGGAGATAAGCCCTTAACTTGCTGCAAATATAAAGGAAAAAGCAGGATGGAACCGAATAAAGCCATCATATTGACCCAGGCAAGAATGATACTTCGCGTGAATTCCACGGATCGAAAGGTACGAAGTTCAAGCAAAGGCTGTTTTTGCCGCAGTTCTACCCTTATAAACACTAGCAGTGCAGTAATTCCGATCGCTAGCGTTATCATTGTCGAAAAGTCGGACCATCCGTTATTTCCACCTTCATGAACAGCGTAAACAAGCGACGCGAAAGCAATGGGGGCAAGTATGGCACCCACGACATCTAGTTTCACCTTTGCGCTTGCTTTGGCAGAAGGAAGATATTTTTTGCCCATAAAGAAGGCAACAATACCTACAGGAAGGTTAATTAGAAAAATCCAGTGCCAGTTTACATATTCAATTAACCAACCAGATAACACAGGACCCAATATAGGAGCTAGAAGCATCGGGAGTCCCAAGATCCCCATAATAGACCCACGTTTGTCAGGTGGTGAGATTTGAAATGCCATGGCAATACCGATTGGAGCAACCATACCTCCTCCTAATCCTTGGATAATTCGAAACACAATTAACTGCTCTGATGTTTGCGCGAACGAACATAATAATGAACCTAGCACAAACATGATGATACTCCATAAAAATACCCGTTTTGCCGAAAAACGAATCTGAAAACCATCCCGCTAATGGAATTACAGCAGATAAAGCCAACGTATAACCGGTAATTACCCATTGGATCGTTTTGAGATCAGTATTGAAAATCTTCACGAATTTGGGAATAGCGACATTCATTATTGTGCTATCCAGGATAACGAGAAACATTCCGGTGGCAATGGCTAACAGGGTTGGCAGAATGGCTTTTAATGAAAATGCAGCTTGAGAACTATTTGCTTGCTGATTCATCTTATCTATCCCTCCCTTCTTATTTTCATCTGATTTATTTGAGTACAGCTATAGTTATATCATAACGAACACTGTTCGTAAAGAACAATGTTCGTTAAACAAAAATGGAATTACAGGAAAACAAACATCAAGCTTAGGTACTTACAAATTGATATATAAGGTTCGGTACATACGGTGTTAATACGGTCCTTCTATCGAATCGAGTACTTGACAGCGTGGTTCATATCCTATACATTTTATTTATTCCGTCTGTTCGGTATAAATAAAGTGATCAGTACTCTTTTCATGAAATGAGGAAGCAAAAAATGCCTAAAGTAGGAATGGAACCAAAACGCCGAGCAGAAGTAATTAACGCCACACTTATGTGTATTAGCACACATGGGATTGATGGCATGACATTGGATAAAGTCGCAGAGTATGCGGATTGCTCAAAGGGTGTTGTCACTTATTACTTTAAAAATAAGGATAACTTGATTATCGAGGCTTTCAGGTCGTTCTTAGCCTATTATGGTTTGAAAATCCAATCACAAATTCAGCATACAATGACTCCGGAGGCCATGATTGAGGTTACACTGAAAAATATCCTTCCATCCTTTTGTGAGGATATGCAAGGGTCCGTCAATGTATCGGATCTTGAGGGTATTGAAAGGATGCATATCCCACACGAGGCTCAAGCAAAGCTTTTTCTTCATTTTTTTTCCAAAGCAGCATTGGATCCCCGATTACAAGAAGTCGTTTCAGCGGGCTATAGAGAAGACATGGCAGGTATTGTGAAAATTTTTGACTATGGCAACCTGCTAGGCAATATGAAGGTCAATGATCCGAACAGCGCGGCTTATGGGCTCCTAGCCATGGTGGTAGGATTAAGCTTCTTTCGAGTAGCAAATGTACAGCCAATGAACGGTCAAGATAATCGATATATTTGTGAGGACTATGTTAAAAAACTAATTGGAGGATGATGATTATGAAAATAACTAAAATAATAGAGAATGATGTGGAAATTGCCATTATAAGCAGCAGTGAGATGCTAATCACGGATGCTCAGTCGGCATTAGATTTGATAGCAACCGTAAATTATGAGTCTGGCTGTAATCGAATTATTTTGAATAAGTCAGCCATTTGTGAAGATTTTTTTAACTTAACAACACGGCTTGCAGGGGAAATATTACAAAAGTTTATTAACTATCACGTAAAAATTGCCATAATAGGTGATTTTTCTGAGTATTCAAGTAAGAGTTTTAAAGATTTTATTTATGAGTGCAACAAAGGGAAAGATATATTTTTCATGTCTGATGAGAAACAAGCTATACATAAGTTGAGCATCAGTTAGGGGGATCGAAGGGTGACGGTTTTGAAGAGTGATTTTGGCTATCCCATGGTGAAAATTCCAGGCGGAGAAATAGAATTAAGAGACGATCGAACAAAAAGGATATGGAAGGCCCAAATACGACCGTTCCTTCTTGCCCAGTATCCTGTAACCATGGAATTGTATTGTGCGATTACTGGGAAATCACCCATTTCAATTGACAAAAATCAAAAGCCTGCTGTGAATATGTCATGGAATGAAGCCATTTGCTTATGCAATCTACTTTCTCAGAAAGCTGGACTGAACGAATGTTACTCGATAAGTCATGACAGTGAGGAAATCATCTGTGATTGGGAAT
>NZ_VRTT01000027.1 GCF_008017805.1 Paenibacillus sp. N3.4 | reverse complement strand
AGCAGCTCCGAAGCAGGAGGTTCACACACCGCCACCTGCCGCACAGCCCGTGTACGAGCAGCCGATGTATCAACAGCAACAGCCGCCAATGTATGAGCACCTACACCGCCTGCAGCAGCTCCGAAGCAGGAGGTTCACACACCGCCACCTGCCGCACAGCCCGTGTACGAGCAGCCGATGTATCAACAGCAACAGCCGCCAATGTATGAGCAACCTATGTATCAGCAGCCTCCGATGGGACAGCCAATGTATCCACCGATGTATCCGCCGCAACAGCAACAACCGATGTATCAACAGCCTCCAGCAACATATGGAGGAATGCCAAATCGCAATGTGAATGTTCAGCCTGTCCAATTTGGTAATTTACAATCCGATTCATTGGCTCATGACCGATGATACAAATTTAAATTTACTACTGGATATTCCTCTTAAGGTAACTGTAGAATTAGGAAGAACGCATAAGGTGATTAAAGACATCTTGGAATTGTCTCAAGGCTCGATCATTGAACTGGATAAGCTGGCAGGTGAGCCCGTTGATATCTTGGTGAACAACAAGCTGATTGCCAAAGGGGAAGTCGTTGTTATTGATGAAAATTTTGGGGTACGTGTAACTGATATTGTCAATCAATGGGAACGAATTCAGAAGTTACAATAATTTAATCTTAGGGGGACTGTTTTTTAATGGCTAACCGTATTCTGATTGTTGACGATGCAGCTTTTATGAGAATGATGATTCGTGATATTTTGTCTAAAAATGGTTATGAAGTTTGTGGAGAAGCAAATGATGGAGCTCAAGCTATCGAGAAATTTAAAGAATTAAAACCAGATCTCATTACAATGGATATTACCATGCCGGAGATGGACGGTATTCAAGCGTTGAAGGAAATCAAAAAAATAGAACCTAATGCTAAAGTCATTATGTGTTCGGCGATGGGTCAGCAGGCTATGGTTATTGATGCCATTCAAGCTGGTGCGAAAGATTTTATTGTGAAACCGTTCCAAGCAGACCGTGTTATTGAAGCTATCAAGAAGACTCTGGGTTAAGCCGTTTACGTTCGGTTGAGTCTTACATAAACCGAAAGGGCTGTTACTATGAGAAGGCTCTACTCGAAACGACTGTTTACCGTTCTAGCAAGTGCAGCAGCAATGCTATTAATAAGCTCCTTGTGTATGGCAGAAGAGCCGGGACAAGGTCTTCCCGGTGCTGATTTTCCGACTACGGACAACTTTGATTCGTTTGGCATGATTGCCAAAGTAATTTTCTTTCTTGTAATCATTATTTTTCTGTTTTTTGTTCTTATTAAGTTTTTGGCTAAAAAAAACAAAGGTTCTTTGTTTGGCAATTCGATTCGTTCGTTAGGAGGAGTTCCTCTTGGGCAGAATAAATCGATTCAAATTGTTGAGATTGGTCATTCGCTCTTCGTGGTTGGCGTCGGTGATAATATTCAATTGCTGGATAAAATCAATGACGCCGATGAAGTTGCCTATATCACTGATTTACTTACTTCCTCGAAGGATGGGCAACCCGGCATCGCTTCACTAAGCAGCTGGATTAGCAAGCTTCCGAAAAGAAAGAAGGAGATGGATGAGGAAGTGGAACTTACCTCGTCCTTCCAACAAGTATTTCATGATAAACTGCAGCGTGTGACAACCCGCAATAAAAATGTTGAAGAATGGCTTTCAGATCAAAAACAAAAAGATCGGTTGAATGATGAATGAAGAGAAATAGACGAGTTCTTATACTGCTGATCGTATTGGTAGGTATGCTGATGTTATCACTCACTGCATCAGCTGCGGAAACGGATGTAAACAATCCAATCCCAGGTTTAAATGTAAACATTGGTACTATGGGCAGTTCGGCAGGCGGTTCCACGAATACAGTCACACTTCTGCTGCTGTTAACCGTACTAAGTCTTGCTCCATCTTTTCTTATCCTAATGACCAGTTTCACAAGAATTGTCATCGTGCTTGGTTTCGTTCGAACTTCACTAGGAACCCAGCAGATGCCTCCTAATCAGGTTCTAATCGGACTCGCTCTGTTTTTAACCTTTTTTATCATGTCCCCAACTTTAGGGGAGGTTAATCAAACAGCCCTTCAGCCTTATCTAAAGGGAGATATTAATCAGACGCAAGCGTTTGAAAAAGCATCCATCCGATGAAAAAGTTCATGTTTAAGCATACCCGTCAAAAGGATCTGAAACTTTTCTTAGATTATTCCAAAGCTAAGGCACCAACAGGCGTAGAGGATATTCCGATTACTTCACTTGTTCCGGCGTACGCCATTAGTGAATTGAAATCTGCTTTCCAAATGGGGTTCATGATATTTATTCCGTTTCTGGTCATAGATATGGTTGTATCCAGCACCTTAATGGCCATGGGCATGATGATGCTGCCGCCAGTCATGATTTCTCTACCCTTTAAGATCTTACTGTTTATTCTTGTAGATGGTTGGTATCTTGTCGTGAGATCATTACTGCTAAGCTACGGCTGATGAACAACATATCGGAGGTTTACTAAATGGGTTCGGAATTTGTTATTCGCATTGCTGGAGAAGCGGTTTATACCGTGCTTAAAGCGAGTTCGCCTATGCTGCTAATTGGGTTGGTAGTTGGTCTAATCATCAGTATTTTTCAAGCAACGACACAAATTCAAGAGCAAACATTAGCTTTTGTTCCCAAAATTGTTGCCGTTCTTCTGTCCATATTAATATTCGGACCTTGGATCATGAATACGTTGATTGATTTTACTTTTAATTTGCTCAACAACCTTTACAAATTCGTTGGATAGGTTGTGAGAGAAATGACGCTCTTTTTTCAAGTTATTCCTACCTTTCTGCTTATTTTTTGTCGAATTACATCGTTCTTTGTCGTCGTTCCCATTTTATCTTCCAAAAATGTTCCGATGATGTTCAAGATCGGTCTTTCTGTCTTCATTTCGTTTATTATTTTTTCCACAATGGCATTGAATAAGCCAATTCCCATAGATGGCGAATACATATTGCTGATTATCCGTGAAATGTTAATTGGTGTTTTGCTTGGATTTCTGGGCTATCTTTTTTTCACGGTTGTACAAACGGCTGGTTCTTTTATGGATATGCAGATTGGATTCAGTATGGCGAGTGTCATTGATCCTTTGACAGGTGCATCTTCTCCGATGTTGGGAAACCTTAAGTATATGATCGCCGTATTGCTCTTCCTTTCCTTTGACGGTCATCATTTCTTGATCAGGGCGATCATTGACAGTTATCGTTGGGTACCACTCGATAACCAATTGTTTGCACATATTTATAATGGTCAAATATCCGATTTCTTGTTTCGTTCTTTGTCTAAGATGTTTTACCTATCATTTCAGCTTGCTGCACCCATTGTTGCCGCTCTCTTTTTGACGGACCTAGGGTTAGGATTACTGACAAGGGTCGCTCCTCAGTTTAATATTTTCGTTATAGGAGCACCGCTCAAAATGATGTTAGGTTTTTTTCTGCTAGTGATCCTGTTTCCAGAGTTGAACTCACAATTTCAAAATTTATTTGCTACGATCTTTGATTACATGGAGAAGTTGCTCCAACTGATAAGTGGTTCGCAACAATCAACTCCCTTAAAGTAGGAGGAAACCCGTGTCCCACCCATTCGCTTGCAGCTTGATTTGCAATGGTTTGCTGGGGAAAAGACGGAATCCGCAACAACCAAAAAAGGCAGGATGCGCGTAAAAAGGGTCAGGTTGCTAAGAGTATGGACTTGCCTGCGGCGCTGATCTTACTATTTTCATTTATGGCTTTCCTCATGTTTGGCAGTTATATGAAGGTACGTATTATAAATATTTTCCGCAATGTGTATGAAAACCAGCTTACAATGGAAGTTACAACTGGAAATGTTCAAGTATTATTCGTGGATTTAGTAACACAAGGTTTATTTATTTTGGCACCGATTTTTATTCTGGTTCTAATAATTGCCTTCTTAGCTAACTACGGCCAGATCGGGTTTATGTTTATTGGCGATCCTTTGATGATGAAATTCAACAAAATAAATCCCATCGCAGGCTTCAAACGGATTTTCTCATTACGAACTATTATGGATTTTCTGAAATCCACAATGAAAATGTTAATCATCGGTTACGTCGTTTATACAACGCTTATGGGGCAGAAGGCTAAGCTCCTAGGCCTTGGACATTCGCCTTTAGAAAGTACATTTTCATTTATTGCTTCCCTCACGCTGACATTAGGCATTAAAATTGGCGCTATTTTAATCGTTTTGGCTATTTTTGATTATATTTATCAGAAATATGAGTATGAAAAAAGTTTGAAAATGTCCAAACAGGATATCAAAGACGAGTATAAGAAGAGTGAAGGAGATCCGCTGATTAAAGGGAAGATCAGAGCTAAGCAGCGCCAGATGGCGATGCGGCGAATGATGCAAGAAGTTCCGAAAGCGGATGTTATTATTACAAATCCGACGCATTTCGCGGTTGCTTTGAAATACGATTCCAACAATATGCAAGCTCCAACGGTTATTGCTAAGGGTGCTGATTACGTCGCCCTTAAGATTAAAGATGTTGCCAAGAAAAATGGTGTTATGACGATGGAAAACAAACCACTTGCTCGAGCGATCTTCGCTCAGGTGGAAATCGGTGAGTCGATTCCTGCAGAGCTGTTCCAGGCAGTCGCAGAAGTTTTGGCTTACGTATATAAAGTCAAAGGTAAAACGAATTAACAAGGGGGGAGGTACAATCTGATGAAAATCAAAGATTTAGTTGTTCTTGTAGGTATTATCGGCATTGTATTAATGATGGTTGTACCTGTTCCAATCCCTTTACTCGACTTTCTGTTAATTATTAATATTTCCATAGCTTTAATGATTATTTTGGTCGCAATGAATACGCAAGAAGCACTGCAATTTTCAATATTTCCTTCGTTATTGCTTATAACGACTTTGTTCCGGTTGGCGCTCAACGTATCCACGACACGGAACATTTTGGCACATGCAGAAGCAGGTAACGTGGTCAGAACTTTTGGTTCTTTCGTCGCTCAAGGCAATATCGTGGTGGGTTTCGTGGTGTTTCTCATCCTTGTCTTGGTACAGTTCATTGTAATTACCAAAGGTTCTGAGCGTGTTGCCGAGGTAGCAGCAAGATTTACACTCGATGCGATGCCTGGTAAACAAATGAGTATTGACGCTGATTTGAACGCAGGTTTAATTAATGAGGTTCAAGCTAGGGAACGCAGACAGAAGATTGAACGTGAAGCTGACTTCTATGGTGCCATGGACGGAGCGAGTAAATTCGTAAAAGGGGACGCCATAGCCGGTATTATTATTCTCGTTATTAATTTAATCGGTGGTTTCATTATTGGAATGACGATGAAAGGGATGTCCTTTCCGGAAGCGTTGGAAACCTTTTCGATCCTAACCATTGGGGATGGGCTCGTCAGTCAAATTCCAGCATTATTAATCTCAACGGCTGCCGGTATTATCGTTACGCGAGCTTCCTCTGAAGGGAATCTCGGTCATGACATTACGAAACAGCTGACGGCGCAGCCGAAACTATTATACATTGTAGCTGGAACCTTGGTGGTACTTGGTATTTTTACACCCATTCATTGGTACAGTACTTTTCCGATAGCCGGATTGCTAATTTACGCAGCTTTCAAAATGCAAAAGAATTTGGACCGACAAGCAATTAAAGAGGAGCAATTAGTCGAAGAACAACAAATCGAAGAGGTCCGTAGTCCTGAGAGCGTTATTTCCTTGTTGCAGGTCGATCCAATCGAGTTTGAATTCGGCTATGGTCTGATTCCTTTAGCAGATACGCAGCAAGGCGGAGATTTACTAGATCGAATTATTTTAATACGAAGACAATGTGCATTGGAACTTGGCGTTGTAGTGCCCGTAATTCGTATTCGTGACAACATTCAGTTACGTCCGAATGAGTATATCATTAAAATTAAAGGCAATACGGTCGCGCGCGGCGAATTACTTCTTAATCACTATTTGGCAATGAGTCCAGGTATTGATGATGATTCGATTGCTGGTATTGAAACGACAGAACCTGCTTTTGGATTGCCGGCAATATGGATTGATGAAGTAACCAAAGAACGAGCAGAATTGTCAGGTTACACGGTTGTTGATCCACCTTCAGTGGTGGCTACGCATTTAACCGAAATCATCAAGAAACATACGCATGAGCTCCTTGGTAGACAAGAAACGAAGGCACTTATCGATAACGTTCGTGAAACCTACCCAGCGCTTGTGGATGATCTCATTCCATCTGTCTTGACGATTGGGGATGTGCAAAAGGTATTGGCCAAACTGTTACGTGAGAAAATTTCTGTGCGTGACTTGGTAACGATTCTTGAATCGCTTGCTGATAACGGATCTTATACAAAGGATCCAGAAGTTTTGACCGAATATGTACGTCAATCTTTATCCCGTCAAATCACACAACAATTTACATCATTAGGCGATTCACTGAAGGTTATCACCGTTGGTCCTTCCGTGGAAAAGAAAATTGCTGATTCGGTGCAGCAATCCGATCAAGGAAGCTATTTAGCTCTTGATCCATCTTCTTCTCAAATTATTTATCACCGTGTAAGTGAGCAAGTTGCCAAACTGATTCAATCCGGCCAGCAGCCCGTTATTTTAACATCACCGACGATTCGCATGTATGTGAGGCAGTTATTGGAGAGAACATTGCAAGACATTCCTGTACTTTCGTATAGCGAACTAGAACCGAATGTTGAAATTCAGAGCATGGGGGTAGTCAATTTATGAGAGTAAAAAGATACGTAGTTGATTCCATGCCTGATGCTCTGCAAAAAATTCGAACGGATCTAGGTAAGGATGCTGTTATCCTGAATACGAAAGAAATTCGAACGGGTGGCTTTCTTGGTTTATTCAGTAAGAGAAAGATTGAAGTTATTGCTGCTATCGATGCTGGCTCCAATGCAGGTAATGCAGGATCACAACGATCGGTGCCGCAGCCTAAGGGACAACAAGCACCTACTAGAACGAATGAAGGAATTTCTTCTAGATCAGACAGCTATCAATCGGATTTTCCGGAAGTTCCCGATGTTTTCGTTGCTGTAGAACGCAAGAAGGAACCGATAGTAGTTCCAGCTGCAGTAGAGGCACCTCCGGTTTATGCGCCACAACAGACATACTCTCCTGTATCTGTGAATACGGGCGTAAGCAAGTCCCTACATAAGGATGATCATTTAATCGAAGAACTTAAACAAATGAAGGAAATGATGCGAAAACTGACACTTTCCGCAGAAGATACTAAGCTGCCGGAGCCCTTACAGAAAATCGAACAACGGCTTTACGATCAAGAAGTTGAACCTGCGTTAGTCCGGCAGTTGATTGACGAGGTGCTGGCAGATTTTCAATTAGCGGATGAAACGGTAACGGATGATACAGCTATCCGGATGGTACGAGCTAAACTGGGACAAATTTTTCAATCGGATAGAAATAAGCGGATTTCTCCGAATACACGTGTTGTTCATTTTGTTGGTCCAACCGGCGTAGGAAAAACCACCACAATTGCGAAGTTAGCAGCAGAGCAAGTACTCAAATATCAACGTAAAGTAGGTTTTATTACTTCTGATACGTATCGGATTGCTGCTATAGAACAGTTGAAAACGTATGCCACAATCTTGAATGTACCTATCGAAGTCGTCTTTTCTCCACAAGACTTGTCTAAGGCTTTTCATAATCTTGCGGAATGCGATGTTATTTTCATGGATACAGCCGGACGGAATTTTCGAAATGAGATGTATGTATCTGAACTGAATGCATTACTGAAGACACAAGGCAGCAGCGAAACGCTGCTGGTGCTTAGTCTAACTACGAAATATCGAGATATGAGGGCCATCACGAACAACTTTAATAAATTTAAATTAGATAAAGTGCTATTTACCAAAATGGATGAAACCGATTCCTATGGTGCCATTGTAAATATTGTTCATGAGTTTTCTTTGCAGCTTTCGTATGTGACGAATGGTCAAAGCGTACCTGATGATATTACGGAAATGAATGAGTGGCACATCATTGATCTTCTATTGGAGGAATCCAGAACATGAGTGATCAAGCAGAAGGGTTGCGGAACCTGGTCCAAATTCAAAATGAAAAAGGCGCAAAAACAACCAGGATCATTACCGTGACTAGCGGAAAGGGAGGCGTAGGGAAATCAAATTTTACGTTGAATTTTGCTTTGTCTCTTCAGTCCCAAGGGTATAAGGTTCTTGTTTTTGATGCGGATATTGGGCTAGCAAACATCGATGTTCTCATGGGTGTTTCATCTAAATACAATTTGTATCATTTGCTTAAAAAAGAAAAAACCATATGGGAAATTATTCAAAAGGGTTATAATGATCTTGATTTTATCGCAGGTGGATCCGGGTTTAATGATTTGCTTCGTTTGACAGAAGAAGAACTAGATTATTTCGCTGAACAAGTTATGCAGCTAAATGGATATGTGGATTTCATTATTTTTGATACGGGTGCAGGCTTATCCAAAGAAACCTTAAAATTCATTCTAGCTGCGGAAGAAACATTTGTTGTCACTACCCCAGAACCAACCTCGATAACAGATGCCTATGCGATCATCAAAATGGTTAACTCGATGGGACATGATGTTTCCTTCAAATTAGTCATTAATCGAGTGACGGATACGAAGGAAGGAAAGCATACAGCTGATAAAATCGCACTCGTTGCCAAGCAATTTCTTAATATCGACATTCCTACTTTAGGTTTTGTTGACGATGATGTTGCTGTTTCAAAAGCTGTTAAAAAGCAGGTTCCCTTTACGGTAGCTTTTCCTAATTCGGCTGCGGCCAGAAGCCTTCAAGTTGTGGTGGAAAGGTATGTTAGAGGTTATCAGGTTGTCGAGTCGCCAACATCCGGGATGAAAGGATTTCTTAACAAAATGATGAAGCTTTTGAAATAAAATTCTTCTTGAATCATGTGGAATCCGCACATAAAGGAGGGGGAAACAGCATGGCACCATATAACATTCTTGTCGTAGACGACTCCGTCTTTATGCGAAAAATCATAAGCGATTTGATTAGTGAAAATCCGCAGTACACCATTATTGGAACCGCCAAAAATGGCCAAGAAGCGATCGAACAAGTAAAGCTTTTACGCCCTGATGCTGTAACCATGGATATAGAGATGCCTGTGATGAATGGCTTAGATGCGCTGCAGCGTATCATGTCCGAGCAGCCAACACCTATTATCATGCTGAGCTCTCTGACCCAAGAGGGTGCAGCGGAGACGATCAGAGCGCTTGAGTGGGGCGCTGTCGACTTTATTCGAAAGCCTTCTGGTTCGATTTCTCTGGATTTATATAAAGTCAAACAACTACTGCATGAGAAGCTGCAAATTGCGGTTAGAACCAGGATGAAGTCTTTCCAGCAGTCTTCGCCTGTGAAGCAGAACCAACCTGTCACAGTTAAAAGCAATGTAGGCTTGATAAAACCTCCGGATAAGAAGGTACTTGTTAGTCCAGTCTCAACTCATTTTGAACATCTTGTTGCTATAGGGACTTCAACGGGAGGTCCTCGTGCCTTGCATCAGGTCATTTCGCATATTCCAGCTGGCTTTCCCGCACCGATATTAATTGTGCAGCATATGCCGCCCAATTTCACCAAATCTTTAGCACAGCGTTTAAACGATGTATCTAAGATTCAGGTGGTTGAGGCTCAAGATGGAGATACACTTCAAACGGCAACTGCTTATGTAGCGCCGGGAGGCTGGCATATGACGGCCTACAAGGACACGTTTAAGACATACAAGATTCGATTAACGAAAGAAGATCCACGCTCAGGTCACCGTCCTTCAGTGGATGTCATGTTCGAGTCTCTGATTGGCATGAGCGAATTGAAACGGCACATAGTCCTAATGACAGGTATGGGGAGTGATGGAGCCAAAGGGATGCTTTCCTTAAGACAATCCGGCGCATCCACGACAATAGCCGAGTCGGAAGAAACATGTGTCGTTTATGGAATGCCGCGAGCGGCAGTTGAGATAAAAGCTGCGATGCACATACTACCACAACAAGAGATCGCTGTTAAGTTAGCTCAATGTATACTGAATTGAAAAATGGTATCAAGTAGGTTACATAATGATTCTATTGGAGGTGTGTGGTTGTGGAACTTAGTCAATATTTATCTATGTTTATCGATGAGTCCAAAGAACATTTGCAAGCTCTGAATGATAACTTGATGAGTTTGGAGAGCAGTCCTGAGGACATTAGTATTGTGCACAACATTTTCCGTTCTGCTCATACGTTGAAAGGAATGTCCGCAACAATGGGCTTTGAGGATATCGCTGCTCTTACCCATGAAATGGAGAATGTGCTAGATCTCGTGCGTAATAGCAAGTTGGCTATGAATCCTTTCATCTTTGATTGTATTTTCAAAAGCTTGGATTCTTTGGAGTCGATGGTTGAAGATATTATTCAAGGCGGTACCGGGAAAGCTGACGTTTCTTCCATTGTAACGGCTTTGCGTTCTATTGTGACAGGCGATTACATGACAGCACAAGCTCCTGCAGCTGTGGCTGTGAAAGAAGCAGCAAAAGGGATTGCTGTGGATGAGTATCAGTTCTCCATTCTTCAACAATCGATAGAATCAGGCTTCCTTGTCTTTTATGTAGAAGTCAATGTTCGTGAAAATTGCGTCTTGAAAGCAGCGCGCGCTTACATGGTCTTCGATGCACTTGAAAGATTGGGTGAGATTGTAAAAGCGACACCGTCTGTTGAAGAAATCGAACAAGAGAAGTTTGACCGTTCCTTTTCCCTTTACTTTATTTCCAAAGTCGATCAAGGAACGCTTGAGAAAGAGATATTAAACGTTTCAGAGATCGAATCTGCTGTCATCATAACGGTGGATACCGAATCTCTTGAAGAATTGTCTCGTCCCAAAAATGAAGTGGAAGCTGCGACACGAGAAATTGCGGCAGCCGTTGCTGCTGCGATAGTGCCTGAGGCGCCTGCTGTTGCTGCACCGAAAGTGGAAGCAGCCGTTGTTGCTAAACCCGCTGCGGCAGGGGGAGCTCCTGTTGCCAATCGAACGATCCGTGTGGATATCGAACGTTTGGATGCTTTGATGAATCTGTTCAGTGAGCTGTTAATCGATCGTGTTCGTCTCGAGCAGCTAGCTAGCGAAGTCAAACGCAGTGATCTCACGGAAACTGTGGAACATATGTCTCGCGTGAGCAGTGATTTACAAAATATCGTGTTGAAACTTCGCATGGTTCCGGTTGATTCTGTATTTAATCGTTTTCCTCGAATGATTCGTGACTTAGCGAAGTCATTGGACAAGAAAGTAGATTTGATTATTACCGGGGCAGAAACGGAACTTGATCGCACCGTTATCGATGAAATTGGCGACCCTCTTGTTCACTTACTTCGAAACGCTGTGGATCATGGAATTGAGCCGATTACAGACCGACTTGCAGCAGGCAAGAGCGAGCATGGCACCATCCAACTTCGAGCATTCCATAGCGGGAATCACGTTTTCATCGAAATCGAAGAAGACGGAAGAGGAATTTATCGGGAAAAGGTATTGAAAACGGCATTGAAAAATGGACTTGTTACTGCTGAACAAGCGGCTAAATTAAGTGATTTAGAAGTTTATAACCTGTTATTCGCATCAGGGTTCAGTACAGCAGACAAAATTTCAGATATTTCCGGTCGTGGTGTTGGGCTCGATGTGGTGAAGACGAAGATACAAATGCTTGGCGGGCATGTTCAGGTTGATTCAAAGCCTGGTTTCGGCAGCAAGTTTTCCGTTCAACTGCCTCTAACCCTGTCGATAATTTCTGCTATGCTCGTTCGTTTGGGCAGTGAGAAGTATGCGATTCCTTTATCATCCATCGTGGAAACAGCTTCTATTCAGAAGGCGCAGATTCGCAATATACATGGTAACAAAATGATCGATTACCGCAATTCCGTCATCCCGTTAGTCTCCTTAAGTGGACTATTTAATGTCCCTGACTTCAATGAGGATTTAGAAGAAGAGACTGAAATTGTCGTTGTTCGAAAAGGTGACAAGCAAGTGGCTCTGATGGTAGACGAATTCATCGGTCAACAAGAAATTGTATTGAAAACATTGGGCAAATATTTATCAGGTTTGTTTGCCATATCTGGAGCAACCATTCTGGGCGACGGACAAGTGGCTTTAATCATTGATCCAAATGCTCTAATCAAATAACACCAACATTTTGAAGGAGGATTTCACAATGGGAGAAGAAAAAAAAGTAATCGTCTTCGCACTTGGAGCCGAAGAGTATGGTGTAGAAGTAGAGAAAGTAAGAACGATTGAAAGAATGCAACCAATGACTCGCGTACCCAAAGCACCAGAATTCATTAAAGGTGTTATTAATTTGCGTGGCGTTGTTATTCCTATTATTGACCTGCGCGCAAGGTTTGGTTTAGAGCAAAAAGAGAATTCTGATGCTACACGCATTATCATCGTTTCTGCCGGCGATTTTGAAGTTGGTTTAATCGTTGACTCTGCGAATGATGTGATAGATTTGGATACGGACAACATTGATAACCCTCCGGAAATTGTCGGCGGAATCAAAGCCAAATATTTGGATGGGATTGCACGTGTTGGTGAGCAAAGATTGCTTGTGCTGCTTAATTTAGAGCAAGTTCTTGACCGTCATGAGATCCAGCAGCTAGAAAGAGTAGAGGAATAAAGTAGTGGATGTGTTTAATCATTTAGCTGATTTCCAAATGGATGTCCTAAAGGAAGTGGGAAACATTGGCGCGGGTCATGCCGCTACCGCGCTATCTACACTGCTGGACAAGCCGATTGATATGCTCGTTCCGAAGGTGAGAATGCTTCCTTTTGAAGAAATATGCGAAAGTGTCGGTGGAGCGGAGACGGTAGTTCTTGCCATCTTTCTTCGTGTAGATGGAGATGCTCCGGGGAATATGTTTTTTATCTTAAATTTGGATTCCGCCAGAAAGATGTTAGGAGATCTTATCGGTTTTGAGCTACAAAGCGATGACGAATATTCGGAGTTAGAATTGTCTGCTCTAAATGAAATTGGCAACATTTTGGCGGGATCGTATCTGTCATCTCTTGCAGACTTCACCAATTTGAATATGCAGCCTACCGTGCCTGCGTTAGCTATTGATATGGCTGGAGCTATTTTAAGTTATGGTTTACTGCAGTTTGGGCAAATGGGAGATCAAGCACTTCTGATAGATACGAAATTTTTGGAGGGGGAAAATGAGGTTCAAGGGCATTTTTTCCTTATTCCTGATCCGGAATCGTTTGGCAAAATATTTGCGGCATTAGGGGTAGAATCTTCATGATCCAAGATAATCTGATTAAAGTAGGAATGGCTGACCTGAATGTCGCTCATCTTACCGGTGTGCTAAAGACAACAGGACTGGGTTCATGTGTGGGTGTCACCCTGTATGATAGTCGCGTTAAAGTTGCAGGGATGGCTCATGTGATGTTGCCTTCTTCAGAAATTGCTCGTGAAGGAACTCTTAATATAGCTAAATACGCGGATACTGCTATTCCTGAGTTAATTTCAAGAATGGAAAAACTGGGAGCAAGTGTGAGTAAGCTAGAGGCTAAACTTGCTGGCGGTGCTCAGATGTTTGCTTTTGCTGGAAATAATGATACGATGAGAATTGGACCGAGAAATGTAGAATCATGTAAAGAAATGTTGAATAAATTTCGCATACCTATTAAAGGCGAGGATACTGGAGCTAATTATGGGCGAACGATAGAGTTTCATAGCGAGTCTGGCATTCTATTTATTCGTAGCGTTCAATTAGGAGTAAAGGAAATCTAAAACATGATAGGAACTATTCGGATTAATGTCATCGTTGCTGCGTTGGCTGGCTTATTAACATTTGGCTTGTCTATTGGAAATAATCTTTTTTTGTCCACATGTCTCAAAAGTATTTACAGCTTTGCGATTATGTTTATTCTAACATTTGGTTTTAGATGGGTGCTGGGGGTTATGCTCGGAGCTGAGCGTGCTGCCGGACATTCTTCATTTGATAATCCAATAGCGGATGCAGCAGTTGGTCAATCGCTAGATTTGGTTACACCTGACGAGGATGCAGAAACACGTGAATTGTTGAAGGGCAACTTGAGTACAAGTGCCTCTTTGCCATCCACAAATGCGCAATTTTCACCATTGAATCCACCTAAGCTAGTCACCAAGAGTAATTTGGACCCTGAACAACTGGCGGGTGCCTTGAGGCGTATGTCAGAAGACTAAGGATGTGGAACGTAACTCATGATCGAACAAAAGCAATCACAACTAGCCAATATCGATTTATGGAAGCAGTGGAAAGAGCAGGGATGGATACCAGCTAAGCAATCGTTGATTGAAGGTTATTTGCCTTTGGTCGATTATGTATCCGGACGTCTAGCCATAGGGCTTCCTAAAAGTGTGTCGAAAGAGGACCTTTCGAGCTTTGGAGTAATGGGCCTTATAGATGCTGTTGAGAAATTCGACTATGCGCGTGGACTGCAATTCGAAACGTATGCTTCTTGGAGAATTCGCGGGTCTATTATTGATGGCTTAAGACAAGGGGATTGGGTACCACGCTCCGTAAGAGAAAAGGCCAAAAAGGTAGAAGATGCTTACCAGAAGCTTGAACAACAATATCTTCGTTCTGTTACAGATTCGGAAATAAGCAGCTATTTACAAATTAGCGAGCATGATTTTCAACAGATGCTTCAGGATATATCCATTACGACGATATGTTCCATCGATGATCCCATAAGAGACGAGGAATCGGAAACACGTCTCTCATTGCTTGTTGATGAGAAAGCCAAAAATCCGGAGTCTAAGGTTAATGAGTTTTATTTAAAGGATTCTTTGGCTCGCGCGATTGAACGGTTGACGGAGAAAGAGCGAACGGTCGTATCGTTATTTTATTTTGAGGAACTCTCACTTAGTGAAATTGCCGAAGTGATGTGCTTATCTCCTTCCCGCATTTCACAGTTGCATTCCAAGGCTATCCTTCGTCTAAAAGGAGTACTTGGACGTTTTAAAAATCAGCTTTTCCAAGATTCATAATAAGAATTAGTCGGAAATGAAAGGGTGGTATGTCCATGCTGGAAAGGAACATGCCTTTGGATTTCTACATAACGATTTCCATTTCAAATGACAAATTATCAGCATATGCACTAATTAATAATGCGGATGAGAACTTTAAAGTCAGTCTAGGTCAATTAGAAGACCTGTTGAAAGCAAATCATATCGTCTATGGCTTAAATCGCCCCTTGCTCGCAACGATTGCATTGGATCCGAGACCTTTTTACAATCAAAAGGTCGTTATTGCAACAGGCATAAATCCACAAGAAGGAAAGAATGGGTCTATTACATATTTATACAACTTTGATGTGAATGAAAAAAAACCGCTTGAGCTAGATGACGGCCGGGTAAATTATAAAGAAGTTGTTTCTATTCATAATATTAAAAAGGGCCAACTCATAGGGCAGCGTGTTCTGGCCGCGGAAGGCATTCCCGGTCGTGCAGTTACAGGGGAAGTCCTCTTTACCAAAGCTGGTAAAGAAGCACGATTTAAATTAGGCAAAAACGTGATTGCAGATGCTGAACAAATGGCATTGTATGCGGCTATCGATGGGATGGTAGTCAAAACGGATCGGGATAAAATCAATGTGTTTCCTGTTTACGAAGTGAATGGTGATGTGGATTTTAGCATTGGTAATATTGATTTCATCGGTACGGTTGTGATTCGAGGCAACGTACTCCCTGGCTTTAGAATTCGTGCATCTGGCGATATTCGTGTCACCGGTGGTGTAGAAGCAGCTGAACTTGAAGCAGAAGGATCTATAGATATTCATGCAGGTATCGTTGGTCAAAATAAAGCTCATTTAAAAGCGGGCAGGAATGTGAAGAGTTCTTTCATTCAAGATGCTATGGTTGAGGCTGGTGAAGATTTAATCGTAACCCAGAGTATCATGCATTCAACAATCCGCGCAGGCAAAGCTGTAAATTGCAGTGGCTCTAAAGGACTCATAGTGGGAGGCACAATCCAAGCTGGTGAACGTGTCACAGCGCGTACGATTGGTAATTCCATGTCGACGGCGACTAACGTCGAAGTAGGCGTTCTCCCTGAACTACGCAATGAAATGATTCAACTCCGAAATCAATTAAGAATTTATATGGAAAATATGGACAAGACGGATAAAGCGCTTTCTTTGTTGGATCAATTGGCTGCAGCCGGGCAGCTTGGACCCGATAAAGTCGCCATGCGGATTAAGCTTAATCATACGAAAAAGCAGGCGCTTGAAGAACAAAATAACTTGCGAGATCGTATGCTGGAAATTGAAAATCACTTGAGGATTCAGAAAAAGCAAAAGTGGAAATATTGTCGACTATCTATGGTGGAACCAAGGTTGTTATTGGGCGTTACACCAAGTTTATTAAAGATCCAACGAATCGCATGACATTCCGATTAACAGATGGCGATATCTCTATGAGTGCATATGTGTAAATGAAGGAGAGGGTAAACGATGAGCTTCAAATCCATCGATTTACAGTTCGCCGTACACAAAAATGACGAAGCAGGCATCCGGCAAAATCAACTTATGCAAAAACCGCGGCAGGACGAAACTATTTTAGAACATCAAGCTGTGAAAACAACGGAAAATGATCGTCATCGCAGCAGCAAACTTGAAGAGAGCACGCGAACGGGGATCAAAGATCATCGTCGTCAGAAACAAGAACGGAATAAAACAAAGAATAGGAACGGTGGTAAATCGGCTGTTGAATCCAACGAAGGGATTAATCATTCAGATCATCCCTATAAGGGACACCATATCGATTTATCACTGTAACACATGATTTCATTTAAGGAAAAGGTGAACGAAATGGCCCTGCAGCCGTTGATGTATGTTGTGCTTCTAGGTCTTGTCTTGATTGTTTACGCTCGCTTCCTTCCCAAAAATTCGGCTGCATCTTCGCCAAAAACAAATGTCGTTCAGGAAATTGAAGAAACAATCGAGCATTTCGCCGCTGAGATGGATGAGCAAAACCAAGCCCTTCTAGATCTCTTTTCGCGAACCAAACAAGATTATGAGATTGAGCTTGCAAAGCTGGCTGGTAGACTTGAATCTCTTGAAAAGCAAAAGCATGAGTTGTCACAGGAGTTAACCAAAGCACATGTGAGCCAACTGACACAGCTAACTCCAAATAGTCCAATGGATATGGTTGTCGCATCTCAACGTGAAGCCATAAATGAACAGAATCTGACGCCTGTATTCGAAACTATCATTGAGAAGGCTGTTGAACAACCTACTTACCCAGGCTTAAGCATGAAGAGCAGATACATGGAGCTGTTTGCTCTACATGATGAAGGCAAAGGGGTAGAAGCCATTGCTAAAAAATTAGGCATGAACAAAGGGGAAGTTAGTCTAATCCTTCAGCTTTCTAGACAGGAGGAACAGACGCGTGTTTAAGAATCGTTCATATGTAGTGGGAATAGGAACAGGCATCATCGTTGGGGCATTGCTGCTTCAACTCATGTCCGTTCGGGTTAGTGCACCGGCGCCTACTAGTGTTGCTATTGACGATCTGGATCCTCAGAAACTCAAAGAACGGACATCTAAGTACTATCAAGTATTTGATAAAGATACTGTTGTTTATACCCAAGCTGAATTAGATAAGAAAGTAAAAGAAGAAACGGACAAACGTTTGGCAGTGAAACCGCAAGAGCAGCCCAAAGTGAAAGAAGCCGAGGCTTCTTCTAAAACGATTGTTTATGTTCAACCTAATTTGGATGCTACTGCTGTAAGTGAATTGCTGTTCAAAGCCGGTGTCATTTCGGATCGCAAGGCTTTCGCGACAGAACTCGAGAAACAAGGCGGCAATTACAAGATCCAAGTTGGTTTTCACGTATTTGAAGGACCACAGGATATTCAGAAGGTTGTACTTAATTTAATAACAGCGCAACAATAGACCAACAAATGAAGATTTTTGGAGGTCTTTTTTTTATGTTTGGGTTAAAGGAAACAGCAGATTTTTCGGAGAATAGGGCTATTCTGACAAAAGGTTGCATAGACATTTGAGTTGTGGTATATTTATTCACGGTGTTAAAAACTCACGCCCGTCAATTTGTATAATGGTGCTTACTTTGTAAGTGTTATACAAAGATGCGATAGGCGGCGGATACCAAATAAACCATTTTAGAGGAGGGATTGGGGATGGCAGTTATCTCCATGAAACAGCTTTTAGAAGCTGGCGTACATTTCGGTCACCAAACACGTCGTTGGAATCCGAAAATGGACAAATACATCTTTACAGAAAGAAACGGTATTTACATTATCGATCTACAAAAAACGGTTAAAAAAGTTGAAGAAGCTTACAACTTTGTTAAATCCGTTTCTGAAGATAATGGTACGATTCTTTTTGTAGGAACGAAAAAACAAGCGCAAGATTCCGTTGCTGAAGAAGCAGAACGTTGCGGCATGTACTTCATCAACAACGTTGGTTGGGTGGTACTTTAACAAACTTCCAAACCATTCAAAAACGTATTGATCGTTTGAAAACCCTTGAAAGATGGGAAGAAGACGGTACATTCGAAGTTCTTCCTAAGAAAGAAGTTATCATTCTCCGTAAAGAGAAAGATCGTCTTGAAAAATTCCTAGGCGGAATCAAGAACATGAAAGGTTTGCCTAGCGCTTTGTTCATTATCGACCCACGCAAAGAGCGTATTGCTGTTGCTGAAGCTCGTAAATTGGGTATTCCAATCGTTGGTATCGTTGATACAAACTGCGATCCAGACGAAATCGACTACGTGATTCCTGGTAACGATGATGCGATTCGCGCAGTTAAATTGTTAACTGCTAAAATTGCTGATGCGGTTATCGAAGCACATCAAGGCGAGCAAACAACAGCTTAATTTATAGGAAACGTTCAAAAGGGTGGTTGGAAGGTGTAACAGCCTGTCACCACCCTTTTTTAAAGAATCATGGAAATAACTACATATAACAATCGGGAGGTTTCTTTCAATGGCAGTTACAGCAGCACAGGTGAAAGAATTACGTGAAAAAACAGGCGCAGGTATGTTGGATTGTAAAAAGGCGCTTGAAGAAGCAAATGGCGATATCACGAAAGCAGGAGAATTGCTTCGTGAGAAAGGTCTTTCAGCTGCAGCTAACAAAGCAGGCCGTATCGCAACTGAAGGCGCAGTAGAATCTTACATCCATGCTGGCGGTAAAGTTGGCGTACTTGTAGAAATTAACTGTGAAACTGACTTCGTTGGTAAAACAGAGCAATTCAGAACTTTCTGCCGTGACATCGCTATGCACATCGCTGCTGCTAATCCGACTTATGTTCGTCGTGAAGAAGTGCCGACAGAAGCTTTGGAAAAAGAAAAAGAAATTCTTCGCAACCAAGCTTTAAACGAAGGCAAGCCAGAGAAAATCATTGATAAAATGGTTGAAGGCCGCATCGGTAAATACTACGAAGAGTTCTGCTTGATGGAACAACAATTCGTTAAAGATCCGGATAAAACAATTGACCAATTGCTGAATGAGAAAATTGCAGCAATCGGTGAGAATATCTCCATTCGTCGCTTCGTACGTTTCGGACTTGGTGAAGGTCTTGAGAAGAAACAAGAAAACTTTGCAGAAGAAGTTATGTCCCAAGTTAAACTATAATAGGCTTTTCAAAAAGATGGAACACTTGGTGTTCCTTCTTTTTTAGCCAATAAGCAGTATCTGTTTACGCATTGAAACGGAGGTTTTAGAAGTTGGGTCAACCTTTTTATAAAAGAGTGGTGCTGAAATTAAGCGGAGAAGCTTTGGCAGGACAGCAAGGTTATGGCATTGATTCGGAAGTCATTACCTCCATTGCACAGCAGGTGAAGGACGTTGTAGAATTAAATGTAGAAGTCGCTATCGTTGTTGGTGGTGGAAACATCTGGCGGGGAATAGCAGGTAGTGAAAAGGGCATGGATCGTGCAACTGCAGATTACATGGGGATGCTAGCAACCGTCATGAATTCACTGGCCTTACAAGATGCGCTTGAGAATATCGATGTGCCTACAAGGGTTCAATCCTCCATTACCATGCAGCAAGTAGCTGAGCCTTACATTCGCAGAAGAGCCATGCGTCACCTTGAAAAAGGCAGAGTTGTCATTTTCGCAGCAGGTACAGGGAATCCATATTTCTCTACGGATACGACAGCCGCTTTAAGAGCAGCTGAAATTGAAGCCGAAGTTATTCTCATGGCTAAAAATAAAGTAGATGGCGTCTATTCGGCAGATCCTTTCAAAGATCCAACGGCTAAGAAATTTGAGACGTTAACTTATATGGAAGTCATTAGCAACAATCTTGGTGTCATGGACTCCACCGCTTCTTCCCTCTGTATGGATAACAATATTCCATTGGTGGTTTTCTCGATTACCGAAAAAGGGAATATCAAACGAGTTGTCCTTGGTGAAAAAATTGGGACAACAGTCAAAGGGAGTGTTTAAAACATGCCTCAATCAGTGAAAAAGAATGCAGAAGACCGGATGGATAAAGCAATCGGTGCTTTAAAACGAGATTTAACATCGCTTCGTGCTGGTCGTGCTACTCCATCTTTACTAGATCGTATCCAAGTGGAATACTACGGGGCTATGACGCCTGTAAACCAATTGGCCAATTTGACAACACCGGATTCACGTACATTGCTTATTCAGCCATGGGATAAAAGTTCAATGACATCGATTGAGAAGGCGATCATGAAGTCTGATTTGGGCCTCACTCCTTCAAACGATGGTCTTGTTATTCGAATTGTGATTCCGGCTTTAACAGAGGAGCGTCGTGGCGACCTCGTAAAAATGACGAAAAAATTTGGCGAAGAAGCTAAAATTGCGATTCGCAACATTCGCCGTGATGCGAACGATGAGATCAAAAAGCTTGAAAAAGCAGGGATCTCTGAGGATGAATCCCGTAAACATCAAGAAGATATTCAGAAATTTACGGATAAATTTGTAGCGGAAGTTGAGAAAGTATTGGCCGCTAAAGAAAAAGAAATCATGGAAGTATAAGATAGATATGCCCCCGGGTATTCACTGGGGGTTTTTCATCTTTCCCTAGGTGGGAGGAACTACCGTGTTCAAATTTTTAAAACATTGGTTTAGATTTAAAGCTTCGCACACAGCGGCGAATTCGCCACAGATCGACTTGGATAAAGTACCGGCGCACATCGGGATAATTATGGATGGCAATGGACGCTGGGCAAAACAAAGAGGGCTGCCACGTGTTGCAGGACATCATTCAGGTATGAAAAATGTTAAAAAAATTACTATGGCTGCAAATGACTTAGGCGTTAAGGTTCTAACGATGTATGCTTTTTCAACGGAAAATTGGAAAAGACCGAAAGATGAAGTCGATTTTTTGATGAAATTACCTCAAGAGTTTTTCCCGAAGGAAATTGAAGAACTCATTCAGAACAATGTTCGTATTCGGATGACGGGTTGGAAGGAAGGCTTGCCTGACTATACGCTCAAAGCGATAGAAGGCGCGATTGAACGAACGAAGAATAACACCGGACTCATTCTTAATTTTGCCTTGAACTATGGCAGTCGCAAAGAGATCATGATGGGTGTTCAAGAAATGATTCGTGATGTTCAAGCGGGTAAGCTGCAGACGGAAGAATTGGATGAAGCTATTTTTTCCTCCTACATGCTGACTTCAGAATTGCCGGACCCTGATTTACTGATTCGGACTAGCGGTGAGCTTCGACTAAGCAATTTTCTATTGTGGCAACTAGCATATTCTGAGCTCTGGTTTACAGAAGCGTATTGGCCGGAATTTACAGAAACATTGTTTCTGGAAGCAATCGCCGAATATCAGCGTCGAGCAAGAAGATATGGCGGTATTTAACAAAAGATAGCCTGATTTTTCGGATGAAGCTTCTTATTTTGAACGGATTATTAGTTGAAGTTTTTCATCTAGGAGGATTCCACGTGAAGCAGAGGATCGTCACAGGCGTTATTGCCGGACTCGTATTCATTACCTTATTAGTATTGGGCGGTTATTGGTACGCGGGGTTAATCGTTCTCCTCTCGATTATCGGATATAGAGAATATATGCGCATGAACGGTTTTACGAAGTATAAATTAACAAGCTTCGTCGGACTGGTTGCCTTGCTTTTATTATCTATCCCGTGGGAAATGTTTGGAGATTCGATTACTATTCATTCCTCCGCCGTTATTTGGCTTGCTATGTTTGTCCTTCTTTTTATTACTGTTGCGTCTAAAAATACGATAACAATTGATCAGGTATCGGTCATATTACTAGGTATTGTTTATATCGGCTTAGGCTTTTATTACATGATTGCGACTCGTTTGCCTGAACATGGTTTATTTTGGACCATTATGGTGTTTGTCTGCATATGGGCATCAGATTCAGGTGCATATTTCGTCGGTTCAAAGCTGGGAAAACACCCACTATGGCCACAAATTAGTCCGAATAAATCGATAGAAGGCGCAATTGGCGGAATTGTCATAGCCATGATTGCGGCACTTGGCTTCGCTTGGTATGCGCCTGAATTGCTTAACCTAGGCACTGCTTTATTGCTTGGTTTTGTTATTGCTGTTGTAGGACAAATTGGGGACTTGATACAGTCTGCTTATAAGCGCGTAAAAGGAATTAAAGATACGGGAACACTGCTTCCCGGACATGGTGGCGTACTGGACCGAATGGATAGTTGGCTGATTGTATTCCCATTTATTCATTGGATCGGTATTCTCCCTCAATAATTGTCATCAACGAGGTGGATTATGACCAAACGCATTGCTATTCTGGGTTCGACAGGCTCTATTGGTACACAGACGTTAGACATTGTTGCGCATGACCCAGGGAAATTTCAAGTTGAAGCTCTTGCGGGCGGATATAATACGCAATTAATTATTGAACAAGCTCAAGCATTTCGCCCCAAATTGGTGTCCGTCGCTACGAAAGCCTTAGCGGATGAGGTCAGGCAACACGTCTCTAGTGATACAAGGGTTATGTTTGGTGAAGAAGGTTTGATGGAAGTAGCCGCTTCAACAGATGCCGATTTAGTCGTAACCGCTTTAGTCGGGAGTCAAGGTTTGAAGCCAACGCTGGCCGCTATTCAAGCAGGGAAACACATCGGTCTGGCCAACAAGGAGACATTGGTGAGTGCAGGTCACATCGTGACGGAGGCTGTACGCCGTCAAGGTGTGTCCATGCTGCCCATTGATAGTGAACATTCAGCTATTTTCCAATGTTTGAATGGTGAAAAGCGTTCACAAGTTGCCAAGATTACCTTAACAGCTTCCGGAGGATCATTCCGTGATCGAACACGTGATGAACTTGTTGGTGTTACAGTTCAACAAGCACTTCAGCATCCGAACTGGTCCATGGGAGCAAAAATTACCATTGATTCGGCGACCATGGTGAACAAAGGTCTCGAAGTGATTGAAGCGCATTGGTTATTTAATCTTGCCTATGAGCAAATTGATGTATTGGTACATCCGGAGAGCGTTATTCATTCCTATGTAGAATTCGTGGATAACAGTGTTATTGCCCAGCTCGGTAATCCAGATATGCGTGTGCCGATTCAGTATGCGTTAACCTATCCAGACCGATTTCCAACACCTACCAAGCGGCTTGATTTAGCAGCAATCGGAAAGCTTCACTTTATGGAGATGGATTATACGAGATATCCTTGCCTGCGTATGGCGTTTGAAAGCGGCAAACAAGGCGGAACGACGCCTACCGTTTATAACGCGGCTAATGAAGTCGCTGTTGCTCGCTTTCTGAAAGGTGACATTACGTTTTTGCAAATTGAACAATTGATTGAAACGGTTTTGCAAAAGCATGAATCTCAAGCTAATCCGGTTCTTGAAATGATTAACGAGCAGGATCTGTGGGCAAGAACGTATACAGCTTCCATCCAATTTTAATGTTTTTACAAGAGCTAAGGTCAGCGAGGGTGGCTCAGCTCTTTTTTCAATCAATGACCTAGAGGAAATTGAAGTAAAGTCTAAATCAAACTCCACTTTCGTATACTGTCCTAACTGGGTATAGCTTGTATTCAGCCGTTCAATAATGGTAATCTTAGAACATGCTGTCGATAGGTCAGTTGGTGTCTTTGATGCCGTTCTCAAACGAAAACGCTAAAGCTAATTTTACGAAGCGAGTTTTCTAAAGAAAACTTGAAGGAGGAAATACGACTTGTCAGCCATAGAAGTTGGATTGAAAGTTATTTTGATGTTTTTCGTACTTGTATCGATCCACGAATGGGGTCATTTTTACTTTGCGAAACGTGCAGGTATTTTAGTGAGAGAGTTTGCCATTGGTTTTGGACCGAAGATTTTTTCTTATAAAAAAGGGGAGACCCGCTATACCTTGCGCCTTTTGCCGATTGGTGGATTTGTTCGTATGGCTGGAGAGGACCCCGAAATTGTTCAGGTGAATCCCGGACAAACGGTCGCGATCAAGCTTAATAAAAAAAATGAAGTCACTTCACTTTATCTGGATCAATTGGATCGACGTTCTAATGTAATTATGGGTGTCGTGGAACACATTGATTTGGAAAGAGCTCTCCAACTTTCCTTAGATGTTGATGGGGAAAAGGTGACTTACCCAGTTGATCCTCAAGCCATGATGGTTGCCAAAGGCGCAGAAACGCAGATTGCTCCTTATGATCGTCAATTTGGCTCGAAAACAGTCGGTAAGAGAGCCATCGCTATCGTAATGGGACCTGTGATGAATTTCTTGCTTGCGATCGTGTTATTTCTGATTGTGGTGATCATGTCGGGTGTTTTCACTAACGTTAAGTTAGATTCCGTGCTTGCTGGCAAAGCAGGAGAAAAAGCGGGTTTGCTTAAGGGTGACATTATCATGTCGATTGATAATCAACCGATTGGTGACGACCGTGAGAAGTTGGTGACTTCCATTCAATCATCGGCTGGCAAACCAATGACTTGGGTGGTGAATCGAGCTGGCAACCCAGTTACGCTGCAAGTTACGCCTGAGATGGAATCAGGTGCTGGTAAACTGGGTGTTGTCATCTCTGGGGATCGGAGAACGGCAAGTTTTAAAGAAGTGCTGACGGGAACTTATGATCAAGTTGTAGGTACTACAATTGGCATTGTGACTGGCTTGCAGAAGCTTGTTTTCCTCCAATTTAAGCTGGATGATTTGGGCGGGCCTGTTCGAACGGCACAAGTATCTGCTGAGTTTGCAAAACTCGGAATGGCTTCGTTGATTTCTTGGACAGCTACGCTGAGTTTATATCTAGGGATTTTCAATTTGCTCCCGATCCCTGCTTTGGATGGAAGTCGTCTTCTTTTCATGGGTCTGGAAGCATTGCGCGGCAAACCGATAGATCCGAATCGGGAAAGTATGGTTCATTTCGTAGGATTTGCCTTGTTGATGCTATTAATGGTAGCTGTAACGTATAATGATATTTGCGATTGATTAAGGGTTAGTCCTTAAATGTGGGAGGGTTTATGTCAAACGATAAACAGTTTGTTAAAGAGATTACACCACAGGGAGAAGATTTCTCCCGTTGGTACATAGATGTCATTAAGAAAGCAGATTTAATGAGTTACTCACCTGTTCGTGGCTGCATCGTTTTCAAACCGGATGGCTATGAAATCTGGGAAAATATTCAACGTGAGCTGGATAGCAAATTTAAAGAAACAGGCCATCGTAATGCCTATTTCCCCTTGTTTATTCCGGAAAGTTTTTTCCAAAAGGAAAAAGAGCATGTGGAAGGGTTTAATCCGGAATTACCATGGGTAACGGAAGCTGGCGGTGAGAAGCTGGAAGAACGTTTAGCCATTCGTCCGACATCAGAGACGATGATCGGGCACATGTATGCGGAATGGATTAATTCCTACCGTGATCTTCCTTTGCTGATCAACCAGTGGGCGAACGTTGTGCGTTGGGAGAAACGCACGCTGCCTTTTCTTCGCACAACTGAGTTTTTGTGGCAAGAAGGGCATACCGCTCATGAAGACGAGCAGGATGCTCGCCGTGAAACGATGCAAATGCTGGAGGTTTATCGTAAATTTGCAGAGGACTTCTTAGCGATTCCGGTTATCGTCGGTCAAAAAACGCCATCGGAGAAATTCGCCGGAGCCCTGGACACCTTCTCCATCGAAGCGATGATGAAGGATGGGAAAGCCGTTCAAGCAGGTACTTCCCATTACCTTGGAACGAATTTCGCCGTTGCGTTTGATATTAAGTTCTTAGATAGAGAAAATCAGCATCAATTTGCGCACACCACTTCTTGGGGTGTGAGCACTCGTCTAATAGGAGCTTTAATTATGGTTCATGGAGATGATCGTGGACTTGTACTGCCTCCTAAAGTAGCGCCAACACAAGTCATTATGATTCCAATTGGGCCGCCAAAAACGCGAGATCAGGTGATTGGTCGAGTGGATGAGCTTTTTGCAGAGCTTAAAAAAGCGGGTGTTCGCGTTAAAGTAGACGATCGCGCTGATCAAAGCCCAGGCTGGAAATTCAATGAATATGAAATGCGCGGAGTGCCGATTCGCGTAGAATTAGGACCACGTGACATGGAGAATGGACAAGTTGTTCTTGTATCACGCGTGAGCGGTGAGAAGAAAGTCGTGCAGCAGGCGGACTTCGTTCAGGAAGTGCAAAATTTGCTTGCTGAGATTCATCAGCAGATGTATGATAAAGCAAAGCAGTTCCGTGATGATCATTATATAGCTGTGGACTCCATTGATGAATTCAAAACTTTCCTGGAAACCAAACGTGGTTTTGCGTTGGCAGGTTGGTGCGGCTCTGCTGCTTGTGAAACACAAGTGAAGGAAGAGACGGGCGCAACTAGCCGTAACATTCCTTTCGAACCATCTGTAACGAAATCAACTTGTTTGGTTTGTGGTGATCCAGCTAAACACATGGTCGTTTTCGGCCGTAGTTATTAATTACATTCAAAGGGCAAATGGAATGCAACATTTCCTTTGCCCTTCGTATTTTTGTGGGGAGGATATTCATGAGTAATTTGGCTGATAAACGGAATCGCTTCGAGCTTTTGATGCAGCAGGCCGAGATTCCAGCCGATACCGTGCGTTCATTTTTTGCGGAAGGGTACATCGATCAAGTAGAAATAAGTCGGAAAAATCGCGACTGGACCTTTTATTTGGTGAAAAATGATTTGGTTCCTCATCACATTTACCGTACTTTTTGTAAAATGATTCAAGAAAAGTTTGCTCAAATAGCGAAGATTCGGTTTATTTGGAAGTTTCAAGAAGTGGACAAGGCTGCTCTCGTAGATGAATATTGGATTCTTTTCATGGAATGGCTTCAAAGGGAAGTCGCTTCTATTAATGGTTGGATGATGAAAGCGAAGTTCGAAGTACAGGGAGATACGCTCACTCTTATTATGCTCGATCAAATAGGACTTGAGCTGGCTAAGAAAAAAAATATCGATTATGTATATTCGTAATTTTTTTTCATAATTATTTTCAAACCGAGCTTTCCGTCAAATATGCAATTAGCGACTCTACAGAAATTGAAGCAGAGTATGAGAAGTTTGCTAAACAGCGGGAGCAAGGCGAGAAAACGATCACCCAAGAGATCATGATGTCTATTGATCAGGAAGAAGAAGATTCTTCATTGCCGGATACGGATCTTAAGCTAATGATTGGGTATGACATTAAAGAAGTGCCAACTCCGCTCAAAGATATCCAAGAAGAAGAGAAGAAAATTACCGTACAAGGCACCGTGTTCGGTTTAGAAGTAAAGGAACTGCGGAACGGAAGTACGTTATTTACGTTTAACTTAACAGACTTTACGGATTCTATGGCGATGAAGGTGTTTGGCAAAACGAAGGATGACGTAAAAATTCTCAGCCTTCTGGCTAATGGAACATGGATTCGCGCACGCGGTAAAGTGGAATATGATCGTTTTATGCAAATCCCTGAGCTGGTCATGATTCCGAACGATCTTAATGAAGTTATGGGGCCCAAAGATCGCATGGATGATGCGAAAGAGAAACGCGTGGAGTTTCACTTGCATACCAATATGAGTACGATGGACGCGCTCACCTCCGTTGATCAATATGTGAAGACGGCTGCGAAATGGGGACATAAAGCGATAGCCATTACCGATCACAGCAATATTCAGTGTTACCCGGATGCAGGGAAAGCGGCTAAAAAGCACGGCGTCAAAGTCATTTTTGGATTGGAAGCCAATGTGGTCAATGACTCCGTACCTATTGTGATGAATTCACGGGATATGGACTTGAAGCTTGGTACTTATGTGATTTTTGACGTAGAGACCACTGGATTATCGGTAACAAATAATAGAATTATAGAGCTTGCCGGTGTGAAAATGCAGGATGGGAAAGAAATTGGCCGTTTTGCTACATTTATTAACCCGCATACGAAAATACCTTACAATATTCAACAGCTTACGAATATTGATGATGATATGGTTAAAGACGCGCCTGATATCGAACAAGAGCTTCCCAAGTTTGTTGAGTTTATTGAGGATGCTGTGCTCGTGGCACACAACGCGCGATTTGACATGGGTTTTCTTCAAGCGAATTTGCGGCGCATGGGTTTGCCAGAAGTTACGAATTCGGTGCTAGATACACTGGAATTAGCCAGATTCCTTTTTCCGTCAATGAAAAACCATCGGCTTAATACCTTATCAGATAAGTTTAAAGTCAGTTTAGACAACCATCACCGTGCGATCGACGATTCCATCGCGCTGGGATATGTTTTGTATCACTTAATCAATGAAGCGAATGATCGACAAATTACGAATTTGGTGAAGTTGAACGATTATGTCGGGAAAGATTTGTCGAATCAACGTCCATTCCATTGCTGCATTTATGCGCAAAACGCTATCGGCAAGAAAAACCTGTTTAAGCTTATTTCCTTATCCCATACGACTTATTTACAACGAACAGCCAGTATTCCGAAAAGTGTTCTTGTGGAGTTGAGAGAAGGACTTCTGATTACCTCCGGCTGTGAAAAAGGCGAGTTTTTCGAGGCTGTTTTGAATAAATCATTAGAAGAAGCCGAGCAAGTAGCTGAATTCTATGATATTCTCGAAATCCAGCCTGTCAGCTATAATATGCATTTAGTAGAGAAAGGACTTGTAGGCAGTGAAGAGGATCTTGAAAATGCCGTTCGCCGTGTTTGTGAAATTGGCTATAAATCAGGAAAACCGGTCATTGCAACGGGGAATGTTCACTATCTACATCCAAGGGAAAAAGTATGCCGCGATATTACGATTAATGGCATTACAGGATTTAGTCCGCTTAAATCCATGAAAAAGCCGGATGCCCATTTCCGGACGACCAAAGAGATGCTGGAACAATTTAAGTTTCTGGGTGAAGAAAAAGCCTATGAGGTTGTTATTCGCAGCACGAATGATCTTGCTGACCGCTTTGAAGAAATTGAGCTGTTTCCTGATAAACTGTTTACTCCTATTATTGAGGGTGCGGATGAAGAGATTCGCAACACCTGCTATGAGACAGCAAAGAAAATGTATGGAGACGAATTGCCGGAAGTTATTATCGCACGTCTTGAAAAAGAACTCGTACCTATCATTAAGTTCGGTTTCTCTGCCAACTATTTGATTTCTGAGCGACTTGTTAAGAAGTCCAACGAAGATGGCTATCTGGTAGGTTCTCGGGGGTCCGTAGGCTCTTCGGTTGTAGCGATGATGCTTGGCATATCGGAAGTTAATCCGTTGCCGCCGCATTATTTATGTGCCTCTTGTCAACATAGCGAATGGTTTTTGGATGGCAGCGTGCCCAGCGGCTTTGATCTTCCTAACAAAGTATGCCCGAATTGCGGTGGCAACTTGAAAGGGGACGGTCACGATATTCCTTTCGAAACGTTTCTTGGGTTCAAAGGAGATAAGGTTCCCGATATCGATTTGAACTTCTCGGGTGAATATCAGCCTGTAGCGCATAATTATACCAAAGTACTATTCGGTGAAAAAAGTGTGTTCCGTGCAGGGACCATCGGTACAGTAGCCGAGAAGACGGCATTTGGCTATGTGAAAAAGTATGAGGAAGAGCAGGGACAGAAGTGGCGCGGCGCGGAAATCAATCGATTGGCTTCAGGTTGTACCGGAGTCAAACGAAGTACAGGACAGCATCCTGGGGGTATCGTCGTTGTTCCTGATTATATGGAAGTCGATGATATCACACCTGTGCAATTTCCAGCGGATGATAAAAATTCCGAATGGATGACAACTCACTTCGATTATCATGCTTTCGATGCGAATTTACTTAAGCTTGATATTCTGGGTCACGACGATCCGACAATGATGAGAATGCTGCAGGATTTAACGGGAATTGATCCTACAACGATCCCGATGAATGATGCCAAAGCCATGAGTATATTCAATTCGACAGATGCCCTTAATGTCAGACCGGATCAAATCCGCTCTCCGGTTGCTACTTATGGCGTACCTGAGATGGGAACTAAGTTCGTAAGGCAGATGCTGCAGGAAACACAACCAAGCTCTTTTGCAGATTTACTCCAAATTTCTGGTTTGTCTCATGGAACAGGTGTTTGGCTCGGGAATGCACAAGAGCTGATTAAAAAAGGGATTTGTAATATCAAAACCGTAATCGGCTGTCGGGATGATATCATGCTTTATTTGATTTATAAAGCCGGTATGGATGCAGGTCTGGCCTTTAAAATTACGGAAAGTGTGCGTAAAGGTAAAGGACTGACCGATGAATGGAAAGATGAAATGAAACGCTGCAACGTACCTGCTTGGTATATTGAATCATGCGAACGCATCGAGTACATGTTTCCTAAAGCGCATGCCGCGGCTTATGTTATCTCAGCTGTGCGTACAGCTTACTTTAAGGTGTATCATCCGATTGCTTACTATGCGACTTACTTTAGCGTGCGTGCAGCTGATTTTGATCTCGAATTGCTTTGTCAAGGGTATGATGCCATTCTTAAGCGTCTGATCGAAATTGAAGATAAGGGCTTTCAAGCACTGCCTAAAGAAAAAGCGATGGTTTCCATTTTGGAAATGTCACTAGAGATGACTTCTCGCGGCTTCAGTTTCAAGCCTATTGATATTTATCGATCTGATGCAACAAAGTTTGTGATTGATGGGACTGCGCTCATTCCTCCTTTTGCTGCGATGTCCGGGATTGGCGAGAGTGCAGCTAAAAATATCGCTGCTGCCAAAGAAGAAGGCGATTTTTTATCCGTCGAAGATTTCCAAAATCGTTCCAAAGCGTCGAAGACTGTTATTGAGCTGCTTTCTTCTATGGGCTGCTTCCGAGGGATGCCGGAATCGAATCAACTGTCTTTATTCTAAGTTTTCAACGTTAATTTCTTTGTTAATAGTTAGGCTGTCAAGTGAAAATGATTAACAAGTTTGCTATTGTAATGCAAAGAATGGTTATGGTATAATTTTTATTGGCAATAATGAGGATATCATCTTGTGATTAAAGAGTGGGGAAACCCACTCTTTACATTTTGATATAGGACTTTTTCGTTGTGAATCAAGGGAAAGTCAATTTAGGAGGGTACATTTATCTGTGGCTACACAAGCGCAAATCAAATCCGTCATTGAGGACATGCTGAAAGATTTCATTGAACAAAATGGATTTGAACTCGTGGATATTGAATATGTCAAAGAAGGCAGCAATTGGTTCCTTCGCGTCTATGCAGACAAAGAAGGCGGAATTGATATAGATGATTGCAGCCGCATCAGTGAGTACTTAAGTACGCAACTGGATGAAAAAGATCCTATTGTTGAAGCTTATTTCTTGGAAGTTTCTTCCCCTGGCGCAGAGCGTCCGCTTAAGAAACCACAGGATTATCACAAGGCTGTGAATAGTCATGTATTTGTTACCACCTACGAGCCAATCGATGGTTCTAAGGAATTTGAAGGTTTGCTGCTTTCTTTTGATGACGAAGAGCTCGTTATTGAAATTGGCAAAAAGAACAAAACCATTCCGATCACTAAAGTGGCAAGTGCTCGACTAGCCATTGTTTTTTAGTCATCGTTATCTATTGAAAGGGGGGACTCGGTTCAAATGAACACGGATTTTATCGATGCACTGTCAGAGATTGAACGCGAGAAAGGTATCTCTAAGGAGCTGCTGATCGACGCAATTGAGGCAGCGATGATTTCAAGTTATAAACGCAATTTCAACACCGCACAAAATGTGCGAGTCGATATCAATCGTCATACTGGTCTCATTAAGGTATATGCTCGTAAAGCTGTAACTGAGGACGTATTGGATCCAAGATTGGAAATTTCACTGCATGCTTCCCGTGAAATTAACCCGAATTACCAATTGGATGATATCGTTGAAATTGAAGTAACACCGCGTGATTTCGGCCGCATTGCTGCTCAAACAGCGAAGCAAGTCGTGACACAACGTATTCGTGAAGCCGAGCGTGGTTTGATTTATAACGCTTTTATCGACAAAGAAGAGGATATTGTAACCGGTATTCTTCAGCGTCAAGATCAGCGTAATATTTATGTGGATTTGGGTAAAGTCGAGGCCGTACTTCCTTTGACTGAACTAATGCCTACCGATAAATTCAAGCAGGGTGACCGGATTAAAGCGTATATTACGAAGGTTGAGAATACGACAAAGGGACCACAAATTATTTTATCCAGAACGCACCCAGGGCTGTTAAAGCGGCTTTTCGAACTGGAAGTTCCTGAAATATTTGATGGCGTTGTCGAGATTCGCTCTGTTGCGCGTGAGGCTGGTTTCCGTTCCAAGATCGCTGTTCATTCACGCAATGCTGAAGTAGATCCGGTAGGCTCCTGTGTAGGACCTAAAGGTTTGCGCGTTCAGACGATTGTTAGCGAGCTTCGCGGCGAGAAAATAGACATTGTGCGTTGGATGGAAAGCGTAGAGGAATATGTGGCGAATGCCCTTAGTCCATCTAAAGTGCTTGAAGTGCAAATTCATGAAAACGAGAAGATGGCACGCGTCATCGTACCGGATTATCAGCTTTCTCTCGCTATCGGTATCAAAGGTCAAAATGCTCGTTTAGCTGCCAAGTTAACTGGGTGGAAAATTGACATTAAAAGTGAGACGCAAGCGGAACAAGAATATGGCAGAGTGAAAACTTACGCGGAAGAAATGCACCAGGATTCTGTCAGTATCGATTAAGTTTTTGTTTGGAGCAAGGGGTGATCGGAATGAAGCAGAGAAAAATCCCTCTGAGAAAATGCGTGGCCTGCCAGGAAATGATGCCGAAGAGGGAATTGATCCGCATCGTCAAAACGCCTGAGGATGACATTCTCATTGATCTCAAAGGGAAGAAATCCGGGCGCGGTGCCTACCTGTGCGGTAAGGTTTCTTGTTTTAAATTGGCCAAAAAGAGCAAAGCCCTTGACCGGGCGCTTAAACATGCCGTAGGCGCAGACATCTACGACCAACTGGAACAAGATTTCATTCGTGTAGAAGATGAGTTCCTCTCTTCCAAAGAGGAGGAATCCGAAGATGAATCCTAAATTTTTATCCCAATTAGGGTTGGCGATGCGGGCTGGTAAGCTTGTTACCGGTGACGAAGGCGTGTTTAAAGCGATTCGCTCTGGGGAAGCCAAACTTGTCATTATGGCGGAGGATGCTTCGGCCAATACGCGTAAGAAATTTCAAGATAAGTGTCAGTTTTATGGGGTAAGACTCATGGAAATAGGCACGAAGTATGAATTGGGTCGCAGCATTGGAAAAGAGATGCGTGTCACCATAGGTGTATTGGACGGAGGCTTCGCGCAGATGCTGCAGAAGAGTCAAGTAAATCCTGCGGAGGTGGAACATATTGACCAATAAACAAGATAATAAAGATAAAACCCGTGTTTACGAATACGCCAAACAACTCAATATGAGCAGCAAAGAGATTATTACAATTCTCAAGAGATTAAACATACCTGTCAACAATCATATGAGTGTGATGGAAAATGACGCGGTAAGCAGTGTAGAAAAGTTTTTTCGTGATATTAAAGCCAATGCGGCTGCCAAACGAGCAGCTACGGACGGAGGAAATGTGAGTTCATCTACGACGAATCAGAAACCTGCTTCGCAGGCTCCAGCACAAGAGAATAAAGGTGCTGCAACATCGGCTACTACGCCTGTTGCCTCAGAACAATCAACCAGCACAACCCAATCAGGTGTTGTGTCACAACAGTCCGACGCAACAACAACGCAAGGGCAAGCTCCTAAGCGTGCAGATGATCAATATGTAGCAAGTCGCCCTGCTCAGCCACAACGTGATCAAAGACCAAGTGGTCAAGGGCAAAGCGGACAACGTCCAAGCAGCCAAGGATCAAGCCAAGGCGGACAACGTACGGGTTATCAAGGTCAAGGTGGACAACGTCCAGCGGGCCAAGGATCAAGCCAAGGTCAAGGACAACGCCCGGGTTATCAAGGTCAAGGCGGACAACGTCCAAGTAGTCAAGGAACAAGTCAAGGTCAAGGACAACGCTCAGGCGACAGACCTCCTTTCCGCTCCAATGACCAGCGTCCAGGCAGCTCAAGTGGCGGTACAGGCTATAATAGCCAGCGCCCAGGCAGCCAGGGTTCAGGTCAAGGCAGCGGCAATCGTCCTAGCAGCAATTATGCAGGCTCACGTCCAAATACGGGCAGCGGGGGTCAAGGGGCTGGTAACGGTCAAAGCGCGAACAGCGGCCGTCCACAAGGTGCAGGTCCTAGTCGCAATGCAGGCCCGGGTCGTCCGACCAAGCCGTTTGATAACCGAAACAACAATCAAAGCGGAAGACCCGTCGTTCAAGAAGCAAAACCACAATTCCATGTTGGAGCAACGGCAGCAGAATTGGACGATGCTGCAGCTAAAGCAGGTGTAATTACAACCAAGAAATCCAAACCTACACCTAAACGTTTCGATGATAATCGTTCTGGCGGTAACCGTGGTCCTGGTGGGCAAAACAGAGGCAACCAACGCGGAAACAACAGAGGCAGATACCAGCAAGATACAGTTAAGAAAGAAAAAGTGGATAATACACCTAAGAAAATTATTGTGCGTGGCACAATGACTGTTGGTGAAACGGCAAAGCTGCTTCATAAAGATGCTTCTGAGGTTATCAAAAAACTATTATTCTTAGGAACAATGGCCACAATTAATCAAGAGCTTGATCTTGAAGCTATCCAATTGATTGCTTCTGAGTTTGGCGTCGAAGTCGAAATCAAGATTAAAGTGGAAGAAGATAACTTCGAGACTTTTGAAGAGATCGATGACGAAGCTGATCTATTGGAACGTCCACCGGTTGTAACCATTATGGGTCACGTCGATCATGGTAAAACTACTTTGCTGGATGCGATTCGTAAAACGAGTGTTACCGAAGGCGAAGCTGGCGGGATCACACAACATATTGGTGCTTATCAAGTTGAAGTTAACCATAAGAAAATTACGTTCCTGGATACTCCTGGTCACGAAGCGTTCACAACTATGCGTGCCCGCGGTGCTCAAGTAACGGATATTACGATTATCGTTGTTGCAGCAGATGACGGTGTTATGCCACAAACAGTCGAAGCTATTAACCATGCCAAGCTGCCGGTGTTCCCATCATTGTTGCCGTAAATAAGATTGATAAAGAAGGCGCAAATCCAGATCAAATTAAACAAGCCTTAACGGCTTATGAATTAGTTCCGGAAGAGTGGGGCGGCGATACGATTTTCTGCGAAATTTCCGCAAAACAACGTATTGGACTTGAGAATCTCTTAGAGATGATCTTGCTTGTAGCTGAAGTACAAGAGTACAAAGCTAACCCGAACAAACGTGCAAGAGCAACCGTTATTGAAGCTGAGCTTGATAAAGGCAGAGGTCCAGTTGCCCGTATCTTGATTCAACACGGTACTTTGAAAGTTGGCGACAGTTTCGTAGCCGGTGTGTGTTTTGGCCGTGTCAGATCGATGGTCAACGACAAAGGGAAGCGTCTGAAAGAAGCTGGTCCTTCAACACCAATCGAAATTACAGGTTTAACTGAGGTTCCACAAGCCGGAGATCCATTCCTTGCTTATGAAGATGAGCGCAAAGCAAGAGACATTGCTGATCGTCGTTCGATCGCATTGCGCCAATCCGAGATGGGAGCTAACACTCGCGTAACCTTGGATGATCTCTTTAAACATATCAAAGATGGCGAAGTCAAAGATTTGAATGTAATCATTAAAGGTGACGTTCAAGGCTCTGTTGAAGCATTGAAAAGTTCACTTGAAAAGATCGAAGTCGAAGGCGTGCGCGTCAAAATACTTCATAACGGTGTAGGTACGATTACCGAGTCCGATATCATTTTGGCATCTGCTTCCAATGCGATTATTATTGGATTTAACGTTCGACCTGAATCTGCCGCTAAAGCGACAGCAGATCAAGAAAAAGTGGACATCAGACTCCATAACATCATTTACAACGTAATTGAAGAGATTGAACAAGCGATGAAAGGCATGTTGGATCCAATCTTCAAAGAAACGGTACTGGGTCAAGCGGAAGTACGTAATGTCTTTAAAATTACAGGCTCCGGTACGATCGCGGGTTGTATGATTATTTCGGGTAAAATTGCTCGTAATGCACAAACGCGTTTGATCCGTAGCGGCATCGTTGTTCATGAAGGTAAAATTGATTCCTTGAAACGATTTAAGGATGATCAAAAAGAAGTGGCACAAGGCTATGAATGTGGTATATCTCTGGAGCGTTATCATGATATTAAAGAAGGAGACATTATTGAGGCCTTCATCATGGAATCCGTTGAGAGGTGATAACAAATGGCTAGAGTTCGTGTAGGTCGAGTTGGCGAGCAAATTAAGAAAGAATTAAGCCAAATCGTTCAGTCTGAGTTGAAAGATCCGCGAGTTGGATTCTTAACAGTTACAGGCGTGGAAGTGACGAACGATTTATCCTTGGCACGTGTTTTTCTAAGTGTTTTGGGAACGGATGAACAGAAAGCGGCGACACTTAAAGCCCTTTCTGTAGGTACGGGTTTTATTCGATCTGAACTGGGTAAACGAATTCGTTTACGTAAAGTTCCTGAACTGCAATTCAAGTTTGATGCTTCCATTGATTATGGAAGCCACATTGATAACTTGCTGCATAAGCTTAATCAGGAAGGAAACACAAACGTATGAGCAGTGGAATGAGCCATGCCCGCGAGTACAGTCAGCAGCTGGAAACAGCTGCTAAGTTTATCGAGCAGCATGATGATTTCCTGGTGGTGTCTCACATCCAACCGGATGGAGATGCCGCCAGTTCTACGTATGCAACGGGTTGGATTCTAAAACAGCTCGGGAAGTCGTACACCATGATTAATGAGGGCTCTATGCCCTCAAAGTTTTCTTATTTACCAGAAAGCGATCAGGTTATCGATTTTAATAAAGAGTCTTCGAATAGACGTTATCAAACTATAATAAGTGTGGATTGTGCTGATTTTTCCAGAATGGGCAAGATCAGCACTCTTTTTGACGACCAAATAGCGTTGCTCAATATAGATCACCATCCAACGAATGATAGATTTGGTTCATGTCATTTGATTAAGCCGGATGCTGCTGCTACGGTCCAAATTTTGTATGATCTGGCTATCCATCTAAAATTAACGCCAAGTTTGGCTTTTGGAAATTGCATTTATACAGGATTGCTTACGGATACGGGTGGCTTTCGGTATTCAAACACTTCGCCTGAAGTGTTGCAGATGGGCGCAACGCTGCTGGCACTAGGTGTTCAAGGGGCTGAAATTGCCGAGCAAGTACTGGAGAGGGTTACATATTCGCAAATTGTACTCCTTCAAAGGGCTTTATCCACGCTTTCCTTTGCTTCAAATCGCAAAATAGCTTGGCTTGCCGTTTCTTTGGCGGATCTCGATCAGACGGGTGCTTCAAGCGATGATTTGGATGGATTGGTCAATTATCCACGCAATGTCGAAGGCGTTGAAGTGGGTATGCTATTCAAAGAGAAAGCATCTGGCGTTATTAAAGTAAGTCTTCGTTCGTCAGGAGGCGTCGATGTGGCTGCCATTGCTCAGTCTTTGGGCGGCGGCGGACATGTTCGCGCAGCTGGATGTACTTTAAAGGGAACGCTGGAAGACGCAATAGTCAGAATGGTTGAGGAAGTAGGGAAAGAACTGATATGACGCTAGAAGGCATATTGCCTGTTTGGAAACCGGAAGGCTTTACCTCTCACGATGTTGTAGCCAAAGTAAGAGGCATTTTAGGAATCAAACGAATTGGACATACGGGAACGCTTGACCCTCAAGTAACAGGGGTTCTACCTTTATGCATTGGTCGCGCAACCCGAATGGTTGAATACATTCAAGAGCTTCCTAAACAATATGAAGCCGTACTTCGTATTGGTCTTTCTACAGATACGGAAGATATGACTGGAAAAGTTTTGGAAGAAGTTGATCAAGTCGTTCTCGACGAAAAACGTGTGATGGATGTTCTGCTGTCTTTCGTTGGTGAAATTGAACAGGTGCCACCTATGTTTTCTGCCGTTAAAGTAGATGGGAAGCGGCTCTATGAATTAGCCAGAGAGGGTAAAGAAGTGGAGCGGAAGTCGCGTAAAGTGACGATACACGACATGGAAATTATGCATCTCGATCTGGAGCAGCAGCATCCTGAAATTCAATTTCGTGTTACCTGCTCGAAGGGGACCTATATAAGGACCTTATGTGTAGATATCGGTAAGGCGCTTGGCTATCCCGCGGTAATGAAAAGTTTGATACGAACTTCAACAGGCAGTCTTCGTCAGGAGCAGTGCTTGTCCTTTGATCAGATCAAGCATTATAATTCCCAGGGTTCGCTGCAAGAGCATATGATCCCAATGGATCAGGCGATTGCCCACATACCTTCCATTACACTTAATGAAATGGAATCAGTGCATGTGGTGCAAGGTAAGAGAATAGCTATGTCTGCGGATCGGATTCATGCGGATTCCTCACAAACAATATTCCGTGCCTATGCGCCGGATGATCGTTTTCTTGGTCTCTTTGAATGGAAAAGTGCAAGCCAAATCCTGGTCCCAGCCAAAGTCTTTCTTTAAATTTAACTCTATGGGATGGGTTGAAATGGGTAGGTGAATTGAACTTATATGAAAATAATACCGATATCATATCCCATTGATTTGGATGCATCGAACCTATTTGTGGGAGAACAAGTAGTGGCGATTGGTGATTTTGACGGTGTGCACAGAGGTCATCAGGAAGTAATCGGGCGCGCTCTGCGTACGGCCAAGAATCTTGGTTTACCATCGGCCATAATGACCTTTCATCCTCACCCGAGAGCTGTAATGGGTCAAGATAAATATATCGAGCTATTGACGCCGATGGATAAAAAGATGGAGCTTTTCGCTTCTCTCGGTGTGAGCCACGTGTATATCGTCACATTTGACGCTTCTTTAATGCGGTTATCTCCGGAGCAGTTCGTTGATCAGGTTCTTCATCTTCTTGGTGTGAACAGCGTCATTTGCGGATTTGATTTTACGTTTGGTTTTCAAGGTAAAGGTACACCGGATTCGCTCTGTGAGCTGAGTCACGGCAAATTTTCTGTAGAAGTGGTGAGACCCTTTCATATGGATGGTGAAAAAGTGAGCAGTACTTTCATTCGTGAAGCCTTACAACAGGGGAATATTGACACAGTGACGCAATTGTTAGGCCGCCCTTACAGTGTGAGCGGTATAGTGATCGATGGAGAGAAGCGTGGACGCACAATCGGCTTTCCAACAGCAAATCTTCAATTAGTCGATGACTATGTAGTTCCGACTAATGGCGTTTATGCGATAAGAGCGCAAGTTAATGGCGAAAGCTACAATGGGGTTATGAATATCGGCGTTAAGCCGACTTTCACAACCGGCGAGTTGAAACCATCCTATGAAGCTCATTTATTTGATTTCTCTGAACAAATTTATGGAGAGCGCATGACCGTTGAATTTATTTCGTTTCTTCGCAAAGAGCGTAAATTTACTTCAATTGATGAACTTGTTGCTCAAATTAAGCTAGACGTCAACAAGGCAAAAGAAATACTGTAGGAAGCAGATGCAAACAAGCATTTACTTCTACTAGACGAATGTGATATACTGAATAACGTTGCCAAATGGAAGTATTCATTCTAGGCATGAACCTTAGCTTGGACTCACGCTATCACCGGCGTTTTCTAGGCTGTGGGGATACTAACGAATTTAGGAGGTGAACAAGGATGGCATTAACTCAAGAGCGTAAAACGCAATTGATCCAAACTCACAAAGTACATGATACCGATACTGGTTCTCCAGAGGTACAGGTAGCTATCCTTACGGAAAACATTGTCAACCTGACAAATCATCTGCGGACTCACAAGAAAGATCATCACTCCCGCCGTGGTTTGCTCAAAATGGTTGGACAACGCCGTAAGCTGCTAGCATATGTGAAGAACAAAGATGTGAGCCGTTACAGTGCTTTGATTGAAAAGCTTGGCTTGCGTCGATAAAACCGACAATGAGAAGCAACCTGTTGCTCCTTTGCTGGGCTTGATAAGAGCTGGGTGGAGAGTGGTCAACAAGGTTGCTTTTTCTTGTATTTTAAATAGGTAAAAAGAAGGAAATACTAGACATAACGCAGAATTAGAGGATTACTCCATCTATAGGCAGCATTTGGATACATACGCAGCATGATAAGATGAGGGCAAATGGACTTTCCTCACTGTGAATGTTTATCACACACATATGAAATGAAATTAAAGTTTCTTAGGAGGATTTTATGGAGAAAAGGGTACAAATGGAGCTTGGCGGCAAACCGTTTATTCTTGAAACGGGCAGACTTGCCAAACAAGCTAATGCGGCTGTTACCGTACGTTATGGGGATACGGTCGTACTTAGTACAGTTACCGCATCAAGCGGACCGAAAGATTTAGATTTCTTCCCGTTAACCGTTAATTACGAAGAAAGATTGTATTCCGTTGGTAAAATTCCCGGAGGTTTCATTAAACGGGAAGGACGTCCCAGTGAAAAGGCCATTCTATCCAGCCGTTTAACAGACCGTCCGATTCGTCCGTTGTTTCCGGAAGGCTTCCGTAACGATGTCCAAATCGTTTCGATCGTAATGAGCGTGGATCAAGAGTGTCCGCCGGAAATCGCGGCTATGATTGGTACTTCCGCAGCTTTGGCGATTTCTGATGTCCCTTTCAACGGTCCAGTTGGCGGCGTCATCGTTGGACGTGTGGATGGTCAATTCGTCATTAATCCGACGGGTGAAATCGCTGAGAAAAGTGATATTCATTTGACTGTTGCCGGTACGAAAGACGCAATTATGATGGTAGAAGCTGGCGCCAATGAGGTTTCCGAGGAAGTTGTACTCGAAGCCATTATGTTCGGACATGATGAAATCCGTAAGATTGTTGCCGTTATCGAAGAGCTTGTTGGACAAGCCGGCAAACCGAAAATGGAAGTTAAGCTTCACACCGTCGATGCAGAAGTTAATCAAGCTGTTCGTGATTTCGCACAAGCAAGACTGGTTGATGCTATTAAAATTCCAGAAAAACATGCTCGTCAAGAAGCAATCGATGTTGTTAATGCAGAGGCTGTGGAACATTTTACAGCTGTTTATGCAGAAACACCTGGTTTGCTTGGTGATGTGAAAGAAACTTTATATGATATCGTCAAAGAAGAAGTTCGTCGCTTGATCACACACGATAAAGTGAGACCTGATGGACGGAAACCGGAAGAAATTCGCGCGATTGATTGTGATATTGATTTGTTGCCGCGTACACATGGCTCAGGTTTGTTCACACGTGGTCAAACACAAGCATTAAGCATTTGTACACTAGGCGCACTAGGTGATGTTCAGATCCTCGATGGGTTGGATTTGACGGAAACGAAACGTTTCATGCATCATTACAATTTCCCTCCATTTTCAGTAGGTGAAGCAAGACCTCTACGTCCACCGGGTCGACGTGAAATTGGACATGGCGCATTAGGTGAAAGAGCTTTAGAACCAATCATTCCTAATGAAGTAGATTTCCCTTACACAATTCGTTTGGTTTCCGAAGTGTTGGAATCCAATGGCTCCACTTCCCAAGCAAGTATTTGCGCAAGTACACTTGCTCTTATGGACGCAGGGGTACCGATTAAAGCTCCAGTAGCCGGGATAGCAATGGGTTTGATCAAAGACGGAGATCATTTCTCTATCCTATCTGATATTCAAGGGATGGAAGATCACCTTGGAGATATGGACTTTAAAGTTGCCGGTACGGCAGCAGGTATAACTGCCCTGCAAATGGACATCAAAATTGACGGAATTGATCGTAGCATTTTACAACAATCGTTGCAGCAAGCAAAAGAAGGCCGTCTGCATATTTTGGGGAAAATGTTATCACGTATTGATACGCCTAAACAAACGTTGTCTAAATATGCACCGAAAATTCTTACGATGCAAATTAACCCGGATAAAATTCGCGATGTGATTGGCGCAGGCGGTAAAATCATCAATAAAATTATTGAAGAAACCGGCGTGAAAATTGATATCGAGCAAGATGGCCGTGTTTTCATTGCTTCTTCTAATCAAGAGATGAATGAAAAAGCGCGTTCGATCATTGAAGGTATCGTTCGTGAGGTTATCGTAGGTGAAACCTACCTGGGTACTGTTAAACGTGTTGAAAAATTCGGAGCCTTTGTTGAAATTTTACCTGGCAAAGAAGGCTTGGTGCACATTTCCCAAATTTCCACAGAGCGTGTAGCAAAAGTGGAAGATGTCGTGAATATCGGCGATCAAATCACAGTAAAAGTAACGGAGATCGACCAACAAGGTAGAGTTAATCTTTCCCGTAAAGCAACATTGACTTCACAAGTCCCGGCCCAATCTTAAGCCGAGTGACTTGTGAGCGTATTTTGAATATGTTCGGATAAAGAGTCAGATCTATCTGTCTCTTTTTTGTTTTTCTACCAACGAAAACATGGCTCGTTCTACTCTTGTCCATTTCTGCATAAGATCAGGAAATAAGGATAAGGGGGACATGCGTATGTTCAACAAAAAATGGCTGCTTTTCGGAAGTTTTTTTGCTATGGTTATACTTACGTTGGATGCAATCCCTAGCATAGGGACTTATATAAATATGGTCAAATTGGGGTATTATGCTAATACGGCAATGAGCAGTTGGGAAGAGGAAGAAGCTCTTCCAGCATCAGCAGCTGTAAACACTCGCGCGGAAGTAACTAAACAGAATCGGACTAATTTGCTAGAACTCATTCAGGCTGAAGCTTCTAAACGTAAGATTGCACCTATCAATGCAAAGGTGGATCCAGTCTGGAAGGCAATCCCTGGGTATAATGGTTTAGAGGTGGATGTTGATGAGACGTTAAGGTTAGCGGAACATCATTTGACACCTGGCAAGATTACCTTTGTGATGAAAGAAGTAAAACCAAGTATTCAATTGGATGATCTGGGTCCGAATCCTATCTATAAAGGGAATCCTATGAAGCCAATGGTTTCCTTTATGATCAATGTGGCTTGGGGAAATGAATATTTGCCCAGTATATTAGAAACACTCCGGAAAGAAAATGTGCATGCTACTTTTTTCTTTGATGGTTCATGGTTGAAGAAAAATATTGAAATGGCCAAGAAGATCCAAGACGAAGGCCACGAGTTGTCCAACCATGCGTATTCACATAAAGACATGAGAACAATAAATCGTGGTAAAGCGGTAGAAGAAATTTCTAAAACGGAAGACTTATTGAAACAACAATTAGGTGTCACTAACACATTATTTGCGCCACCTTCGGGCTATTTTAATCAAGAAACGATACAAGTAGCTGCTGAGCACAAATTGAAGACAGTCTTATGGACATTCGATACCATCGATTGGAAAAATCCAGGGGCAGGACGTATCCTTCAGCGCCTTTCTACAAGCGTAGAACCAGGTTCCCTTATCCTAATGCATCCTACATCCTCTTCGAGTGAAGCGTTAAACGGGATGATTCGTATGATTAAGAATAAAGGTCTTACAATCGGTACAGTAACGGAGTTGCTTTCTTCCGACCGTGTTTCAGATCCTCATTCGTTCGTAAATTAATGCGGGAAAACATACAAAGTTGAGTAGAGGACACATTTTTGTTAGACTAAGTAAGTATAATTGGGGAATAGGATTTTAGGTGCTATATTTCGAGGAGGAACCTTGGTGATCAAATACCGCTTACATAATGGCTTGAGAGTCGTCATGGAACAAATTCCTACTTTTCGTTCGGTGACGTTCGGGATTTGGGTAAAAACAGGCTCACGCAATGAATCACAGGAAAATAACGGCATTTCGCATTTTATTGAACATATGCTGTTCAAAGGTACCGAACGGCATTCGGCCAAAGATATCGCAGAAATATTCGATGGCATCGGAGGGAATGTGAACGCCTTCACTTCGAAGGAATATACCTGTTATTATGCAAAAGTACTCGATGAACATTTACCGCTTGCGATGGATGTTCTTTCGGACATGTTTTTTCAATCAACTTTTGATGAGCATGAGTTGGAGAAAGAAAAAAATGTGATTTATGAAGAGATATCCATGTATGAAGATACGCCGGATGATCTGGTTCATGATTTGTTGGCCAAAGCCTCATATGGATCTCATCCTTTAGGTTACACGATATTAGGCACTCAGGAAAATTTGGACAAAATGAAGTCCGATGATCTGCGAACGTACATGAAACAGCATTACAATATCGAGAATACAGTCCTTAGTATCGCCGGTAACATCGATGACAGTGTGCGTGAATTAATTGAGAAGCATTTCGGACAATTTGCTCAAACGGGCGTAGAAACGAGTTACGATGCTCCGGACTTCCTAGGTGATCTTATTTTCCATGCAAAGAAAACGGAACAAAATCATATTTGTCTTTCTTTACCCGGGCTTTCCCTGCAAGAAGACAATTTGTACCCGATGGTCTTACTGAACAATGCCATTGGTGGCGGGATGAGTTCGAGACTGTTTCAGGAAATTCGGGAGAAACGTGGTCTTGCCTATTCGGTTTACTCCTATCACTCTTCTCACATCGACAGTGGTATGTTTACCATTTATACGGGAACAGCCCCTAAACAGACGGAAGAAGTGCTTAAAGTAACTTTGGAGCTATTAAATGATATTTCTGCCAAAGGTTTGACGGATTCCGAACTGAAAAAAGGCAAAGAGCAGCTAAAGGGCAGTTTAATTCTTAGTCTTGAGAGTACAAGCAGCCGAATGAATCGTTTTGGGAAAAATGAATTGATGACAGGCAAGCATTACAGTCTTGATGAGATGATAGAACGCATTGAAAGCGTACAAATGGAACATATTCGGGAGCTGACGAAAACGTTGTTCTCTACGCCGTTTGCACTCTCGATGGTTGGTAATTCGGATGATGTCATTACAAGTTTTAGGAGGGATCAACTTGTCACTTCTACCCTATGATGTACAGCTAAAAAGGGTATCCGGGCAAGAAGATATTCTTCTTCCACAGAAAATGTCTGCCGCTGCCAGCGGATTCGATCTTCATGCTGCGGTCAGTGAGCCGATCGTACTGAACCCGGGAGAGCGTCAGCTTATCCCTACGGGCTTCGCGCTCAGTATGCCGCCCGAGCTTGAAGCGCAAATTCGTCCGCGGAGCGGGCTAGCTTATAAACATGGGATTACAACGCTGAATTCGCCAGGTACGATCGATGCGGATTACCGCGGCGAAGTGAAAGTGTTGTTGATTAACCATGGGCAAGAACCGTTTACCATTCAGCGAAATGAACGCATCGCCCAAATGGTATTTCAACTCGTACCACAGATTCAGCTCACTGAAGTTGACGAATTGACTGAGACGGTGCGCGGTGCCGGAGGTTTTGGTCACACAGTCGATAATTGGCTTCTGTCTTAGGTAAATAACCCAGAACTCCTTCTTTGGAAGGAGTTCTTTTTTGATTCCTAGGAACTGTATGTCAAGAAGTCACCCATCCTTAGGCGTACGCATACTATAACGTATCGAAACGGACCGAGAAAGGGGTGTAAGCGAGAATGCTTACTGGGATTTCGGTTGCTTTCATGGGTGGAGACGCCCGGCAACTTGAAGTAATTCAGAAATTTACCGAACTTGATGCAACAGTGACGTTGATCGGCTTTGACAATCTCGGCAGGCAGTTTAGCGGAGTTACGAATGCTAAAATGGACCCAGCCTTGCTGCAATCCATTGATGTACTTATATTACCAGCCGTAGGTACGGATGATTCAGGACAAGTGGAATCTATCTTTTCCAGCGAAGAGTTGAAACTGACGGATGATCATATCAGTTCGCTGCCCAAGCATGCCAAAGTGTATACAGGAATGGCGAAGAACTACCTGAAAAAGCTTTGCTCTGCACATGGGATAGAGGTTGTGGAATTGTTTGACCGGGATGATGTAGCCATTTACAATTCCATCCCTACAGCTGAAGGAGCGCTAATGATGGCGATCCAGAACACGGATATCACGATCCACGGCTCCGTATGTATGGTTCTCGGATTTGGTCGTACAGGTTTTACAATGGCCAAAACACTGCAAGGATTAGGTGCAACCGTTAAGATTGGCGTAAGGAAGCCGGAGCATTATGCGCGGGCGTGGGAGATGGGTTTTCTGCCTTTTTATACGAAGGACTTGTACCCGGAAGTGGGGAATATTGACTTGCTTTTTAACACAATTCCGACTATGATAGTCACAGCGCAAGTTATTACCAATATCCCACATCGCGCGCTCATCATCGATTTGGCCTCTAAACCCGGTGGAACGGACTTCCGATTTGCCGAGAAAAGAGGCATTAAAGCGATGCTGGCGCCTGGTTTACCTGGCATCGTCGCACCTAAAACAGCTGGTCGCATCATGGCTAACATTTTGAGTCAGCTGATTGAGGAAGACTTCAAAGACAGGAGCGTTGTGGAATGAATTGGCAAGGGAAAACGGTCGGTTATGCATTAACTGGCTCTCACTGCACGTTGGAAGAAGTCATGCCTCAAATTAAGAGATTTGTAGAGGCGGGTGCACGCGTTATTCCGATTGTGTCGAACACAATCTTAACGACAGACACACGTTTTGGCAAGTCGGCAGATTGGCAGCAGCAGTTGAAAGATATTACGGGCAATGAGATTATATCTACGATTGTTGATGCGGAACCATTAGGTCCATCCAAACTGCTTGATGTGATGGTTATTGCACCATGTACAGGTAACACGACTAGCAAGCTAGCAAATGCATTGACGGAAAGTCCGGTACTAATGGCGGCAAAAGCTCAAATGAGAAATCTTCGCCCACTAGTTTTGGCTATTTCGACCAATGATGGACTTGGACTCAATGCGATGAATATCGCCAAGCTTTTAATAACCAAAAATATTTATTTTGTGCCTTATGGTCAGGATGCACCCGGAGCAAAACCAAATTCGTTGGTTGCTCGGATGGACTTGATTATGGAGGCCTGCGAAGCTGCACTTGAAGGTAAGCAGTTGCAGCCGATGATTATTGAGAGATTTCAATACTAATTCATATACACATCTTGAAGGGGAGAGGACAGCACATGGTCGCACCAGAAACTTTTTAATGTTGCAGTTGTAGGCGCCACCGGCGCAGTTGGAGAACAAATTATTCGTCTACTAGAAGAACGGAATTTCCCCATCAAGGAACTGAAATTACTTTCCTCCGCTCGCTCTGCGGGCGTTAAGTTGGTATTCAAAGGTCAAGAAGTAACGGTTCAAGAAGCTACACCTGAGAGCTTTGAGGGCGTCGATATTGCTTTATTTAGCGCTGGCGGAGATGTCACTAAAGCTCTCGCCCCGCATGCGGTTAAAGCGGGCACAATTTGTATTGATAACACCAGTGCTTATCGTATGGACCCAGAAACGCCACTTGTTGTACCAGAAGTTAATGTTGAGAAAATTAATGAACATAAAGGCATCATTGCTAACCCTAATTGCTCGACCATTCAAATGGTTGCTGCGCTTAAACCATTGTATGACCGTTATGGCATTTCCCGAATCATCGTTTCAACGTATCAAGCTGTATCTGGTGCTGGCGCCAAAGCGATCAATGAAATGTTGAGACAGTCCAAAGAAGTACTGGACGGTAACGATGTAAAACCAGACATTTTGCCTGTCGGTTCCTTGCCTGTTAAACACCAAATTGCTTTCAATGCGATTCCGCAGATTGATAAATTTCTTGATAATGGGTTTACGAATGAAGAAATGAAAATGATTCTAGAAACCAAAAAAATCATGGGTGATGAATCCCTCGAAGTCACGGCGACTTGTGTACGTATTCCTGTCGTTTACGGGCATTCGGAGTCGGTTTATGTCGAGTTAAAAGAAGACTTCGATGTTGAAGAAGTGAAATCTTTGCTTGCTCATGCACCAGGGATTGTTCTTCTTGATAACCCGGAAGAGCAGTTGTACCCTCTTGCCACTGATGCTGCTGGTAAGCTTGAAACATTCGTAGGTCGTGTTCGTCGCGATTTGAGTAATCCTAAAGCGTTAAATATGTGGATTGTTTCTGATAATCTGTTAAAAGGCGCTGCTTGGAATGCTGTTCAAATTGCTGAATATATTGCTATAGAACAATAAAATCAGCATGGCTGCGAAGTCAACAGTGTAATTGAATATGGGGGAAACACATGCGAATCCTTGTACAGAAATTTGGAGGTACTTCGCTTTCCACCGCTCACGCCAGAGAACATGTCATTGGTCATATTCAAGATGCACTAGCGAATGTCTATAAATTAGTTGTTGTTGTATCCGCGATGGGAAGAAAAGGCGAACCCTACGCAACTGACACGCTCCTTGACCTCGTTCGTAAGAACGGGGAGGGGTTGTCCGCGAGGGAGCTTGATATGCTGATGGGCTGCGGAGAATTAATTTCTGCTGTACATCTAAGCAGTTTGTTGCAAGCAAGAGGGATGCGTTCTACCGTATTAACAGGTGGGCAAGCTGGCTTGCTTACGAACGATGTATTTGGTAACGCACAGATTATAGCCATGCAACCAAGTCGAATTATTGAGTTGTTAGAGCAAGATCAGATTGTTATTGTAACTGGTTTTCAAGGCAAGACGAGCCAGGGAGAATTAACGACACTTGGACGTGGTGGCAGCGATACATCCGCTACTGCTCTAGGTGCAGCACTTAAGGCTGAAATGGTGGATATCTTCACCGATGTAAACGGGATATTAACAGCAGATCCTCGTATTGTAGAGGATGCGAAGCCACTAGTTCATGTAAGCTTTGCAGAAATTTGCAATATGGCGCATAATGGCGCCAAGGTTATTCATCCACGTGCCGTTGAAGTTGCGATGCAAGCAAATATACCGATTCGTGTACGATCAACTTTTTCCAAAGAAGAAGGGACGCTGGTTACGGCTTCCGATGCGATCCAATACGAGATTAATCCTGTCAAAGATCGTTTCGTAACAGGAATCGCTCATTTTGCTAACATAACGCAAATTCAAGTCGCTGCGGTTGAAGGGCATTTTGACCTTCAACTTCGTGTATTCAAGACGATGGCGCAGCATCAAATAAGTGTTGATTTCATCAATGTCAACCCTTCTGGGGTTTGTTATACAGTTTTCGATTATGAAGCAGAGCGAGCAGTTAAACTGCTAAAAAGCCAGGGCTATGAGCCTAGGGCTTTGAGTGGTTGTGCGAAGGTGTCTGTCATCGGAGGCGGTATGAATGGTGTCCCAGGCATCATGGCGCACATTGTTGAAGCCTTGACCGATGAAGATATTGGTATTCTTCAGTCAGCGGATTCTAATACAACCATTTGGGTACTGGTTCAAGGGAATGACATGATTAAAGCAGTTAGAGCGCTCCATCATAAGTTTAATCTATATAAATAAAGGATTCAGGAGGTGTATACGTTGGATTTCGGAAGAGTTATTACAGCTATGGTCACGCCATTTGACGAGCAATTGCAAGTGAATTGGGACCAAGTAGAACCATTGATCAACTATTTGATCGATGAGCAGCAGTCGGATAGTCTCGTTATTTGTGGGACGACGGGAGAGTCGCCAACTTTAACAGATGAAGAGAAACTGAAGCTCATCGAATTATCCATTCGTTATGCCCGTGGACGCTGCAAGATTATTGCAGGAACCGGCAGTAATGACACCGCGCATACGATTCATTTTTCCCAAGCGGTTGAAAAGCTTGCGTCGATGCTTTACTCATCGTAGCGCCATATTACAACCGTCCTTCACAAGAAGGACTGTACCAGCATTATAAAGCAGTTGCTGAAGCTGTACAGGTCGGCATCATGCTTTACAATGTGCCTGGACGCACGGGTGTAAATTTGGATGCAGAGACGACGATTCGTCTTTCCTATATTTCGAATATTATAGCGACCAAAGATTGTGCCAATACCGATCAATTGACTCGTATACTTACGGATGCTGCACCTGGTTTCGTCGTGTATAGCGGCGATGACAGCAGTGCGTTGCCTGCTTTAGCTGTAGGTTGTTATGGAATTGTAAGCGTTGCAAGTCATGTGATTGGAAAAGAAATGCAATCTATGATAAAGTATTATTTAGAAGGCAATATTCAGCAAGCAGCGGAACTGCATCGTAAGCTACATCCTGTGTTTACCGGTATTTTCCGTGTACCGAGTCCTGCTCCAATTAAGCACGCTTTGGGACTGAAAGGTATTCAAACAGGTGGCGTAAGGCTTCCGTTAGTTCACGTATCCGAGCAAGAAGGACAATTCATCCAATCACTTTTTGAATGATAACGCCTAATGAATCGGTGCTTCCGGCATCGGTTTTCTTTTTTTGGGAAAACTAAAGCTAACATGTATCGACTTGTATTTGCTGTTTTTCTTCATGTATAATGGTTGCAAGTGACTGGTTCGGTTTAATCATCTAAAATTCGTCGTCCAATCTAAGAAGGAGGTATATTCTTGTCCAAAAAAAATATTGATAAACTTTTGATCTTCGCTCTTGGCGGCGTGGGCGAAATCGGAAAGAACATGTACTGCGTGCAGTATGGAAACGATATTATTGTGATTGATAGCGGTTTGAAGTTTCCAGAGGAGGACATGCTGGGAATCGATATCGTGATTCCAGATATCGGATACTTAACGGAGAATCGGGATAAAGTACGCGGAATTATTATCACTCACGGCCATGAGGATCACATCGGCGGCTTGCCGTATGTACTCAAGCATCTGAATGTTCCCCTTTATGCAACTAAGCTGACAATGGGACTTATTGAAGCAAAACTTAAAGAAGCTAATCTGCTTGGAACGACGAACCGGATCGTGATTAATTCAGAATCTGTTCTTCCTTTAGGCGTTTTAACGGCTACATTTTTCAAAACGAATCACAGTATTCCAGACTCCGTGGGTGTTGCTCTTGATACACCAGAAGGCGTCGTTGTTCATACAGGTGACTTTAAGTTTGATCAAACACCTGTTAATGATCAATATGCGGACTTGCACCGTATGGCTGAGATCGGAAAGAAAGGCGTTCTTGCCTTGCTTTCTGACAGCACGAATGCAGAACGGCCGGGTTATACGGGTTCTGAGAGAAGCGTAGGCGTAGAAATCGAGGAAGTATTCCGTAAAGCGAAGCAGCGCGTAGTCATTGCGACATTCGCCTCGAACATTCATCGTGTTCAACAAGTATTTGATGCTGCAGCAGCAACGAATCGTAAAGTAACGGTGATCGGTCGAAGCATGGTTAATGTGGTCTCGATTGCGAGTGAACTTGGGTATTTGCACATTCCTGATGGTATGTTGATTGAGCCTGAAGAAGTGAATAAGCTTGCTGCTGATCGTGTTGTTATTCTTTCAACAGGCAGCCAAGGCGAGCCGATGTCCGCACTTACAAGGATGGCGCGTTCCACACACCGTAAAATTGATATTTTACCTGGTGATACAGTTATTATCGCGGCAACTCCGATTCCGGGGAATGAGCGTTATGTAGGACGTACCGTAGATGAGCTTTTCCGTATTGGCGCTAATGTGATCTATGGTCCAGGTTCAGTTACTGGGGTTCATGTATCTGGTCACGGCAGTCAAGAAGAGTTGAAATTGATGCTCAATCTTATAAAGCCTAAGTATTTTATTCCGATTCATGGTGAATATCGCATGCTGCGTCAACACGCCATTTTAGCCGAATCTGTCGGCATCGCTAAAGAAGATATTTTTATGTGCGAAATTGGTGACACAGTTGAAATTCAAAATGGTGTAGCTCGCAAAGGATCAAAAGTTCAAAGTGGGAACATTCTGATTGATGGACTGGGCGTTGGGGATGTAGGCAACATCGTGTTGCGTGACCGTAAGTTACTGTCTCAGGACGGGATTCTTGTGGTCGTAGTTACTCTCAGCAAGCAAGATGGCAAAATTTTATCCGGACCGGATATTATCTCTAGAGGATTCGTCTATGTACGTGAATCCGAAGGCCTCTTGGAAGAAGCCAATCGTATCGTAACGAATACATTAACGAAATTAATGAATGAAAATGTAAATGAATGGGCATCTTTAAAAACAAACGTGAAAGATGTTCTTGGACGATTTTTATATGAACAAACCAGAAGAAGACCGATGATCTTACCAATCATCATGGAGGTCTAATCTCGAACAAGTCACTTGAACCTATGCAAATAGTAAAGCTCTCTTCCGTCATTGGAGGGAGCTTTTTTCATGTTGTTTCGAGGCTGCCGATGCATGAAACAAAGCAAGACTATTCATACTATGGAAGATAATGAATAGCACTTGCCCATGCGATTTGTTTTGTTCATACAAAACGATGTGCATGATTGCTAAGCAAGTTTCTTATAGAAAGATGATTCTAAGGAGGAATTTCATTGGCAGCACCAACAGAACCGAAACAACAAGAGCCGGAAACAGAAGAGGGTAAGAAAAACCAAGTCTTAGAAAATATTCAACAGTTAGGTCAAACCACTACGCCAACAACCGAATCTAATATTTTCTGTCTCACCATAATTGGACAAGTGGAGGGGCATATGGTTCTTCCTCCGCAGAATAAGACGACAAAGTATGAACACATTATTCCGCAATTAGTGGCTGCCGAACAAAACCCCAAGATAGAAGGGGTTATGGTCATTTTAAACACAGTAGGCGGAGATGTAGAGGCAGGTCTTGCCATTGCTGAAATGATTGCGACTTTATCCAAACCAACGGTTACGTTAGTGCTTGGGGGTGGACATAGCATAGGTGTCCCTATTGCCGTCTCAGCAAACTATTCGATTATTGCTGAAACGGCAACGATGACGATACATCCGATTCGCCTTAATGGATTGATTATCGGGGTTCCGCAGACGTTTGAATATCTGGATAAAATGCAGGAGCGAGTGGTACGTTTCGTCACACGTCATTCCAATGTGACAGAAGATAAGTTCAAAGAACTGATGTTTAAAACAGGAGAATTAACGCGGGATATTGGAACAACGGTTATTGGCGGGGATGCTGTCAAATATGGATTGATTAATCAGGTCGGTGGTATTGGTGATGCGATTCGAGAACTGAATCAACGTATAGAGGATAAGAAAGCCACTTCTAACGGAGGAATCGTGCAATGATCCATTACTCTGTCATCCCGATGGATGTTATTTTCGAGGGCATGGAGTCCTTTGAACCGAGATATATGGAGATTGAGCAAGGGGGAGTCTTTATGCAAATTGAACCGATAAATGGTTTTCAGGCTCGGATTGTGCGGTTGTATAGTTGTAATCCGCAGGACTATTTGAATGCTCATTACACACCTGGAACGATCATATCGTACAGTCCGGTTTTTGAGGGGATTTCACCTATCTAAGCTAGGTTCTTTTGTATCATCCCTCAAGGCAATTATGGTATAATGTGGTCTTGGGGGTGACAAGCGTGGCGAAACGCAAGAAAAAAGCAAAGGCTATCAAAACAAGTTTGCTATTCGAGTTATACGGTATTTTGATCTTGATTTTCTCTGTCATTGCTTTGGCTCAGCAAGGGCATGTAGGCAATTCGCTGACCTATCTCTTTCGATTTTTCATCGGAACCTGGTATTCACTGATACCGCTGATTTTCATATACGTAGCTCTATATGCGATGATAAAAAGAGCCTGGCCTCCTTTGGTTACACCTAAGAAAGCAGGTATTCTGCTCTTTATTCTTGGATTGTTAATCAAGAATCATATTGACTTATTTGCACAGCTTTACCCTGAGGGCGGATTTGCATCTGGAAAAGTCATTTCATCAACCTGGCAAGCTATGTTACTGGGACTGCAAAATAATGAGGCAGGTAGAGCTTCACTTGAACACGGAATCGGTGGCGGGATGATTGGTGCCTTGATGTACAGTATCTTGTATTTCTTGTTCGATTATTTGGGTGCAAGATTAATTCAATATGCATTATTTGTGATGGGCTTTATTCTGGCTACAGGAATTTCTTATGTCGATGTGGGTAACATTGTTCGCGGACGATTCAGTAATGTTAGCCATAATTTTAGGGAAAGAATGAAGGAATGGCTGCAAGACAGGGAAGACCGTCAGCCGCAACCTGCTGCGGCAGGGGGAAGTACCATGAAGGCAAAGAAGGCTTCTTATGTACCCGTAGATGATGAATTGACGAAGAAGTTTTCCAACCGGTGAAACGAGTAAAGAAAACACCTCTTATTATGGAACTTCTCAAACCAATCAAAGAAAACTTTAAAAAGACAGCGGCTAAATCCCAATCCGAAGAGGAGCAGCTCTCAGAGGATGAAGAAGACAATGAGCAAGTTGTCTATAAAACTAACGAAAAACCAATTGTGGCGGATTTGGAACCTCTGGATCAACCCGCTACACCGATTATCCGGGATTTTCAAGAACAGGTTTATCAAGAGGCTCAGCAAGTGGTTAGACAGCCCGCGGCTCAGTCTCAGCCGATTGCACAACCCGTTTCCAAAGCTGCAGAGACAGATGTGTCTGAAGACTCCATCACACTGGAATTTCAACAGGATACTCCTCAGATCATAACTCGTCCCTATGAAATACCATCCCTTGATTTATTGGCCAAGCCTGCTGCGGGAAATGGCTTTGAGATGTCGGATTACAAAGCGAACGCAAGGAAGCTGGAAGCAACCTTGGAAAGTTTTGGGGTACGCGCGAAGTATTGGAAGTTGTTAGAGGTCCTGCCGTTACTCGGTATGAAATACAGCCCGACGTTGGTGTTAAGGTGAGCCGAATCGTTTCGTTAACGGATGATATTGCGCTGGCTCTGGCTGCCAAGGATATTCGAATGGAAGCGCCGATTCCGGGTAAATCAGCGATTGGTATTGAGGTTCCGAATCTGGAGGTTTCTGTCGTGACCATGCGTGAAGTGATGGAAACAAGTGCCTTCCAGGAATCCAGTGCTAGATTATCGGTCGTGCTGGGCCGCGATATATCCGGTCAGCCTATTGTGGGTAATTTAGCTCGAATGCCTCATTTACTCGTAGCTGGAGCGACTGGTTCTGGTAAATCAGTTTGTATTAACGGGATTATTACGAGCATTCTGTATAAAGCAAAACCCAATGAAGTGAAGTTTCTGATGGTCGATCCAAAAATGGTTGAATTGAATGTGTATAACGGAATTCCACATCTTTTGGCTCCTGTGGTGACTGATCCGCGTCGCGCCTCTTTAGCACTGAAGAAAATAGTAGTCGAGATGGAGAAGAGGTACGAGTTATTTTCGAAGAGCGGAACGCGTAATATTGAAGGATATAATGCCATGCTGACCGAGACGGGAACAGCAGCTCCGCTGCCTTACTATGTTATTATCGTTGATGAATTAGCAGATTTGATGATGGTCGCAGCCAATGATGTTGAAGATTCCATCTGTCGTCTCGCGCAAATGGCGCGTGCAGCGGGTATTCACTTAATTATTGCCACACAGCGTCCATCTGTGGACGTTATTACAGGCGTCATTAAGGCTAATATTCCTTCGCGGATAGCCTTTGGTGTCTCGTCCCAAGTCGACTCCCGGACGATTTTGGATATGGTTGGAGCGGAAAAGCTTTTGGACGTGGCGATATGCTCTACTTACCTGTAGGCGCTTCAAAGCCCGTACGTATACAAGGCGCCTTTTTATCTGATCAAGAAGTAGAACATGTTGTAGGCTTCGTACGTACACAGGAACAGGCTGTTTACCAAGAAGAATTGGTTCCCCAGGTTGAAGAAATGCCAGAGCAACAAAATGAATTTGAGGATGAACTATACGATCAGGCTGTTCAAATTGTACTCGAGGCAAAGCAAGCTTCTGTCTCCTTGCTGCAACGACGTATGAGAGTTGGTTATACCCGTGCGGCTAGACTAGTGGACTCAATGGAAGCTAAAGGCGTAGTTGGACCTTACGAAGGAAGCAAGCCGCGTGAAGTCCTTATGTCGATTGAACAATATCACCAAACCCGTATCAGTTCTTAGATACATACCTTGAATTAAAAAACACTCTCCTCGTGAGGGTGTTTTTTTGTATAATCAGGAACCCACTTTCTCATAATAAGCAAGAAAAGGCTGTAATTTGAAAAGTGAGGTTGAGAAGGGGAATGAATAAACGACTAATTGTACTTACATTTTGTATTGTTTTTGTATTGGTTGTTGCTTTTCAGTTAAAAGGAAAGTTCAATCCACCAACGGAAGAAACCTTTAGTAAAAATGAGGTTCGGTATGGAGCGACAGGAGGAGATGTAAATGAACTACAAGGCCGGTTGAAGTTCATTGGCTTCTATAGTGGCAGTATTGATGGTGATTACGGATATAAGACGTTATTGGCTGTCAAACGATTCCAAGGCGAGTTTGGGATGACGGTGGATGGCATTGTAGGTCCCAAGACGAAGTTGAGATTATGGGAGGCTACAAAAGAATGGAAACCAACCGTTGCCCCTAACAGTGGTTCTGGTAACGCCGGAAATTCAAGCGGGGCTGCCAATGAAAATACGAATACGGGCGATACCAACCAACCACCCGCTAATTTAACCCCCTTTAACAATCTTGGGTTATCCGAACAAGATATTAATTTGATGGCCAATGCCGTACATGGAGAGTCTCGGGGTGAACCTTATATTGGACAGGTTGCCGTTGCTGCTGTTATTTTAAATCGTGTAAAGTCGGCTAGCTTTCCTAACACGGTTTCAGGCGTAATCTTTCAGCCTGGTGCTTTCACAGCAGTTGCTGATGGACAAATTTGGTTAACACCAGACGAATCAACGAAAAAAGCTGTCAAGGATGCGCTGACCGGTTGGGACCCCACAGGAGGGTGTATCTATTATTTCAACCCAGAAACAGCTACTTCCAAGTGGATTTGGAGTCGACCTCAAGTGAAAAACATTGGTAAGCATATTTTTTGTAAATAATTTGTGTAAGGACAAGGAGAAGGAACCAACTTTGGTTGCTTCTCCTCTTCGTATAGGAATATAATGGTTACATACTAGGGATACAGAAGGGAGACTCGACCTTTGACACATATACAATTTGAACGCAGCACTTGGAATCACATTCGAATCCATGTATTGCCAACAGACCGTTTTAAGACATTTGCCATTCCGTATACATAGGCCGTCCTTTAGACGAAGATACGGTGACGAATACCGCATTAACGCCCTTTGTATTACGCAGAGGAACCGAATCGAAGCCGGAAACACAGCAATTCCGCGAGTATTTAGACGATTTATATGGGGCAGGCTTCGGTTTTGATATTTATAAACGTGGCGACTACCAAATTGTTCAATTGCGGATGGATATTATTAATGACCGATTCGTATCCTCTTCAGAATCACTTTTACGGAAAGGTCTTGAATTTGTCGGCGAAACTTTAACGCGACCAGCGCTTGAAGATGAGCATTTTCGCAATAAATATGTGGATGCCGAGAAACAAACCTTGCGTAAACGCATTGAAGCCGTCATTAACGATAAAATTCGCTACGCCGCTGAACGTTGTTTGGAAGAAATGTGTAGCGATGATCCCTATCGGCTGCACCCACTTGGCAAAATTGAAGCGATTGACGGTATTAATTCGCAGATGCTTTACGAACAGTATAAACAGTGGCTTGGCACTGCCCCCGTTGACGTTTATGTTGTAGGCAACACTACGCTTGCGGAAGTAGAAAGGATTGTCCAACAAGCGTTCACAATGGAACGCAAGGAGGATGTCGGCTACGAAACCTCTATGCAAAAGGAAACTTCAAGAGAAGTGAAAACGGTCGTGGAGCGTCTGGACGTTAATCAAGGCAAGTTGAATATGGGTTTACGAACACATATTTCTTATGGAGATGAGGATTATCCGACTGCACTTATGTACAATGGAGTTTTAGGTGGTTATCCGCACTCCAAGTTGTTTATAAATGTACGTGAGAAAGCCAGCTTGGCCTATTACGCCTCTTCCCGTTTTGACGGACATAAGGGCATTTTGACCATCCAATCCGGAATTGAAATGAAAAACTACGAGAAAGCCGTTGAAATTATAAAGAAACAACTTGCTGCCATTGAACAGGGCCAAATCAGCGAAGTTGAATGGAGTCAGACCAGAGCGATGATTGCTAATCAACTTCGTGAAATTCAGGACTCTGCTTTTGAATTAATATCCTTCGACTTTAATGCTATTTTGTCCGGAAAAGAACGTACGGTTTCGAATTTAATTGAATCTGTGGAACAAGTAACCATTCCTGCCATTGCAGAAGCAGCCAAACGGGTTCAACTGGATACGATATACTTTTTGCGGGATCAGAAGGGAGAATAGACGATGCAGGCTATACCTTATCCACATCTCAACGAAACGATTTATCATGAGCAGCTTGATAATGGGCTACATGTGTTTATTTTGCCTAAAGAAGGCTTCCAAAAAACGTATGCGACCTTCACAACCCAATTCGGTTCCATTGATAACTTCTTTCAGGTAGAAGGCAAAGATGCGGTTCAAGTTCCAGATGGGATTGCTCATTTCTTGGAGCATAAAATGTTTGAAGAACCGGAAGGCGATATTTTTGCTACGTTCGCTTCGCATGGAGCTTCGGCTAATGCTTTTACCAGCTTTGACCGTACGGCTTACTTATTCTCTTCAACAAATGAGTATATTAAAAACTTAATTACATTAATCAATTTTGTTCAAAATCCTTATTTTACAGATGAAAATGTGGAGAAGGAAAAGGGGATTATTGGCCAAGAAATCCAAATGTACCAAGATAATTCAGATTGGAGAAGCTACTATGGACTCATTGAATCCCTCTACGCTAAGCATCCAATCCATATCGATATCGCCGGTACGGTGGCATCTATTGCTGAAATCTCCAAAGAAACCTTGTATGAATGTTATCATACGTTTTATCACCCATCGAACATGAGTTTGTTTGTTGTTGGTGGGGTTGATGCACAAGAGGTGCTTCATGCAGTTAAGGAAAATCAAGCTGCAAAAACATTTGCGCCACAGGGGAAAATTGAACGATTTTTGCAGAGGAGCCTCTGGAAGTAAAAGAATCGCGTAAAGTAACTCATCTCCCGGTATCCATGCCCAAATGTTTATTAGGGCTAAAAGAAGCGGCGCCTTCCATAAATGGTAAAGCACTGCTGGTCAAAGAATTAACGACAAAATTAATGCTGGATATCTTATTCAGTTCTAGTTCTGATATGTATCAATCGCTTTATGACGAGCAGCTCATTTCTGATAATTTTGGCCACGAGTACAACATTAGTGAAGGGTATGCCTTCTCGATTATTGGCGGAGATACCAAAGACCCGGATCAACTTGTTTCGCGTATACGCGAGGAAGTAGAAAAGCGTAAAAAGTCAGGTCTTGATCAGTTGACATTTGAACGGAGCCGCAAAAAGAAAATCGGCAATTTTCTGCGTATGATGAATTCTCCGGAATCAATCGCGAATGAATTTACAAAATATCGCTTTAAAGGGATTGACTTATTTGATATTTTGCCTGTTTACGAACAGCTTACCCTTGAAGATGTTAATGTAAGGTTCCGCGAGCATTTTGACTGGAGCAAACTAGCAGTGTCCATTGTGCAAAGTCGTGTTTCGTCGTGATGTTGGTTAAACCCTTTAAAGAACAAACGGTTTTAATTACAGGAGCCAGCAGAGGCATTGGTGCTGCTATTGCCGAGCGTTTCGCTTCAGTTGGGATGAATGTCGTCATTCATTATCGCGATTCGCATGAAGCGGCTAATGAAGTTGCTCGCTCCTGTATGAAGCACGGCACCAAGGTGTTGACCGTTTCAGCGGACATTCGCTATCGTGATCAAATTAGTAAAATGCAAGAAAAGTTAGATCAAAGAGAGATGGTTCCCGATATTATTGTGAATAACGCGGGTCTTGCCCATTATGGATTGCTCTCTGATGTAAGTGAAGAGGATTGGGATCTGATTATGGATGTTAATCTAAAGGGAGCCTTTCTATGTACACAAGCGTTCATGCCTTCTCTCATCCAGCAAAAGTATGGCCGCATTATTAATGTGTCTTCCATTTGGGGTATTTCGGGCGCTTCATGTGAAGTCGTATATTCAACAGCAAAGGGGGGGCTGAATGCTTTCACGAAAGCGTTGGCGAGGGAGCTTGCCCCTTCCGGTGTCACGGTGAATGCGGTCGCACCCGGACCTGTACATACCGATATGATGTCTGGCTTTCAACCCGAGGAACAGGCTGCCATTGCGAATGAAATTCCGGTAGGTCGTTTTGCTTTGCCTGACGAAATTGCTTCTCTTGTCTATTTTCTGGCATTACCGGAATCCGGTTATATTACAGGGCAAATTATTAGTCCCAATGGCGGTTGGTTAACGTAATTGGATGAGCGGCGCCTTACGCATAAATTCGGTTTGAAAAGCGAATATTAAGTACGTAATGACCATTTCTCACAATTCAAGGAGGCTTCCTACAATGGCTACTGTACTTAAAGCATTCGACAAGTGGAAAGAGTTTCTGGCAGAACGTGTGAGTCAAGCTGGACATGCAGGGATGAACGAAGAAACGGTCTCAAAACTTGCTTTTCAAATTGGCGAATTTTTGGCTAATAAGGTAGATCCCGAAAATGAGCAGGAACGTGTGCTCAAAGAGTTATGGGATGCGGGGGATGAGCAAGAGAAACGCACGCTTGCTCGCCTCATGGTAAAATTAGTAGACAAAGCCTAATAACCGTTTTACAATTCAATAAGGTTATATGTGAGAGCCTCCTCTTTCGGAGGCTTTTGCATGCTTTTATAAGAACGAAAGGAATCTTAATTTCATGTACATAAAACGTTATATGTTCGTTCTATTGCTTATTTCTTTACTTGTAACGGGTTGTGGAAACCGCGGCATTCCGGTCATTAAACAAGACCTGTTGGATAAGAAGATTTCCGTTCTTATGCTAACATCGCCAACCTTGTCTGAAGCAACGAAATTATCAGTAGGGACTGCACTTCAGCAATGGAGGGATGCCCAATTTATTGCCTATGACTGGATCAAAGATGTAAATCTACTGGATGAAAAAACAGTAATAAGTTTGAAGGAAAGAACTTATGATTACATATATGTGATAGGAAATGAACTATTTCCCTCTGCAAATACTCTTATTCAGCAAGGAAGTATACCGGGGAAATGGACATTTTTACAAAGTCAATTGGATGTCAATGGGAGCATAGCTACTGACGCTGCTTCCCTCATGCAAATCGACCCGCTACAAGTAGAAAATCTAAAAAATAAGTGGATGAAAGACTTATTGGCAAGCAATGTCGCTGTAGAATGGGTTACGAGTGGTGATCATCCAATTCCTTCCGCGTGGGCACCTTCCGAAGAAGCTGACCATATTGTTTTACTCGATAATAATCCACAGTGGTTTCAACAATTGGCTTATCAAACCAGACATCATGCAGCCAACTGGATTATTTTTATACGCCAACGGATGCGGCTTCCATACAGAAAGCAAAGACCCTTGGTGTGTCTGTCATGGATATGGTGAGTTCTTTATCAACAGAGCTGGATTGGACAAAAATATTTGAAAACCGCCTTGCAGTCATGATGAATCATACTTGGCAAGCAGGTAAATCAAATTATAACGAACAAGAGCTGAAAGAACTAAAAATAAAATAATAATTGTGTCTTTAGTTGGATAAAAAAAAGGATTTTGACGAAAACTGCAGAAATTATTGAGTAGTAACGTTGATCGTTACAGATATTGCGATGAGGTGGAAAGATTGGACGTTAAAGAGTGGTACATGGAATATAAGATTCACAAAAACCGCCCGGGTTTACTTGGGGATATCGCCTCTCTGATGGGGATGCTCGATATTAACATTGTAACGATTAATGGGGTTGAAGATCGTACCCGAGGTATGCTTTTGCAGACAAACGATGAAGAAAAAATTGACTTAATGGGTAAAATGCTGAGAAAAGTAGATAATATTACAATCACAGCTTTGAGACCCCCTAAACTTGTTGATATTTTGGCTGTTCGCCATGGTCGTTATATTGAACGTGATTCCGATGATCGCAAGACGTTCCGATTCACACGGGATGAGCTGGGATTGCTAGTTGATTTTCTTGGAGAAATATTCAAGCGCGAGGGCAATCAGGTTGTTGGGCTTCGTGGCATGCCGCGAGTAGGTAAGACTGAATCGATTATTGCCGGAAGTGTGTGTTCCAACAAACGATGGACTTTCGTTTCGTCTACCCTGCTAAGACAAACCGTTCGCAGTCAGCTTTCGGAAGACGAGATGACCCCTAATAATGTGTATATTATTGATGGGATTGTTTCGACGATTCGTTCCAACGAGAAGCATTACAGCCTTCTGCAAGACATTATGGCCATGCCATCAACGAAGGTTATTGAGCATCCGGATATCTTTATCCGGGAATCCGAATACACTTATAATGACTTTAATTATATCATTGAGCTGAGAAACAGCCCGGATGAAGAGATCAATTACGATTCATTTACATACACATCCGAACCATTTTAATGTTAGTAGCGTCTATACATAACTACGACTCTTGCGGGGAGGTGACCATATGTCTGATCTAGGAAATATTTTACGCAAAACACGCTTGGAGAGAAAAATATCACTGGATGATCTTCAGGAAGTTACGAAAATTCGAAAGCGCTATTTGGAAGCGATTGAAGAAGGGAACTACAAAGTACTCCCTGGCAGTTTTTATGTTCGTGCATTCATCAAAAGCTATGCAGAAGCGGTGGGACTTGATCCAACTGAAGTACTGAATATGTACCAAACGACAAATCCCTCCCTGATCGTAGATAAACCTGTAGTGGAGACCATTCGTACGAATAGAACGAGTGTTCGTAATACAGAGAAATTGAGTCGTTGGGCTTCAAGTGTCATGTTTATTTGCTTCATTCTTCTTATTTTTGGTATCGTATACTACTATACCTACAAGAATTATAAAGGAACGCCAGCAGATCAGAAGCCATCACAGACACAATCTTCAAGGATTACGAACTCCACGAATCCTTCTTCAAGCGTTAAGTCGAATGCATCCGGTGATGGTAAAGTGGCGCCTCTTCCAACGCCAACCCCGACACCTGTGCCGACACAAACACCCGCTGCTGTTCAGGTTAAATTTAGCAATAGTGAGAAGGGTGTAGACAATTACACGATTACCGGAACTGCGAATCTAAATATTAAGATGAAGATTACAGGGGCATGCTGGATACGCATCGATTCCCTTGCAGCAGATGGCGCTAAAGAAAACATGCTTAGACAGAAGCTTTATAATGCTGGAGATACCGATGCCTTCGATTTAGTAAGCTCAGCTTATTTAAATGTGGGGGCAGCGAGTGCTCTGGAACTAAATGTGAATGGTACCGTCATTCCCGTGGGCGATACGCCTAATCCAAAGCGAATCCAACTTAATTTGCAAAAAAACTAGCATTTTGACGTTTCCTGCGCTTTCCCGGGTAATGATGCATACGAAGAAACATCCAGCCTAAGCTGTGGGCTACGTGATGTTTCTTTTTTTACAGCTTCTTGCTATAATGCTATTGTATTTTGATGGAAAGGATGTTTTGCTAAAATGAGTTCAGAATGTTCGTTTGATATTGTGTCCAAAGTAGATTTACAGGAATTAACCAACGCCATTCAGCAGGCCGAGAAAGAGATTTTGACCCGCTTTGACTTTAAAGGTAGTAAAAGCAGCATTAAATTGGAAAAAGATCAACTGGTTGTCATCTCGGATGATGAGTTTAAGCTGCAGAACGTTTTAGACATTATGCATGCTAAAATGACTAAACGCGGTATCTCCGTTAAGAATCTGGAGTATAGTAAAGTTGAGCCTGCTGCCTCTTCAACCGTAAGACAGAAAATTAGCATGAAACAAGGTGTCGATCAAGAGAATTCCAAAAAGATAAATATATTAATCCGCGATTCCAAACTCAAAGTGAAGACGCAAGTTCAAGGTGATCAAATTCGTGTGACAGGCAAAAGCAGAGATGATCTTCAAGCCGTCATATCACTGCTTCGCAAAGCCGATATTTCTCTTGATTTGCAATTCGTGAATTTGAAATAAGGTTACATAAAAGGTTTTATTGACCAGTTCCCCCTAGATATAGGGGGTTTTTACATTTTGACACCCTATAGGGCTTGTATTATACTGGTATGGAGTGTTTTTAGGACTATTGGAGGTTGTTTCTTTCATGACAGAAAAGGTTAAAGTAGTTACGCTCGGATGCGAAAAGAATATGGTCGATTCCGAGATTATGTCAGGATTAATTCATGGCCGCGGCTTTCAACTTGTGGACAACAAAGAGGATGCCACAGTTATTATCGTGAACACTTGCGGGTTCATTGATGCGGCGAAGGAAGAATCCGTGAATACTATCTTGGATATGGCAGAACTTAAACAGACAGCGAACTTGAAGGCGCTTATCGTCTCCGGCTGTTTAACACAACGTTATAAAAAGCAGCTGATGGAAGAAATGCCGGAAATCGATGGCATTGTGGGGACAGGCGATTTTGATAAAATCAATCATATTGTAGATGAGGCCTTACGTGGGAAGAAGCCTGTACTAGTAGGAAATCCGGTTTTCAATTATGATGCCGATTTACCGAGACTGGTCACAACTCCGCGTTATACCGCATATGTTAAAATTGCAGAGGGTTGCGATAATGCTTGTACGTTCTGCAGTATTCCGATTATGCGGGGCAGTTTCAAAAGCAGAAGTATGGAATCTGTTGTCGCAGAAGTAACAGGACTTGCTGCACAAGGCGTTAAGGAAATTAGTCTGATCGCGCAGGATTCTACGAACTATGGAACGGATCTTTATGATAGTTTTATGCTTCCTACGTTGTTGAACAAAGTCAGCGAAGTAGAAGGAATTGAGTGGGTTCGTCTTCATTATGCGTATCCTGGCTTCTTTAGTGACGAGCTGATTGCTGTGATGGCAGAAAATCCTAAGGTTTGCAAGTATATCGATATGCCGCTTCAACATAGTGAAGATTCGATTCTTAAACGGATGCGCAGACCGGGTCGTCAGAAGGATACGCGCGAGCTTGTTCGAAAAATTCGCGAATCTATCCCTGATGTTGCTCTTCGTACCTCGTTAATTGTTGGTTTCCCAGGAGAAACGGAGCAAGATTTTGAGAATCTGAAGCAATTCGTACGCGATGTAGAATTCGACCGTCTTGGTGTGTTTGCCTATTCGAAGGAAGATGATACGCCTGCAGCACGACTGCCGGATCAAGTTCCTGATGATGTGAAAGAATTCCGTGCGAATACATTGATGGAAATTCAACGCGAAATTTCCAACTTGCGCGGCGGACGCCGCATCGGGCAAGAAATTGATGTTCTGATCGAGAGATACGATGGTAGAAGTGATGTCTATATCGGTCGTTCTCAGTTCGATGCACCCGAAATTGATGGGGAAGTATTCGTTTCGAATGCAAAGCTAAATATTGGTGAGCTCGCAAGAGTTCGTATTACTCACTCCTATGAATTTGACTTGTCAGGGGAGGTTATTGCATGAACCTAGCCAACCGCATCACTGTGGCGAGGATTTTACTAGTCCCGATCATCATGTTTTTTTTGTTGATTCAGGTCAAGTTTCCTCACATTCGAATTGAGGAATTCAGCATTACGTACAATCAAATTATTGCTGCTTTAATTTTTATTATTGCAGCGAGTACAGATAGTTTAGATGGTTACATAGCACGAAAGCGTAAGCTTGTAACCAATTTAGGCAAGCTGCTTGATCCCTTGGCGGATAAGCTGCTTGTTACTGCTGTGCTCGTTTCTTTAGTAGAAATGGGTAAGGTAGATGCTTGGATCGTCATTGTGATCATCAGTAGAGAGTGGGCAGTTACCGGACTTCGCCAAATCGCTTTATTAGAGGGTACCGTAATGGCGGCGAGCAAATGGGGAAAAGCCAAGACGGCCGCTCAGATTACGGCTATCATTGCCCTTCTTATCAATAATTTTCCGTTTACGTTTGTGCACTTTCCCTTTGATGTGATTGCTAGTTGGGCAGCAGCCATTATTACGGTTTACTCAGGTATTGAATATTTTGTTAAAAATAAGCATGTCATAGACTTTTCAGAGAAGACACAATAGGGAGACCTATTGGTTTTTTCTATTTCAGGAGGCTCGAAGGATGAAAGCTGAAATCGTAGCTATTGGAACAGAGTTGTTGCTTGGTCAAATCGTGAATACGAATGCGCAATTTATTTCACGGGAATGCGCAGCGAACGGCATTGATATGTATTACCAGACAGTTGTCGGGGATAATGAACAGCGATTGCTGGAAGCGTTCAAATTGGCTTCCTCACGAGCTGATGTAGTGATTTGTACCGGAGGACTCGGACCTACTCAGGACGATCTTACGAAGGACGTATTGGCGGCTTACGTAGGACGTGAGCTTGTTTTGCATGAACCCTCTATGAAGGCGATCACCGAGATGTTCCTAACACGCGGCATTCATATGGTGGAGAGCAACCGCAGGCAAGCACTTATGCTTACGGGCAGTGATTTTTTACATAATGAAACAGGACTAGCCGTCGGTGTTGCTTTCACCCATGAGGGTACACACTACATCGTATTGCCAGGTCCACCCAAAGAAATGAAGCCGATGTTCACGAACTATGCCATTCCTTGGCTGCGTAATGTCATGACCGATGAAGTGCCGCTTTATTCCAAGATGCTTAAATTTGCCGGTATTGGGGAATCCAATTTGGAGCATACCCTGCTGGATTTGATTCAAACGCAAACAGATCCTACGATTGCTCCGTATGCAAAAGAAGGCGAAGTGACGATTCGTCTAACGACACGGGCCAATACACCGATTGAGGGTGAGCAGAAAATTCAAACAACTGAACAGGAAATCAGAAGCCGAGTAGGTGAATATCTGTATGCAGAAAACGATGTCCCTATTGAAGTTGTTGTTCTGCAAATGCTAGCAAAGTCCAAGCTTAAGCTTGCTGTAGCCGAAAGCTGCACAGGAGGCTTACTTAGCGATATGATTACTAATGTTTCAGGGAGTTCGGAGTCGTTTCTAGGTGGAATTATTTGCTATTCAAATGCGCTGAAGCATAAACTTCTTGGTGTTCCTATGGATGTATTGGAAGGTGAGGGTTCCCCTGGGGCCGTTAGCAGCGACACAGCGGCTCTCTTAGCTGAGAATTTGCTTGCAACGACCGGAAGTGACTTCGGTATCTCGGTCACAGGCATAGCCGGTCCAAGCCCGTCTGAAGGCAAGCCGGTAGGACTCGTCTATTTGGGTCTTGCCCAAAAGAAAGTTGAGACAAAAGTATTTCGTCTGCAGCTTTCCGGCACCAGAGAAACAATCAAGCATCGAGCGGCCAAAAACGCACTCTATCAACTATGGAAACAGTTGAAAGATACCTAGAGTTGGCTTATAATCAAGCTAGGTGTTAACGGAAGAACCGTAGCAAAGCGATAACTTTGTTGCGGTTTTTTGTTTGTTCGCTAAAAAAACGAATGTATGTTCGAAAAATAGCTTGGCAAACACCTGAAAACAAGTTATCATATACCTATAATGATAAAAGGGAAGTGAATGTTTTGACAGATCGTCGCGCCGCACTTGATAATGCACTACGTCAAATCGAGAAACAGTTTGGAAAAGGCTCTATCATGAAGCTTGGAGAGTCCAAACATATGCAAGTTGAGACGATTTCTACAGGAGCGCTTGCTCTTGATATCGCACTCGGTATAGGTGGATTTCCCCGCGGAAGAATTATTGAAGTGTACGGACCTGAATCTTCCGGTAAAACAACCGTTGCTCTACACGCTATCGCAGAAGTACAAAAGAATGGCGGACAAGCCGCTTTTATCGATGCTGAGCATGCTTTGGATCCTTTGTATGCAAGCAAGCTCGGTATCAACATAGATGAATTGTTACTTTCCCAACCAGATACAGGCGAGCAAGCACTTGAGATCGCAGAAGCGCTTGTTCGCAGCGGTGCTGTCGATATCATCGTTATTGACTCTGTTGCTGCACTTGTTCCTAGAGCGGAGATTGAAGGGGAAATGGGCGATTCACACGTAGGTCTGCAAGCTCGTTTGATGTCCCAAGCTCTTCGTAAGCTCTCTGGTGCAATTAACAAGTCGAAAGTCATTGCGATTTTCATTAACCAGCTTCGTGAAAAAGTTGGCGTTATGTTCGGCAACCCAGAGACAACGCCAGGTGGCCGGGCGCTTAAGTTTTATTCTTCGGTTCGTTTGGATGTTCGTCGTGTGGAAACGATCAAGCAAGGAAATGATATGGTCGGTAACCGTACGAGAATTAAAGTCGTGAAGAATAAAGTGGCACCACCGTTTAAACAAGCAGAAGTAGATATCATGTATGGCGAAGGTATATCTCGTGAAGGCAGTATCATTGATATCGGTACAGAGATGGACATTGTTAACAAAAGCGGAGCATGGTATTCGTACGAAGGCGAGAGACTTGGTCAAGGTCGTGAGAATGCAAAGCAATTTTTGAAAGAGAACAAAGCGATTTCTGAGACTATTGAATTGAGAATCCGTGAAAATAGTAATTTAATTAAAGCAGTAGGTCCAAACACGGATGATGATGAAATAGACGATGAAGAAGCAGCTTTCGAATAAATAAAACATATAGAGAATGAAAGCACCTATAACCTCGTGTTAAGGTGCTTTTATTTTTAGAAGGAGTTGGTGGTTTTTGGATAACGAAAATCAAGATGTATACACGATTACAATGGTAGAAAAACAAAAGCGGGGCAAGCGTCGTTATCATATATTTATCAACGAAGAATACGCGTTTTCGGTTCATGAGGATATTCTAATTAAGCATCGATTGATCAAGGGGGAGACCGTAGATCCCCAAGATTTAGAAAAAATTGTTCAAGATGAAGAACGGAACAATGCCTATATGAGAGCTCTGCGAATGATCGGCAGACGTCCTCATTCTTCTAGCGAAGTCAAGCGCAAATTGAAAGAATATGGCTTTGAAGCGCCGATTATTGATTGGGTTTGTGAGACATTAGGGGAACAGAAATATTTGAATGATGAGGAATTTACAAAGATGTGGACGGACAATCGCATCATTTCTCAAAAAAAGGGGCGTAATCTCGTTCGTCAAGAGCTCCAACAAAAAGGCATAAATAAAGACATTATTCAAAGTGCCATGGCGACGATCGACCCAGAAGATGAGTTTGCAGGAGCAATGAAGCTGGCACAAACGAAATGGAAGCAAACTTCAGGGAAAACGATGGATCGCAAAAGAAAAACCGGAGCTTTCTTAATGAGAAGAGGCTTTACAGGATCTGTTGTTAACAAAGTGCTAAAGCAAATTTCCAGTGAATCTGTAGAAGAAGAATTTGAAACTATAGAAGATTTCTTTAATGATTAATGACATTAATTATATATGAGATTAATTAAATTGATCCAATTATTACCATATATTTCATTCCATAAGTACCATCTGTTGGACAATCGCTTGACAAGCTTCTTCGACAAAAGATAGAATAACAATGTATAATTTCATAATGTATTCAAAATCATTCACAATTATTTGATTTTGATGAAGCAGTCGTAGAAACCGCCAATTTTTACACACTGTTGATTATGAACTATTAGCACTAGTGCTTAAGGCGCTGTGCGCATTCATTTAAGAGCCATACGCTTTGGGTTCAGAGGGTATGTATGACTAGTTAAACAATTGAAAATCGGATTAAAAAACCGAAGGTATCCCAAGCTAACACCTTGGAGAAACCAACGAGGAGGTGAACAAGATGATGCCATTCATTTGGATCGTGATCATTCTCATTGTTGGAGCTGCATGCTTAGGGATTGGTTATTTTATCCGTAAATCTCTCGCAGAAGCGAAAATTTCCAGTGCTGAAACGGCGGCCGAGCAGATTCGAGAATCTGCAAAGAAGGAAGCGGAAGCACTGAAAAAAGAAACGGTTCTGGAAGCAAAGGACGAAGTGCATAAACTGAGATCCGAAGCTGAAAAAGACATTCGTGAACGTCGAAATGAAATTCAACGACAAGAAAGACGATTGTTGCAAAAAGAGGAATCGCTGGATAAAAAATTAGAATCTCTAGAGCGTAAAGAAGAACAAGTGTCCAACAAAGAGAAGCGGATCGAAGATACGCAATCACAAATTGATCAGCTTTATAAAAGCCAGGTATCTGAGCTGGAGAGAATCTCTGGTCTTACAATGGAAGAAGCCAAAAGTATCATTCTTACTAATGTAGAACAGGAAGTTCGCCACGAAACAGCTCAACTTATTAAAGAAATTGAGCAGCAGGCCAAAGAAGAAGGCGATAAGAAAGCACGTGAGATTATCACACTCGCTATTCAACGTTGTGCGGCTGATCATGTAGCTGAAACGACAGTTTCAGTAGTCACATTGCCAAATGAAGAAATGAAAGGCCGCATCATCGGTCGTGAAGGACGAAATATCCGCGCGTTGGAAACACTGACGGGTATTGATCTCATCATTGATGATACGCCAGAAGCGGTTATTTTATCTGGATTCGATCCAATCCGTCGTGAAATCGCCCGTACCTCGTTAGAGAAACTCGTTGCCGATGGACGTATTCATCCGGCGCGAATTGAAGAAATGGTGGAGAAATCACGTAAAGAAGTGGATGAGCGTATCCGCGAATACGGAGAACAAGCGACTTTCGAGGTTGGTGTACATGGTTTGCACCCAGACTTGATCAAAATTTTGGGTCGTTTGAAATTTAGAACGAGTTATGGTCAAAACGTGCTCAAACATTCCATGGAAGTAGCTTATCTGGCTGGTCTGATGGCCGGGGAGCTCGGGGTAGACGTAACTTTGGCGAAACGTGCCGGGCTGCTTCATGACATCGGTAAGGCACTTGACCATGAGGTTGAAGGATCTCATGTGGAAATCGGTGTTGAGATTGGCAAGAAGTACAAGGAGCATCCAGTCGTTATCAACAGTATAGCTTCACATCACGGTGACGTGGAAGCAACTTCTGTTATTGCGATGTTAGTTGGAGCTGCAGATGCATTATCAGCAGCAAGACCTGGCGCTCGTAGAGAGACATTAGAAACGTATATTAAACGTCTGGAAAAACTGGAAGAAATTTCGGAATCCTTCGAAGGTGTTGAGAAATCATACGCTATTCAAGCAGGTCGTGAAGTACGCGTTATGGTTCAACCTGAGAAAGTGGATGATACCGAGGCTTTCCGCTTAGCCCGCGATATTACAAAGAAAATCGAGGGTGAATTGGACTATCCAGGGCATATTAAAGTAACGGTCATTCGTGAAACCAGAGCTGTTGAATACGCTAAATAATAATAATGAATGTGAAAAGTGGCTGATACAGCCACTTTTCCTTTTTTTAAGCATCCAAGAAACCATAGGGGAGACACTAACTAGTTATGAAAATTGTATTTATCGGAGATATTGTAGGTTCTGTTGGTAGAAAAGCGTTGAAAAATATTATGCCTAGATTGAAGCAAGCTCATCCTCACGCTGTATTTATCGCCAACGGAGAGAATGCTGCGGCAGGTAAAGGGATTACAGCAGCCATCGCCAAAGAAATCTATGAGATGGGCATTCAGGCGCTTACAATGGGCAATCATACGTGGGATCAAAAGGAGATTTTTGATTTTATCGATCGTGACGAGAAAATGGTACGACCTGCTAATTTCCCTCCAGGAACACCAGGTAGAGGACATACAACAATAAAAGTGAAAGATCAGGAACTGCTTATTATTAACTTGCAAGGCCGAACATTCTTGCCGCCGATTGATTGTCCTTTCCGTAAGGTGGATGAGATTCTTGAAACTGATAAGAAAAAACATAAATTTGTGTTTGTAGATTTCCATGCAGAGGCCACCTCGGAGAAAATAGCGATGGGTTGGCACCTGGATGGTAAAGTTTCTGCTGTCGTTGGCACTCATACGCATGTACAAACAAACGATAATCGTGTGTTGCCGCAAGGCACAGCCTATGTAACCGATGTGGGCATGGTAGGGCCGCGCGATGGTATTCTGGGAGTAGAACGCAACGCAGTTCTCCAGAAATTCAAAACTCAACTTCCGGTTCGTTTCGTAACTGACGAAGGAAAGTGGCATTTCCATGCCGTTGTCATCGAGCTCCATGATCAAACAGGGCTAGCAAAGTCTATTAACTTAATTCGTTATGATGAGGATCAAGTTTTCATGGACTAGTCGTAAATGGATTGGCATGTTTACCAAATCTCGGGAATAGGATGGGTAATGGAATCTATCCATCATTCCCGAGGAGGTACTTTTCATGGATGTGTTAAAAGTTTCAGCAAAGTCCAATCCAAACTCCGTAGCAGGTGCACTGGCAGGTGTTTTGCGTGAGCGAGGAGCAGCTGAGCTCCAAGCTATAGGTGCAGGTGCCTTAAACCAGGCCATTAAAGCAGTAGCTATCGCCAGAGGATTCGTCGCGCCTAGTGGAGTTGACCTCATTTGTGTACCAGCCTTCACAGATATCGTGATCGATGGGGAAGATCGGACGGCCATTAAACTTATCGTAGAACCACGCTAACAACAAGAAATATACGAAATGCCAAGCCTGTTTACCCAGTAGACAGGTTTTTTGCGATGTGTTTAGGGAGCCTCTGACAAGAGTTTTTGTATGTAGATAAGAAAGAAAGTGTCTATACGTTTGCTTAACATCAACCTTGACAAACTCGCTCGTCCCTGAAGGACGACGAAGTCGTTTATCCTTGCTTTCAGGATGTGGGTAAAAGAGGAGGCTGGCTATGAAGATCGTCGATGGGCATTGCGATGCGCTGACAAAGCTATATAAGAACCCAAGGCTTGACTTTCATATGGACGAAGATGAGCTTGATGTCAATTACATACGGCTTAAGCATGCAGGTGTTAAAGTACAATTTTTTGCTATTTACTTATCGGATACGATTAAGCAGCCAACATTTGAGCACATTTTACGAATGGTCGATCTTTTTCATAGAAAAATACTAAATCATCCCGGAATGAGATTTATTCAGAATGCAAATGATTGGCGGGAAGTTGAACATAGTGATCAGATTGGCGCTATTCTTACGCTTGAAGGGTTAGATGCAATTAACGGGAATATGCTGCACGTGCGGACACTTCAACGGCTGGGAGTAAGATGTATAGGCTTGACTTGGAATTATGCCAATTGGGCAGCGGATGGAGTCATGGAGCCGCGAAAAGGCGGATTTACTTTAAAAGGAATGAGGATGTTAAAAGAATTAGATACTATGGGTATAATAGTGGATGTATCCCATTTATCCGTACGAGGTTTTTGGGAACTGTATGAACAATATGCCAAACCATTCATTGCTTCTCACTCGAATGCCGAGCAGCTATGTCCCCATCCAAGAAATTTATCAGACAAACAAATTAAAGCGATTATTCAGAGAAAGGGACAGATCGGACTTACGTTCGTTCCCTACTTTGTAAGTCAAGCCATTTCTTCTGTTCGCATTACCGATCTGTTGAAACACATTGATCATATTTGTTCCTTGGGTGGGGAGCATCACATCGGCTTTGGATCGGATTTTGATGGCATTGAGCAATGGATGGAAGACTTAAGGCACTCTGGGCAATACGGAAATATAATAGAAGCTTTGTGCAAAAACTATAAAGAAGCTCAAGTTGAAGGTTTTCTTTATGGAAATTGGCGAAATTTTATGCTTTTGAACCTTCCGAGTTAAAGAAATGGGAATGATCTAATATTGATATGAATTCCATCTAAAAACTCTATGTTTTAGATTCATTCAAACCCCTTGCAATTTGTTCGGTAAAGGCATAGAATTTGGTTGATAAGTGAAAGAAATTTTTTATAGCCTCATCTTCATTTACATGTAATTAGGTCATTCATGTCTTCATGCAGTTACAATCAAAAGGAGTGGACGTACGGTGATTAGTCAGTTATCTTGGAAAATCGGAGGTCAGCAGGGTGAAGGGGTCGAAAGTACAGACCGCATTTTCTCTACTGCATTGAACCGTCTCGGTTATTATTTGTATGGGTACCGTCATTTCTCTTCACGGATTAAGGGGGGACATACAAATAACAAGATTCGCATCAGCACCAAACCGATTCGCGCAATCTCAGATGATTTGGATATTTTGGTTGCATTTGACCAAGAGAGCATTGATTTTAACGCACATGAGCTTCGTGACAACGGAGTTATTGTAGCAGATGCCAAATTCAATCCAGTATTACCTGAAGGAATTAAAGCTCGCTTATTCCCAGTTCCGATCACTGCAATCGCTGAAGAACTAGGAACTTCCCTATTTAAGAACATGGCCGCATCTGGCGCTTCTTGGGCACTGCTCGGTTTGCCAATTGATGTGTTTAATAAAGCCGTTGAAGAAGAATTTGGCCGTAAAGGGGCCGCTGTTGTTGAAAAAAATATTGAAGCCGTTCGCAAAGGGGCAGAATCCGTTCTGGAACTTGCCGGCGGACCGATTCTTGATTTCCAATTAGAGCCAGCCGACGGAAAACAAAAATTGTTTATGATCGGTAACGATGCAATTGCTCTTGGAGCCGTAGCTGCAGGATGCCGCTTTATGCCTGCCTACCCGATTACACCGGCATCCGAAGTTATGGAGTACTTAATCAAAGCGCTTCCTAAATTTGGCGGTACTGTTATCCAAACAGAAGATGAAATCGCTGCATGTACGATGGCTATCGGAGCTAACTATGCAGGGGCTCGTGCTTTAACAGCATCAGCTGGTCCTGGTCTGTCTTTGATGATGGAAGCAATTGGTTTGGCTGGTATGACAGAAACACCGGTTGTTATTGTAGATACGCAACGTGGGGGTCCAAGTACAGGTCTTCCTACGAAACAAGAACAATCCGATTTAAACGCTATGGTCTACGGTACGCACGGTGAAATTCCTAAAATTGTATTGTCCCCGAGCACGATTGAAGAGTGCTTCTACGACACGATTGAAGCTTTCAACCTTGCTGAGAAATATCAAGTTCCTGTTATCTTGATGACGGATCTTCAACTTTCTCTTGGTAAACAATCTGCAGAAATGCTGGATTACAATCGTATCGTGATTGATCGTGGAACATTGGTTACAGAAGCTCCTGAGCAGGAAGCTAACCAATTGTTCAAACGTTATCAGTTCACAGAAAACGGTGTATCACCGCGTGTAATTCCAGGCGTTAAGAACGGTATTCACCATGTTACAGGGGTAGAGCATGACCAAACGGGTCGTCCTTCCGAGAGCACTGAAAACCGTCAAAGGATGATGGATAAGCGTTTAGAGAAGCTGAAACACATTCAAGTAACAGACGCAATTAAATTCGATGCTCCTCATGAGAATCCGGATCTTTTGATTATCGGAATGGGCTCTACAGGTGGTACGATCGATGAAGCAAGACGCCGTGTTGAACAAGAAGGAATTAAGACGAATCACGCAACAGTTCGTTTGATTCATCCATTCCCAACAGAACAACTGAAACCTCTTGTTGAAAAAGCAAAAACGGTTATCGTTGTTGAAAACAACGCAACGGGCCAATTGGCAGATCAAATTAAACTGCACGTAGGTCATGCAGATAAAATTAAAAACGTTCTGAAATATAACGGTAATCCATTCTTACCTGCAGAAATCGAACAAAAATGCAAGGAGTTGACTTTAGCATGGCAACATTAAAAGACTTCCGTAACAATGTAAAGCCTAACTGGTGTCCTGGATGCGGAGATTTCTCCGTGCAAGCTGCAATTCAGCGTGCTGCAGCAAATGTTGGCTTAGAGCCTGAAGGCTTAGCAATCGTTTCGGGTATTGGTTGTTCAGGTCGGATCTCAGGCTACATCAATGCTTACGGTTTCCATGGTATTCACGGTCGTTCATTGCCAATCGCACAAGGTGTAAAAATGGCTAACCGTGATTTGACAGTCATCGCATCAGGCGGAGACGGAGACGGTTTCGCGATTGGTATGGGTCATACGGTTCATGCGATTCGTCGTAATATCGATGTTACTTATATCGTTATGGATAACCAAATCTACGGTTTGACGAAAGGTCAAGCATCTCCACGTAGTGCTGAAGGTTTCAAAACGAAAAGTACGCCACAAGGTACGATTGAATCAGCCATTTCACCATTGGAAGTTGCAATGGCTGCCGGTGCAACTTCGTTGCACAATCGTTCTCCAGCAACCTAAAGCAGTTAACAGCTGTTATTGAAGCTGGCTTGAATCACAAAGGCTTCTCTTTGATCAACGTATTCAGTCCTTGTGTAACATTTAATAAAGTAAACACGTATGACTGGTTTAAAGAGAACATTGTGGATCTGGATGAGATTCCTGATTACGACTCTACGAACCGTGTTATGGCGATGACTAAAATCATGGAAACAAATTCCATGCTTACAGGTATCATCTATCAAAACACTGTTAAAAAGAGCTATGAAGATTCCATTCCAAGCTTTGCAAAAGAAGGACTTTCTAAACAAAACCTTCAGCTTTCAGAAGCAGATTTCAACAAAATGCTAACTGAATTCAAATAATAGGTAGCGCTTTGAGGGCATATGGAGAAATTCCGTATGCCCTTTTTGTTCAACGGATATACTGACCGTAAGCTAAGTAGAAAAGGATGGATAACGAAGATGAAAACAGTTCCTATTGGGGTCTCGGCCCGTCATATCCATGTTTCACGAGCTCATATTGACATTTTATTCGGTGAAGGTTACGAATTGACGAACTTTAAAGAACTTACACAGCCAGGACAATATGCTGCGCAAGAGACTGTAGCCATTGTTGGACCTAAAGGAAAGTTCGATAAGGTACGTATTCTCGGACCTGCTAGACCAAACACACAAATTGAAATATCGCGTACCGATGCGTTCTCGCTTGGTGTTAATCCGCCTGTCCGTGAATCTGGACAGATTGCTGATACACCAGGGCTCAAAGTAATTGGCCCTAAAGGGGAAATCGATTTAGAGCGTGGAGCCATTGTCGCGGCAAGACATATTCATTTTCATACATCGGATGCCGAGAAATGGGGTATTCAAGATAAGCAGCTGCTTCGTGTCAAATTAGTAGGAGAACGTCCGTTGATTTTTGAAGATGTCATCGCACGTGTTTCTGAGCAGTTTGCACTGGATATGCATATCGATACGGACGAAGGAAACGCCGCGGGTGTCAAAACAGGCGATTACGCAGAAGTACTAGACTAGGTTCATGGTGAATGTTTTTTACATAAATGCCAATTTCCTTTTGTACTATATAGGCTTGTGATGCTATAATAAAAGCTGCATATTTATAAGTAAATCGTAGAGCTATTTGCTGTTCGTGTTTTCTAAGAAAACAAAGCCAAAGCTTACGAAGACAGTTTTGCTTAAGCAAAACGCTTAGGAGGAAAGAAAGTGGCTAATGAAGTGAAATCCGACAAGGATTATTCCCAATATTTTCAGCCTCCTTCCCTGACAGATGCCAAGAAACGCGGAAAAGAAGAGATCGCCGTTCATTATGACTTCACCATTCCGGAAGACATGCAGCAGTTCGGCAAAGATAAATTTTATTTGATTCGCACCTATGGTTGTCAGATGAATGAGCACGATACAGAAGTGATGAAAGGCCTGCTCGAGCAAATGGGCTACCAAACGACGGAAGACAAGAATTTGGCTGACGTCATTTTATTGAACACTTGCGCGATTAGGGAAAATGCTGAAGATAAGGTGTTCGGGGAACTGGGGCATTTGAAAGCGTTAAAAGCTCAGAAACCTGGTCTTGTTCTTGGTGTGTGCGGATGTATGTCACAAGAAGAAGCTGTCGTAAACCGCATTATGCAGAAGCATGCTTTTGTGGATTTGATTTTCGGAACACACAATATTCATCGACTGCCTACACTTTTAAAGGATGCCTTTTATAACAAAGAAATGGTTGTAGAAGTGTGGTCCAAAGAAGGCGATATTGTTGAGAATTTGCCGAAGAAACGCGAAGGCATTCGCGCTTGGGTAAACATCATGTTCGGTTGTGACAAGTTTTGTACGTATTGCATCGTTCCTTACACACGTGGGAAGGAGCGCAGCCGCAGACCGCAGGATGTACTTGCCGAAGTCAGAGATTTGGCCCGTCAAGGGTTTCAGGAAATCACTTTGCTTGGACAAAATGTGAATGCTTATGGCAAAGATTTTGAAGATATCACCTATTCTTTCGCTAATCTAATGGATGATATTCGTAAAATTGATGTGCCGCGCATTCGATTCACAACTTCACACCCCCGGGATTTTGATGATAGCTTGATTGAAGTGCTGGGAAAACGCGGAAATCTTGTCGAACACATCCATCTTCCTGTACAATCAGGTAATACAGAAGTGTTGAAAAAAATGAGCCGGAAATATTCCCGTGATCATTATTTGCAGCTTGCTCGCAAAATTAAGGAGACGCTTCCTGATGTCGTTCTCACGACAGATATTATTGTTGGCTTCCCAGGTGAAACGGATGAACAGTTTGATGAGACGATGTCACTGTATGAGGAAGTTGGGTTTGATTTCGCCTTTACGTTTATTTATTCGCCACGCGAAGGCACGCCAGCAGCCGATATGGAAGATAACGTCCCGATGGAAGTCAAGAAGCAGCGCTTGTATCGCTTGAATGAGCTTGTGAATGCTCACAGTAAAGCGAGCAAACGATAAATTGTTTGGACAAACTGTTGAAGTGCTTGTGGAAGGCGAAAGCAAGAACAATGCGGACGTGCTTTCCGGTCGCACAAGGACCAATAAATTGATCCATTTTACAGGCTCCAAGGATTTAATCGGCAAAATGATCCAGGTAAAAGTAACGCATGCGCAAACATGGATTTTGAAAGGCGAAATTGTTCCTGAGCCGTTGCAATTGTCCGTTTAAGTTAGCGCTGAAATAGATAGGAGTGTGTATGAATATGTCCCAATGTGATCATGAACACAATGACAGCCATCCTCATGCTTTTCAAGTGGAGGAATTTACAAATACAGAGATGATCGTTCGTGAAGATATTTTGTTCAAAGCTAAAGAGCTGGCGAATTTGTTGACGACGTCGAACGAGGTTCAGTTTTATCAAAAAGCAGAGAAGCAAATCGCGGTTAACGCTGACATCCAAACGCTAATCAGTGCAATCAAGAAGAAGCAGAAGGAAATCGTAGCGTTCGAGACCTTTAAAAATGCTAAAATGGTCGAGAAAATTGAGAATGAAATTGAAGTGCTTCAAGATGAATTAGATGGGATTCCTATTGTTAATGAATTCAAACAAACACAAGAGGATATCAACTATTTGCTGCAGCTCGTCATGTCCGTCATTCGTGATACGATCTCCGAAAAAATTAACGTAGAAGCAGGCTCAGCTGAAAGTCCGAGCTCTTGCGATTAAGAAACACTCGTATGGCACACAAACAATCGCCCTCTAATCAGGCTTATTGCTTGACATGAGCGGCGATTTTTTCCAAGTAGATCTTACAGATCGTTTTGCAAAAGCAAAACTTTAAGGAGACGTTGTTATGCTTACAGTGCGTAATCTAAGTAAAGTATATCCTCCGGACAATGAGGTGCTTTCTCAAGTTAGTTTTCAAGTCGATGAAGGCGAATTTATTGCCGTCATAGGCGGAAGCGGGAGCGGAAAGACGACCTTGCTTCGTTGTATCAGTCACCAAGAGAAGTGGACCACAGGTCAACTTATATATAAGTCAAATGATATTTCCAAGCCAGGGCCTATGGAGCGGTGGAAGCTAGGGAAGGATTTCGCTTTTTTAGAGGAGAAACCTGCTTTGAATCGAAATAAAAGCGCTATCAAAATGTAATGATGGGACGGTTCTACAAGACACCTCTGCGCTTGCTGACTGGAACAACTTCTCGTGATGAACATGTCGTAGGCATGGATTATTTGGAGAAGGTTGGGTTACTGGATAAAGGCGAAAAGAAGGTTGGCCAGTTAAGTGGTGGAGAACAGCAGCGTGTAGCGATTGCTAAAGCTTTGATCCTCGGTCCTAAGGTTCTTGTGGCGGACGAGCCTGTATCTGGACTTGATCCCAAATCAACGGAATATATTATTCAAGATTTGAAATCTCTGTGTAAAGACCGCAATATGAGCGTTATCGCAACGCTTCATCAAGTGGAACTGGCAGAGCGCTATGCAACTCGCATTTGGGGACTGGCTGAGGGAAGAATTGTACTGGATATTCCAGCAAGATCGCTTACGATGCGTGAAAAACAGCTTGTTTTCGGTGAAGTATGATCCAGGTCCTATTCGTTTGTTTAGGTAATATATGCCGTTCTCCGATGGCTGAAGCTGTGTTCCGGTATCAAGTAGCACAAGCCGGGCTTGCGCACATCATCCATACCGATTCTGCAGGCACTGGGGATTGGCATATCGGTCATCCGCCGCATCAAGGGACTAGGGATATCCTGAAGCAGCATGGCATCGAACATCAAGGGCTACAAGCAAGGCAAGTGAAATCGGATGATTTTGTACAATTTACTTATATCATTGCAATGACGATAGTAATATTCGTAATCTTGCTTCGTTTGCTCCCGTCTCTGTTGAGGGTGAGGAGCGTGCCTCGATACATAAATTATTAGACTTTAATCCGAATCGCCCGAATAAAGAAGTTCCAGACCCTTATTATACGGGGAATTTTCAAGAAGTATATGAGATGGTAGAGGAAAGCTGCCGACAACTACTCGCTTTTATCAAGCAGGAGAAGGGTCTGTAGGCAAACGAAAACAAAAAGAAGCGATAATGAAAAGAACCTCTTTTCACTATCGCTTCTTTTTGTACATTCCTTTTTAAAATATTGTTAAGCCGTTGGGCTGAATGGATTCGGAAATTGCTCTCAACATACTGGGATGAATAGGGATGATGACATCGGTTGGTCCTAATTCGAAGAGCCCGCTTCGGTTATGTACCGTAGCTGCTTGGACATAGATTCGAAAGTGTTCTGTTCCAAGTGACAATTGTGTAAGCTCTTGATTTTCTGATCGCTTGTTAATGAACGTGATGGTGTTAACTCCCTTATTTTTATAAGGAATAATCGTGATAATATGTTCCAATTTTAAATAATAATTAATGTGAGGTTTATGAAGAATTAATTCTTTGGTCGTAACGGTTAAGCCGTAATCCTTCTTTTTATGCGACATTTTCAAGTCGCCTTCATGGAATTTCATCTGAATAAAATTCGAATCCATAGTGAAACCTCCTTCACATCTGCATGAACGTGCGTATCTAAACAGAATAACACATATTATCGGACATGTTAATGGAGGTTGCTGGAGACTTATTTTTGTTGAAAGAGAATGGAACATTTGGTTCCTTTGTTTAAGTTGCTGGAGAATGATATTTTCCCGTTCATCATCTTGATAATACTCATCACGACGACGAGCCCGAGCCCAGTACCCTGTTCTTTGGTCGTATAGAAGGGGATGCCCAGCGAATTCAGCTGCTTTTTGGTCATGCCGACTCCAGTATTTGTAATAAGTATTTGCACGGCATTCGGAAGTTTCCGCGTGTTTAGAATGATGGCTCCACCGCTCGGCATGGACTCTATTGCATTTTTGATGAAAAGTTTTCGCAATCTCGTGCCTTCAGTCGTGAGTTAGAAAACTTCGGATAGGGTGTGGCTTATGCCACACCCTATCCGACACATGTTTAGGTAACTATTACAACAATCCTTTTAGTGTCAAGGTTTCTATAGGAAAATAACACTGACATATGCTATTCTGTAGTCAGAGGTGATTTTATGTCAGAAATTAAGCATGGTCGTGGTTACGTCTATGCCATTCAGTACCACATCGTATGGTGTGTAAAGTACCGACACCAGATTCTTGTAGAAGAATTAGACGTAAGACTAAAAGAAATTCTTATTCAGATTGCATCCGATAACAACTTCACTATATCTGAAATTGAAAGCGACTCCGATCACATCCATCTCTTAGTGGATTGTACACCACAGCATTCAATACCTAGTATGATTAAAGCATTAAAAGGTGTTTCCGCCAGACTTTTGTTTAAAGAGTTTCCTAAGATTAAAAAGAAATTGTGGGGAGGAAA
>NZ_VRTT01000026.1 GCF_008017805.1 Paenibacillus sp. N3.4 | reverse complement strand
TTTTGATACCTTTATTATACAAAAAAACAGGCGTCTTTCACACAAATAAATTGCGCAAAAGATACCTGTTTATTTTTTGTGGACTTTTTCAGTGGCCTCCGTCAATCTCGGCAGACTCTAAACTATTTCTAAGGTGTCACATACAGATAAATCGCAATGAAATGACAGCCACTGGCAGCGAGAACGAACAAATGCCAAATCGTATGATGATATTTTAAATTGCGCCAAAGAAAGAACACCATACCGATAATATAAAGAATGCCACCGAACAATAGCAGCATCAGACCCATAGATGGAAGTCGTACTTGAAGCGGACCAATCAAATAAAAGGTTAAACACGCCATAGATAAGTAAAATAACAGCCCCCACGGCATAAACCTTTTAATGATAAAGCGGACATAACGCACACCTACGAAAGCAAATGCCCAAATCAGCAGCAAGAGTGAGTAACCCAATGTACCTTGTAAAGTAATCAAAAGAAAGGGGGTGTAGGAACCCGCAATGGCTAGAAAAATAGCGGAATGGTCCCAAACTTCGAAACGTTCTCCCCACTTCGGAGAGCGAGAGCTATGCAACAGGGTGGATGACAGATAAAGCAAACAAAAAGACGCGCCATATATGGCATAACCGATGGTATACATGGCATGGTCATACAAAGCAGATCGCTGCAGCAAAAGAACAAGACCGACAGCACTTAGCGCAGCGCCGAATCCATGACTTATTGCGTTCCATCTTTCTTCGTTTAGAGATATACTATTCAAGGAACCGCTCACTCCTTTCGATTTACGCACCTAGTTTTCCCAATGAAGGAACGGGTATGTACGTCAACCGAGAATTGATAAGCTTAGTTACTTGAGTGTTGCGAAGATATTGCCGTCGACAAACGCATTATAACGAGAAGAATTTAGAAGCTTTGTCGAATGAACAAACAGAAAAAGGGCATCGCCTTTGATGAATGAATTTGTGCATGATAATCGCATTTATATAGGGTCATAGTTGAGAAATGTACAGATTAATCAGTAGAAAAATGTAAATTTAGTATGTCATACTAAGGAAAGCAACCCTTTCAGAGCATGGTATTCAAACTGCTGGTTATTTCGGTTACTTAACAGAGGAGAGACAACTATGACACCTATTCAAAAAAACAAGAACACAAAAAAGCTGAGGTTTGGTGGAGCTCTGAGAAAAATCCAAGAGATCGATCTTGGTTTCATCACTCATTTCCAATCAATTATACACTTGAAGCAAGGGAGAATTTGACTATCACTGCTCCTAGCCCGATTGATATCCCAACGATTACCGTATTTCCTGAGATCTCGTTTCAAGAAATTGTTGGTATGGGTACTTCGGTAGAAGAAAGCACGATCTATAATTTGTCCCAGATGTCGGAAGCAAAGCAAGATGAGATCTACACTTGGTTGCTCGATTCCAGCAACGGAGTTGGATTTAATTTTATGCGAATTACATTGGGCACATCGGATTTCACGGCGCAGACCTTTTATTCCTACAATGATCTGGACGAGGGCGAGACGGATTTTCCTCTAGAGCGCTTTTCGATACAAAAGGATATTGATTTGGGGATTGTAAAAACGCTGAATCGAATGCTAGAAATAGCACCTGATATACAGATATTTGCTTCTCCATGGTCTCCGCCTGCCTGGATGAAAACCTCTGGAAGCTTGAAGAAAGGGCAGCTGAAGGAAGGCCAGGCGTATACGGACGCTCTCGCTCAATATTATCGTAAAGCGATTCAAGCTTACCAAGAGCAGGGCATTGAACTATATGCCATTACGCTTCAAAATGAGCCTTTACTTGAAATCGATTATCCAAGTTGTTATATGAGTCCCGAGCGTCAAAGGGAATTGGCAATTGCACTCAAAAAAGAGTTGGATGCCTACCAGCTTCAAACTAAAATTTGGATCTTCGATCATAATTTCAGTGATGGTTGGATGTACGTTTGTCCCATTCTTAATGATGAAAAGGGCTATGAAGTTACGGATGGGATCGCTTTTCATGATTATGATGGAGAACCAACCCTGATGTCGGAAATTAAGGGTGCATATCCGGGTAAGACCATTCATATGACGGAACGTTCGATTTGGGGAGTCTCTGCAGCAGACCGAATTGCGCAATATTTTCGCAATTGGGCTTCTAGTTATAATGCTTGGGTGACTATGCTAGATAGCACAATCGGTAGCCATCAATGGGTTGGGATCCCCGACCCGACTTTAATTGTTCAAGATGCCAACCATCGAGATGAGTACTGGATGACTCCGGAGTTTTTCCTGACCGGGCAATTCTCTAAATTCATCCAACGGGGGGCACGAAGAGTTGAAAGCAATTATGGATCTGCAGATACTGTAACGAATGTTGCTTTTCTAAACCCTGATGATACCATAGTTGTTGTTGTCATTAACCAGACAGATGAGGATCAGCCCTTCCGAATTGTTGCTGATCGGGAACAAATTCATGCCGAGCTTCCTCCGAAAACGGTAGCAACTTTCCGCTGGCAACGTTCTTGATTCGTATCAAATCTCGATTGAATAAGGACTGTCCCATTCATGGGACAGTCCTTTGTTGTTCATGACCGAACGTAAGAATCGTTCAAAAGGAGTCAGAATGAGGATGTGGGCTAAAATTCGTTCCCGTAAATATTTGCAGCGTATTTTATTATCCTTGACCGTCTTTATCGTTGTTATTCTTTGTGTTTTTGCATCAACCTTGTATTTGAAAATGAAAAGCTCAACGCTTCACATTCAGACAGAAGCGAACCGCAAAGTGCTCGCCCAAGTCAAATATAATGTCGAGTATATGGATGAAATTTTAAAAAATTTAATGATGTCTCTTTATTTTGATAACGAAGTCATCCCTATTCTATATAGTAAAACTTTTAGCTATGAGACAATTTCGAACAAATTGGCCAAACTTGATAAGCTAGTGGACTCCTCGACCTATTTGCATTCGATTATCTTGTATAACAATTATACGCATACTTACTTATCGACAAATAGGAAATTTCAAGATAATTTGCATGGGGAGATTGGGCGGTTCGAACAGCAAATTCAGCAACTAGAGAACCAGCAGAATCTACACAAGATGCAATTAATTCCTTTTAAAATATCGAATGATTCTATGACTGCTGTTGATTTTTTCTCCTATGTGATGAACGGCGATGTGGAAAAGACGACTTTGAAACAAAGTACACTGATCCTAAATGTGAACCCCGAATGGTTATTTAATAATATTAAAGTGATCAATGATTTGGCTTATGACAAGAGTAGTTCTGTTCTGCTTATGGATGGACAGGGAAATTTGTATACAAGTGAGAATCGCTCTGCGAATTTTTTGCCGGCAGATGTTGTTGCGCGGATAAAGGCTAGTCATGCTGATTTTGAATCTTTCACTTATGGCAAAGGCAATAACAAATCAATTGTGACGGTCATGTCATTTGGTATGTATCAATGGAAGGCTGTTAGTATACAATCCTACCATTATACCTTAAGCGAACTGAAAGGTATTCGAAATATGCTGGTGATTTCGACGGTATTGTTCCTTTTATTATCCGCAGTCATTGCTTACATCATTTCTAGACAGTTATATAGACCTGTTGAAAGAATGATCATGCAGCTGAAAGGGACACTCCCAGCAGGACCTAAGCTTATGAAAGAAAAGGATGAATGGTCCTATCTCTCAGACGTCTACGCCTCTATGATCGATAAGACCAATACAGCAGAAATTCAACACGCCAGGAATCGACAAATTGTGGAAGGGTTTCATATACGCAATCTCCTCACCAAGAGTGGAAGCCTGACCAAGGATGAATTCCTTCATTTACTAACCGAACATGATCTTGCGATCGATGCGGATGGCCCCTTTATGATCGGCGTGTGCCAAATCGATGATTTTGAGACTAGAATGCTGCATGCCAGTGCGGATGACCAAAAAATATATCGTTTTGCCCTTGGAAACATTGCAGAGGAATTGCTTTCCCCTTGGTGTAAGCTCATTTGGATTGAGATGGGGGAAAATCATTTCGTCTTTCTAGCATCTCTTCTGGATAAGGATTCCTTCTCGCTCCCTGCTTTCGAAGCGTCATTGAAGGAAATTCAGCAGGTCATTCTGCGATATTACCAGCTTTCTACAACGATATCTTATGCAGCGCCCTTTGATCATTATTTGCAGATTGCCGAGGCCTATAGTGAAGCGCAAGAACTCATCAAGTACCGCATGATATTCGGTCATTCCACCCTTCTATCACCCGAACGCGTAAAGGTGAATGAGCGCCATGAGGATCTTTATCAGGCTACACTGATTGAGAAACAGATCATCGAGCATTTGCGTAGGGGAAATAGTGATGAATTAATGAAGAACTTCCATCAATTCTTTATTTATGCGATATCGCTAACCTATACTCAATTCATGCACGCCATTTTGCATATGACGGTTACGGTCACGAAAACCATCAGTGAGATGAATGAGAATCGATCAAGACCGATTGCTATCGACCTCAGGCAATTTTATAAAAAAGTGCTGGGACAAGAAACGGTAGGGGAGATTGAGGGGTTGTTCCATGCCCTGACGGCACAGCTAACCCGTGAGACCAATCCAGGCGAGAACGATAAGACAGAAATTCTGTGCCATACTATGAAAGAGATTATCGCTGAGAATTGTAATGATCCTGATTTCAGCTTGCAAACCATTGCGCAATTATTGAAAATGTCCTCCGCCTATATTGGTCGCGTATTTAAACAAGGAACAGGAACAGCGGTAACGGAGTATATCAATCAAATACGACTGAATAATGCCTTAGTGTTACTAGAAGCTAAAGATATCAGCATTACGGAAGTCATGGAGCGTGTGGGTTACCGTTCTCAGAGCTATTTCTTCAAGCTTTTTAAGGCGGAATATGGCACTACACCGAAAGATTACAGATTAAGAAAAGTCATGGGAACAGACAAAATTTGAAATAAAAAGGTCCTGGATACCCAACAGAAGTTGAGATTCAGGGCCTTTTTCGAAATATAAGTCGTTTATTTGGGTAACCGCCTTGGGATGAAGAGGAATGTACGCGAATTTGACTACACAATGGAGTAAAGTGCAATTTGTTGAGTAGATAAACCCCGTCATTTCTGACAAGATGAGCTTATGAAATCGCAAGCAATCAAGTCAACCAGAGGGGGTGAATGCAAATGAAAGATCAGGCCATACGGAAGGGATCAACAGGGAGATGGAAGCGCTTCAAGCAAAATAAAGAGTTGTTTATTCTTAGCTTACCAGCTCTCATTTTCAAACTTATCTTTAATTACTTGCCTCTAATCGGATTAATCGTCGCATTTAAGAAGTTTCGCTTTGACGGCGGGATATTCGGAAGTCCGTGGAATGGATTCGATAATTTTCGCTTCTTCTTCGTATCGGATAATGCTTGGCGAATTACACGCAACACCGTGCTCTACAATCTTGGTTTTATCGCGATTACAATGGTATGTGCGTTAATTTTGGCCGTACTGTTAAATGAATTGTCCAGTAGAGCTGTTAAAATTTATCAAACTGCACTATTCCTTCCCTACTTCCTTTCATGGGTCGTTGTTGGGTATATCGCACTTGCCTTTTTGGAGCAAGACCGAGGGTTACTCCATCAAGTCTGGACGTTTTTCGGTGTGGAGCCGGTGAATTGGTACCAGGCAGCCAGTCGTTGGCCTTACATTCTGAACGCCGTTAATTTATGGAAAACAGTCGGCTTCTCGACGCTTGTCTATTTTGCAGGCATCATTGGTATCAGCCCTACGTATTATGAAGCGGCTAAGATCGATGGAGCCAACAAGTTTCAGATGATTCGTACCATTACGCTGCCATTACTGACACCTTTGATCATTGTTTTGTTCATTGTGGCTATTGGTGGTATATTCCGTGCAGACTTCGGCTTGTTCTATTTTATACCGAATAACGCCAGCTTCTTATATTCGACAACGGATGTTATCGATACGTATGTATTTCGGGCTTTGCGTACGATCGGGGATGTAGGGATGTCTGCCGCAGTTGGGCTGTATCAATCGGTAGTCGGCTTCATACTTGTCGTTCTGTCTAACTGGATTATCAAGAAAATCAATTCGGACAATGCATTATGGTAAGGAGCGTTACTATGAATTTAAAGAAGAAGGAGTCCATTGCTCACAGCGCCGTGCACGTATTATTTGGACTTGTGTCTCTTGCTATGCTGCTCCCGTTATTGTTAGTGATAGCCGTTTCCTTGTCAGATGAAAATGGTGTAGTGAAATACGGCTATCGATTTATCCCGGATCACTTTAGTCTAAAAGGGTATCAAGTTGTTTTTCAACATCCTGGTGTTCTCCTTAACGCGTATATGATCACGATTGTGGTTACGATCGGCGGTACATTAGTTAGCTTGCTCTTCACCGCCATGGTTGCGTATACCATGTCTCGTAAAGATTATCCGTATCGCAATGCAACGACGTTTCTCGTGGTGTTCACGATGCTGTTTAATGGCGGTTTAGTTCCTTTCTACATTATGATCGTGAAATATCTACATATGAAGGATACCATCTGGGTATTGATTCTTCCCTATCTCATCAATCCCTTTTATGTCATGATCATGAAGGGCTTCCTGGATAGACTGCCGACAGAAATTATTGAATCGGCCAAAATGGATGGAGCAAGTGAGTATCGAACCTTCTTTACGATCGTGCTGCCGCTTTCCACACCAGCCTTGGCTACCGTTGGCTTATTTATTTCTTTTGTCTACTGGAACGATTGGTGGTTGGGGCTCTTGTTTATCGATAAAGAGAAGCTTGTGCCTTTACAGCTATTGTTGTACCGAACCATGAATACTATTGAGTTCTACGCAGCTAATTCGCAATATTTAAGTGGAAATGTAAATATATCACAATTTCCGAGCTTGACCACCAGGATGGCTTTGGCTGTTCTAGGGGCGGGTCCCATGCTGTTTATATTTCCGTTCTTTCAACGCTACTTTGTGAAAGGTCTTACCGTTGGTTCATTAAAGGAGTAAGCGAATAAACAACAGGAGCAAACGGTTATTGCCGCATGATCACGCTCTCAATAATCGCTTTCCATACAATTCATTAGGAGGTCTGTTCAATGTTTAAGAAAAAAAAGGGAATTCAACTCGGGGCAACCGTGTTGATGGGTACGTCATTGATCTTGTCTGCATGCGGAGGAGACAATGGAAAGTCGGGTAACCCAGGTCATACAGCCACACCAGCAGCTGATAGCAAGGCAACCAGCAGCGCCCTTAAACCGGTCAAGCTTACGTGGTATTACCCGCAATGGAGTGTGCAACCGGATACCAAAGCTGTCGAGGATGCGATTAATAAGATCACTACGGCCAAGATAAATGCAGAAATTAAACTAATGCCGACAGACGGCGGCAGCTATGAGCAGAAGCTCAATACTATGGTCGCTGCGAATGAAAATTTTGATATTGCTTGGACGTCATTTTGGATGTTTAACTATGCTCAAAACGCTCGTCGTGGAGCCTTCGCTCAAATTGATGATCTGTTGCCGAAAGTGGCTCCTGAATTGAAAAAGAGTATGCCCGATCTCGTTTGGGAAGCTTTAAAGGTAGATGGTAAGACTTATAGTATTCTTAACTATCAAACGATTACGAACAAAGAAGGCTTCCTCATTCAGAAGCGGTTTGCTGATAAGTATGGGCTTGATGCAAGTAAAATCAAGAAAATCAAAGATATTGAACCCTTCTTAGAGAAAATTAAGGCAAATGAACCTGATATTATCCCATTTGCGATGACGCGCCTTGGCAACTTTCAAAATATGGAAACGACCTATAACAATTTAGAATACATCTCGAATGAAGCGATTGTCGGTATTTATCGCGATGATGCGAAGACCAAAGTCATCGATATCATTCAATCACCGGAATACAAGGAATACTTGGATCTCATGAACAGCTGGTACAAAAAAGGATTAATCAATAAAGATGCGCCTACGGTCAAAGCGCTTGATGATCGCAAGAAAGCAGGACAGCTTGCCGTTACTTTCCATAACGTATTGAAACCAGGAAGAGAAATAGAAGAGAAAAATGCCTCAGGCGGCCAAGATATCGTCATTATACCTACGTCCGATCCATTCGTGGGTACAAATACAATCATTCAGTCCATGCAGGCGATAAGCAAGACTTCAGCGAACCCTGAGCGTGCACTTATGTTCCTCAACCTGCTGAATACAAACAAAGAGCTGTTAAATTTAGTTTCTTACGGCATTGAAGGCAAGCATTATACACGTCTATCCGCAAATACCATTAAGTTAACAGATAACAGCGGATATAATCCAAACCAAACCTGGGTATTTGGCAATGGGTTTCTCGCTGATATGCAACAAGGTCAAAATCAAGAAGTCCGTGATCTGACGCTAAAGGAAAATAGTGAAGCGAAATCTTCACCAATCCTTGGGTTTACCTTTGATCCAGGGCCTGTTCAAAGTGAAATTGCGAATATTCAAGCTGTGAATGATGAGTATGGTCCAGCTCTTAATACAGGCGCCATAAGCTCAGATCAGAAACTAGCGCAATACATTGAACAACGCAAAAAAGCCGGAATTGACAAAGTGGTTGCGGAAGTTCAGAAGCAGTTGGATGCATGGAAGCAAAAAACAAACAAATAACAAGTCCTTATTTTACCACTTATGCTAGGGAGGGACGATCAGTGAAAAAAAACTTAGTAAACCAGATTGTATCACTCACCCTAACTACTGGCGTGCTCGCTTCTTCATTCTTATTCATCCAGCCTAATCAGGTATCGGCTGCCGGAGAAACCGTTAATGTATGGCGTACGAATGAAACGCTTACCGAAAAATTAACGGCACAGAGTAACATCACTTTTTCACCCTACCGAAGTACGGATGAAAACACCATTTACGTGGATGAGAATGTTGCCTTTCAAACTGTGGATGGATTCGGAGCGTCCATCACGGATTCCTCCGCCTACTTAATGAACCAAAAACTGAGCTCAACTGCTCGAAATACATTAATGACGAATTTGTTTAGCCCGACGAGCGGTATCGGTATTAGCTGGCTGCGGCAACCGATAGGTGCATCCGATTTTTCCGCAAGTGGCAATTACAATTTAAAAGACACGGCGACATCCACATTTTCGATTGCACATGATGAAACGAATATCATTCCTCTTTTGCAGCAAGCCGTTAGCTTGAATACCAATCTGAAAATTATGGCTACCCCTTGGAGCCCTCCAGGTTGGATGAAAGCAAACAATTCTATGCTTGGTGGTACAACGGCGACGCTCAACACGGCTAATTATGGTGATTTAGCTACGTATTTCGTCAATTTTGTTGATGCGTACAAAGCGAAAGGCGTGCCGATCTATGCGGTTTCTCCACAAAACGAACCACGCTGGGCATCGGATACGTATCCGGGGATGTATTTGACGGCGCAGGAAGAGGCTAATTTTGTTAAAAACAATCTAGGCCCTGCATTGAGCGGTAAAAATGTTAAAATTTTTGGATTTGATCATAACTGGGATGTTGACTTTGTACCTGCTTATTACAGTGATACTGCCGCAGCGAGCTATACACCGGCTACAGCATGGCACTGTTACGGCGGCGAAGCAACCATCATGTCAACGACGCATTATCTTTATCCAACCAAAGATATTTATGAAACAGAATGTACAGGCGGGATATGGACAGACACAACGACGGGTCAGTTCGATGTGGATATGAAAAACTTAACCAAATCCCTTCGCCACTGGTCTAAAAACTTCATTGCTTGGAATATTGCTCTTGATACGAACTACGGGCCAACCAATGGTGGCTGTACCACATGTACGGGACTTGTCGCGATTGATCAAAGCAGTGGTGCTGTAACGTATGGACCGTCCTATTATTCCATGGGGCATTTAAGCAAATTCGTGGTCCCTGGCGCTGCTCGAATTGCTTCGACCGGTTATGCCTCAGGCATTCACAATGTTGCTTTGAAGAATCCGGATGGCAGTAAAGTGTTAGTCGCTTATAACGAAACGAGTGCGAATAATACGTTTAAAGTAAAATGGGGTGAACAAGCTTTTACGTATACCCTTCCAGCCAAATCAGCGGTTACCTTTAAGTGGTTGGGTACACAATCTACCACGAATACGATTATTGAGAATGACAAATCGTTGAAAGCTTCTGCCTACAATGAGGCTTACTCCATTAAACCGGAAACATCCTCGGATACAGGTGGTGGTTTGGATATTGGCAACGCGACCAATGGAAGCTGGATTATGTACAAAAATGTCGATCTTAGCGGATTGAGCGGGATTACAGCTCGTGTAGCGAATGGAGGAACAACAAGCACTTCGATCGAGGTTAGGACTGGCAGCGCAACGGGTACATTGCTGGGTACCATTTCCGTCGGAGCAACGGGCGGATGGCAGACCTGGGTTACAAATAGTGCAACGCTGAGCGGGGCATCCGGTGTTAAAGATGTATACCTTGTTTATAAGGGCAGTGTTAATTTGAACGGGATTCAATTCACATCTACGAATCTTTTATTGAATCCGGGATTAGAGACTGGAAGTTTGACGAATTGGAGTGATTGGCACCCTACAGGTCAAGCAATCGCCCAAAGCGTGGATACGAGTACGCCTAGGACTGGAAATTATAAACTAACTCATTATGCTTCCACGGCTTATCAACAAACAGCGTATCAAGCTGTTTCCGTGCCAAATGGTACCTATCGCGCAACCGTATGGGTACGTTCAGGCGGTGGTCAAAGTGCAGTGCGATTAGAAGTAAGCAATTATGGGGGAACGCCCCTCTATAGTGACATCGGAGCAGCCTCTATTCCTAATACTTGGACGCAGCTTGTCATTGATAATATTACGGTGACAACGGGGACCGTCACAGTCGGTGCTTTCTCCAACGCTCTTGCAGGAAATTGGGCAGCATTTGATGATTTCAATTTAGTGAAAAAGTGATTCCAGCCGAACTTATCATGGTTCCATTGGTAAAAAGCAGAAGGTACTATGGTTTGAAACCATAGCACCTTTTGCTTTTCCTCGTATAAGCTCTATTGGGGGAACACATGGAGAGGTAAAGGCGACATTTTTAAGCCTAGATGATTTGAATAATTTTCTTTCAATGTTTTTTCCATCATCCCTCACGGCTCTTCCTGTTCAGTTCTCCCAGGCATAGCCTGGGGCTTAATATTTGAGTTAGCATCGCTAATTCCCTTGTATATCGCTACGGGTCTGCCTATTTGTGCCATTTCAAGTGAATTTCGAATGACTCAAGTTAGTTAGAGATCTGGTCCGCGGGTAAAATGGGTCTGCTCTATTCTGCTAGAAGCAAAGAGGAGGCAACGATGCATCCAATCGCTGCAAGCATACACATCACACCGCCAAGACGAGTAGACATCAGATACAAATCCGAGGGCTCCGTGGCATCATTTGATCCTAAATCCAAATATGATATACTATTGTAAGAGTTTACATCCTTTTAACGGGCAGGTGAATGTCTACAATGAGACCTCTCTTCCATCCTGCTAGGGACGATCTTGAATTGTCGGCCATCTTACATGCATTAAGCGACGAGATTCGACTTCGTGTGATCAAGAGACTACACGAACAAGGCGAGTTGTACTGCGGAGCTATCGAAATTGATATTCCGAAATCTACGCTCTCCCATCACTTGAAGGTACTTCGTGAATCGGGATTGGTTCACACACGTATGGAGGGCACCATGCGCTACACAACCCTTCGCAAGGATGATTTGCAAGCCAGATTCCCTGGACTGCTTGATACGATTCTGCCACTCGTTCATATAGAAGCTTCCCATCCCCATTGTTAAATGGATCGGTGGGAAGTTTTTTCATGCTGGACAGGGAACTACAAGTCATTAGACCAAAAATTTTTCATAGAACAGGGCATTCATCTATACGCCCGCTTGTTCAGCTACATATAGTAATCCTGTGAAGGGAGGGATTAGCATGAGTTGTGGTTGCGGAACTGCTGTACCTTATACTGGCACATCTATAATCCTCGTTTTATACATCCTCTTGGTTATTGTTATTAGTACCTTCGGATTTGGTTGGTAATTAGCCAAAGCGGCTGGAACGTGAATCTCCGTTTCAGCCGTTTACTTTTTCCACCCTTTTTGCGTTATAATGGAGGCTTAAAGCATAATATCCGATGACTAATTTAGGATGGAGACGAGGAATTGTGGCTAATCCCGTGTTGACCATAGTGGTCCCTTGTTATAACGAAGAAGAAGTATTGCCAGAAACGGTGTTTCAATTAAGCGCTATTCTGGATTCCTTGATCGAAGATCGACGAATTGCCGACTCCAGCACCATGCTGCTTGTCGATGATGGCAGCAAGGACGCGACCTGGTCGCTAATTGAACGTTTTCATGCATCCAATACCTTTGTCACCGGTCTTAAGTTAGCCAAAAATGCCGGTCACCAAAGCGCCTTGCTTGCAGGGCTAATGAGAGCAAAAGACTACTCCGATTGTGTCATCTCCATTGATGCTGATTTGCAAGATGATACGAATGTCATCCGTGAATTTGTGAATAAATTCCAAGAAGGCTATGATATCGTCTACGGTGTGAGACAAGACCGTACAGCGGATACATTCTTTAAACGAGCAACAGCCCAAGGCTTTTATAAACTCATGACTTCACTAGGCGTAAAAATCCACTATAACCATGCAGACTTCCGGTTAATGAGTCGACGAACTTTAGAAAACTTGGAAAAGTTTAAAGAAGTTAATTTATTCCTCCGGGGCATGGTACCGCTTCTCGGCTTTCCCTCAACCAAGGTTTACTATGACCGTAAGGAACGCTTTGCGGGTGAATCTAAATATCCGCTGCGTAAAATGCTGGCTTTTGCTTTCGACGGCATTACTTCATTCAGTGTAACACCCATCCGTTTCGTGACACTGATGGGATTTCTCTTGTTTGCGATGAGTGTTGTTGCTGCCTTATACGCGATTATAGGAAAAATCTGGGGTGCCAATGTCACAGGGTGGACCTCGCTCATTTTATCTGTCTGGTTTATCGGCGGGGTTCAGCTTCTCGCTTTGGGCTTAATTGGCGAATACATAGGCAAAATTTATAAAGAGGTGAAGCAACGTCCTCTCTTTGTAATTGAGAAAGATTTAACCTTGCATACTGAGGATCGGAAAAAGGAAGCAGCGGTGGCTCACGTCAGTCAAGCATCCACCGTTGGGCGATCTTAAGATGAGTCAGTTAAAAAAATGGCTTCATAGCAGCTTCGCCCGCTTCTTATTAGTCGGTCTGTTCAATACATTAGTCGGACTCACTGCCAGCTTCGTTTTTTTTAATCTGTTGCATCTCAATTATTGGATATCGACATTTGCCGGCAATACGATCGGAGCTATCGTCAGCTATACGTTGAACCGTACATTTACATTTCGTTCCAAAGCGAGTGTTGGCAGCAGTTGGTGGAAATTTGGCATTGTTATCCTGAGCTGTTACGGCATCTCGTATGGTCTTAGTTACTTGCTTGCTGAAGCCGCGGCTTCACTATGGCCTAACGTGAGCGCAGGATGGCTGCATAATGCCGCAATCCTTATCGGAAATGGCTTATATATGATCGGAAATTATGCAGGACATAAGTATTTCACGTTTCGACCCCCTCATGATTCAACCGAGCATTTGCAAAAAAAAAGAGAGTATTAGGAATCTTCTAGGGGTATCTTAACTCTAAAGAGGTGATTCCTAATGGCACGAAGAAGAAGCAACCGAGCAATCGTACCAGGAGCAGAACATGGACTAGGACTGCTTAAAGCACAAGTAATGAAAAATCAAGGTTATCAAGTAAACATGGAACGTCCCGATCTGGTCAAATATGAGGTGGCCCGAACCCTCGGCGTCCCCCTCCAACAAGGCTACAACGGACAGCTTAGCTCTGAGGATGCCGGAAGAATCGGCGGGCCGATTGGCGGGGCCATGGTCCGCGAATTGGTGCGCATGGCGCAACAGCAGCTTGCACAGCAGCGGCCTCCACAGCGATAGCTCGTCACTAGGAGTGCCATAATTCACCGCTTACTCACATAAGCTAGTAGCAAAGCTGTTTACCAGCGCTACTTTTCATGTAGAAGTCAGGTGATGCTAGATGCAAGCCCCAGATAACCGTCCGCCTAAGCCTGATTGGAAAGGCATCTCGGCACAAGCCGGGGATGTTCTGGCCCCGAATTTTGGCAGGACATTGCCAGTATCATTCCACTCACGGGGCCAAGAATAGATATGTATGAAACACCGAAGGAACTCGTTGTAGTAGCTGAAGTGCCCGGCTTATCGTCACCTGAACAAATTCAGCTTTCTTTTCGTGATCAATCGTTGCTGATGCGCGGGATCTCGTTCGCCCTTATCAAGTGTTGGATAGTCAGATGCTCCTCGCTGAGCGATTCTTTGGAGCTTTCGAAAGAGTTATCCGCTTGCCTGGCAGGGCAATAACGGAACAGATGAAGGCACAATATCATAATGGGCTGCTCATTATTCGGATTCCACTTGCCCCTCCGGACGGAGAAAAAGTGATACCTATTCAATTCACCTAACGTTCGACCCAGCGGTCGGACGTTATTTGTTTATAAAAACAGAAATGAATCTGCATTTGTCCCCATATACATAAGTAGAGCGAAGACAAGGATATGGAGGGGATTACGATGGTGAAAATTCAATTTCAATCTATTCATATCGATGAAATCACGCAAACATCCAGTGTGAACAACGGTACGAATCGGATCATTGGCAGACGTCACTCTGAGAAGGTTAATCAAGGCCTTGGCGAAGTGAAGGGGGAACAGAATGTTATCCTAGGGGGCAAACATCTTGTCCAAGATGGAGACACTTTTGATGTGAAACCATCATTACGAAAGAGCTGAAATCCTTATGTGGTTTCAGAAAAAATCGCCCCCCCCGTCGCCGCCCATCGCCAAACAACAGCCGGCTCCTTCTTTACCAAAAGACCCATCCGTTCGTCAACTAGAGCTTCGTTTATTAAAGCTGGAGGAACATCTGGCCGACCTAGTTGCCAAGCGTCCAGACATTTACATAGATTCCCTGCACATTCATCAACCTGTCCTCGAAAATTTAACCTTTCGACTCGACCAGCTTGATATTAAAGAGCTAAGTGGCTCCTTAAATCTGGGCAACAATTTTGGAGCCAAACAAGAAGGCAAGCACGATGAAGTTAACGAGGCTTTCATAAAGGCCGATATTTCCAAACCAGCTCCGCCAAGCGGCGAAACAACAACGACAGGAAAAGCAGGCAGTCATGGCACAAGTACCCTCAAAACTGATAGCCAAGATAATACGCCTAAGCATGCTCATACATTCAGCAAGAGCGACGCCACGAGTAGCCGCGCACAACCAGCAAGACCACAATGGGATGCCGCGGAGTCCAAGCCGTCCATCCCGCATACAGAACGGACAGCGACCGGCTATAGGTACATACCACACCCCAAATCAACAGGAGGTACTTAACATGTCATCCTTCATGTCGCCATCCTTCATTATTGGCTCTATCCGTATAGGTTCCGTAGAAAGCGCGTCTTGCATAAACATGGGCAATAACTGGCCTACTGATTTCCAAAGCAATCAGAAAACCGTCCAAGGCTTTGGCGCTGTGGAAGGTGATAACAACCAATTGGTCGGCACCCGCTCTGTGCTCAATGATTCTGACTTCATCGATATGCTTAATGTTGGTGATAACGAAACACCTGAGTGGCTTCAGACCATGATTACGACGCAAGCACAGGCTGGTTATACATCAGCTGTGAATAACTCTTCTTCCGAACCAACAAAACCTCCCCAGTCATCGCAGGCCGAAGTCTCTGCCGAGGCAACCCTTTAGACGCGGCCAATAATCAAATCGCCTTTGGTATATGGGGCATCGATAATGTCGTTATCATAAACGGTGTTGATATTGTTAAGCACATAATTGTTGGCACCCGATACGGAGCCTAGCCCGCTGTTTTGTTTTCCGCTGGTTGACCAATAAATTTGCGTATTCGTGCCAATAAAGATACCCGAAGCATCGGAGATCGCAGTAACATGAATCGAATCAAATTGAATGAGTGGCGGATCTGAAGGAACTGGTAAATACCTAAGCATGGCATTCACCTACACTTGATTAGTAACAGCTGGCTTGAAGTCCTGATCATTAATCGGAGCATCAATAAAATCATTATCAAAAATGAAATTTATTATATTCGTGGATACCGAATTCCCGATATACTCTCCGGCTCCATAGTTGTTCTTACTGTGAGAATCCCAGCTGGATTGCGCATTCTCCCCGATCCCGATGGTCGCATTCGTATTTAAGCTATTAATATTGATCATGTTAAAAACAATCGAACTCGGCATAAGGCTCACTCCATTCTGCGGTCAAGTTCCAGTCCATTCCGCTTAAACTTGTAAGTTAGCCTATTCGGTTCTCATTGGTTTGGTGCAAAAAAAAACGGACTCTTCCCCAAAGGAAAGAGCCCTTTTCTTGAAGCCTTAGAACCAGAATCCTGGTCCTGGACCGAAACCTCCGAAGCCTCCGCCGTAACCACCGAAACCTCCACCAAAACCTCCACCGTAACCACCATAGCCACCGAATGCAAACGGTGAAGTACCGATTGCCAGCAAATCAAACAAAACCAACGGAACAATTGCTTTCGTATGCACTTTTTTGCCTGTTCGAGGAGCGACAATCAACGTGTTACCGCTGATACGTAATAATTTGCCTGTTACGCTTGTTCCATCTTTACGAATAGCGATAATAGATTTACCGACCAATTTACGAACGTCTTCTTTGCGAATTGGGGTTGCCACGAACGTCCACCTCCTTTAGTAACCAGAGATACATTACTCTACAGTGTACGGCTTAGGGAGTGATATCGCTTGTATAGCTGTCCATCTTCCTGCAAAAATACGCGCATGTACGTACAGAGCAAAAAAATGCTGCTTTCCCGGCTAAGAAAGCTGGAAAAGCAGCATTTTATTCGAAATACCCAGTTATGCTTTACGAATGTTGCCCAGTTCAGAAGTAATCGCATCAATTTCACTGATGCTGAATCTGTCTTTACTGATGACCATATCATATAGGTCCTTCAAATCCTCATATACTTCTTGCTTAACATTCGAGGCTTTGATAGATCCTCCCGTTGCCATGCGCAGTTTCTTCTTAATTTCTTCAAACATATATTCTACATTTTCTTCCGACCATACGGATAAATCCATCGCTCTAAGTTCACCCTTCCTTGCTTCTCTGTTCATTATTCTAAAGCACAATCTGGATATTGTAAAATATAGATCTCTGGCAACCAAGGATAACCCTAGCCTGAAGCCTGAAGCTAGGTTCTCTACCATTTTGTGCTTGCTTCCACAACAGGAGCCATTCGAACAATGAAGCAACTCCTTAGTTGTGTTGTCTACGCTAACGAATCGTATGGTTGTTAGCGGCGAAAAATAAGCCTGTCCATTTATCTAACGAACTGAAGCGACGTTATAGAGTCGATTTTTATTGAAGTGATGAGCTTTTACTTGCAATAACGCGTCTGGAGTTCGTTAAAACGATAACTCTTTGTCATTTGATCCAATAAGGCTTGCTGAGTTCGTTAGGCGCCCCCGTCAAAGAAAGGAAGGTCTCAGCATGTTAAAGCCGACCCCGACGCCAAAAGCACTTTTGGAGTTGGATAAAACGCAAGAAGTACAGATGTCCTCAATGGGATACCATGTGCAAATCCTCAATGCCTACACCACCTTCGAAGAACGTGCAAGTGCCTTAAGTTGGTGTAAGACAGACGACTTGGATGCGGTTGCCATTGCTCATGCCCTCAAGAACAAAAAAAGCGACGAAATCCCGCTTAACCGAAGGACTTCAGCGCCATCTTCGTGTATTGACCTGAGCACGTCGCTCGGAGATCCGTAATCGTTCTACACTGCGGATCGAAATACGTACGCTTATCTACAAAAAAAAGAAGAAAGACAGTCGTCTAACTTCCTTGGAGATTTTATATAATAATCCATTATGCCGATTCATGACTGACCAGTGTAACATGGGACCGCTGTTGTTCTGGAGCATTCAAATCCAAGCCTTGGCAAATCAGACGAATGTGCTCATCCGTTAGTTTACGCGCTTCTTCGTAAGACTGTTTGAATTGAATACAATAGGATATGAGACCGTGCAAAGACATAAACAAATTCCATGGAAGTGTAAATTTTTTACTTTCGGTGCCCGGCTGATCCGGTATGACGTGTTTAAGGACCGTCGCGAACATTTCCAAGCATTGGGCCTGCTCTGTACGTGAATATTGCTGCAGCTCAGGTTCATTAATCATAAACATCATTTCGTAATGATTTGGATTATTCAGACCAAACCATACGAATTCCATCATCAATTTCTGAAGCAGATTCGAAGTAAAGCCATGCTCGCGAACGATCATTTCCCGTTGCCGCTGCAGAAGCATGGAAAAATCATCCTTTATCAATGCATAAAACAGCTCTGCTTTTTCATTAAAATGGTAATACAATGCACCGTGGCTGTACCCCATTGCTTTTGCGATGCTGCGCATCGTTAAAGCGCGATAGCCAAAAGTATTGAATAAATCCCGCGCCTCCGCAAGTATTCGTTCTCTGCTAAGTTCCTGTGCGACTGCTTTCCTAGCCATTCCTATCCCTCCGCATCCTTAGCTGTTATGAAATTGTAGTTGGGGCTTGAACCTGCCTATAGAGGCAGATTCTTATGAACGATGTATGCGTGTTCCCCTGAAATAATTACGCTTTGTCCTTGTGTAACATCCGTTGCCCAACTCATGAATGACTCAGCTTCTGCAGCCAGCGGAAAACAGGTTACGGTCACTTTATCCGTAAATTGAATCTCCCCCAGAAGCATACCCTGATTACGAAGCTCATTCTCTAGTTTGCCATACCATGTATAATCGACCTCAATCAACACTTGTTGGTGATTGACTTTATAGATAGGCTCCGCTGCTTCAATACCTACTACGGCTCCATCTGTATAAGCGCGAATGAGTCCCCCAGCGCCTAGCATAATGCCACCGAAATAACGTGTAACGACTACGGCAATATTCTTGAGTCCTTGATGCTTTATAACTTCCAAAATCGGCTTGCCCGCCGTACCGCTCGGTTCCCCGTCATCAGACTGCTTCTGGATCTGATCCCTCTCTCCGATTACATAGGCAGAACAGTTATGCGTAGCCACTTTATGTTCTTTCTTAATAGCTTCAATAAATAGAATAGCTTCTTCTTCGGAATATACCGGCTTGGCATGGCCGATGAAACGCGACTTCTTAATGATAATTTCCGACGACCCGTACGATTGGACTGTTTTGAAATGTGCTAGCATAGCCGACCTTTCATGGTAGAAGGAAACATCTGTTTCATTATATTCTACACACAACCTTTCACTTCGACAATATAGAAAGAAAATTTACCATACAAATAATGGGATTTTTCGAACAAAAAAACGACCTACCCGATAGGATTGGTCGTTTTTGGCAATTCCATACGTGTCTTATTGTTGTAAGCGTGCTTCCAGCTCCGCTTTTTCCTTCTCGTAGCCCGGTTTGCCCAAAAGCGCGAACATGTTCTTTTTATAAGCTTCAACGCCAGGTTGGTCAAAAGGATTCACACCAAGAAGATATCCGCTAATTCCGCAAGCTTTCTCGAAGAAATACACCATGTATCCGAAAGAATAAGGTGTCATATCCGGCAGCGTTACGATCAGATTAGGGACATTTCCGTCCGTATGAGCCAGCATCGTACCTTGAAAAGCTTTCTTATTCACGAAGTCCATCGTTTGACCACTAAGGAAGTTCAGCCCGTCCAAATCGTCCGCATCCGTACCAATCGTAATATGATCAGCCACTTGATCGACTTGAATGACCGTTTCGAACAGAATACGATTACCGTCTTGAACGAATTGGCCCATGGAGTGCAGATCCGTTGAGAAGTCTACTGAAGCAGGATAAATCCCTTTATAGTCTTTCCCTTCACTCTCACCGAACAATTGCTTCCACCATTCGGAAACGAAGTGCAGCGATGGCTCATAATTCACAAGAATTTCGATCGTTTTGCCTTTGCGGTAAAGCGCGTTACGCACAGCTGCGTATTGGTAGCTCTGATTTTCGCTTAATTTGGGATTGGAGAACTCATGCTGTGCGTCTGCTGCACCTTTCATGATCGCCTCTACATCAATGCCGGCCGTTGCGATTGGCAATAGGCCAACTGCCGTTAGTACGGAGTAACGCCCGCCTACATCATCCGGAATCACAAAACTTTCGTAGCCTTCAGCTGTTGCCAGTGTTTTAAGTGCGCCCTTCTCTTGATCCGTTGTTGCGTAGATCCGTTTGCGAGCAGCTTCCTTCCCATACTTCTTCTCCAGTAATTCACGGAAAATACGGAAAGCAATCGCCGGTTCTGTTGTTGTACCGGATTTCGAGATCACGTTCACCGAGAAATCTTTGCCTTCAAGTGCTTGAAGCAGGTGAGTTACGTATGTAGAGCTGATGTTGTTTCCAACGAAATAAATTTCCGGAGTCTTGCGTTTATCTTTAGGCAAAATGTTATAGAATGAATGAGAAAGCATCTCAATTGCTGCGCGAGCACCCAGATAGGAACCGCCAATCCCGATCACGACTAATGCGTCCGAATCAGATTGAATTTGCTTAGCTGAGGCTTGAATGCGGGCAAATTCCTCACGGTTATAGTTCTCAGGAAGATCCACCCATCCTAAGTAATCGGAGCCTGCACCTGTTTTGTTGTGAAGCTGATTATGCGCCAATTCTACTTGAGCAGATAAATAATCCACTTCATGTTGGGATAAGAAGGATAACGCTTTGCTGTAGTCAAAATGTAGTTTGTTACTCACTAAACTCGCCTCCACCTCTATTTTTTTCCTTTTCCTAGCATACTTATTTGCCCACATAAATGCAAGTAAAGAAGGCATTCACAGGTAGGAATTCCCATGATAAAATGAAAGTTAGAGGTGATTGTACATGAAACGTATCGGCTTTATTGGACTTGGCACAATGGGTAATCCCATGGCAGCTAACCTGATCAAAAAAGGTTATATGGTTACGGTATATAATCGAACGACAGAGAAAGCAAACGAATTAGTGCGTCTTGGTGCTGAACTGGCAAGAACACCGGCAGAAGCGGCCAAAAGTTCAGATGTACTCTTCACCATGCTTAGCAATGACGCTGCTTTACTAGACACTTTTTATAGCGAACAAGGGATTTTAAGCGGACTTCATCCAGCACTTACGATTATTGACTCCAGTACAGTAGCTGCACAAACCAGTCAGAAGCTGGCTGAGGAGCTTGAGGCTCATTTTGTTGACTTCCTCGATGCGCCTGTCACTGGCACCAAGCCTGCTGCTGAAGCCGGCACACTGACCTTCATGGTTGGCGGTAACAAGGAGGTATTCGACGAGCACAAAGACTTACTCCTTGCGCTTGGCAGCAAGGCCCTATATCTGGGACCGTCCGGCTCTGGCTCTTATGCCAAGATTGCCCATAACACGATGGTGGGCATTAATTTAGTCGGTTTGGCCGAAGGACTGTCCATTGCAACCAAAGCAGGCATCAATCCTGTTCAGTTCCTCGAGATCGTGCGCTCCGGAGGAGCCAACAGCAAGCAGGTCGAGCTGAAGGCCGACAAGATCCTCGATCGAGACTTCAGCAATCAATTCTCCCTGAAGCTGATGCTGAAGGACCTGGTGCTTGCTCAAGAGCTAACAAGCAAGTTCCAAATGCCCGCTCCTATGCTGCAAGCAGCGACAGGCTTGATCCAGATGGGCCTCAGCAAAGGACTCGGCGAAGAGGACCTAAGCGCTGTTATTCAATGCTACGAGGATTGGATCGGACAAGCTGTAAGTAGAGAGAAGGAGTCCCTCTCCGTTGAGGAAACGCCGGCTTCTCCACTTTCCGGCCGCGAGCGCCGCCGGAACATGCGCGTGAAGCTCGACATCAGACTGAAGCTCTCTATTTATCAGTGGGAGCAGGAAGGCTCTTTCTCCGGGCAGAACATCGACGGCACACTCTTTGACTTGTCAGAGAGCGGACTGCAAATCACATCCAGCTCACCCTTGGCGCCGGACATGTTCATCGTCATTCACTTCCCGCAGGAAGCGGAGCTTCCCCCGATCACGGCGCGCGTCATTCGGATCGAAACCAATGGCTCCGAATTCCGTTACGGCTGTATGCTTTCCGGTTTGCCGCCTTATGTGCGGATCAAATTGGAGCAGTATATTGAGGATCATATTGAATATGCGCTGTAGCCGTTTCTAAACGTATAAGTTCTGGTTCTAACAAACCAAACCTACCTTCTTTCCCGCCAGTGGGAAGAAGGTAGGTTATTTCTGATATTTAGCGGCGTTACTTATCCGCTGCACGATGAAGAAACACTATATATGCTGCGTATCCTTTCCGTTTTTTGTAAGACAGCATAAAAAACCCGTTCTTCACTTGGACCAGTGTATGCATAGTCCGATGGAAGAACGGGTTTTTGAATCGGCGCCGCGAACGGCTCGGAACCAATTACTCGCTAATATAAGAGCAAATATAATCGCTTACTGTTTTCACTTCAAGCTTGAATTTCGAGTTCGCAGGAACTGTAAATTCGCCTTCTCCATTGATCGTAATCCACTCGCTGCTGCCAGGCAGCAAAACGTTCAGCTCACCGGCTTGGATTTCCATAATTTCTTTCACATCTGTTCCAAACTCATACTCGCCCGGAAGTAAAATGCCGAGTGTTTTTTTGGTGCCGTCTGCAAACTGCACAGTGCGACTGGTGACTTTACCGTCGAAATAAACATTGGCTTTCGTTAATACAGTTACATTTTCAAAGCTGGACATGGACATATTTCCCCCTCAAGTTAACCAAGAATAAACGACTTCGTCGTCCTTCTAGGACGACGCGTTTGTCAAGGTAGATGCGAAGCAAAAGTATACAACTTATACTTTCTTATCTACTAAAAATAAAGCCATGCACGCACCAGGCGTGCAATGGCTGTTTGTTATACGAGTTAGGCTCGCTCGCATCGCGCTTAAATTTCAGTCAAGCCTGCGCGGTGCGAAGTCTCTTGATACCTTTGCTCTCTTTATTAACCGAGCAATGCTTTCACTCTCGCTACAACATTCTCAGGTGAGAAGCCGTATTCTTTGAGCACAACATCACCAGGCGCGGAGGCTCCGAATGTGGAGATTCCGAGGATCGAACCTTGGTCACCCACATAACGTTCCCAACCAAGTGGGTACGCCATTTCAACCGCAAGACGTTTTTTCACATCAGGAAGAATAACGGAATCTTTGTATTCTTTGGACTGTTTCTCGAATAGCTCTAAGCTTGGCAAGCTTACGACGCGTACGTTAATGCCTTCTTCTTGCAGCAGCTTCTGAGCAGCTACAGCGAGCTGTACTTCGGAACCTGTTGCAAGGATTTGTGCATCCGGCTTACCGTTAGCAGCTTCGGACACGACATATCCACCTTTGCTCAAGTTCGCTTTGGCACCTTCCACTGCGCCTTCAAGAATCGGCAGGTTTTGACGAGTCAAGACGAGTGCAACAGGACCTGTTGCTTGGGACAACGCATAGCGCCATGCTTCTGATGTCTCGTTAGCATCCGCAGGACGAATAACGGTGATGCCCGGAATAACGCGAAGCGCTGGCAGTTGTTCAACCGGCTCATGCGTAGGTCCGTCTTCACCAACCGCAATACTGTCATGGGTCAGAACGTAGATCACAGGAAGCTGCATAAGAGCTGCCAAACGAATAGATGCGCGCAAGTAGTCGGAGAATACGAAGAATGTGGCTCCGTATACTTTAAGACCGCCATGTAAAGCCATACCGTTCAGCGCTGTACCCATACCGAACTCACGTACACCAAACCATAGGTTGCGGCCTGCGTAGTTGCTTGCTGAATAGTTTATTTCGCCTTTGATCATCGTGTTGTTCGAGCTTGCAAGGTCAGCGGAACCGCCAATCAATTGCGGCAATTTGCCCGCAATTGCATTAATAGCATTACCGGAAGCTGCACGCGTAGCAAGCGGCTTGTCCGATGTGCTGTAAACAGGAAGGTCTGCATCCCATCCAGCAGGCAGTTCATTATTCACAGCTGCCGTGAACTGGTTGCCAAGCTCTGGGTATGCTTTGATGTAATCGTTCAGCAAGCTGCTCCAAGCTTGTTCTGCTGCAGCGCCTTCGACTTTAATTGCTGCATAATGAGCTCTTACTTCGTCCGGAACAAGGAAGTCCGGCTCTTCCGGCCAGCCGTATGCTTGTTTGGTCAATTTCACTTCACTGCCACCAAGCGGGGAACCGTGAGGACCTACGTGACCGCCTTTACCACCTTTGTTCGGGCTGCCGAAACCAATGGTTGTTTTCACTTCAATCAGCGTAGGACGCGTTGTATCCGCTTTTGCATCAGCAATCGCTTTGGAGATCGCAGCAAGATCGTTCTGCTCTTCTACGCGCAGCACTTGCCAGCCGTAAGCTTCAAAACGCTTCTGTACATTTTCGGAAAAAGCCATGTTCAATTCACCATCAAGGGAAATATCATTGGAATCATACATCATGATTAATTTACCTAGTTTAAGGTGAGCAGCCAAAGATGCCGCTTCAGAGGAAACGCCTTCCATCATATCGCCATCGCCACAAATCGCATAGGTGTAGTGATCGATAACAGGGAAGTTCTCTTTATTGTAAGTCTCTCTCAAATGAGCTTCTGCCATGGCCATACCAACCGCCATACCAACCCCTTGTCCAAGAGGACCCGTCGTTGCATCAACACCAGCTGTGTGGCCATACTCCGGATGTCCTGGAGTCTTGCTTCCCCACTGGCGAAAGTTCTTAATCTCTTCCATCGGCAGGTCGTACCCGCAAAGGTGAAGCAGGCTGTATAACAGCATGGATCCGTGTCCTGCAGACAAGACAAAACGGTCGCGGTTGACCCATTTCGGATTCGCAGGATTGTGTTTCATATGCTGTTTCCATAGTACGTAAGCCATCGGAGCAGCCCCCATTACCATACCAGGGTGGCCTGAATTTGCTTTCTCAATGGCATCGATACCTAAAGTACGGATCGTATTAACGGCTAATTGTTCAATAGTTTGGTTTGCTGCTGTCATTCGAAAATTCCCTCCTACATTTCTATAGTTTCATCATTTAACTACTTGTACATACAAGTGACTTTTCTCGCTTGCATTATTGTACCATTTGCTTTGAGGCTTTGCCACAATAAACCACTGAATTCATTATTTTCTTGTAATAGAGAGAAATCATTCATTTAACTTATGAGAAGTTTGAATTTGTATAAAAAAAAGGCTGAATCCATGTAAAGGATCCAACCCGTCATTCCGTTTAGTTAAACACAACCGTCTTATTGTTATGGACGATAATGCGATCTTCCACATGCCACGATACAGCTCTAGCGAGAACAATACGCTCGATGTGACGACCGATCCGCTTCAAATCTTCCACGTTATCGCGATGGCTTACACGCTGAACGTCCTGTTCAATGATGGGTCCACCGTCTAGTTCCTCCGTCACGTAGTGAGCGGTGGCTCCAATGATTTTCACCCCGCGATTATGTGCCTGCGCGTAAGGCTTCCCGCCAACAAATGCCGGTAGGAAGGAGTGGTGAATGTTAATAATTCGATTCGCATAGTGTTTAATAAAAGATGGCGACACGATCTGCATATAGCGAGCTAACACAATAGCATCAACTTGGTCTCCCACCACTTCTAACTGGCGACGTTCAGCCTCATCTTTCGTATCTGCTGTTACGGGAATATGATGATAAGGTATTCCGAATGGTTCTACCAACGATTGCATATCTGGATGATTACTGATCACCATCGCGATATCCGCGTTGAGATCACCTGCACGCCAGTGCCAGAGCAGCTCAAGCAGGGCATGATCTTCCTTGGATACGAAGATAGCAATTCGCTTCTTCTGACTTGCCAAGGAAAGACTCCAATCCATGGAGAATTTTTCAGCGACACTTGCAAAATCCTGCTTCAGCTTTTCAGCGCGGTTAGCAAGCTCTTCTAAATCAAACTCGATGCGAATGAAAAACATACCACCCTCTGGGTCCATCGTATATTGATCGGATTGCACGATATTCGCACCATATTCGAATAAGAAATGCGAAACTGCCGCTACAATACCCGGCTGATCCGGGCAAGAAATAAGCATTCTCGCTCTGTTTATGTTGTTTCCTCGTTCCATGTTAACCCCCTAAGACTTTTCCGTCAGAAAAACTTTCTTCGTAAGCATTCAATCTTATCTGCCTCTAACTTAAGCTTGCTTGAGCACTTCTTGACCAGCGAGCCATACGGTCAGACGTTGATTGATTTGCTCCTCGCTAAGCTCAGGCAATAGACCCTCTTCATGCACGATGTCGTACAGTCGCTCCAGCGGCTCGCGTCCGTCCGCTTTCTTCGCTTTCGCATCGTTTTTCAAAATATCCCATGTATTCAAAATAAAATCACGATAATGAATATCCTTTTTCCCAAACAAATGATCGATTCTCTCGACTTGATCTAGGAACTCCCCGCCAAAGCGTCCACTTAAATTACCCGAAAGCAGCGCAATCTCAACCTCGTACATAGGACGTTGGGTTTTGTCTTCTTTACCGATCCAAGGCGTTTCCAGAATCATAGGCAGATGTTGTAACTTCTCGTGACGAGCCACGTTATTCATGGCTTGGAAACCAATCCAACCTGAACCTAAAGGCGCGTGACGGTCTTTACTTGCTCCGCGAGGATTTTTACTATCATTCAAGTGAATAACGCCCAGCTTGTTTATGCCCACTACACGGTCAAAATGATCCAGAACACCGTCAAGATCATTAACAATGTCATAACCAGCATCATGAATGTGGCATGTATCCATACATACAGTCAGCTTGCCGTTATCCGCTACTTTGTCCATGATAGCCGCGATTTCCTCAAAGCTTCTACCGATCTCTGTCCCTTTGCCTGCCATCGTTTCCAGCGCGATGTTGACGTTCGTATCTTTCACTCCGGCGAGCACTTTGTTCAAGCCTTCAGCAATACGGGCAATCCCATACTCAGCGTCTTTGTCTGTGTAAGCACCAGGGTGAAGAACAATATTGCGTACACCGATATAATCCGTTCGACGAATTTCTTCTTGTAGGAAACGAACGGCTAAATCAAACGTATCTTCCTTATAAGACCCTAGATTGATAATGTATGGAGCATGCACGACGATTTCATGAATCGCATGCTTGTCCATTAGTGCTTTCCCTTCTTCAATATATTGATCTTCGATCGGTTTGCGGCGCGTATTTTGCGGAGCCCCCGTGTATATCATAAATGTAGATGATCCGTATGAAATGGCTTCTTCAGCCGCATTTAACAGACCTTTATCTGAGAACGAAACGTGCGAACCAATTTTCGGCATAATCAATTACTCCTTTTCGTGTTCACTATCTTCTTATTTTACTCGGATTGTCGCAAGAAATCTAGAAATTTGATATAATTCATTTCATATAACGATGTAAAATAGTGAGGTGACAAATAAATGGGCAATGACTTTTTCATGTGGTTTATCATTTTTTGGGTATGTGTCCTACTTTTTTTCATGACGATCGGCGGCTATTTCATGTTTCGGAAATTTCTCAAAGTACTGCCTAAAGAAGACGGTAAATCCAAGCTCGACTGGCAAAATCACTACGTGGACAACTCTCGACACCTTTGGACAAATGATTCCAAAACATTTTTAGACCAGTTGGTATCCCCTGTACCTACAGCGTTCCGGGATATTGCGAAGCACTCGATCGCTGCCAGAATTGGTCAAGTTGCTTTGGAAGATGGCGCAAAAGAAGTAACACGGGAGCATTGTATCGAAGGATATATTTTGGCGACGCCACGACGCGACTATAAAAGCTTGACTAGCTTTTTGGAGAAGCAACAGATTGATTATAGTGCTTATAAGCATTTGTTGCAGTAATAGAAAGGACAAAAAGCCGCTCCACTTTTTCACTAAGAGAGACGGCTTTTTGGAATTTTCATGCCCTTAATTCGTATGTTCAAGCAAAAACTTCTTTCTGGGAGTTAACTTTATGTACAGATGCCCCTAGAACTTGATAAGACAAAGGCAGATCAAAATCCGTATAACATTTATGTGAATTGCCAATAATTTCAATATTAAACCTATTTTCCTCCGTGAAAACACACGATTTACAGAGACAAAGTGGGATCGTCGTATGATAAAAGCCCGTCTTAAAGATCATGTTTGCATTTGCCTTCACCATAACTGAATTACATTGAATACAATATACAATATCTACATTCATGTTCTTCCCCCCTTAATTTCTCGTATTTAACTTTTTGTTACGATATGTATACAAATCAATTATAGGATACGATTTGTAACATTACAAGGGGGGGCGATCCAGAATTTGTGAAAAAGCAACGAATAAAAGCAAATTTAAAGATGGATCTGCTTATTCATTTATCTTCTTCAGCATATCAAATCGACTGTATTCTCCATGGATAAGGACTCTGGTGAGTAGCTTTTCACTAGTTTACCGTATTTATTATCCTGCTTAACGGCAAGCTGATTAATCATGTATAGCATTTCAGAATCAGCGTCTTCATTCGAATCTTGTTTAATTATCGCTTTATATACGTATTCATTTTCCGTATTGCTTACTAACGTAATGCCACCAACAACTTGAATTGAACGATTAAAAATGGTGAGTTCAAACCCGTAGGTGACCTGACGATTTGTTGGCAAACACAACGAACTTATAAATTTAAAATGGAATTTCTCAAGTTCTATAATGTCAATTAATGTATATTTACTATTTATTAGCTGATCTCGAATTTGAACAATATTCAACTTACCCATAAATGGTACCACCAATTCCAATTTATCCCTTCTTTCCACTGCCATTCCTATAACTCTCCTTTATGATTTCATCTTTTATCTAGTCAAATGAATCTCTGCTTTGCTATAATAGTTCTCTGATACAGCCTTAAAAGCAGTGGAAATATGGATATAGAAAAAATACATAGTGAGGAATGATACCTACTTGAAGTATGGAGATAGAATTGCGCAATTACGTGAGAAAAGAGGACTGACTCAAGAAGAACTCTCCAATAAAATTGGTATTTCTAGAGCTGCTCTTTCACATTATGAAACAAACCGCCGTGAGCCAGATTACGAAACGATTAATAAGATTGCAACTTCTTTAGTGTTTCTATTGATTATTTGCTCGGCAGAACAGATCAACCAGAGATGGTTCTTGATCATGATGTTCGCGAGTTTGTTGAGCACCTCGATTTAACGGATGAGAGCATTTTGAAAAAATTCTCTTTGACTGTGGATGGCAGAAGACTAACTCCTGATGAAGCAAAAAGGTTTATTGCTTTTGTGAGAGCTGAGCGCTCCTTGGAGTAGATGGTGAGGAAGAGATGCTTGTTGTTTGTTGAAACTTCTGTGGATCAATACCTAGCTGCTGAAGAATTTGATGAATGTTTAACAAAATCTTTTCTTCGTTTTTCATAAAAGAAGCAACACTCCCAACGCTCAGCTATGATCTTGGAATTGAAGTAATATCTAACTCGTTACACCGATATATCTTAAAGTAACAGATGGGGCCGACTGATTAAATAAATCTCTTAAAACCGAAACATTTTTCGTTTTTAGATAATAATGATAACCATATGTTTTTCGGAGCGTGTGCGTACCAATATCAGATAGCCCCACTTGCTTGGCAGCTTCGCTCAGAATCCGATAAACCCGAATTCGTTTGATCGGGTTGCCTGTCCGTTGGGATGGAAACAAAAAATTGTCTTCATCCATATACCTGATATAATCCTCAATAAATACCTTCAGCTGTGCAGAAAGCTGAAACGTCTTTAATTTACCCGTTTTTTCCTCCCGCACATGTACGATATTTCGATCCATCACATCTTTTACTTTCAACGAAAGAAGATCGCTTAGATGGAGTCCGGAATTAATCCCAATTGTGAAAAGAAGCCAGTCTCGAATCGATTGTTCTTTCAACACGGCTTGTATCGCTTCAATTTTCTCTTGTTCTCTTATAGGCTGAACCACTTGCATGAGTTGCACCTCACATCATTTAATCGGATTCATTTGTTTTGATACTAATTGTATCTAAAAATACCAAAAAAATATGTTATTCCCAAGTCCCCCCTCTTTATCACTATATGATACATATTGTATCACAAATTATAGAAATGATCTATGCCTTTTCTAGTTCTCAAAACCTAATATTTACGATATAATTCTTTATAACGAACGTCCACTCCTACATACATATTAATTTATCATGAAGGGAGGTTAGGTACAATGTATAAAATCGTAAGAATATCCCTTATCCTTCTGCTTTTTAGTGCAATTATATTTCCTGCCTATGCTTCTGCATCAACAAGCTCTCATAATGCCTCAGAGAACAAAAAAAGTGCGGCACAACCCATTCAACAACTATTCTCTTACGTCACTAGCAATAAGAAAGAGATTGACAAAAATCTGGAAGATTTAATCAAGAAAAACAAAAAAGACTTCGATAAGATGAAGTGGGAAGACACTGATGGCAAGGATTCTCTTGATATTTGGAAAAAATGGTTCTGCTATTAGGACATACTCCGTTGGCTAAAGCCAGCGGAGATTCTGCTTGTTTAAGACGGCTTAGTCTCTAGGTCAAAGACCGTAATCTCAGGCCGACAATTGAACCGGATCGGAAATAACGTTGTTCCTATTCCGCGATTTGTATACACATGAAACTCACTGTCTGCGAAGGTGTACAGCCCCATCGGATACTTCTGAGCCAAGTCTGGTATAAAGATGCTCCCGTAAAAAGGGATTCGTATCTGCCCGCCATGGCTGTGACCCGAGAGCTGCAAATCGACAGGAAAAGAGATGGCTGTATCTGCAAAATCCGGCTCGTGGGCAAGTAAAAGTACGAAATCGTCCCGTCCTACCCCCTTCATAGCGAGTGGTAAATTAGGTTTGCCATGAAAGATTTCATCTATACCGACCACCTGCAATCGCTCATGTCCACGCACAATAGATCGGCTTTGGTTGATAAGTACGGTAAAACCTGAGCGCTCCAGCACATCCACGACCCGTTTGGCATTCAAACGCATATCGTGATTACCAAGAACTGCAAATTTACCCAAATCGGCTTGAAGTCGAGCTAGAATCGGAATGACGTCATCGCTTACTTCCCCGAATTTAGAATCAAATAGATCCCCTGTAAAGCAGATCAAATCAGGTTTTTGCTTTTGAACAAGTTCAACGACTTCTTCTAATCGATTCAAGCTGTAATACTTTCCAATATGTGTATCGCTAAATTGGACAATCCGCATGCCTGCGAAGGATAAAGGATAACGACGATATGAAAGACGAACCATTTTGGTTTGGATCCAAAACCGCTCTCCGAAAATACTATAAAGCCCGCCAACTCCCGCTAGGGCAGCAAGAGCTTTTATGGTAAATAGGCTGTTCTTGAGAAATGTCCTGCGACTAAGGCGCTTACCATTCACCAGGTAATCCCTCCCCTCTCCCGTTTATTGAGGCGATTTCCGGTATTCACGTGTTATTTGTCGAGGGATTCACCTTATTCCTGATACACTTTGTATAATTTTAATAATTGCAGGATTGATTTCACGGAAAAAACGTGCAATAATAAGCAGTAAGATACGATTTGTATCACATCGGATGATTGTGGAGGGGTTATAACTATGAGTATGTTAAACCAGATGAAAACCGAAGAGTTTGATGCAGAATGGATGAATCTGATTATGAGTGCACGTAAGTTGGGTCTTACGTTGGAGGATATCCGCGCATTCTTAAGAAGCCCCTATCAACCCATGAAAAATCCACACATTTCAACAGCAACGAACACTTGTACGTCCCCGTAGCATTCATTAACGAACTCAATACTACTCATCGTTTGGACGTTTCATTCTCCATTTATTGAAATCTAAAAATTCCCGAAACTGCTGTTTGTCAACACCTGAAGTCATGGCTTCCTTAATGATCTCATACCATTCCTGATCCAGCTCACGGTCATTTGGAGCCATTTCTTCCTGATCATCAATCAACCTGTCGACAGGTACTTTTAATACAGCTGCAATTTTCTCAAGAAATTGAATCGACGGATTCTTCTGAATGTCTCGTTCCAAGCTGCTGATATATGACTTGGCAACGCCTGCGCGTTCTGCCAATTCTGTCAGGGACAGGCCTTTCTCTTTTCTCAATTGTTGTACACGTTTTCCAATCATTTCAGATCTTCCCTCTTCGTGAAGTTATAATTGCTCTTGTTGTTAGTATAGCAGAATTTCTTACAACGAACAAATATGTTTGTTATTAAGAACGGCAATTCACCAAAAAAATGTTTTTGGGTAAACGCCGTTAATGAATTATTGTTTATTCGATGTTTTATCATCTTGCCATTTCATAAAATCAATAAATTTTTTAAATTCATGAATCCGTTCTTTGGCTATGCCGGATTGTTTCAAATAAAAAACAAAATCAATCCATTCTTGATCCAGTTGAGGGTTCGTCTCAACATCTACCGCTATTTTTAACAGCGTTTTCAAATCTACCTTCAGAACCAGGGCAATTCTTTCCATGACATGGATAGAAGGGTTCTGTTTAAGATTTCTTTCAATGTTGCTTAAATAGGATTTGGAGATACCGGTCCGCTCAGAAAGCTCTGATAACGTATATCCCCTTTGTTTACGAATACTTGAAATGTTTTGTCCAATCATGGTCTCCATCACTCCACAGTAACACTCTTGGCAAGATTTCTTGGTTTATCTACATCGCAGCCCCGATATAATGCAGCATAATAAGCGATTAGTTGTAAAGGAACGACGGAAACAAGCGGTGTTAGCCATTCATGGACTGCAGGGAGAATAATGTGATCTTCTTTCTCCTCGATCCCTTCAATGCTAATCATACAGACATGTGCGCCGCGTGCTTTGACCTCCTGAACATTACTGCGAATATTGGCTCTAACGTGAGCTTGTGTGACGAGTGCAATAACCGGAGTACCTTCCTCAATTAAGGCAATCGTCCCATGCTTCAGCTCTCCGCCCGGAAATCCTTCGGCTTGGATATAGGAAATCTCCTTCAGCTTGAGCGCGCCTTCCAAACAAGCATAGTAGTCCACACCCCGACCGATAAAAAAGCAGTTACGTGAAGTGTTTACATATTGCCAAACGACCTCTTCCATCACTTCTTTATGATTAATCATAATTTCCATGGCATTCGCGGCAATACTTAATTCATGCACAGGATTCACATCTACCTTGATTCCCTTGGCACGCGCGCTATCGAATGCCAATATGGCTAAGACAGCGATTTGTGCTGTATAGGCCTTAGTTGATGCTACCGCAATTTCTGGTCCGGCATGCGTCAATAAGGTGTACGTGGCTTCGCGAGATAGCGTTGACCCTGGAACGTTGGTTATCGTCAAGGTGATATGGCCCAATTGTTTCATAGCGACTAGCACACCTCGACTATCCGCTGTTTCTCCACTTTGGGAAATAAAGATAAAGAGTGGATTCACTGACAAGAGAGGTCTGTTATATAAAAATTCACTGGCAATATGTGTTTCAACCGGTATATCTGCAATCTTCTCCATCAGCTGCTTACCTACTAATCCCGCATGATAACTTGTACCACAAGCAATGATGTAGATTCGATCGGCCTTCTGGATATGCGCCCGAATATGGCTATCGATAACCAAATCGCCAGTGATGTCTTGGTATTTGGAGATGACCTTACGGATGACAACCGGCTGTTCGTCAATTTCTTTCAGCATATAGTGCGGGTAGGGCCCCTTTTCGATATCGCTGGCATCCAGCTTGACGTAAAAGGGTCTACGCTGAACGATTTCTCCGCTCAGGTTTGTAATCCGTTTGGAGGTTTGGCGGAGAATGACGATCTCTTCATCCATCAATTCAACAAATTGATTCGTTACTTGCAGCATGGCCAGAGCATCACTAGCAATAACGTGGAAATCTTGACCGAGTCCGATAAGTAATGGGCTCTTATTTTTACCTACATAAATCGTTTCCAAGTCTTGATTGTCTAATAAGGCAACCGCATAGGATCCCTTAATCTCCAGGAACAACTGCCGGAAAGCATTCTCAACCGCTACTCCGCTCTCCACCCATTTATCCATCAATTGTACGATAACCTCTGTGTCCGTATCACTGGCGAAGGGAATATCCAGCAAATAGCGCGCTTTAAGTTCTTCATAGTTCTCAATGACTCCGTTATGAACGATCGTAAACCGTCCGCTGTTGCTTAAATGAGGATGGGCATTTCTACGACTAGGCTTCCCATGTGTGGCCCATCGGGTGTGGCCGATTCCTACCTTCGCCTGCTCCTGCTCGTCGATGACCTCACGAAGGGCCGCAATGCGGCCCTGTTCTTTGTAGACATGCAGTCCACTGTCATTTAACAGGGCTACTCCGGAGGAATCATAACCTCTGTATTCCAGTTTTTCAAGTCCTTTGACTAAAATCTCCTTCGCATCTTGATTACCGATATATCCAACAATTCCGCACATGGTTACGATGACCTCCCGTTTAATAGTTAACTTGAATGAATGGTTTGAAGGATAGACTTCTTCATACACGAGATAACTCTATACTGGTCATCTTCTGTCATTTGAGATCCGGAAGGCAAACATAGACCTGTATGAAATAATCGTTCCGATACAATCTCCTTTTCACGATGCGGATAAAATTTAGCTCCTTCAAAAAGCGGCTGCAGATGAAGCGGCTTCCATACGGGACGAGCTTCGATGTTTTGTTCCGTCAATGCTGCAAGCACTTCCTGAACGCTAATCCCCGCTTCTTGCTCGTCTATGGTTAAGACGGTGAGCCAACGATTGGAACGTGAGCTTGCCAGTTCTGGCATGAAGTGAACGCCCGGTAAAGAGGACAAAGCTTCTTGATACCTATTAAAAATCATTCTTCTGGCTTGAACGCGATCATCCAATACCTCTAATTGGGCTCTTCCAATCCCTGCCAGAACATTACTCAAACGGTAATTAAAGCCCAATTGACTATGCTGATAATGTGCCGCCTGATCTCTTGCTTGTGTAGCTAAAAACCGTGCTCTTTTTAACTGCTCCACATCATTGGAAACCAGCATGCCCCCGCCCGAGGTGGATATGATCTTGTTCCCGTTAAAGGAATAAACACCAAATTTGCCATAAGACCCGCTTGCTTCACCCCGATAGGTGGAACCTAACGATTCAGCCGCATCCTCGATAACGGGAATATCAAAGTCATCACATAACCGAATAATTTCATCCATTTTGGCACTTTGTCCATAGAGATTGACGACAATAACGGCTTTAGGCAATTGCCCCTCTTGTACTGCGTCATGCAGTGCGCGTTCCAGTGCCTGAGGCGACATATTCCATGTCTCCGGCTCAGAATCAATAAAGATCGGCTTGGCCCCGCAATAGACAATCGGATTCGCACTGGCCACAAACGTAAGACTTGAGCAGAAAACCGTATCGCCTTCTTTAACCTCCAGCAGTTGCAAAGCAAGATGAATGGCAGCTGTCCCTGAGCTGACAGCCGCGGCATCCTTAACGCCTACATAAGCAGCAAGCTCTTTCTCAAAGGCATCCACATGCGGACCAAGCGGAGCGATCCAATTTGTATCAAAAGCGTCCTGGATATACGTCATTTCATTCCCGCTCATGTGTGGAGGGGAAAGAAATATTTTCTTGTTTTGTAGCGACATGATATTAATTCACAGCCTTCCGAATAGATGATATATGCATCAATAGCTATTTTTCTCCGAATTTCCTAAGACGATCTAGCAATCATTCGAGCAGGAATGCCTACAGCCGTACAATAGGAGGGGAGATCATGAATGACTGTTGCCCCGGCTCCCACAGTGACCCATTCCCCTATCTTCTTCCCTGGAATAACCGTTGCCCCTGCACCGATCATAGCCCCTTCCCCGGCAACAACAGAGCCTGTCAGCAGAGATTTCGGGGCGATGTGGACATAATCGCCAACATAGGCATCGTGCTCAACAATTGCACCAGAATTAATGATGGCGTGATCCCCAATGACAGCACCGGCATTGACAATGGTATGAGCCATAATTACGGACCCAACCCCTATAAACGCACTTCCACTCACAATGGCAGAATCATGAATGAGTGAAGTATAGCTCTCTCTCGTTAAACCCAGCCTCTCTGCAATCGACTTGCGAGTTCTATTATTGCCGATTCCGATCACAAATTTAGGAGAACTCCGCATCTGTTCAACTAAGTCGTGTACAGAGGAAATAGGTCCTATGTAGATGTCGCCGACTAGCTTTAATTGTTCGTACTTGTCATCCAGGATAGCCCTGAGGTTATACGCATGCTTCGATCCAATTAAATCCTTGATTACTTTGCTATGTCCGCCTTCACCTATGAGGACGAGATCCATTTTGTATCACAACCTTCATGAGAGGTTCGAACCCGAAAATTTCTCCATCGTCACATGATTCCCGTGACTGATCCCATCAGACCTCAAAACCTTAACAACCGTTAAGGCGAGGATTCTCAAATCAAGAAGAAAGTTTTGATTTTCCACATACCAGACATCCAGCTTAAATTTGTCTTCCCAGGAGATTTCGTTCCTGCCGTTGACTTGAGCCCATCCGGTAATGCCTGGCCTGACAAGATGACGTTTGGCCTGCTCTTTCGAGTAAAGAGGTAAGTAATCCATCAACAGTGGTCTTGGCCCTACCAAGCTCAAATCCCCTTGAATAACATTAACCAGCTGCAGGAGCTCATCTAGACTAAACTTCCTGAGCAACCTGCCGAATGAGGTTAGTCTTACTGAATCAGGCAGCAATTTTCCTTCGTGGTCTCGTTCATCCGTCATGCTTCGGAACTTATACAGTTGAATAGGCTTCCCATGTAACCCAGGTCTCTGTTGTTTGAAAATAACAGGTGATCCCAATTTAAGCCTAACCAGAATAGCGACTATCCCGATAATCGGGAGAAATAAGACGAAGCAAGGAATCGCTATCAACAAATCAAATAATCGCTTCATATGCTCTCTTCTCCTACTGATCTTAACTAAACATCTTTGATTTAATACGATCGAGCTTCCATGCAAAATAGTTCCATCTCTTCGTCCTCTGGCCGTCTACGGCTACCAGCCATTCATTATCGCTAATCATGAGTTGGTCAATATGATGCATGCCGTCTTTCCGCCAGTCTCTTTCTTTATTCGTGCCTCGTAATACGAGTGACACTTCCTCATCCGCATACTCGAATTCGGACAGTGTATTTATTTTGAATACGCGCACAGAATTTCCATAGTATTGAGAACCATCTTGTGTATAGCGATACAGATGACTTCCCATTGCAACGAGTCGTCCCCCTGGTCTTGTAATCCTCTTATCATTCGTAATGATTGGGCTTTGAGGATGCTCCATCCATGGACCCAACAAATCGCCTGCGTGGAATAAATGAAGATTGCCTCCTTCCGAACCGGCAAAGATCCACCATTTGTCTTCATACTTCACAATGGAAGGATCCAAGAAGTTTCCTTCGAATAACTCGGAAACGACTTCCCATTGGAACGGAAATTGTTTGGCCTTGTATAACAATACACGCCCAGCTCCTGCGGTCTCAGGCAGCATATAGACGTCATCCTCGATGACAAACACCTGTGGGTAAGACAAATGAAAGCCTTCACGCAGCACAACCTGCTGGTATTCCCACTTAGCTCCGTCATCACTGATGGCCAACCCAATTTCACCCCGTCCTGATCCTTTGTTAAAGACTTCAAAAAATAAGTAGAACTTCAACTTATATTTGATAATAAAAGGATCCGCTACAAATTCGGCATGCACATCACTGACATCCGAGGCTTGCAGAGAGGGCGTATCCAAATTGGTTTCCATGCAGGAGTTCGAAATCATATGTTCGGATTGAAAAACCTTAATGGACCAAATCTGGGCAACCATTCCTTTCTGCATGAGAGAGAGCAAATTCGAGAATTTCTGCAAAGACTTGCTTTTTAGGATTGGCAAGTCATTTCCTCCCTTAGGACCAAAATAATCTGTCTTTTAATTTCTTCAATTAGCTCTTTGGCCTCAAGATGTTCCGAATCCTTGCCGATCCTGTATACGTCAATGACAATTTCTTTCATCTGTTGGTTTGTCAGTGCAGATATATCCATGAATAAGACCTCATTATCTATTAATTATGTATGGTGCATACAGGCTCACTTAGATATTAAGAAATACCCGTAAAGAGAATAGGCTTCTCCTTCTGATACCCTTGCGGATTATTCGATTGCCAATGCCACGCATCCCGGCACATCTCTTCAATTCCCTTTAGGGCAACCCAGCCGAGTTCCCTTTCCGCCTTGGATGGGTCTGAATAACAGACGCCGATATCCCCTGGTCTACGATCCGTAATCCGATACGAGATACGTTGACCGGTTACTTTCTCGAAGGATGCAATCATCTCCATCACGCTATAGCCACGCCCAGTCCCAAGGTTATATGCTTCTATCCCCTTAGAAGACACGACCTTCTCCAGTGCCTTCAAGTGCCCTCGAGCCAAATCCACAACATGGATATAATCCCTTACGCCAGTGCCATCCCGTGTTGGATAGTCGCTTCCATAAATGTGCAGTTCGTTTAACCCACCGGCTGCCACTTGTGTGATATAAGGCATTAGATTATTCGGTATCCCATTGGGATCCTCGCCTAGCTTTCCACTACTATGAGCACCAATCGGGTTAAAATAACGCAGTAGGGCGATGCTCCACTCCGGATCCGATTCGTACAGATCCTTCATCATCTCTTCAATCATTAGCTTCGTTCTCCCATAAGCGTTCGTTGCGCTAAGCGGGAAATCTTCGGAAATCGGTACGCTGTCCGACATCCCGTATACCGTAGCGGAAGAGCTGAATACGATGTTTTTAACCGCATGCTCCTGCATAAGCTGGCAGAGCACGAGCGTGCCCGTCATATTATTATGATAGTAGCGAAGTGGCAGCCGAACGGATTCCCCTACGGACTTGAACCCGGCCAAATGAATAACGGCGTCTATCTTATTTTGCTTAAACACGACTTCCATCGCTTCTTGGTCCAAGAGGTCCGTCTGATAGAACGTGAAATCCTTGCCCGTTAGCTCCTGTACCCGCTTTAGCGATTCCGTGCTGCTATTTGCAAGATTGTCTACCACCACGATCTCATAACCCGCATTTAATAATTCCAAACAGGTGTGACTTCCAATATAACCAGCCCCACCGGTTACAAGAACAGCCATCCTCTAACCCCCTTTTCAAAACCTCAAGTAATCGCTTTTGTAAATAATATTTAAGGTCACTACATTCTCGTAGTAGAAATACACCATATAAAAGCCAAGAACCGCGTAGTAAATCAGTTTCTGCTCTCTTTTGACAAATAAACTAATCACCCATGACATGAGGAGGACATTATATAAGCCAAAGTAGATCGAAAACCTTGCGAAAATCCAATTTTGCGTCGCGACAGCCATGATCACAAAATTCAATAAGGACATATTGACAATGTAATCACTTTGCGGAAATAGCTCTCTTAGTTTATGTCTTCCCAAATAAGCAAATAGGAGAGGGACGGCACCCACGGCTACTCGAATGACATTAGCTCCGCCTTCTTGAAAGTTTTTATACTCACTGTAATGCGTGTCTGCAATAGCGGAGAATATGGCATCCGATAACACGTTGTATCCCAGGATTATAATGACAGCCACGAAAAGGAGTACGAATGTCGAGGCCTCCCATGCCCTTCTTCGAACAATGAAATAAATGGGAATGAGGATTAAGGCACTCTCATGAAATGTAGAAGCGAAGGCAACTACAAGGAAATACTTTTGCCAACTTCCCGCAAATAAATACTTGGTAGCCGCAAATACAATGGCAGATGCCAGAAACTGGCGAACACCGTTCATCGAAACAATGTAAAGCCCTGATGTGATATAGACATAGATGCTCACTTCAAATAACTTTGAATACTTGTATAACACATAGACAATAAGCACATTGGTCACTAACGCAGTTAAGAAGATTAATAATTGAGGGTCACCCGTGAATGATTTCAAGACCATTTGCAGGATGCCAAAGCCAATATCCTTTTCTGCCCTAACCTGTTCCCATGTGAAATCATTAAGTTTGTAAGCATACATATAAAAGAACGTATCGCCTATGTTATTACGAAGCCCGGCTATGATGACAAATGTAGCCATGACAATGGCGGCCATCCATTTATTAGGCTTTATCAACAAGGGTCCAGAGCCGGTTGTCACAGGTTTGGCCAAATACCTTGAAAAGAACGATGCAATATAGACGACAACCAGATTAACCCATAAGATAGCCATTGTGACATTCCTTTCGAGTACCTACGAGATTCTTGTTTTTCTAATCATGTACCAATAGAGGATGACCCCAAGTGGAATAGCTAGAAAAGTTAACATTTTGGCCGGTGTTTCCTTCATAAACCTTCGATTTCCAGAAGTCATGCTGCTGGAGACGTAGTGGATGGATTGCCTGAATTTGAAGAATAAACTTGCGAAGGGAAGCTTCATGAGCTCTTTCCTGTAAAAGGCGAATCCCTTTGGGTTCTTGCGATACTGCTTCAACATATTCATGGAGGAGCCATCGGGTAAATACTCCACACAGCAAAGCACTTCATTCATCAGCAGTAGTTCATACGATTGATCCAGCTTATAATACTTATAGGCCAAGCCAACATACTTCTCATTCTCAAAAATGGGATAGGGATAGTCCCGAGTTAGCTCGGTTCGATACACCAGCTTCTTATCACCAGTCACACGATGCTTGCTGTATAACTCAAAAAGTGTTGAGCTTTCAAGCTCTTCAGGCAGCCTTGAACCAATGATTCGCCCATCTGTGAAAGCATCGAGTCCAATGATTCCACTTACCTGATCGCTTCCATGGCTTTCCCAAAAAGCATTTATTTGTTCTACTGCGTTATCCGGCATATAATCATCGGAATCAATGCATACATTTAATTCCGTGTCGATGAGCTGATAAGCGGTATTATGGGCTCCATGCATCCCCTGATTATCCTGATAATGATAACGGATCATCATCTCATTCTCTGCGATCCAGCCCGCCACCAGCTCATCGGTATTGTCCGTTGAGCCATCATCAATAATTAACCAGATGAAGTCTTTGGAGGTCTGCCGTTTAAGACTTTCATAACAATGAACCAGACAATAGGCTCTGTTATAGGTCGGTGTAAACACGGTAAGCTTCTTCATGCGATCACCTCAATATGCCTAAATAAAAACCCTCTGTCCAAGCGGCTGTATTCTTAATGTCGTAGCCCTTGTTCGATAACGATAACGCCGGGATCTGACGTGTTAAATTTCCTTCAATGATTTGCTTCATTCTGTCAATCCAAACCTGCTTGTCATTCAGCGGCAGCCGCTCTACCAAATGAATATCCATATCCACTTCCTGGGTGATTTCATCCGATATGAGACAAGGCAGACCCGCACCTTGCGCCTCGATGAGTGTGACAGGCAGTCCCTCATGCAAGGAAGGAAATACGAACAGATCAAAGGCTTGAAGCAATCGCGTAATATCACTGCGGACCCCGAGGAATCTTACCTTGTCCTGCAAGAGATAAGCTTTCACTTTCTTCTCGATGACCGCTCGCAGTGGTCCGTCTCCTGCAAGGACCAACACCGTATCCGGTCTTTCTCGATTCAATTGGGCAAATATATCAATCAGAAAATCATGATTTTTCTGATGAGCGAATCTCCCCACATGTCCGACTACGTAACAATCCTGTGAGAGCTTCAATTCCCGTCTAACTTGCTCTCTAACCTCTGGCGAGAACGCAAATTTATCACTCTCGATGCCATTTTTGAGGATCATCGCATTCTTCTCTTTTTTGTGAAATAGCCATTCGGCTGCTTTCGTGGAACAAGCCACAAAGTGCGTTGCACAAGACGTTATGAAGGTGCCGGCTACCCACTTATAGAGCCTGGCAGCGGCTCCGCCCTCACTGCTCGTATTATGACTATGCGCAATTCGTATGGGAGCACCCGCTTTTTTGGCGGAACGCAGTACGAATCCACTCATTTTATCCATATGGGCATGCACGATCTTGTAATTGGGATTGGCTGCAAAAAATTGATCTAACGCTTGGATATATTTCGCATGACCAATATCCGAAACATAGGGAATCCGATGAAGGGTTCCCCCCATCCCCATAATCTCAGCATCATAGGCTCCTGCTTTACAGGTTAGGAAGTCGAATTGGACCTTGGTTCGATCCATATTCCGATATAGATTCATAAGGAGTGTTTCTGCTCCACCTCGGTTCATATTCACGACAACATGTAGAATTCTTATTGGATCGCCCACATGACTTCCACCTTTTCGTCCATAAATAGGGAATATATCCTGCTCTTTTCTTCTAATACCTGATGAATGGCGTATCGACTTTCAATCAATTCTCGGCCGCTCTTCCCCAGCTTCATTCTTAATTCCTGGTTATGAGCAACCAGCTTGATTCTCTCTGCCATGGCTGCTTGATCATTAGGAACGATAAGCCAGCCATTCTGCTCGTTGTGAACCAACTCATTATGCCCTCGGTTTTCACTTGCGATGATTGGAAGTCCACTAGCCATAGCCTCCATTAGATTCACCGGAAGCCCTTCACGAAGGCTCGAAGCTACGGCAACATCACACATCTGCAATAGTTGGTCGATATCATTGCGGTACCCCAGAAATTCGATCTGATCGGCTATATGTAATTGTTCGGCTAGATCACGGCATTGTTCTTTCAATGCCCCTTCACCGGCAAGCAGAAGCTTGACATTAGGTACATCCTCTTTGGCCGAAGCTAAGGCATGAATGAGCATTTGTTGATTCTTATTGGCATTAAACTCAGCTGCATAGAAGAGAAGAATGTCATCCGGTTGATAACCGTTTGCCTGCTTTAATTCACGCTTATAGGAGTTTTCCACTGGTTTAAACCGTTCTGTATTCACACCAACGCCGTGAACAAGTTCAACTCGACTTGCCCGGAATCGGTGATTAACAGCTAGCTGGTAGTCCTCCTCATTAATCGTTATTAAGCAATCGGTTAGATAGGAAAGCAATTTCTCTAACGGATAATACACCAGCCAATGAACGAGAGGCGCTCCTTTGCAAAGTGAAAGCCATGCGCGGTGTAGATGACCTTCGTTCCCTTCTTCCTCGCTTTTCGTGCTGCCAAGCGCGCCAGCACGCCCCCCATCGGGGTATGACAATGGATGATATCATAGTGATTCTCATGGATGATTGACTTTAATTGCGAGTAAGCTTTTAAGTTGGCTTGCTGGAACGGAGATCTTTGGATGGGAACGTTATACTTCTTGTCGACATACGGAAGCTCCATATTCCCGTTCGCAGCAATATGGACTTCCCATCCCTGCTCTTTGAACCATTTCATATAAGGAACATGGAAGGCATTAAAGTGATAATCGACCGTTGCACAAAATAACACTTTCTTAAGCATCTGCATCCCCTACTTAATGAGTTCCTTCTCCAAGATCGAAGAGAGGTATTTCAACAGCTCGTATTTTAAATCCTCACGCTGGAGCGCGTAATCGATGGATGTTTGTATAAAACCTAATTTCTCGCCCACATCGAATCGTTTGCCTTCAAATTCGTACGCATACACAGATTCAAGACGATTTAACTCAGCAATAGCATCCGTAAGCTGGATTTCCCCACCGGATCCCGGTTCTAGATGACTAAGGATCTCAAAAATCCTAGGTGTTAAAATATAGCGGCCCATGATTGCAAGGTTCGAGGGTGCATCCTCTTTCTTCGGCTTCTCCACTAAGTGATTAACGCTAAAGAGACGCTTGTTGATTTCCATACCATCAACAATTCCGTATCGAGACACCTCATCAACCGATACATGCTGTACACCAATAATGGAGGCTTCACGCTGTTCATATTGATTGATCATTTGCTTTAAGCAAGGCGTATCCGCCCGAACAATATCGTCGCCGAGGAGTACCGCAAACGTTCATCACCGATGAACTTGCGTGCGCACCAGATAGCGTGTCCCAGACCCTTAGGTTCCTTTTGACGGATATAATGGATTTCTACTCTGGACGATTTTTGAACTTCCGTTAATAACTCGAACTTTTGTTTCTCAAACAAATTTTGTTCGAGCTCAAAGCAATTATCAAAATGATCCTCGATCGCTCTTTTCCCTTTACCGGTCACAATAATAATGTCTTCGATTCCCGACTCGATCGCTTCTTCAACGATGAATTGAATGGTGGGTTTATCGACGATGGGCAGCATTTCTTTGGGCATAGCCTTGGTAGCAGGCAAGAATCTTGTACCTAGACCTGCTGCGGGAATGATCGCTTTCCTTACTTTCATGATGGTTTGCTCCTTTTAGCCAATCGAGACTAGATTTTTCGGAATCGGTATGACTTTGCTATTTGCTAAATCCAATAATTGTGTTCTCAGACTTTCTTTATCCAACGTAGCGTATGTAGAGATCATTTCTTTAATTTCTTCCATATACAGATTCGCCGTTTTGCCAATATAAATTTTCGGAAATATCTGCTTTCCATCTATTTCATCTGCTTTTAACAACTCTTCAAACAACTTCTCTCCCGGTCTCATACCGGTAAATTCAATTCCAATATCTTCTAGTGAGTTTCCTGAAAGCTTTATTAGATTCTTAGCCAGATCCACAATTTTCACAGGCTCTCCCATATCTAGAACAAAAATCTCCCCGCCTCTAGCTAATGAACCAGCTTGGATAACTAATCTGGAGGCTTCTGGAATCGTCATAAAATAACGAATCATATCGGGATGAGTAACAGATACTGGACCGCCTTTGACAATTTGCTGCTTAAATCGAGGAATTACGCTGCCACGGCTCCCCAACACATTACCGAAACGTACAGCAACGAACTTCGTCTTACTCGTTTTATCCATATCTTGAATGATCATTTCGGCCATGCGTTTAGTCGCGCCCATCACACTAGTCGGATTGACAGCTTTATCTGTAGAGATCATAACGAATGTATCGACCTCGTATTGATTTGCTGCCATGGCCACATTCATCGTACCGATGACATTGTTCTTAAAGGCTTCTTCTGGATTTCTTTCCATGAGAGGCACATGTTTATGCGCAGCGGCGTGGTAAACGACATTCGGCTGGTATTTATTCATAATCGACATCATTTTTTTGACATCCTGTACATCCGCTATTTCTGTTATGAATTCAATCTCTGTATGCTCGTTGGAGTCTTTTAATTCCATCTCGATACTGTAAATGCTGTTCTCGCCGTGACCTAACAAAATTAACTTCTGAGGGTTAAACTTCGTCACCTGACGACAAACTTCGGAGCCAATTGAACCACCGGCACCCGTAACCAAAACCACCTTGCCCGTGATATATTCTGAAATACTTTCAATATCCAGCTCAATGGGTTGACGGCCCAGCAAATCTTCGACCTGCACATCCATGAAATGATTCACTGACAGCTTTCCTGATACCAAATCCTCCAACATGGGAAGAGTTTGCGTCCTTGCTTTTGTTTTCGAGCATTCTTGGAAAATAAGGTTTAATTCTTTTTTCCCCAAGGATGGAATAGCGATAATAATATTGTCGATGTTTAGCTCTTTCACTGCTTTTTCGATTTGCTCAACCCCGCCATATACGGGTATGCCTAGTATGTGCAGGCCGTGAATGTTTACATTGTCATCGATGAAGACGACAGGAACGAATTCAGCATCATTACTTTTAATTAATTGTCTCGCGACCATCGTCCCAGCTGAGCCTGCACCAACAATCAACGATCTTTTTTTATTCAAGGCCTTATTCATATAGGTAGTAACAATGAGTCTCCAGCAGAAACGAGAGCCTCCAATTAATAACAAATACAACATCCATGTCACTGCCAACAATCGAAAGTAAATATCATGGACAATGATTTGCTGAACAAAAGCAACCGTAATCATCGAGAAAGTGATCGCTTTAAAAATAAACAACAGCTCGGTGATGCTTGCATGCTCCCATGCTTTCTTATAAAGCTTATAAATGAACGAAAAGATATGATGACTAAGCAGCAAGGTTATTGAACTAACAACCAATGGAAAAGAGAGAACACGGAAGTTAGCACTTAATAAAAAGTAACTAAAGCAAATGGAAGTTAACACGATGACAGAGTCTATTGTGATTAAAAGAGATAAACGTTGACGATATGACAGAATAATCCACCCTTTCATTAAAGTTCTTAAGTATAGGGCCTTAGAGGAAAGACCGTATATTTAAATCCTTTAATACCTTTAGGGAACGGTAAAGAGGTATTACTTGTTAAGTCATTCCATCAAGATTGTTCTTTATAAAGAACTTTTTAAGAAAAAAAAATCGTGAATGCCACCTTTAGTTCTTCATAAAGAACACCCCTACACATAGTCATGCTGTTTATCTGCTTAACTAAAATATGTAGTTTGTATTTCCGATATAGCCCTTTGAACCACTCATTGAAATAACTTTGCCTGGAACCCCAACAACAACTGCGTGTTCAGGTACATCCTTCGTCACTACACAATTAGCACCAATTGCAGCATTATCACCAATTTTAACAGCTCCAACAATCTTTGCTCCTGGTCCTATGTATACATTGTCACCAATCACTGCAACACCTTTATTCTTCCCTCTATTAGCCATTCCAATCGTTACCCCTTGACTAAGGTTGCAATTTTTCCCAATGACTGCCATGCTATTAACAACGATTCCTCCAAAATGGCCGATATAAAATCCAGAGCCAATAACCGTTTTGGGGGATATATCAATTCCGAATTTATATTTATATCGCTGTAAAATAAGCATTGCCAGGAAGTAAAGAGGAGACCACAATTTGTTTTTGCCACTTAAGTATTTACATAGACGCAACCAAAAGGAATACCGAAACCCAGGAGACAAGTATTGACGTAAAATCAACTTCTTCAAATTGACGTGTTGCGTCTCTTCATAGCGAAATAAATCGGAATACCAATACTTTTTTAACTCTTTTAAACTCAAATGATCACTTCTCCACTACTGATTTTTTGCCTAAAATAATAACCCTAATAAAGTTATTTTAGTTCTTTATAAAGAACATGTCAATACCCTATTTTTACACTTTTTCTGCCACACAGATCTAATGTGAACCTATAATGAATATAAGAAATCATGAAATTTCCGAGGATTTAAATAGGTGAATAAAATAAAAATAATTCTTGATTAAGTATTTTGAAAAAGGTAATATACAAGTATTATAGTTCATTATAAAGAACGTTTATTTTTTTGATTACAAATACTAGGAGGTCTTTATGCCAACGGTTAGCGTAATTGTACCCATTTACAATGCAGGAAAAAAGCTTCATAAGTGCATAAAATCAATTCTTAATCAAACTTTCAATGACTTTGAACTAATCTTAGTCAATGATGGGTCAAAAGATAAAAGTTTAGATATCTGCAAAAGATATGAAAAAATTGATCGTAGAATAATGGTTATAGATAAGTTCAACGAGGGAAGTATTGCTACAAGAAAAAAAGGGATCGAGGCCTCCATAGGTAAATATGTGATGTTCGTTGATGCTGATGATTGGGTTGATTCTAAGATTATTGAGTTATTATATAATGAAGTTATAGAAAATAATTTGGATATAGCTGTTTGTAATTCATATAGAGTATTAGGTAATGGTGTTTTTATTAAGAGAGAAGTTAATAACAAGTATTTTAAAGGGGAAAATATTTATCATAAATCAGAAATAAAAAGCCATCTGATAACGGCTTACTTTCATGGGCATCCATTTCCTTCATCATTAAGTGCAAAGTTATATAAAAAAGACTTATTTTTAGGTGTTGGTAAATATTTGAGTAAGATTCATTTCTTAGGGGACGATCTTTTTTGCAACCTAGAAATATTGTTAAAGACCAATACGTTAAAAATGATTGATAAACCCTTGTATTATTATAGACAAGGTGGTTTCACAAGCAAATATCAACCCTATCTTTTTGAAGATATGGTTAATGGATATTTAATTCAAAAAGAAGTCATTGATGATTACTATGAAGATACGGAAGAGAAATCCTACAATGGGATCAGCATAATGCTTCTTAATACATTAAAAACATGTCTATCGAATTTATTTAACAGTAAACTTACTAAATTAGAAGTTAAAGCTCTAATAGAATCCTACACTTTAAATGAAACAGTTGTGAATTGTACATCAAATGGAGGGGCTTCAAGGTATTTTCCTTCAGAATTTTTACTAGCCATCAGAAATAAAGATGTAGAATTTCTTTATAAATTAGGTCAAGATATGTATAGAAGAGCACGGCCAAGAAAAATTCTTATCAACGTTTTATCTCAAGTTTGCTAAGTTCTACAACAGTCAGGGTCATTCAAACCTTAAAAACTTATGTAACTAAAAAAGTAAGAGGAGGGCATAAGCCCACCGCTTACTTTTTTAATTTACACTTCGACCTGCTTGCCGATCTTCCTCTTTCCAAATGACTTATTAAGTTAGTAACTCATTGCTCACTTGAATTAATTCAGTACTGGTGAGTATTTTATTATACACTAAGAGAGCATATACCGTTGTATTACTATTACTGATTGTTAAGCCCTCAAACTTGAGGTGGTTATTGACAACTTTTGATTTGTTAAGCGTACCGTTCAGATATAAGGATACTAGCTTGGTACTAGCATCATAGGTCAGTTGGATGACATAGCCCTTACCATTGCTTATGGATGAAGCAGCTGTAGCTGCATCATCTCTCGCAATTGCTGTATTCCCATTTGTAGTGTCTGCGACCACCACCTGAGGATGGACATGTAGCGCGCCTACGTTATATGTGCCTATTTGAAATCTTCCCAGGATACTAGTAAGAGGGATGCCTATCTCGATGGCTGTATTATTCTTATTACTACTGAAGAAGTTATTAGAGAAAGTCCCCATATTGATAGCTCCCATTAAAACAACTGTAAACGAATTGCCTGCACTTAGTCCGAGGTTAGCTATATCAGAGTTATTAGCATAGCCAGTGCCTGTCGATTTCAATCCTGCTCCTTGTCTACCTTCTGTTCCATCCGTTTTGTATCCGTTAAGAGCCAGAGGCATAGCGCCGGTTAAGTCAGTTTGAGCCGTACCCGTATCTTGACTGAAATCGTAACTGTGAAGTAGACCGTTTGTCACTGTTGTAATATTTGGTATCGCAAATGTTTGCTTGCTATAGGTTGATGTCATCACATTGGACGCATTCAGCGAAGCGTCTACAGCATAGTATTTCAGCGTGGTCGTGGTACTAATGGGGATTGGAGAACTATATATTGAACTTGCTGCCGTTGGAGTAACCCCATTGGTTGTGTAATATATAGTCGCTTCCTTATTGGCTATAAGATTCGCTAATAATGTCTGATTTGAAGCAAAAGTCACGCTATCTGGGTACGATTTGACTACCGGTGCAGTCGTGTCAGGTACTCCATTCGCAGCAGTCGTAGCTGATATCGTGGTTGCTATAGACCTATTTCTAGATGCATCAAGAGTCATTACACGAATCATATATGCTTTACCAGCAGTTAGCCCCGTCACAGTAAACGAGTTGACTCCCTTATCTACGATCCCTGCTACAGCATAATTTATTGTATCCGATGAATAAGCAATTTCGGTATTACTGGCAGCGGGAGACGTTGATGGTGTCCACAACACGTTTATGGAAGTAGGAGTTAAGGTGCCTGTTGTTAAACTTGTTACAGGATTGGGACCACTGAGCGCATTTTCTGTTAATATTTGTATGGTTGAATTGTTTAGAGAACGGTTATTGGAGGAATCAATTGCAGTTATTCTAATGATATAAAGAGTGCTTGCGGTCAAGCCTGTTAAAGTACATGAAGTCCCGACTACAGCGTCATTAACGATAGTAAAATTGGTCCCATCTGTACTATACGCCACTTCATACTTTGCGATATCTGGTGAAATCGAAGCTGTCCAAGTCACCTGTATCGTACCAGAGGTTGTCTTTCCCACTGCCAGATTGGTAACTGCTGCCGGCAGAGTTATACCATTGCTAACTTTTGAATCCAGAATTCCATCGATAATATTATTTAGTTGTAGATGTTTAGGATTTACCAAGATATTGACGACAGCAGTCTTGACAACATTATTTTTAAAAATAATTTGCGTCAATGAGGATCTGGGATCGCTCGCATTAATCGCTTTCAAGGCTATATTTGATTTGAATTTATTTCCATCTAAAGTAATACATTCACTACTAAACGTCTGCCATCCAAAATCAATCATAACTCCAATTGATGTAGAAACAGGATAATTAAATATATTTTGGGTAAATATTATTTCCCCCCCTATATCAGCGAAGTAAAAGGCAGGATTTTGCTTACCTGAAAAAAGGCTATTGCTCACCTGAAAGATAGCAGTTTTCTTATTTATTGCAGTCGAAAATAATGTATACGTATCCCAATCAAAGCTGCATCCATTAAATTCATATTCAGCTTGGGGGTTGTTGACGATGGATAATGGACCAGGATTAATAAACCTACAACCCAAATAACTGCCTGGCGGCAAACCAGTAATAATATTTTGATCATGCTTGGTACTAGTTAAAGTCATGTTGTTTAGTATCCAGCCATTTTTCGTTTCATTAGCAACCCATGTTAAGCTGCTTCCTTGGACGCCACCGCCTTCAATGACGCAATCCGAGAATATTTGCGGCTCGATAGAGAAGCTTATCGTAGCACCTAAACCTGCAAATGAACTAAAGAAATCCTTATCATTACTAAATTTACAATTATTAATGTTAACACTATAAGCTTTATCCCTATTTATGTTTAGTGCACTATTATGAAATAAGCATCCATTTATAAGTATCTCTCGATCCCCAGCACTGAGCACGATTTTCGTAGCGTAGAGATGATTATTGGAAAAAATAATTTCTCCCGCTAGCTGAGCGCCTACATCTCTTAAATCATTTCCGTCAATTACTGCCTTATCTACATTTACATTAATTGCAAGCGTACCACCATTAATTGCATTGTTCGTTATGCTGATATGTTTACCAGCAACAGCAACTATGTTATAGAACTCATTATCGTGTAAATGATTGTTTTCTATATAAATATATTGATTAAAACCATACATGTCCTCAATATCTATAGCCCCTTGCGGAGCAGTTCCTTTGATATGGTGGATTTCATTTCCCCTTATATATACTTGCTTTGCACCACTAACAGATATCCCTAGCCTTCTGCAATCGTGTATATGACATTTCTCAATGTACACATTCTTAGCGAATTCAACAACTTTCAACGTTATTGTGGTTTGTCCAGCGGCGGGCACTACACTCTGATGAACAACTATTTTAGCATAGCTTGGCCCTTTAGGAACTTGTACCTCATCATGAAATTGCACGTTGGATTTGGCCGAATAAAATGTATTGTCTTTGTTATAAAAAATGACGTCATACAGAGATGAGGTTATACCTGCACCAAGTCCACCGTAACTATCGCCATAAAGTCCAAAGTATCCCCACTTCACGATATGAGAATCACTCAAATCAATCTTTACAGATGACCTAATTCGATTGCCATTCGCTACTAAGGATCCATCTGTCAGACTAATTCCGCCATTTTCAAACTTACTATCAAAACTGTAACCAGCAATCTGACCATATAAACTCCCCAAACCAATCCCATCACCCGTGCAATTAAAAATTTCAAGGTTATCTAGGGTAAGGAATCTGATGTTTGAACCAATTAATGGGGTATTATCTACATAAATTCCATGTCCTCCTTCATGTGTGCTTCTAATCGTCATGTAATCATGAGTATCCTTGTCACCTTGTATGATTCCGTTGGTAATTCTTGAATACTGCTGGTTTCTTTGGAATAAGATAACTGCGTAACCGACTAAGCCGTTAGTCTGGATTTTTAGTGTCGAACCATTTAAGTTTAATGTCATATAGCTTTGAGGCTCAATAGGATTGTTCTCATCAATTAAGTATGTTCCCAAAGGAAGTATGACTTCGACATACCCTTGATCGGCAGCGTACTTTAATGCATCATTGATTCCTTTGCTTGTCTTTATGGCTTCCGTACCATTATTCTTTATGCTCCATCGATCAAGCTCAATCTTGTACGAATCACCGCCATCTGCCATTGTATAAACACCTCCATACTAAAAAGATATTCATTTGAAGGTGATTGTGCTACGAATTATTCTGATTTGGTCATCCATCTATTGCTCCATATCTCCTAGCTCACCTAAGACGACAGATATCGTATATTCGCAACAAGATGTCGGGTTATTGGCGAGGCCTTTAACTGGAACATTTGCTCCTTCTGCAATTCCACAAAAGCTAAGATAGGAGTACTACGATAAAAAACTATACAAAGTTTACGGTGTGACGGCATCTAATGAATAGGTAATAATGAATTAGATAGACATTACAACCTAAAATTTGTTATATTCTTTATTGAGTACTTAATTGTTCTTGATAATGAATTTTTAGGAGGTACCCATGAATAAGAGGTTTGAAGAATTAGACTCACTTAGAGGCTTAGCAGCGGCAACTGTTTTATTTGCCCATTTAGCCGCTTTAATACCAGGCATGTACCTGATAAGTAAATTAGCAAAGACTCCAATGCATGTATTGTGGAGCGGACATGAGGCGGTGATACTATTTTTTATATTAAGTGGTTTTGTCTTGTCTTTGCCATATCACAACCAAAAGGCTCCAAAATATAATGAGTACGTAATTAAGAGGATTTGTAGGATTTATATTCCATACATATTATCGATTTTATTTGCTGTCGCCCTTATGAGTTTGTTCTCAAATATCTCAGTACCTGAACTAAAGAGTGCGTTTAATGAAACGTGGAGCAGTCCAGCGACAATTGAATTATTACTAAATCACCTTATTTTCTTAGGGGATTATAATACTCTAAGCTACAATCCTGTAATTTGGACGCTCGTACATGAAATGAGGATTTCAATCGTATTTCCATTCGTCATGTTTTTCGTAGTTAAATTTAGTTTGAAAAAGAACATTGTTTTCGCTTTATCTTGCAGTGTTGTATTTTTCGCACTTTGGTATTTCTTTCTCAAGGTTTTAAATTTCAACTCAACATATTTTATAACCATTCATTACCTCGGTATATTCATCTTAGGAGCTCTTCTGGCTAAGTACAGATACATTTTAAGTGATCTTTATGATAGGATCTCGCTTTTATTGAAGCTATCAATACTATTAATCGGAATCTTGGCTTACGCCTATTCGTGGTGGTTCTTGCCAAGTTCTGCTTATTTACATCTTACAGTATTAAATGATTGGATTATTGCTATTGGTGGTTCGATAATCATCATATTTAGCATTAAATCAACTGTTTTCAAGAAAATATTAATTCAAAAACCAATTCATTTTATTGGTAAAACATCATACAGCTTGTATCTGTTTCATATGACGCTTGTTCTGAGTCTCATGAAAATTTTGCATGGAGTAATTCCAACAGGATACATTGTCTTGTTGGCATTGGTTACTTCTTTTATGTTGGCAGGAATAACCTATTATCTTATTGAAAAACCATCAATTAGGCTTGGTAAATCTTTAACAAGCAAGAAGAAAGTAAATTTAAATGAGATTGAATTAGAAACAGTTGCACAACAAACCATTTGAGGGATATCTCAGATGGTTTGTTATATATAAATTTTAATCAAACTGGGCTTCGCACCTTGCGGGGCTCTTTTTATTTTTCTCACTGAAGGGAGGTAATTTAAATATGCCTAAAGAGACTAATGAGATACAACAGCGGCTCAATGTGTTGAAACGAATTTTCTTACCGATCTTCTTCTCCAAGTCGTTGATGCCGTATAGCTCTTGGGGTTTCAATTATTTTTCTTATTCCAGTTCAGCACCTTCAAATATTAACTTGGCAGCTACCTAACTCTTAATAATCCTATTGCTGCCCCCGCTATATCAGCCTGAGTGTGTTTTGTCCGGTTCAATGATCTGGATAATCGTTCAGCTTCAGCCAATACGCTTTATGGCCAGGGCTGTCCGCCGCTCTTATGCCACTTTTGGGATTTGGTTTCTGTTATCCTTCGTTGGATGTTGACTTACTGCTGTTGTTTCTAATCTGGCCGAGTTGCCATTCTAACTCGTGAACACGCTATTCTAATTTTTCGATTTGTTTCGCTTGGTTGTCTATAACTACGAGTGGCGTATTGAAGTAACACGCAATCTCCTTGTCGTCTTTCTTTGAAATTTCAAAAGAAATTCAAAAAAATCTCCCGGAAGTTAGGGAGACCTAGATCAGGTGGAGTATGATCATAACTTTACGATATAAGCGTAGGAGGAAACAGTTTGGTTGGTTCAAGGAAACCCTTGCCCCATCTGCCTCGTCGAATGCCGAGAAGTTATCATAATTTGAAGGTGATTGCTACGAATTTTACTGATTTGGTCATTCAACTATTGCTCCTTCATATCCCTAGCTTACCATTTTTTTATCTCTGGGCTTCATAGAAGAATGTCTTTTGGTACTCATACTTTTCTGCCCAAGTAATAAAAATGAAAGAGGAGTTCTCTTTATCAGCTCAACAATCCAGTAAGAAATAACAATAGTTAAGACAATACTTGCAGTTACATAGATAAGATTAGAGAATAAGACAGAGGAAATCAGAAACATAAGCTTTAAGACAGCCACGTGAATTAAATAGATCCCAAAAGAATTTTGATAGAGATTCGTCATTATCTTCCACTTAGATATCATCCCTAGTTTAATAATTAAACCTAATGCTGCAAACGAATACACCAAGACAGATATTCTAAAATAACCCATTAGTTCATCTTGTTTGTGAATAATAATACTATAATACGCATCTGTTACAAGCAGAATTGAACATATTACATATATCATTACAAAAAAAGCGAGTGATTTCGATTGTAAAAATTTAAGAACACTAGGATAGTTTTTTGCAGCAAGCAAACCTATATAAAAGTAAATAATCCATCCAAAAAAAGCCGATTGTAAGAAAGAACTTACATATCCAATTAAACTCATCGTATGAACAGATTCAATGATCATGAACTGATATCCAATAAATAAAAAACATGATAAAAGCGATATGACAATCAGTATGAACCTATTTAACATAAATCTCATTATGAGAGGCAATATAACAAACATTTGAAACAAAAGAGGAATATAGTACAACTGATAAAAAGGGCCGTTTCCCGTCAGGAAAATCATGATGATTCCCTTATAATTAATTGAAAATGATAAAAAAAACAACAGCCCTATTAGGGTCCATACGACATAAGGGATAATCAACGCTTTTACTTTGCTAACAATGAGTTGGGAATAGGTACTCCTGTGAAAACTATGGTAGGCAAGTATTCCTGAAACAAACAAAAATGCCGGTACACAAAACCGGCTTAATTGATTGATAAGTAAGCTTGATAACCTTGTGAAATGATCGGGATCTGTCTTTATTAGTGTTATGCTTGTAACGTGAATGGCAATAACAGCTATTACTGCTACTGCTCTTAAAAAATCTAATTCTGGGAACCTGCTTTTGTTTACTGTTTCAGTTGACACAATATCCCCCCTTATCTATCCAAAAGGTTACATATCTTTTTTCAATCGCAGACTTCCCCACTTGTACTTGGTTCTTCCAAGAAGACTTACAAGTAAGTCCCTAAAATAGGCGAACTCTTCATTTTTTCTAAAAATAAAGTAATAAATAAGGTTTATCAAAAGAACATTTATGACGCAGTTACCAATTAACGCATATATGCTATTAATCTGTTTCAATTGCAAGGTGGCTAGCTGCGTGACGAGTAAAGGAATAAATCCAATTATCAAGAATTTTACATACATTTTAAAATACTCTTTTAATTTCTGATTAAAAATATACTTATACACCATTTTAGGTTTTATCCAAAATATAACAGTTAGATTACTTAATAAGGTACCTAACAGCACTCCTGGCAATCCAATTAATTTAATAAATACGATTGATGCTAATAAATTAATAGCAGCCTCAACCAATGGAGCATATCTATCTTGATAATAGATTCCACCACCTTCTTTAAAACGCTCAACCGATCCACGCATTAAAAAGAAGTAACAATTAATCAGCAGTAAAGCAATCGTAAATATGTCCAGTTCTTGGCCTTTACCTAGCCATAATCTTACAAATTGCTGTATGGTGTTCATTAAAGAAATCGTTGTAAAAGACACGATCCAAAAGCTTAAAAAGAACAGCTTTCTATGTACTTTATAAATCGTCTCCTTACTTCCATCTACGAGCAGGTTCCCCACGCTTGCTGAAACTCCTGAAAGAGAACTGGAAATAAGTCCTTGCGCCGCTCCCACAATCATACTGTAACTATTAAATATACCGACAACAGTTAAATTTATAAAAATGGAAATGACTAAATTGTCTGTCCCAAACACTAAAATGCCCCCTATCTTGTGTAAAAATAGGGCCTTAACATTTTTAATTAATGATTTTCTCTCCTCATTAGTGATTCTACCCACTGTCTTCTTAAGCCATGGGAACATCTTATCCACGTAAGCATTCATATACAAATAGAAAAGTAAATTAATAACGATCTGCACCCCTAAAAAAACAAACAAATTAGGATACATTTTTAATAAGGCAAATTGTAAAACAGATATGATTAATTTACTTAATGTAGTTCCGATCGATATTTTATATCCGTCTTGTGCTACATTTAAAATACACTGCTTATAAGAGAATAAATAACTAATCAAGGTATTAATGAGAAATAACAGGAAATATAGCTGCGCATCTACTAAATTAACCTGGTCCTTAACAATAAAACGTAAGAATAAAGTCATGATTAGTCCTAATCCTACAATAACGAACCCAACCGACTTATAGAGCTTAGCATAATAGTCTAAATAGCCTTTTACCTTCTCATAATTACCTTCAGCGAATGGCTTATACAATGAGTAAACAATAGCACTGCCAATGCCGAGTTCTACAACCGAAAGTAAGCCTATGATGTTTGTATAAAGAGAAGTTAAACCTAATAGCTCGCTTCCTAGTGAAACCAAGAAAGCTTTTCTCACAATAAACGATGGTAACATGCCTAAAATAAATGTCAATAAATTTACGAATACATTGATACTTGCCTTCTTCACTCTCATTCTTAGCTCACCATCTTTAGGTTATGACTCAATCATAGCGTACACTTTTGTAATTTCCTGCTCAGTTCCTACATTTTCCTTGATTAAATTCCTCTGTATGCGTTCCCGAAGAGTTTGTTCCTGCAGCATTTTCTTTAGTCCTTCATACAGAGCTTCAGCATTCATACTTACGATTAAACCGTTCTCGCCATCCTTTATTTGGTTATGAACAACCGTGAAATTGGTTGCAATTACAGGCTTATGTAGAATTTTCGCTTCTGCTATCGCTAATCCAAAGCCCTCAAATCGGGATGGTTGAACATAGATGTCGCATTGTTTGATAAATACATAGGGATTATGAAAAGTTCCTAAGAAAATGAACGTATTTTCTAAATGAAGAGTATGTATCGTTTTCTCCAGTTTCTCCCTCAAAAGACCTTCTCCAATCACATACCATCTAACCTTTAAACCTTGTTGAATGAGTTTGAAGCATGCTTCTATGGCCATATCATAGCCTTTTGCTTCAACTAGCCGTCCAATTGTTAATATTCTTATTCCGTCGAATCCATCATCAAATCCACCATTTTGTTCGGACATCGAAACAACCAAGCTTGGCGATACAATATCGTAAACGACATTCGTTTTTTCCTTTACAATAGGTATTTCGTTTATGAATACTTCTTTGTTATAGTCTGAAACAGCGATGATGTGATCAAATTGCTCGTAGTACCCGGTATCGAAATCACTATTATAAGGAGCAACTTTATAATCCGTATTGATCCAACATAATTTTTTATCCGCATCAACTTTCTCAGTTACAAAATAGGTTGGAGTACCTTGACTATACGCAATCGCGACATCATAGTGTCCATTTAATTTCTCTATTCCTTTTGTTAACCATCCCCAACTAATTTGGGCGCTATGCAACTTTTTGGTTTTAATGGGATGTCTAAGTGAAATGGATCTTCCAAATCTTACATATAAATCTTTGAATTTCTTATTTCTAATTAAGCTCCTAACTCCGCTTGCTTGTCTTTGTATAAATGGAGGAACATCTAATACATTCACTTCCTTTGGAAGTAAGGGGAGATATAATCCTTTTTGCGAAAATAGGAGCAGATCGACCTGATATTTCTCATAGTCAAACAAGGTAAGTAGCGATAACAAACTTTTTTCTGCCCCTCCGCTATGTAAGGAATCTATGACAAAAAGTATCGTTTTCATAAATGAAACCCTCTCGCATTATTTCTGAATTGAAAGTACATCATGTAAATATCTCTTTGAGAAATCAATTTTTTCCTGTAATAACTTTTTACTTCCCTGAAATTCAATTGATCTAACGATCTCTTGCAAGCTGTAATTTTCACTCACTAACCGATCTTTTAGTTGTAAATCATCTAAGAGATCTCTCATCCTTGTGTTGATTGCTTCTGTTCTGTTCACAATAACGAACGGTTTCTCATAGAGAATAGAGAATACAGCTGCATGGAATGAATTTGATATGATGAATTGCGCATTTTTAACAAGGGATACGAAGGTTTCAGGACCATCCATGGTAAAATATTTGTCCGCATATTTAAGCTTCCCTGAATGCAGGGTATAAATTTTATATCCTTTTTCTTTTGCAACTTCCATGGCTATCTTCTTTATTAAGCTGCTGCTATCAAAATCATAAATTAAGATATATTGATCTGGAAACTCTTTGTTTCCCAATTGATCCCAGTCTCGTTTATCTAATAAGAAAACAGGATCAACAACGTGATTTGCTTTATTTATGTTTAATCTACTTAAGATCTCAACACCGCTTTTTTCTCTTACACCTATAGCGTCTAATCGTTCTACCCGTTCTTTCACCAGAGGTTGATATTCATCAGAAATGCTATCTGTAGCAAAGCTCGCGGCATAGGCTGCCTTTATTTTCTCATCAGGAACAAAGTCTAAATAAAATGCTGGATCCTTCCCATTCTTATGCAAGCAATTCCAAATTTGATCACTCCCACACAAGTAAGCATCTGCATGAGGTGTGTCCTTCTTCAATTGCTCATTCGTTGTGTATCTCACATTGGTAATAGGCAAATACTTGGATTTAAACTTATCAAACGCTCGTTTCTTAGCACGTTCGCGAAGTCTAGTTGGTATTTTTAGTGCTACATATAGGAATTTTGTTGCTTTATTCTTTTCCCACTTAGGATTATTTACACTCCATAGATTGTAATGATTACTTAGATAATCCGGCTTGTAATCTATGATTTCCACGTCATGACCACATGTTTTCAAGTACCTCATCAAACCATAGGCTTGCAATGAAGCTCCATGGTTATATACATCATGACACGTTATTGTACATACTTTCATACTGTCACTTCTTTCATTACATATTTCTGGTCTGATTGACCTACAATGTCATAGATCTTGTTTAATTCATGAGCATTACCATAGTTCATATTCCCACAATATTTTGCCAAAGAGTCTCTTAATTCGTTTCTTCGATACAACCGCTCAATTCCCTCAGCAATTCCTTCCACACTTAATCCACAAATAATGCCATCCACCCCATCCTCAACCTGACTGCTCGCTGTTGGATACTTGGTTATTAGAATGGGTTTGCCCAAGATTTTCGCTTCCGTCACAGTTACTGCTTTGCCTTCATATCTGGAGGGTTGCACATATAAATCACAAAACCTGATATAGGGGTAGGGATTCATTTTTTTGCCAACTAAGATAAAGCTCCCCTCAAGCTGGTTCTCTGCAATTAACTGTTTGAGCTGCTCCTCATAGCCGCCGTATCCTACGACAAACCATTTGATATGCGTAAGCCCTTGATCATGCAGCAGTCTTAGTGCTTGAACAGCCATATCAAACCCTTTCACATAAGATAGTCTTCCAACGGATACAAGATTAAAGGTGCCTGCGAAGCTTTCGTTCAAGTGAAGAGGATCTTCGGCCATATGCTGAATAAAGGTAGGAGAAGTAATATTTTCTATAAGCACGATCTTCGCTTGCAGTGAAGGATATGTTTTTACAAATGCCTCCGTACATGCCTCAGAGATCGAGGCTATCGCATCGAACTTATGCCAGACTGACAAGTCTATGTTATTGTCTATCTCCAGCTCACTGTAGTCCGTGTGGATCCAGGCCATCTTCTTCACTGCGTTAACTTTATTCGCAACAATATCATGCGGCCAAGCATAGCTAATGGCGAGATCATATTGTTTTTCTATACGAGGCAATAGATAAGAGGTGTATTTCAATACAAGCTGCATTTGAATATAGCCTGAACCCTCTTTTAGTTTCCTTAGTCTAGCTTTCATCCCTGCCACGCCTTTGCTTAGGACCCGGATTAAGAGCGCCGAGAGATGTCCCTCTTTTAAACAATCCAGCATTGATTTTCGAAATACGGTGTATGGGGAAATCTGCGGCAGAAGGTTGACACGATCCGGTATTAAACTTAAAAAGTCACCTGAATGGTTACAAATGAATAAATCCACCTCGTATTTATCGTAATCGAAGCTCTCCAACATGTTGATTAAGCTTCTTTCAATGCCTCCAATTTCCATGTCATAGACAGTGATCAGTATTTTATGCATATTGAATATAGCTCTTTTCTCTTTTATTTAAGAATAGCGTATTCGCAGGCACATTCCCCTTCACAACACTTCCAGCTGCGATGACGGCATTATCCCCGATGACGGTATCCCTTAATATCACAACATTGGATCCGATCCACACATTTTCGCCTATGATGACTTCTCCCTTAATAAGATGATCATCCGTAAAGTGTTTAAAATTGTGATCATGGTCATTGATGCTTACATTTGGAGCTATTTTGGTGTTCTTGCCAATAGATATTCTGTACACGCAATTAATGTTACAGTTATCATTGATGAACACTTTGTCTGCAATACGAAGCTCACCATAATGATCCACTCGGATACTGGTGTTCTTTCTAATAAATACGAATTTACCGATATGAATGATGGCATGCTTGCTGAAGGCTTCAATTCTGCTATTAGCTTGCAATGAGAATATGGAGGATCTAATGTTTTTGAAATAAACCAGCTTATTGATGTATGCTCTCAGAATACCTATGGCATGTGATAGATTCATGACTATTGTGTAATACAAACCCCTGCCGCGGCTTTCTGCAATAAGCGTAGTCACTATTTTCCTTAAAATACGTATCATTCTGTTCTCCCAATGGATTTATTTGAACTCAACAGCCTTCGTATTCTAGCAATGTTATGACCGCCTATGACTCTTGCCAGCGTCTGCTTGATCTGTCCCTTCCATCTTGCCTTCGGCGGCAGCCAGCTTTTATAAAAATGGTGCATGGCATAGGTATGTTCTGTTGTAAAGGTCCTACAGTTAATGTAATCATACGGCGAAAAATACGTCTGCGGGTAAAAGGTGCCGACTCCTGCTATTTCTTGAAATTGACCATTGGGGGCAACCCCCATATCGCCTAGTATTTTCGTAATCATTGCTACATTCGTTAAGGAATCGAAGGTACCGTCCGCACGAATGAAACTCTTGTTCTGATAGGAGTCCATAAATACTTGAATCAGCTTATTCTCCTTGGCAGCCCCAATCGTACTCGTTGCAATAAAGTTCTCCTGTTCAAATCCCCAGAAGGATTCGTGGTGTAACAGAGCGTCAAAAGACTTGTATACCTCCACATCGGTATCTAAATAAATACCACCAAAGTAATATAAGGCATACACGCGCGCATAGTCGCTAACGAACGCATATTTGCCTGCTTCGTAAGCCTCTTTTACATATAAATTGCTGCTAAGATCAAAGTTGCTTTCATTCCACTCGATGAAACGATAATCGGATAAATGGCTGCGCCAGCTAGCTATACAGCGATTGACAATATCCGGTTTTTCTTGCTTGCCAAACCAGCAATAGTGAATAATCTTGGGAATTGTCATAACCGAATCTCCTTCTGCCGATGACTCACGTCTAAAGGATCGAAATTCTTAATTAAGAACGTTTATTATCTCCAATGATAGTTCTTTATAAAGAACTTGTCAACGCGTATTTACTTCAATAGAGAACATTTACACCAAAATTAATTGTTTTCGTTGAGAACAATCCGCCTCGTTCACCAGCTAATTGGTCGTAGTCCCCCATCTGAATGATTTTCCCTTCATCAATGACAATGACTTGTTCTGCTTTACGAATGGTTGACAGCCTATGAGCAATGACGATCATGGTCAATTTGCCTTGCAGTCGATCCAAAGCTTCTTGAATTTTGGCTTCATTCTCCCGATCTAACGCACTGGTTGCCTCGTCCAAGATAAGGATAGACGGTTTGCGCAGTATGGCCCGAGCTAGGACAAGACGCTGCCGTTCACCGCCAGATAGACGAACACCACGATCTCCTATCATCGTATCCAACCCTTGGGGAAGTTTACGAACGAACTCTGCCGATGCAGCAAACTCTAGAGCCTCCCACAGTTGCTCCTCTGTCGCATTCGCATCAATTAACAGCAAGTTATCTCGAATGCTGCCGTTAAATAAGAACGGGTCCTGAGGGACATAGCTGATTGATTTCCTAAGGGATAACAAGTTGTCTTTGGTAAGCGGAACTCCATCCATGCATACTTGCCCTTGCTGCGGCTGCAGAAGCCCCATGAGAATATCAATAAAGGTACTCTTGCCCGCTCCCGATTTACCGATGACCGCTGTCATTTGTTTCGAACGAATGCGAACGTTGATGTCCTGAAGAGCATACCCTTGCTCCTTGGTGTTATAAAAGAATGACACATCCTGACATTCCAGGCTCTCCTTAATTTGGATAGGCTCTACAAAGCCTCCTGTATCTTTGATTTCTCTGGCTTCTTTGCATTCATTTTGTAGTTCCATCATCGTTTTGAAGGCAGGTATTGCTGCTGCAATTTGCTCCAAGTTGGACTGGATGGCCGTAAATCTCGGCCATAGTCTTGAGAAGATGAGGACGACCAGGATGAGCTGTTGTCCTTGGGTTTGAAAGAACAGGACCGATAGACAGATGAAGAAGGCTATGATGAGCGATGACGATATTTTAAAATACAACTGGGAATTAGCACTTATTTTGGCCTGTGCCAAACGCTCCTGAGCGAATTTCTGACACCAAGCCATCAACCAATGAATTCTTGATTGTTCGAGCATGTTGCTTTTGATATCCTTAATCCCATTCAGGTGATCCGTCATACCGCCAATGTAACTTTTGCCAAGCTCGGATGTTTCTTGCCCCAGCAGCTTGGACCTTTTGATGAAAATGCGGGAGAAATAGGAGACAATCAGCCCACAGCCGATAACAAATACGGTCATCACCGGCGACAGCCAGAAAGCTAATCCTACCTGAATAAGTGTGAAGACGATTGAAGCAGCGAATTGAAGAAAGATGTAGGTTCCGCTAGTTACGCGCCCTAATTCACTCGTAAGGGAGTTAATGAGGTCTGATTTCCTTCTTTTAATAAAAAAATCCCAATTAGCCTGCATGATCGCACGATATGTTTCTAACCTAACATGATTAATAAATCCGGTATGAAGGCGAACATCCCGAAGATTGAGATTGCGTTGAATGATGCTTTGACTGGAGATCATTACGAGGTATACACCCATGATAAGAAGCAGTGCCCACGCCTTAGGCAGCCCATTAATTACGTTCAGGAAGACTGTAGGCATATTGAGTCCAGCGCTGCTGTTCAGAATTCCGCTTATACTGAGCAATGGAATTAGTAAGAATATCCCTAACCCATCAAGAAGACTGATAAATGTCATGCCTAACAGATTTACATATAAAATCTTACCGGCATACGTGTGCAGCTGCTTTGTAAAATACAACAGATGTTCCATTATAGTTCTCCCTGTGATACAACATTCTTCTTTGTTTTTCTCCAAGCCCATAGAATCGGACGCAGTGGGAAATAGAGAATGTGCAGCCGCTCAGGTAATTTCAACGTCTCGGCATCCTCTGGATAAGGGTGGAGAAAGCTTAAGATAAATAGCAGTTTTTGCCGCGTCGCCATGAGTGTAAATAAGTGCCGCTTATGATATTTGGAAACATGCTCAGGAACGGGAAACGTATGTAAATTTATCTTCTGCCGAATGTAAAAGTAGGCCGCATCGGCCAGGCGATCTGCTCGCTTGAAGGAAGTTAACGTCTCCAGCTCTGGCGTTAGCGGTGTGTGGAGAATTTTTACAGCCAGGATCATCGCTTGCGCGCCAATATGCTGCTGCTGATACTTCTTAAGCAGCGCTTGAAGCTTGCTGTAATCCAGCTCTTGTCTGACTAACTGATCGATATCGGCAAGCCACCGTAATCGTGACCAACCATGTCGAGCTCCATGAGCAGCAAGAAACAGAAATAAATCCTCTCTCCCCAAGTAATAGATAGGATGGCTGGCGATTGGGCTCATTCTTTTTCGTTCCCAGAGCTCATTAAATGTAGGTTCCTTGCCAGGACCAGGGCTTAATCGCCAATGAATTTCCAGTTTAACTCCTTTTTGAAAATGGTTATAGGTAACATGGTGATGTCGCCATTTCCAATCATTTAGAATCGTCTTATATTCATCGTCCTTGATATATCCAAGACTGCCTAACAAATCCTCTGTTTGCTGTATGCTCTGAATCGGGATGAGCACATCCAAATCACCTGAGGTACGTAAAGAGATATCTCCATAGAGATCATCTGCCAGAACAGGACCCTTGAGCATGATGGTACGGATGTCTGCATCGGAAAACACTTCGCTATATACGCCATCTCGGCGCTCAAGTGCAGCATCGCGAAGGTATTGTTTTGATAATCCTGCTGCAGTTCTCTTAGAACCTGCGGGGGAATACAGGTCTCTTCTGCTTGTTTAAGCTTTGTATACAGATTGGGATACACCCGATGATGTCTGGCAAGCTGTAAGAATTCATCCCAATTGATTTCACTTAGACGGTCTCTATAGGCAGATAGGTCGTTATTCCCTATCTTCATTTTCATAATGGAGAGGAGCACGTTTAATTCTGTAGAGAAAAGCGTCGAATCCGAATGGGAATGGTTAGTCATCTTAATCTCCTTCAACCTCTATTTACTTACATATTTGGCGAATTTACCGATTACCGCAAACTTCTCCATACCTTCGGCTCCTGTAATATAGTAAGGACCGCTGCGGAGCCAAGCATGAGCTATCATTTACCCGATTCGTCTCTAGCCGTTCCTAAATATAGCGTACTGGCAATGCGCCGCTTAGCTAGCATCTTTGATGCAGCAATGGCTTTCACCAAGCATTTACTTTCCCAAGGGGTATGCAGACTAATCAGTTGAATAGCATCTTGAACCCTAATTAACTCGGTTCTATTTCGATCCTGCTGCTCCTTCGACGTTTCTTCCATCTGGGCCCCAAGAGTAGGAGCAACCTTTGAGAAAGGTACCGATAATTGAACACGAGCCCATCCTAAATACGATAAAGCCTCTACATATAAAAGTATGGTACTTGCCTCTAGAGAAAATAACAAATTCACTTTTTTAAAGAAGCCCATAATCTTCACCGGATTCAATTAATCCTTCTTTGGAAAGCATTCCAATAAAAGAAATGACCTCAAGCTCGCATTCACTCTGGTCAACCTCGTATTCGGACATTAATGCCGCAACGATCTGAGAAATTTCTACCGGCCGGGCTATTAATTCCCATATTCTTCCTCCTATCTCACCTAAGTTATAGTACTTTCCATTATGGATACTCAGCATCACTTTCTCGCCATCCATATCACTTACAATGTTGCCTTTGCCTTGCACATAATAATACGGCAGCGAAATGGTTCGATCCTTCAACATCATCTATTCCTCCTTGTTTATAGCTTGCAGAATTGTCGCTACCAGCAGAGGCGCTGTAAACCCCTTCATCGGTCTGGATAGTCGATACATATCAATCTGTTTCACCACACTTACTGAGGTGTGGAAGTGCCAGTCGGTTAAACCTAATTGTGAGACAAAAAAATTCCGGAACGTGTGCTCAAAAAGTGTCTGCAATCGGGCTAGCTTCTCAATCGGTCGAATCTCTGCCTCATTTCCCTCCGATTTCACGAGTTCAATAACACCGGCAAGCGGTAGGGTACCGGCAAAATAATTAGCAGCCATTGGCACGTTATATTTGGTTTCCCTACCAAAAATCGAGTCATATTGGCTAGTCTCCATGCCAAAGCTTGCTAAACTTTCTTGCCATAGCTTCTGTTGGGGATACGACGAGGTCACATAAGGATTGCTCCCCTCCTCTGACAGTGAAACCGCTATGACATCATCCGTGAGAAGCTGATAGCCTTCTTTAATAAAAGCTGAGGCTAATGTGGACTTCCCCGCACCTGACTCCCCAACAATGGCGTAAGCCTTTCCTTCAATGGCAACAACACTTCCATGCAGAGGAAGCACCCTTCTCTGCATCAGGATTGCGCCCATGCAGGTGCCTAGCATATACAGCCGAATCTGATTCTCATCCGAGTCTTTCATCGGAATAACAGAGATCTGTCTGCCATGCTGAACAGCAAATAAGGCCACATTTGGAATATAGAATTGGACTGAATGATCTGTGACCACATACGTGTTGGGTTTATCATAAGCCTCAGCATACTGACCGCTTCTGTCTTCTAATGACAGCTTAATTTCAATATCATAAGAACTGCTCTCACTATCGATCTGCTTTAGTTCCGGGAAATCAAAGTCGCTAGCTATGTTTAAACCAAAGGCCAAATACCTGGTTTGTTTCTTAATGCCCAACATGCCTTTCACTCCATCATATCCATAATTATGGTGAAGGTCCTTATACGGCTTGATGTATAAGGACCTTTACCTATAAACCTCAAAGTACCAGCTGCCCACATGGTTTCTTATGTACCGAAATCCAAGAAGATTGAAGTTCATTACGATTAGCTATAAGTTAATTGGTCGCGAGGAGTACCTGATGGGAAAGCATAGTCAATATGATTTCCGTTTTTCGGATCAGCCATTGTCATGCTTACTTCAAGAACCTCAAGTGCTGGTTTTTTCCATTCTTTTTTCATATCCTTCACCTCCTCTCAAGCAAATTTTTTCATGTATCGGTAAACAATTAAGCTTCGCATTAATATTCGATAATCGGAGTCAGTGGCTAATTCAGGACGTGCCCCAGCCATCACTTTCGTTAAGGCTGCCCTGATCTGCGAGCCATCCATGTATCTTAGAACATCAGGATCTTTGCTTAATTGCTGCAGATCATCGATGAATGAGCCCCAATACGGTGTCATGCGATGTACCCAATCAGCTCCCTGGACGCCCCGAATTCGTTGATTTAAGCGGATGGAATCGGGCAACAGCTTTTCCGTGGATCTTCTGATCAGCGCTCGATCTAATCCCTTCTGAACATATTGCTCTTCGGGTACGGATAAGCAATAACGGATCACACGTATATCATTCGTAGGATCTCGCTGCCATAAGGAATGCTGCAAGGATAGCTTGGTTGTCAGCGTGTTCGTGGCATTCCAGTGGAATCCATCATGGAAATGCCGATGTCTTTGCTCATAGATATTGGAGGTTGCGAACCAGCCTGACCGATCAATCCCATAGTCCTTTAGCTTGGCAAACACTTTACTCTTACTTGCAAACTCCGGATTGATGAGTACAGGAAATTTGTGTGAAGGGCCCTTTTCGAGCATGCGATCCAGAAAGGGGAAGGCTACTCTTGCCACGATTGGAAGGTTGCGCAGCCGCTGTCCGCCGATATTTATACTATATTGATGCAGCTCTCGGACAAGTTGTATCCACTTTAATTTCTTCATCAGATTCGCATAATGATCATAAGCAGAGCCCCAAGAAATACTTAAATTCCCTCTGGTACCGCTCAAAAGTACGCCGACACCTTCTTCTTGCGCTTTCTCGAACAATCCTATCATCCAAAAGGAATTCTCAAAAAACTTGTAGGGCATCTCCATCGTGTCAAGTAAGCTGTCGATGTCAGAATACGAATTTTTCCCTTGGAAGTCCAAGTAATGATCCGATATGCCTCCAACATGCTTGACAGTTAATTGGATGAAGGGGCTCTCATCCGCCATCAATTGATTAGCTGTATAATCCTTAAAATCACTTGAAGGAATATAACTGAACGTGTGCAATCGTTTATTCTCATTTCGAAGTGACTTTGCAGCAAAACTTACGACGGAACCCGAGTCTAAACCACCACTCAAATGCGCGCCAACTCCACGATAAGTGCGAAGCCGAGCATCTACGGATCGTTGAAAGACTTCTTGAAAGGCTTCTACATATTCATTTGACTTCAGCTTTAGCGGCTCTGCCGTTAACGCACCGTATTTCTTCAATGAGATTTGGCCTTTGGTTACCGTTAGACTATGGGAAGGAGGTATTTGTTCGATATGCAGATAAGGCGTGATGGAACCATCAACTCCATCAACTGGCGCCGATATGGCCAGATATTCAGCCAGCCATTGTTCATTCAGTTTCTTCTCGATATCAGGAAGGGACAGGAGTGGCTCAATAATCGTGCAGAATGCAAACCTAACACGATCATGGAAATAATACAGGGTGCGGCTTCCGGAAAAGTCTCTAGCTCCGAACAGTCTTTGATTTCTTTCATCCCAGATCATGAAAGCAAAATCTCCGATCAAATAGTTCGGGGCATCCATCTCCCATTTGTGGTAAGAAAGCAAAATCAGTTCACTATCCGACATGCTGTTTCTTAGACCAGGCTCCACCTGCAAGTGCTGAAACAGTTCATCACGGTTATCAATAATCGCATCAGCTGTAATAACCAGACCTCTCTCTGAGTCGCGGTATGGCAAACGTTCATGGATGGATTCCGGCGTGATCCATTGGGCATGGCAGCCAAGAAAAACGTTTCCGCTAGACCAAGTTCTGATATCATTCGATGGATATTTCTCTAGACCTTGCATTAAGAGATGACCATACTGCGTGTTTACAGTCTCTTGATTCAGGTAATAGATTCCGGTTATAGCACTCATGCATTTCCTCCGTACTGCTATATCATACATAGAATTTCTTAGTATCGTTCTTATTAAAGAACATTATTGCCTAATTAAATCAAAATAATAGCTAATCATCACTTGTAGAACTTCATAAATTCTTTCGCTTTTTCGTTCTTTATCGAGAACATCCTCAGAATACCATCTTAATTCTAAACTGTCAACAACTTCCTTTATCTTCTTATTCTGATTCTAATGCCCGTATTCATCCCTCTGAATCCCCTTCAACCTGCATGCTGAACTAAGCCGCACCGAATTAAATCGTTTAAGAATGACTCAATATCTTCTTCTACAGAAGCGTCAACCCATGCATATTCCTTCCGAACCGCATCGCTGATAGAGCTAACTGTCTGTGCTGCACCCAACAATGACCAGCAAAATCCACCAACACTATTCAACTTCGTTAAGGTATATTCATCCGTATTTAAGATAATCCATTCCATATCCAGATGAATAGTCTCATAATCATTCATACGTAGATACTGGTTTTTCATATCATTAGCTCCCCACATTGGTAGTATGATCGGCATCTTTCAGATCAGGTAACGGATTTGCCCCTTGAAAATACGGTCGATTCAGATGACCATGGTCTTTATTCCATCTTTGTTCCGTTTCCTCCAGAACCGGCTGCTGGCTTAAAATCATAGGACGCATATAAACGCTTTGCTGTTTACGAGTTTCTTTATCCATACTTGTTGCTCTCCTATCGTTTCCATGTTTGGACAAGTCTTCTTACTTCACCGAAGGGAGTATCGATAATTTCGTACATACGCAAATATATCGTTGTCTCAAATCGATCCAAATCAAAATTAAGCGTCTGTGTTCCGCTAACCAGCTTATTTTCGCCTGTAAAGGAGAGAACCTTGGAGGTCATAATTCTGTTTTTGGTATCAACCAGCTCAAGTCTCATTTTGGAAAAGCTTTGATCCACAACGACTTCGTCCTGCAACTTGATATTAAAATCCAAATTCAGCTTATAGGTGTAGGGCAAGCTGCCTGAGGCCATGCTGTAATTAGTTCCAAGCGACCAATCATTCAACGTGACTTGAAAAGGATAGAAAGCTAACGACTTGTCGGATGTTTCTTCCATCACCTTTGTTTTGAAGGCGGCTAACGAAATATTGTAGGGCTCCACACTTTTGTTATCCAAAATCTCCATAATCAGTTGCTCCCCTGTTTCCGAGCTAGGGATGATAAAGGAATAATAAATCACATAGCTGATATTCGGAATTAGCGTCTCGACCTGGGTATTTTGCCGAGTACCCATATATTTGTTGCCAGTATAGCTGGTTAACGCTGCTTGAAATTGTGGAACCTGCATCGGGATATCGCTATGATTAAGGAGCTTAAACTTGGCAACTGCTGCTTTAAAGCCGCCTCCCGCACTTTCTTGCAGCTGAAGATCCACCATCGAAACGTCAATCTCCGGCCGAATCATCTTATTTAGCGGGTCAAACCGAATAGGCTTGTTCCATTCATAAGAAAGCAATTGATTCAAATAGCTCAGGTTGCTTTTAGCCCCCGGAAGTGTAATCATCAGTCGCCCAATTAAAAAGTCTGTATGTGTTTTCTCATCTGCTGCGAAATCTTCTGGCGTCAGAATAGATAAGCTGCTTAGCTCCAAGCGATTTCTAGCTGGAATGGCATAATGAATGTACGCCTGCTCATTAGATTCCAAGGAGGGCAGATCTTTTTCCAATCTTTTTCCAGTGTAAACCTTCTTATCGGAAATGCCGTTTATCCGAAAATCCGGGATTTTTGCTTTCTTAACTCCTTTATTGGTTACAAGCAAGCCGACAATTACCATTGGACCTTCCGGCGTGTTCTGTTCATTGAGACTGATAGGCTTAAATTCTACCGTGCTAGACAAAACAGGAATCGTAAACGTATCTTCCCATTTTTTAGTCACGGCAGGATTGGCAAGAGTAGCTTTCTCCCCCTTCCACTCAATCGCAGAGATCGGAATCGATAAGATCTTCTGCTCCTGCTTGGGGTATACAAATTCATTCACATCGTACCAAGAAAGATCCGTCAACGAGAAAGTGTCATATCGGTCGACAACATTCATGTAACTAAGCTCAACGGTCTCCTTAGGCTGAATATTCTTGGCATTGGCTTGACTAGCCCGCATGATATATTCCAAACCGTCCTGCCCTTTGACACGAACTTCATATTCCGGTACACCGATTAAACGATCACCATTATTGTAAATACGAACCGTCGCAGCAATCCTGGTTCCATCCGATGTAGATTCATTCAAAATGCTTTTTACTACTACCTGAATCGAATCTGTTAAGGAATAGCTCTCTACGGATGTTTGTATGTATTTCTCATCTGCCGCGGCATGAAAAGACGCTGAGGGAATTACAAGTGAGGCGGTTAAGACGCAAACGACCATCGTATGTTTCCAGTTTATTTTCAATTCAAGTCACTCCATTTTTATTATTGCTCTTCAACTGCTGTCATGTGAACCTTTTCCTTGTCACGCAACTGATTAGCGTTTGTTTTTACGACGAGCTCGCCTTCGTTAAGGCCGGCAAGCACTTCTTGATTAGGTTCATTCAGTCTACCCAGCTGAACGCTTCGCTTCTCGACGGTATCCCCTGAAAGTACATACACGAATGCAGCATCGCCCTCTTTAACGATTGAATACGTAGGAACGGTGAGCACAATTTGGTCCTTTTCCTCTGTCATTTGAATCATAATCTTCATACCAGGCTTCAAAGCAAGCTCCTTGTTGGGTACCTGCAAGTTAATTTCGTAAGCCTTCGTTTGCGGATCAATGACTTTAGCCAAATAACTGATCGTACCTTTCAACATTTGTTTAGTCCCGGTTACGTAGTAGGGCAGTTCTTTCTTATCGCTTAGATGTCTGGTTTCTTCCTCTGAAAGCTGGGCTTTAATTTTGATTGGATCCAATCTTTGAATGATGCCGACAGGAGATCCTGGCTGCAGTGTCATTCTCACTTCTAAGGGCATCTCCGTCAACAATCCGCTTACTTGCGCCTTAATTTCGAGATTTTTAATGGTTTGATCGATTTGCTGTAAAGCAATCTGATCCGTTTTGAGCTGTGTTTCCAGCTCAGCGGTTACGTCAATCGGTTCCAGCATCGTTGCTTTCTGCTTCAGCTGTTCCAAATCCAGCTTTGCATCCATCATTTGTGTTTCCATTTGATACAATTGAGCTTTCGTCACTAAACCGATATCGTAGTCATTCTTCATTTTATTGTAGCTTCGAAGCAGACTGGTCATGCCCAGCTCTTTCTTCTGTATCGCGTTATTCATATCCAATCTCTGGTTTTCCGTTTCTTTTTTAGCACGTACTTTCGCTTTTCCAATAGCCTCTTGAGCCGTTTGGACTGTTTGTGCAGCTGCTTCTCTCTGGATCGTTAAATCGCCTGATTTGAGTTTGACGATAACATCCCCTTCTTGTACCATCTCTCCGCGCTTCTTGAGGATTTGCTCTACATCCCCAGACACTTTGGAAATGACATCGAATTGTGCAGAGGAAAGCACCTCAGCATTACGTTCCAGCGGATCTCCGATTTTCTGCTTAATGACTTTAAATACTTTTACGGCCTTCTGCCCTTGTTCGTTATATACCGAATTGGTATCCGGATTTAACGGAGCTGTGTCTGAGCACCCGGATAGAACAGCAAAACTCAGTGCCAATATACAAATGGTTCTGGCGGGTCTTCTATGCGGCTTACGTCTTTTTTTTCTCATTAGCTATAAACTCGCTCCCCCTACTTTGGTTTCTTACATATTTTTAAAGATAGGCGTCCACATGGTAGTTTTTAATTTCGTTCAATACAATGCCAATCAACTTGGCCTTCGCCAGCATAAGCTCTTCTTTCACCTTCTTGGCCATTTGACGCTTCACTTTGCCGTATTCTACTACAAGCAAAACACCGTCACATTTGGCTGCCAGCACCTTAGCATCTGTCAAGGTCAACACTGATGGCGTATCGACAATGACCATATCGTAGTTCGCTCTTAGTTCTGCCAAAAGCTCATCCATCTTTTTGGATGCTAACAATTCAGAAGGATTCTGCCCCTGCGATCCCGAGGTCATGATCGATAAATTGTCGATATAGGACTCTCGAATGGTCTCTTGTAAGGTGAATTGATTATCCAGATAATTGGTCAAGCCTTTATCGTTCTCTTGATTAAAAGCAATGTGGATGAATGAGTTCCTTAAATCGGCGTCTAGTAAAATCACGTTTTTCCCGATCTGGGCGTACGCTACGGCCAAATTAATCGCGGTTGTGGTTTTCCCTTCGCCTCGGCCCGAAGACGTAACAGTAATGATCTTGGCTTCTTGCCCGAGAGCTGAGCATTCGATATTAAATCTTAAAGAACGGTAGGCTTCTGAAATGGGGGAATTCGGGTTAACTTTCATCATAATTGGAAAATTAGTGGATGGTTTTGGCATATGGCGTTTCCCCTGTTTTTTTTCTGGATTTGTGATTTCGATTCGTTCGAAGTTCTTTGTCCCGATCTTTGACTTTAGGTATGTAGGCGAGTGTCGGCGAATCAAACAATTCTCGGATATCTGCGTCCGTTTTCAAGGTATCATCCATAGCATCTAGGAGGAAGGTTAGCCCCACCATAACAGCTAAGGTGCCAATAAAGCTCAATATAATATATTGGTTCGACTTTTGGTTAATGGGTATGGGATCATCTTGACTCTTGGCTCGATTCAAAATCGTGACATTATCAACCTTCATAATTTTAGGAATTTCTGTTTGAAAGACATCGGAAACGGCGTTAGCAATCTTCACCGCTTTTTCATGCGAGAAATGTCTTGCACTGATGGTCATGACTTGCGTTTCATTGAGATTGGATACATTCACGATGGAGATGAGCTGATCTGTGGAAACATTTAAATCGGGGAAGCGCTGAACAACTTTATCCATAATCGCTGGGGTTCTAATAATTTCTTTGAATGTATTCATCAGTGCTAGATTAACACCAATCGCGCCATAGTCGATCGATTCCTTGCCTGATTGACCTTGCTCAACTGTCTTGTTAACGATCAATTTCGTCGAAGCCTGGTAAATCGGTTGATAATGTGATGTGGTGTACATAGTTGTGAGAATCGTTGCCACCAGCACACACACAACAATAAGCCATATGCGCTTCTTTATTATCATTAAATACTCTTTAAGATTAATCTCCATGATTCCCCTCCAAAGAAGTCTACTTTGCTTGGTTCGATACATTTATTTCCTCTGAACCTTGATACTATTTGTATCATGTTATAGCTATACTTTAAGATACTTTTTGTATCATGTCAATACAATATTTCACTTTTAAGTTCCAAATTGTATCACATTAAAATGGCATAAAAAAAAGAACTCCCCCATATCAGAAGTCCTTTTCTTATTGTTCATTAATTAATCCTTATTGACGATACACTACTTGTTTCACCCGAAAGTCCAGAGAATAGAAGGGCTTGCTGAAAGAGTAATGCCAGTAGTCTTCGCATCGAACCGATCCCAATTTTACTCATGATGTTTGCTAAATGAATTTTAACCGTTTTTTCGCTAATGCAGCAGTTTTCTGCGATTTCCCGATTCGTATATCCGTGAGTAGCTAATAAGGCAAGAATCTCCGATTCCCGCTGTGTTAGACCATAGCTTGAGAAAAATTGATGTAACACTTGATTCTGCTCCACGTGAGTGATCTCCTGCAAACCAACTTTAGTATCCATTAACGTACTATTACTCATGCAATAACTTCCTTTATATGAATATGCCGTTCTCGACTCAAATCTATAAAAGCTTCTTCAACCTTAACAAGTGGATTCGTGTCATCCGTTGGATTAATATAAACTACCTCACCCCATCGGCCATCCGTTAGCACGACTCTTCGCCCTATTAAATTTTGAATCATATTATTTAAGAATACCGCTACAATATTAGGATCTAACTCTCCGAAAAAGCCTTTTCTCATCCGACTGACAACCTCATAGAACGGCATCATCTCATGATATGGCCGCTTCGATGACATGGCATGAAAGACATCCGCGACAGCCACGATCCGGCTCATCTTATCCAACTGGCTATCCTTTAATCTCAGTGGGTAGCCACTGCCATCCGCGCGCTCATGATGCTGCAAAGCTACCAAGGAAACTCTATAGTTAATACCAACCGTTTCTTTCAGCATGTTATACCCAAGAATGGTATGACGCTTCATCTCATCGAATTCAGCTTTTGTTAATTTACCGGGTTTCATCAGAATTTCTTGTGAAACCTGTATCTTACCAACGTCATGCATTGTAGCTGCCAAAGATAATAACGCGACCTCTGTTTCACCCAAATTCATCCATTTACCTATGAGCGTTGATAAAATACCTACGCCGATATTATGTTGGTGTGTATATTCATCTTTCGCCTTTACCGCTTGAAACAGCTGAAATAAATCAGGATTCTCAGCAGCTTGCTGTACAATAGGAATCAGTTCATTTTTAATTTCTAATAATGGAATTTTTTTTTTTGATTGAATACGTTCAAACAAATCTCGCGCATATTCAGTCGCTTTGAGTACAAGGACTTGAGAAGAATCAGAAGGTGAATCAGATATATGCACAAGTTCGTTATCTGATGTCACAATGATATCCATGAAGTCAATCCGATGTTGTCGAAACAAATTCAAGTGATCTTGATTCAGAACAGATTGACTGGGAGCTAATACAAGTCCGTAACTTGTTGTGATATCATATTTCAACACTTTGCCCAATAATTCTCTCAATGAAGGTCCGCTCCAATAATTCCAAAATATAACCAATTTCAATTATATACGACAACTTTCCTAACAAACATAGGAGTTGAATCCTGAATTCTTCCAATCGGTATAGGGATTAGAGCCTATTTACAATATATTGAAAATGATATTTCATTTTGTTGTTTTCCTTCTTTCTTCATTTATCCGTGACATTCGTCTACTATCCTGCATATGGTAAGTATCGAATATTTCGCTTTTATCTAAGGAGGATGTACACATATGGCTCCAGAGAAAAAAAAACAACATAGAAAATTAGAGGCAGATACCTTGCAACCACAGCCTGTATCGACTAGTCCCGCTGATTATCCAGCTCCCAATCCTATGTCCGCTCCCTATCAAGCTCCCTATGCTTATCCAATTCCGCAAGCCTACGCATGGGTGCCCGCCTATGATCCGCGTGGACTAGGACTTCCCGGATTCCCAGGGTTTCCCGGACTAGGTCAACCGGGCCTTGGTCAGCCCGGTGGTCAACCTGGATTTCCAGGCCCTGGCATGTCTCCCGGATTTCCGAGTCAGGGATTTCCTGGACCTGGGCCTTCATTCCCAGGTACGCCACCACAAGGAGGCGGCCAACAACAGCCCACGTCAGCACCTCCTGCTTATACCCCACAGAAGCCATTTCAAGCTGCAGGAGGAACCTTTGCCGTAGACCCCGGAAGCATTAGACGGTGTTTGTTCAATTTCACTTATGTGTGGCTGAGTAACGGGCAGCAATTCTGGTATTTCCCTACTTTCGTAGGCCATAACTCAATTTCTGGTTTTAGATGGAATGGTTTTACTTGGATGTTCTTTGGGATTGATTTACGTTTTATTGATGCATTTACTTGTTAGACTAACCAGCAGCTAACAAGCATGGAAGCAAAAAAAGCAGATGCTGTCGATTGAATTGGCAGATCTGCTTTTTCACGTTAAAGCTTGCATCCCAAACCTCTTTCCAATGAATCTGCCCAGTAGCAAATGTATTTGATGTGTTCTTTCCTTCTTTATCCAACAGTGTTTTATTATAAGCACCCATGTGACGTTTGGGCGAGAAATTACATAGTATAGCTTATTGGTTAGTTCATGAAGGGAGAGGAGTGAACGGGTGAATTCGTTTGTCGGAAATATCAGAATTAATAACGTTTCTAACAGTTCTAATGTCCAAGTTGGAGATGCCGCTTTTATCGTGTTGTCCAGCAATACCAAGATGCATGCGGGTGCAAACTCGTTTACGCCAGGTGACAGCTTCGGTACCCTTACGAATAACCAGAACAGTAGTACGAATACAAGCGATCTAGATGTATTTGATGGTACTAATATTGTGTGATAACTTTATGGCAGTATCGCTGTACCGCTATGTTTTTTACATTGTACAATAAAAAGAACCCTTATCTAACAAGGGTTCCAAGTGTTTAAATCTGCCTTGCAGCGGGTATTCCTTACTGCAAACATTATTATTAATGATTGTATATTCTGTAGATCAATACAGCTGCTTCGGCACGGGTCGTGTTTGCGTGAGGGTTCAGCTTTTTGCTGTCATCTCCTTGAATCAAACCGTTCTGCAGCATTGCTGCCATATCCCCGCTGGCATATGCCGCGATATCCGAGTTGTCCACGAAGCTGTTCAGATTGGAGGAAGCAACGCTGGAATTCAGCAGTTCAGCCACTCTCATCGCTCTGGCAGCAATTACAAACATATCTTGTCTGGAAATGTTAGCTGTCGGATTAAATTTATTTTCATCTTGACCATTTACGATACCCAAACTCTTCGCAATACCCACACCTTCATAATAATAATCGGTTGGCAATATATCAGAGAAAGTTGCATCCACTTTGGCTGTTAATCCTAAAGCTCTGACAAGCAGAACGGTGAAATCGGCTCTTGTAATACTGTGGCTTGGCGTGTATGTCATAGCCGTTGTGCCGTTGATTATCCCTTTGGATGCCATGACTTCGATCGATTTTTGAGCCCATGGTACGTTCTTCAAGTCGTTGAACGACTTCTGAACGAAGGTTATCGCGTATTTACTAAAGTGAGTCGTTATGAACGTCACTTTGCCCGTATTCACATCATATTTTCCGCTTGGAACTGGAGTTGCTTTGCCTGATCCATCGATATACCATACGGTAATAAGCTCAGGATTCTTTAGTTCGTCGGCGGTCGGTTGGTACGGAATGGATATTTCCACCGGTGCAGAAGGATTATTATACGCAATTTTCCTATCGTTCGCAGTGAAGCTTAAATCTACAATCGGGTGATTGCCAACTTGATTGCGCACATCCGCAGGAAGATTGGCTGTGTCTGTGATGGACACATTCAAAGTTACGTTTTGAGCTCCGCCAAGATCCAGGTTACTGAGTAAATTACCCGACAATACAACGGTAGCTACAGCTGTTGAAATGGCAATCTGCTGGTTTTTGCCTGCCGTAGTTATCGCGTTAGCCGGAATAACGAGCTCATAAGCATTCGCCCCATTCATTTTGGCTACCTCAATATCTGCTCTCTTTACGCCCTTGGCGTTTGCCGCCACTTTGCTAAGCGTATCGCTCAGCTTCGCGTTGTCTATCGTCCCACTCGCGACTCCTCCGGCTAAGGTCACGGGTACAGTGATCGCCGCAGGCGCTGTTTTGCTGCTGTCGGACGGAATTTCGCTGCTTGGAGTTCCATTGCCAGGTGTCCCGCTACCCGGTGTTCCATCCCCAGGCGTTCCGCCTCCCGGTGTCCCGTCGCCCGGAGCAACTGCAGCAAGCGCACCGATATGACCGCCATTCTTACCAGCTGTTCTTAGCGGGCTGGTATAAGCAATTCTAAGAAAATCGCCAAATTGTAGGTTACCATCCCCGTCTCTTTCAAACTTCTCAGGAGCCTGCAAGCTGACCAAATCTGCCCCAGTGACGACAAGGTTATTGCTATTCGCAGTTTTTACCCCGTCGAAGAAGAAGTCTGTAGTATCTACATTTCCTGAGATGAAATCCTCTAATGTACCTTCTGTATTTGTACGGAAGGACAGGTTGTTTATGAATGATCCCATTTTGTCAGGCTGAAAGTACGGATTCGATCTGAAAATATAATTAAATCTTTTGTTATTGAATGACGTATTGTTCTCAATCTTCAACGCTCCTGGATTAAAGTTATCTGAAAAACCATCCATATTGTTGTCGAAGGCAATATTGTTTCTGACAATATGCGCCACAGGAAATCCTTCACCACCGAGTTTAAAACCATTCCCTGTTTTTCCATTCTGGTTATAGCCATCGCTCAACTTACCATTCGAATAGGAAATGTTTCCTTCCAGCGTGATTGGCATATTCGGTCCTTCATCAATCTTGTTAAACAGATCCCAACCATCATCAATATTATGATGCGCAATGTTGCCTCTGAATACATTGCCTACGCCTACACCTAGCTTCGCAGCAAAGCCGTCGGCATTAATATCGGATGCATCACGGTTATCATGGGATTCGCTGTTCAATATTAGATTGTATTTCGGCCAGTTGTTTGGATCCGTTCCTCCGCCGCTCAGTTGGAAGCCGGTATCTCCGTTAAAATAGAATTTCATCAATTCAATGATGTTATGGTCTCCTGTCAACCTCATGCCGTTGCTGCTTCCTTGGGTCAGTTCAAGGCCAACAATATGCCAGTAGTCAGCATTGATTTGCATAACGTTGCTCATATTTCTCTGTCCATCAACGATCACTTTCTCACCATTATAAGCGGTCAGCATCTTGCGATTTTCTGGCGTTCCGCTATATTCTTTAGCGATCGTAATTGTCGCAGCAGGTTTATACGTTCCCCCGCGCATAAAGATAGTTTCGCCTGGCAGCACATAACGAATTGCTGTTGCTAGATCCATCGGATCATCGATGGTTCCTTTGGCCGCGCTCCCTCCGTCAGTGGAAACGTAAATTCCCGCACCGTTGTTGTAAATTTTCTTGGTAACGGTAATGCTCTTGGTGATCGGATTGGCGCTTGGCGCTCCTACCGGTGTTAAGGTAACACTAAAGACCGCAGTATCGTTATCCAATGTTGTGCTGAAAACGAATGCCTCATTTTTAGTAACGACTGCATTGGCTATAACCTGGGCTCCGTCCTTAGTCACTGAGATCGTTCCGCCGTAATTCGCAAGTGCCTTCAGGTCATATGCGGCCGAGCCTGATTGAGGCGCCGAAACGATATTCATAGTAGCGGCCGGCTCAGCGGTCGGAACCACAACAGAGGGAATCGTATTCGCTTTACTTAAAGTCAGCTTTGCGTTCTCTACAATCATTTTGGCATTTCTTGCCACATAGAACCCGACATACATATGATCTGGATCGATCGCCTGAACCAAATCCGCTCCAGCCACTTCCTTGGTGATGATGACGTTAGGAGTTACATGCTTGTATGTGGTGGTCAAAATAAATCGATCGTTCGTTCGTTCAATCTTCAAATTGACAGGCTTCCCGACTGGCGGTAAACCGACCGGTACATCGTTAGCCGAGACGGTGCTGAATGCGGATTGAGTTATGGTGCCTCCCGGATTGCCCCATGGATACAACACTCCAGTTCGATAGATCGAATTGATTCGAACTTTACTCTTATCGCTGCTTGATACACGCATAGCTCCGATAGCTACCATGTTGGAACCAGCCGGAAGCTCTTCATACCCTAGAACCATAGGGTCCTGACGAGGTTGCCCGTTAATGTCCCTGACCATCAGACCTGCGCTGTCCTGCGAATTGGGGCCCCCGCTGGTCTCAGGTCCGAATTGTTCGATGGTTACATCCGCTTCAAGTACAAAGTTGTTTACTTTCGGATCCAAAGTTGTGTAGTAAAAAGTCATGCCATCGTGTCCTTGGGCAATCTTCCCACCCCTGCTTTCCAACACGATTTTTCCGTTAATGGTGCCTGGCTGTTCCGGATTGGCATAATTAGTTCCCACTTTATTCGGCAGTACATTCGATGCGAAGTTCAGATCTGTGGATTGTCCGAACGAGACTGACTTCCAAATTTGGTTATCCTGACTGGGAACGGCTGTAACGATGTTCACGCTCGGTCCCGTACCGGTCCATTTTGATCTTCCATCTCCCGCTTCCACCTTGAATGTATAGCTCGTTCCCGGCGTGAGGCCAGTCACCGTATACGATGTCGAGGTTGCCGAAACTGTATTTGCCGAGTTGACAGGGGTAAATTTCACATCGCCCCCAATTGGTTTACCGTTCATGTATAATCGGTATCCCGTTACACCGATATCGTCAATTGCCGGTGTCCAGCTCAACTTCACACTTGTCCCCGTAATTTCATTCGCGGTGATTTGGCTATTTGTCGGCCATTTCGGCGCTCCAATATCATATGGGTCTGCGGTAGTTATTACCAATTGGAAAGGATACTTCGCTTTATTGCCGTAAGCATCTACCGCTTCTACCTCAATCACGTACCTTGTCGCAAACGCAAGTCCAGTCACGTTGAAGGTACTTGCACTGCCTGCCACCGAACCTTTCTTCTGCCCGTTGTTATAAATCACATACTCCTTCACGGCAGATGTTGCTGGCGTCCACTTGATATTAGCCCATGTCGTATTCGCCGTGCCCACGAGCTGGATACTGTTGCTTCCGGTCGGTACCGTCGGAGGAACTGTTCCTGCTATTCCTGTCGTTGTCGCTGACACGCTAGGTCCGGTAGTGGTCCAATTGCCTGTCGCGTCGATTGCTTCCACTTTAAACGTATACTTCAACCCGGGAGACAACCCACTTACTGTGTACGTGTTTGTGGTTCCCGTGATGCTGCTCGTAACAACGGCACCATCAACAATCACACGATAATTACTTACTGCTGTATTATCTGATGCTGATGTCCAAGTCAATTTCACAGAACTGTTACTCTCGTTGGAAGAGGTTAGCGTGCTATCGTTCGGCCATATTGGCGCCGCCGCTGCATTCTTCGAAACATTGTCCATAGTCGTTGTACCAGTAAATGTAAGGCCAACTGAATTGGCAATCTTCCAAGGACTTGCGATATCGTATACAACATCTTTAAAAGAGCTGTTTCTCATGTAGCTGATATTGGCTTGCTTCACAGCGGAATTACTGTTCCCATAAAATTTTACATTATCAAAATGGATGCCTTCATGGAATCCGCCGCCATCGACCCCGGCCACGTTGATCGAATCGCCTTTGTAGCCTTCCACTGTCACATTCTGAACTGTAATGTCTTTAAATTGGGCCATCGTAGGCGAAGGCTCAAATTCACTGACTGAGTTAACGTCGGAGTAGGAAGATGTGAATATGAACGCTTGATTTTTTCCGTTTTTCATCGCAGTATCCCGGAAAACAACGTTCCTTCCTCCACCCCCGGTCGGGGTATTCGTTTTGGCGCGGAGTCCGATTTCCGTCTGGTTCATGACGTTGTCCTCTGCCAGAATATTCTCGATCCACGCACCGGTATGGCTACCCATAACAACGCCACCATGGCCTTCTCTCATGTAATTGTTGAAAATCCAGGCATTACGCGTCGAATCTTCATGCTGTGCAACTGCACCTTGTCCGGCAGCAAAGTTGATATTGTCGTCACCGGTGTCGAGCACATTGTTAAATACCGTTAGACCATCGCCTCCGCCAAACTCAATGCCATCCGCATTGTTGTCATCGAAGGTCAACAGCTTCGTTCCGGTTATGGTAATATGGTTCGAATTCAGGTTAACCAAAGTATGGTTCGACGGATTCAATGCCGTAAAGCCGCCGTAGAACGCATTGTCAACACCTCGCAGCGTAATCAGGTTGGACCGAGCTGCATAACCGTTGGCTTGCGCATTGGTTTGTCCAGCGAAGAAATTGTCCCTTGCATAATCCGTCTGTGCTTTGGCTAATACGCCATACGTTCCGTAGTTACTATTACTGCTTGGAGTTTGTACAGGAAAATAACCATCATTGAACTTCGGAGGATCACTCCATACCCATCCATTCCCATCAATCGTACCTTTCCCAACAATTCGAATATTTTTGATACTGCCGAAATCGTACGTATGTGCATTTATAAGTGAGTAATACCTCGGAACGGTCGAGTAATCATATAAATAATAATCGAACGGGTAATCCTGAGGTTTCTCTGAACCGAGCAGTGTCGCGCCCTCACCGATCTCAAGGGTCATATCACTCTTCAAAAAGATCGCTCCGGATTTGAACACACCGGCAGGTATCAGCACCTTTGCTCCAAAGGTAGCATTGTCGATAGCCGCTTGAATGGCTTCCGTATTTAATGTAACCCCGTCACCCACCGCACCATAATCAACAATATTGAATACCTGAGGTAAGGGTGTAGTGGACTGTGTGATTGAATTACTGGCTAGCGATTCCTTACCTATAGCGTCAACTGCTTTCACCGTATACGTATACGATGTATTCGGATTGAGGCCTGTCGCTGTGAAATTATGCATCGATACTTTCACATGCTTATTTGCGGCATCATCCTGATAGAACTTATCGATAAAAGGACGAGCCGGGGAATTGTCCAAGGTGTTTTGGTTTGCCGTACCTATAAACACTCCATTCTGGTATACGTTGTAATCCGCAATGTTGGCGTAGTTATCCGGTTTATCCCACACCAGAATGATACTCTTTTCATCATACGCCATTGCCGGAACTCTTAGATTTTTCGGCGCTTCCAGGACAGTCGCACCATGCGGCGTGACAGCAACCTCAATTGCGCTCGGACCTTCACCGGCACTATTGCCTGCGCTCACTGTGAAGTAGTACTTGGTATCGTTCTGCAAGCCATTATAGGTGTACGAGGTAACCGAAGTTTGATCAAGCATCGTATAGACCCCAGAGGCCGTTCCCGCCTTAATCCTATAATACGTCGCTTCGGTCACCGAACTCCACGAGAGCGTTACACTCCGGTCACCGACCGTGGGTTGAGATAGAACTGGCGCAGTAGTCGGTGTCGTCACAGCAACAGCAGGCGTGGTAGCGGAAACCTCGGTACCATTCGGACCTTGCCCAGCACTGTTAGCTGCACTCACTGTGAAAAAATATTTGGTGTTTGGCACTAAGCCTGTTACGGTCGTTGACAAGCCAGATATTTGATTCGTACTGACATTATAATTCCCGGAGACAGTACCTACTTTAACGTTGTAGTGCGTTGCACCGGTTACGGGACTCCACGAAATAGGCACACTGCTGCTATTAAGCGGTGTAACAGATGTCTGAATAGTTGGTCCTATAGTTGGTGGGGTGGAAGGCGTCTCTGATACTGCCGTTGCAGAATCGAAAATGACCTGAGAGCCTGTACCCGTTCCTCCCGTCCCGCCAACTGTAAATTTTACTTGTTCAAAAGACGCTGAGACAGAAGAAACAGCGAAACCTACATTTAAAGTTGATTTATTTAAGACATAATGATTATTTGCGTTATTAGAATAGCTTGTGCGGCTAGTCCATGTAGTACCGTTGGAAGAGTACTCAAAAGCAAGTTTAGATGAAGCCCCTTCTCCTGTTCTCGTCATTCTCACATAGACAGAGTCACTTGTTAAAGCCGTGTTTCCCCCTCCATTTGAAGTATCTAACCTTCGATAATCACGAACTCTGGTACTTCCGGTATTGCGATCCAAACCTATCGATACGTAATTGGAATTGCTTTCCGTACCATCCCTGACCATCATCATGGCCCATGTCTTCGAATCAACTAATTCACCCGACATACTAATTTTTGCAGTCAATTGAAAGTCTTTGTCTAAGGACGAAGTGAACGGCATATACACATAAGCAAGGTTATCGTTATCAGCACTCAAGCCCCCCGATGCCGCAGACATTGTAAATTTCCCGCTTTCAAAATTCACATTCACGTTTCCAGGATCATTGATGCCGCCAATCATATCCGTCATTTTCACTGCCTTCCAACCTTGCGGCAAGCCAGATGAAGAAACGCTTTCAGAAGCTGCTGATGCAGCCGTCAATCCGTACGGAATGCCAGAAAATAATTGCAGAACAAGCAAAATGGCTAACAACAAGCTTATTTTTTTGCTTTTTCTTATCATAATGATGAATACCTCCGAATGGAATTTGTTGACTAATATACAACGATTTAGCTATCGCTTGTTCTATGGCCCCCTTCCTATTTGAATACGTTTTCAAACTTGATCCTAATAGATAGATGCTCATTACGTAAATAATCATTAGCTCACATTCTATGAAAAACAGTAGAAATTGGGCGATTAACAACGGAATAATCGAGTAAGAGGGAATGGTTTATAACATTTAGTTGAATTTTGGATTCTCGCTAACAATTACCATAATTTAAAATCATAATATTAGCTCTGAACCCCCACTACTTTTATTATTCATCTGACAAAATAAAAAGAGAGGAAACCTTGAGTAATCAAGGTCTTCTCTCACATGATGGGTTCAACTTTATTTATTGAAAAATCAGATATATGATTTTACAATTATATTTAATTATTACAAAATTTATTTTTTAAATAATGTTATTTCCAAATACTTTTCTAATCAATAGTTTCAATCATAATAAATCTAGAAATCCAAATCCGTTCATTAATATGGAATCTAGCTCCTGTATATTTAACCCCTTTTACAACTAAGCATCTGGTAGCGAATAAAAAAATAAGCTGTCCCAATGTCTATTTATGACATTTGGAACAGCCTAAAAGTTCACATTATTTTTTATAAGCCAAAGCCCTTAAGATAACAGTAACTGCTTCCGCACGGGTTGAATTCCCTTTCGGTTTTAAAGTACCATCTGATATCCATTCATTAGTCCTTTAGAAGTGACTGCAGTAATGGCTGCTTTGGCCCAATCTGAAATCTCTGAGCTATCGGTATAAGTCGTGCCTTCTGCCGAAGAGTCCATTTTAACCGCTTTTACAATGATCGCTGCCATTTGCTCACGGGAAATAGGATCGTTCGGCCCGAAAGTTGTGTCGCTATATCCACTAATAATACCCTGTGCGGCCGCTGTAGCTATTGAACTTTTCGCCCAATGGTTACTCGTATCCGCAAATACCATCCCGTCTTGCTCTTTGAGATTAAAAGCTTTTACGATGATCGAAACGAATTCTGCTCTAGTAATGTTGTTATTCGGTTTAAAAGTTCCATCAGGGTAACCACTAATAGCTCCCTTTTGAATCAATTCTAAAATGTTTTTTTCAGCCCAGTGTCCCTTCGTATCAGAAAGAGCTACAGGGATATCTGTTTTTGCAGTTGCCAGTATGGCGAATTTCGTGAAATGAGTGACCGAGCCAGTAACCGTACCACTGCTGCTATCCACCTGCGGATTATCTAACGGAATCCACTTCTTAGTTTCTTCATTGAACCAGTAAATGTTAATTGTCGAATGATCCAAATTTACACTGTTTTTGTCATAGGACAAAGTGATTTGTACAGGTTTGCTGAACTCGCCAGTTATATCTTTAGTAATTTCAAAGACATCGTTAATCAGCTTTGACGATGAATCCACTGGCAAAACGGACGTATCCGCTACTTTATTCACTATTACCTTGAAATTATTAACGTCACCCTTTACGACTCCGGCCGGAAAAGCAATCGTAGCCCCATTCAAAGTTAATGTGCCTCCATTAACTACATATACGATATCTGTATTCTTTGATGGGACATCTGTTGGTACTCCTCCTGGTCCTCCTGGTCCTCCTGGTCCTCCTGGTCCTCCAGGTACAATACGAGGGGTTACTGCAAATTCCTTTGCTGTAACTTCGGAACCAAGGCCAACAATCACCTTGTGAGTACCGATGGAAGCATCGGGAGAAATGTTTATTTTGACGGAGAAAGCACCATCTAACACAGAAATCGTATCGATGTATTCAACTACATTCTTTGCAACGTCGATCACTTTTACCACGACATCGGAATTAGGAGAGGTACCACTTATCGTGATTGCTTGACCGGGGTTCACCGAATCAATGCTGTTAACCGTCTCTTTGGAAGGTGCGGCTTTTGCAGATGTCATCCCGGTTACACTGCCGATCAGCATTACGGCAGAGAAAATCAGGGCAAGCCATTTCTTATTCACTCTTGTTTCACTCCTGTGTAAGGCAGCCAAACACGGTTAACCCGATATTTGGCCGCCTACCAAAATGATAATCTTTTACTTGCTCAAAACGACTTGGTTTGCCAACGGGGTGCCGACATTATCCGTGCCTACGTTATACTGATCCAGAATCATCACTTTCACCTTGTGATTTGCGTTATACACGGTATTGAAATGTGCGATTAAAGGTCTATTTGATGTAGCGTCAAAATCAAAAGCATTGATGCTCACAGCGGTATCCCCGTTCATGAGTTCGAATACGACAAGCTTTGAACCGGAGTAAGTTAGCCCTTCGGTCGGTGTTATCGTCACCGAGGCCTTAATTCCACTTGTCGTATCCAGTGCAGTACCTGAAATGACGTATGGCTTGGCATTTTCTGCTGCGTACGGCGCGTTGACCTTGATGCTTTCATCCATGTCGCCGCGAGTTACTGTGATTTGCACGGAACCGGCTGCTGTGCTGAGCTGTGTAACTTCCACAGTTGCGAATGTAACTCCGCTCGCAACCTTAGCAGATCCGAGCAAGTCACCCGTGGAGCTGTACACGTTCACGAGATCACCCGCTTGGAGGCTGGACACTTTAATTACATCATTTTGACCCGCGACGTTGTTCGTGACCACGATGTCCGAGCTGAGCGGAGCCGAAGTCCGGCTGTTTTTCAGGACGGTGAGGTTGAATGTTTTCTGATCCGTTACACCGTTCTTCGTAATTGTCGCCGTTAAGGTAACCGCAGCATCACCGTCTATATTTGTTGGACGGTTCACTACTCCGTTTGCGGCTATGACTAACAAATTACTAGAGGTCCATGTAATAGTCGTTCCATTTGTTCCCTCTTCAGGCAAAATTACACTTTTGGTTACACCTACCGCTGTATCGGTGCCATCATAAACGAGGTTAAGTGCTGCTTTGTCCGCTGCCACCGATTCCACTTCGTTGAACGTTGTCTGCTTCACGACGTTTACGGTAAATTCTTTCGTTTCCTTCGAAGTTCCTTTTGTAATCGTCGCCGTCAACGTCACCACTTCATCGTTAGACGTCTTCACTGGACGGATTACCTTGCCAGTTGCGGCATCTATCGTCAGGCTATTGGACGTCCATGCAATGCTCGTTCCATTCGCTCCTGTGCTTAGCAATCGTAGATCCTGCGTTACACTGACTGCTTTATCATTGCCACTATAACCGATGTCAAGTGTCGCTTTGTCCGCTGCCACCGATTCCGCTTCGTTGAACGTTGTTTGCTTCACGACGTTTACGGTAAATTCTTTCGTTTCCTTCGAAGTTCCTTTTGTAATCGTCGCCGTCAACGTCACCACTTCATCGTTAGACGTCTTCACT